>CAZZFF010000057.1:0-38818 GCA_964653485.1 uncultured Verrucomicrobiota bacterium | reverse complement strand
ACCGGCTGCGGATGCTGCGCAACCATGGCCGCCAGGGCAAATACGACCACGAGTTCACCGGCTACAACGTGCGGTTCAACGAAATCAACGCCGCCATCGGCCGCGTCATGCTCAAGCACCTGGACGCCTTCAACGAAAACAGGCGCAAGATAGCCGCCCGTTACAACGAACGTCTGAAAGGGCTGGTCCATACGCCCCCCGAACGCGAGTGGGCAAAGGCGGTGTACCACATGTACGTCGTCCGCTGCGACCGTCGCGACGACCTCCAGAAATTCCTCAAGGAACAGAACATCGAGACCGGCATCCACTACCCCAAACCCAACCACCTGCAGCCCGCCGTCACCGGCCGCTTTCCCTATGTGCCCAAGCTGCCCCGCACGGAACAATTCGTCAAAGAAATCCTCTCCCTGCCCATTCACGGCCAGATGACCCTGGACGCCGCCGACCGCGTATGCGACGCAATCGGGCAGTTTTACGGCGGCGCGAAAAAATAAAACTGATAATTGGTCGAGTGGAGTGGAGGCGCGACCGGTTTAACCCAATGGCTTCCCGTGTTTCTGCCCTTTCGAGCATCGTGGCAAATGGCCATCGGGTCCCGCCCGCGTTTCCCCCACCCCCTCTGTTCATCCCGCACGGCGAGTTCCCCCCGGTGCGGCTGGAAGCCAGCCTCGTCGCTCCGCGCCCTTCCGCAGCCGTTCCCGGCGGCGTTTGACGCGGAGCCTACGTTCCTCTCCGTGTCTCGCTCAGAGTCCGGATGTATCGGTCCGCGGCTGTGCCCACGGGCCCTTGGCTCAGCAGGGTTTATTATCCCCGCGCCCGCAAGCGCTGCTACAGCCTGATGCGCCGGTCTGGCGAGCTCCGTCCAGCTTGGCCTTGTTCGGCTTACTCCGGGCGGTCTTTGCCCTTGCGCACCGCGGGGGTCCCGCCGCGAGACTCGAGCCGGTCACTGCCCCAGGCCCGTCCGACCCGGCAAGCGACCCATTCTTGACGATCGGCCACCGCGCAGCCCCGAGTCCCAAGGGCAAAACCACGCACGCCGACATAGACCATATCCTTTATGGCCGCGAATGATGTGTTCATGGACACCGCCGGCTTTCTGGCCCTTTGGGATGCCGCGGATTTCCTCCGGACCGTCGCCGCCAGCGAGGCCTTGCAAATCCAATGGGTAGGGCCGGAGCGCTTCCAGGCCGCCGCCAGTCTTTTTGCGCGGCGCCATGACAAAGGGTGGTCCTTTACGGACTGCGTGAGCTTTGAGTTGATGCATGAACTGAGGATCCGGGATTCCTTCATGACAGACCGCCACTTCCGGCAAGCTGGCTTCAATCCCCTGCTGGAGAAACCAACGTAAGTCCACTACTGATAGGAAATATGCGGGCTGAAGGCGATTCGTTTGCTCATGCCGGGTGGCAGGGAGCAAATTGGGTCCAGGATCAAGACTTTCTTTATTGGCATTGGGTCTGATTCAGACGATAGTCGTTTCATGCATACGGTGACGTTGGGCGAAGCGCAAAAGAAACTGCCCGAACTCGTGCGCCAACTCGAGCGCGAGGGCGAACTGCTCATCACCGATGCGCACAAACCCGTTGCAAAGCTGTCGCCGGTCACCGAGCGCTCGTCCTTGCGCAACATCAGGCCGAGTTCCGTTGGCGCGGTCCTGCGCCCTTTTCCCTCTCCCAAGGACGATATGCTGGGTGAAATGCTCGATGCACGGCGATGATCGGGGCTGACACCACCTTCCTGGTGCAGATCGAGCTCGTTGAGTTGCCCGCACATAAGGCCGCTCACGCCCTCCTTCAACGCGAGATCCTCCAGCCCCGGGTCCCCCTCGCGCTGGCCCCCCAGGTGCTCGCCGAGTTCATCCACGTCGTCACGGACCCGCGCCGGTTTCAAAAACCGTTGACGGCGGACGAAGCGGTGGACAAAGCCCGCCTCTGGTGGGACGCCGCCGAGGTGCAGCATGTCTTTCCCACTGACGCATCCACCAAGCTGTTCCTCGATTGGATGCAGTGCCACCATCTCGGCCGCAAACGCGTCCTCGACACCGAGCTCGGGGCCATCCTGTGGACCGCCGGCGTGCGCCAAATCATCACGGCCAACCCCGCTGACTTTCGGGTGTTCGGTTTTGAATTGTTGACCCCGTGATGCGGGGGCCGCGGCAATTCCTATAGCAGCGGGATACTGTCAGCCGCGCGAAGGCTGTCTTCCCGCTATTCGTCCCCGTTGTTCTCGCGCCTTTCCCAGCGCCGCGGGGCGCGCTCCGGCAGGCTGCAGTCGGCCTTCGCGTAGTAGGTCCCCGGGCCGAACCGCTCGTCGGCCGCCTGCTCCAGCGCGCGGGAGGGGGCCACAAAAAACCGCTCGTGGGCTTCGACGAAGAGGACATCCCCGGACGGCCGGACAAAACAGAGAAACAGCGGGCACTTGCCCGGGTGCATGGCAATGACCTCGCGCACGGATTCCAAATCCTCAGGTTTTACGCGGGCTGTGCTGAGGCGGAGGTGGACCTGTTTGGTGTAACGCTCGGGCGCGTCATCCAGGGGCATGATCTCCTGGGCAAAGAGCTTGGGCTTGTCGTCGCCGATGTTGACCTCGCCGATGACCAGGAGGACTTTGCCGGGCTGGAGGTGGTCGTGATATTTGTCGTAGCTCTCGTTGAGGCAAAGAACGGGGATGACTCCCTCCAGGTCCTCGAGCGTGGCGAGCGAGTAAGGCTTGCCGCTCTTTTTTGAGATGCCGTTTTGCACGGCGGCGACCATGCCGCCGATCCGCGTCAGGCTGCGGTTCTCCAGTCCGGCCAGAGTCCGGGAGTTGGCCAGGGAGTATCTCTCCAGGATGGGGAGATAAGGGGTCAGGGGATGGCCGGTGACGTAGAACCCGAGCAATTCCTTTTCATGCGCCAGGAGTTCGCGCTCGGGCCATTCCGGGAGAGGTTGGGCGGTCTCGGGCGCGGGGGAACCGGGGGTCTCGAACAGGCTGAAGAGAGAGCTCTGCCCCCGTTGCCGGTCGGCAATGACGCCGGCAGCCCGGGCAAGGGTGCGATCGATCTGAGCAAAGAGCGTAGCGCGGGTCTGGCCCAGGCAATCGCAAGCCCCGGCCTTGATCAGCCCCTCGAGCACCTTGCGGTTCACCGACCGGTCGTCCACCCGCTCGCACATGTCGCTCAAGGAATTAAAGGGCCCGGCCTGGTCGCGCGCTTTAAGAATGGCCTCGACGGAGGCCTGGCCTACTCCCTTGATGGCGGCGAGGCCGAAACGGATCGCCAAGGCGGCCGGAGAGGCGGCGGCCGGGCTGCCCCCTGAAGGCGAGGTTCCGGGCGCGCCAGCACGGTTGGCGGAGGCCGGCGCAAAGTAGAGCCGGCTCTCGTTGATGTCCGGCGGCAAGACCTCGATCCCCATGGTCCGGGCCTCGCTGATGTACTCGCTGAGCTTCGCCGTGTCTGCCACGTCGCTGGTCATCATGGCGCAGAAGAACTCGACGGGGTAATTGGCTTTCAGGTAGGCCGTTTGGTAAGCGACGATGGCGTAAGCGGCGGCGTGGGATTTGTTGAAACCGTAGCCCGCGAACTTTTCGAGCAGATCGAATATCTGGTTGGCCTTGGCGGGGAGGATGCCGTTGAGCCGGGCGCAGCCTTTGACGAAGGTATCGCGTTGCTTGGCCATCTCCTCGAGCTTCTTCTTGCCCATCGCCCGGCGCAGCATATCGGCGCCGCCCAGCGTGTAGCCGGCGAGCACTTGGGCCGCCTGCATCACCTGCTCCTGGTAAACCATGATGCCGTACGTCTCCCTGCAAATCGGTTCCAGGAGGGGGTGCTCGTACTCGATCTTCACCTCGCCGTGGCGGCGGGCCACAAACTCCGGAATCAGCTCCATCGGCCCGGGCCGGTAGAGGGCGATGAGGGCGGTGATGTGCTCAACGCTGCCAATCTGGAATTTGCGGCAGAGGTCCCGCATCCCGCCTGATTCCAATTGAAAGACGCCCAGGGTGTTGGCCTTGTTGAGCAGGTCGTAGGTCCTGGCGTCATCCAGGGGAAGATGATCGATGGGCACCTCGATGCCGCGAGTCTGCCGAACCATCTCGCAGGCATTCCGAATGACAGTGAGGGTCTTGAGGCCGAGAAAGTCCATCTTCAGCAGGCCCAACTCGCCCACCGGTCCCATGGCGTACTGGGTCACGATAGCCCCGTCCTCGTCCTGCTTGAGCGGCAGGAGGTTGACCAGGGGTTGGTCTCCGATGACCACCCCGGCGGCGTGGACGGAGGCATTGCGAGTGATGTCTTCGAGGACGAACGCCGTGTCGAACAACTCCCGCGTGACTTCTTCGCTCTCGTAGGCCGCCTTGAGCTCCGGGGACTGTTTGAGCGCCTTTTCGAGCGTCATCTTCAGGTCCGCCGGAATCATCTTGGCCAGGCGGTCGCATTCCCCGAACGTCAGGCCCATGACCCGCCCGACATCCCGCACAACCGATTTCGCGCCCATGGTGCCGAAGGTGACGATCTGGGCGACGGCGTCCCGGCCGTATTTCCCGCGAACGTATTCAATGACATCCCCGCGCCGGTCGTCGGCGAAATCAATGTCAATATCCGGCGGGTTGACCCGTTCGGGGTTGAGGAACCGCTCGAAGAGCAAGCCGTAGCGGATCGGATCGACGTTCGAGATGCCCAGGAGGTAGGTGACGATCGAGCCTGCGGCGGAACCGCGCGCCACGCAGGCCACGCCCATCTCGTGGCCGCGCCGGATGAAATCCCCCACGATCAGAAAGTAGCTGATAAACCCCGTCTTCTCGATGACCTCCAGCTCGTGGTCCAGCCGCTTCATCACGCCCTCGGCGGCCTCCGCGGCCACGGGGTCGGAAATCGGCTCGACAATGAATTGGCGGCCCTCGGCGCGGGCGCGGATACCGTACCGCTTGCCCAGACCTTCAGCCACAAGGCCGCGCAAGCAGTCCTCCCGGGTAACAGACCCGGCCGGGTTGAAGACCGGGTAGTGGAGCGTGCCGAACTGGATTTCGAGGTTGCATTTTTCGGCGACCTCGAGCGTGTTTTGCACCGCTTGGGGCGTCTCGGCAAAACGCTCCTTCATCTCCTCGGCCGAGCGGAGATAAAACTGCTGCTCGGCGTAGCGCATTCGCTTGGTATCACTCAGCAGGCTCTGGGTCCCGATGCATATCAGGCAATCGTGGGCGTGTGAGTGGGCTTTGTCGATGTAGTGGACGTCGTTGGTCGCCACCAGCTTCAGTCCGAACTCCGACGCCAGGGCAATGAGGTGCCGGTTGACTTTGGCTTGCTCAGCCAGGCCGTGGTTCTGGAGTTCAAGGTAATAATTGTCCGCGCCCAGGGTCTGTTTGAACCAATCGATCGCCTCCCTGGCGTGGGGCAGTTGGTCTCTGAGGATGCACTCGGGGACCTCGCCTGCCAGGCAGCCGGAGAGGGCGATCAGCCCTTCCTTGTGAGCGGCCAGGAGTTCTTTATCGATGCGGGGCTTGTAGTAATACCCCTCCAGATGGGCCTGGGTGACAAGCTGAATCAGGTTCTTGTAGCCGGCCTGGTCTTTGGCCAGAAGGACCAAGTGGTGATACACGTCCCGGCCCCCGGAGGCGGTTTTCTTATCGAACCGGCTCCCCGGGGCGACATAGACCTCGCAGCCAATGATCGGTTTGATCTCCTTCTCGCGCGCCGCCTTGTAGAAATCCACCGCGCCGTACAGCACCCCGTGGTCCGTGATGGCCAGCGCGGGAAGCTTCAACTCCTCCGCCCGCTCGACCAAACGGTCCACACGGCACGCCCCATCGAGCAGGGAATACTCGGTGTGCAGATGGAGATGAACAAAGTCCGCATGCGACATGAACACAAGCTACTGCCGCTCGTCATGGCGGGGCAAGGAAGAGATGTTCACCAAATCCTCGACCGGTCAGCCGCCTCAACCAAGACCTCCACCGGGGAACTGTCTTCGATTCTGCCGCGTCATCGCCGCGCTCTCATCGCCACCAGGCATCTCTACACCTCGCTGGCCTCAGGCCACGCCTTGAGTGGAATGACCCGCGCGGGATTGCCGACGGCGAGGTGGCGGGGCGGCACGTCACAGGTAACGACGGCGGCGGCGCCGATGACGGCGCGGTCCCCGACGGTCACGCCTTTGAGGATAATGGCCCGGGCGCCCACAAAGACGCCACGGCCTATCTTGACGGGCCGGGCATTGGTCTGGTGTTCGTCGGCCCAACCCCACTCGCCCAAGGGCCTATGGAAGTCGTGATCGAGGACCATTGCCCCCGAGCCCATGATGGTGCCCTCGCCCACCTCGATGGAGGCGCCGGCGCAAAGCACGGTGGCGCTGATTCCCACATTGGGGCCCAGGATGAGCTGTGCCCCGGGAGCCATCGCCCGGAGCGCGGACGGTTGAAGGCAGCCCAGCGGATTGGCCCGCACGGCGCTGGCGATGCGGACCCCGTCCCCCAGGACGATGCGGGACCCCTTGATCATACTGAGAAGCGGCCGGCCCAGGAACACGCTGCGGCCCTCGAATTGCACCCCCTTCAGCCGCGCTTCCCATCGCCACAGCAGCGAGGGCCAAAGGCGCACACGCGCAAGAATCGAGCCGATGAACGTTGCCGGGGTATGCTGGGTAGCCGAACTGTTCTGGCTCATTTGCGCAGCAGGTAAAACGAACTCCCCCGGAACCGGAATTTCTCCGACAACGGCAACCGATGCGCCGCCTCGCCCATTGCCTTGGATTGCCGCGTGAGCAGGTTCATTGGCAAAAGGACCTCGAAGGCGCTGTTGAACATCAGGAAACATTCCAGGAAGTATTGCTCGTTCCAGAAGCGCTTCCAATAGACCAGCCAATCCAGCGGATATTCGTACGGCGAATAAATATCGTGCAAATGCAGGACCGTCCCCGGAAGCAGCCGCGGGTAAATCCGAACGAATTCGAGCGCGACGTCGCTGCCGAACTTATAGACATGGGTGGAATCGATAAAGACAAACCGACAGCCCTCCAGAAGCGCGTCGAAATCGACCGACTGCAAGGGCTGGTTCAGAACCTTCATGCGGACCCGCTCCGGGCACCGGAGATCGCCGGCGCGTTTGTAAGGGTCGATCGAGACAAACTCGACGGAGCGGCCGGTTTCCTCGGTGTTCCGCTGCAAGGCCCACATTGCCACCTGGGTTGAAACCCCTTGTCCCACCTCGATGAGCTTCTCCGGTTTCAAGTCGCGAAGCATCATGTAGAGGCCGAGCGAGTCGAACCCTTTGAAGTAAGGATTGTTCTCCTTAAAGCCGTTGCTCCGGCAGGCCTCGGCGTATTCGGCCCCGAAAAGCCCGATGAGCCTCAGCGCCCGTTGCTCGGACTCGGCCAAACGCCAATCGATTGCCGTCAGCGGGCGAGGGCCCTCGGGGTAAAGCCTGGCCACGGTCCGTGTGTTGGGCACGATCTCATAGAAATGGTCGCCCGTGATGTGGAAGCCGAGCCGTTGAAACGGCCCGAACAAGAACCGCCTGGCCACGAATCTCTGAATGGCGTTCTTTTCGTGGAGGCCCTTGTAGAGCCGCTCCCGTAAGCGTAAACTCATTTGCAACGTGACAGGTCGATGCCGGGAGTATGCTTCCCGTGAAACCGCAATGCAAAGCAATTTGCGCCAGAGCTCACGCCCGCCGCAGCCACAGGCTGGTGCCGGGGTCCTCCCAGGACAACGGAAAGCGGGACCGGATGACGTCGGGCATGGAGTGGTTCAAGTAACTGTTGAAGAGCAGGATTTCAAAGCCGGGATTGAACATGAGGAAGGCCCGGAGCACGTAGGCCTCGTTCCAAAACATGCCCTTGCGAAGCCACTCCACCGGGTACTCGAAGGGGTAGAACATGTCGTGGAAGTGGACCACGACACCCGGCTTCAGCACGGGGAGGATTTCAAAGAAGATGAAGTTCACGTCGCTGCCGATCTTGCTCACGTGGGATGTGTCAATGAAGAGGATGTCCCCAGCCTGCAGAGTGGCAAACAGGTCGAGGGGGGCGTTCTGGATTATTTCCTGCCTCAGCTCAAAGCGGCGCCGGTCCTCGGGCCGAACGTGGGCCAGGAGCGTGGCCGGATAGGGTTCGATGAAGGTCAGGCGGGTGTTGAGCTTCAGGGCCTCGCAAGTGTCCAGGATGACGCAACTCGAAAACCCGCACCCGACCTCGATCATTCGTGCCGGCTTGAAACGCCGGATCATTGCGTGCAAAGCGAAAGCATCCTGGAAGGGGAAAGACCCGTTCGGGCGACTGAACCTGGATTGGGGGTTGTGGGTCCGCTCGAAGGGAAGATGGGCGTAGAAGACCTCGAATTCCTTCAGCAACAGGGCCTGCCCTTCGGGGCGGAGGTCGATTCCAGGCAAGGCCGCCGGCGGGGGAGCGAACAGGACCGGCGACCGCTGGGCCACGTCGGCCATGTCCGGCAATGGAGAATAGAAGTGACCCGGGAGCACCCATTTGAAATAGGGCGCACGCAGGACGCGCCAGCACAAATTGAGTTTCCTCGGCGCCGCTCGGACCCAAAGCGGGATTTTTTTCAGCGTGGCCAACATTTGTCGGGCCATTGTGCAGCGGGACACCGGGGCGTCAAACGGAAAAAGGGGCGCCCCCATTCCCGATGCGCATCGCGGGTTTTTCTAAAAGCGCCGGCAAGACGGCCTCTCAGCGCGATTGGGAGGAAGTGGGCATCACGCCGCGAGGAACGGAGCGGGCCGGACTTGCCATCCGGCCCCAGAGAGCCTTTCCCAACTTGCTGCCCTGCCGCTCGATGAACCGGTAGGAGACCCAGGAGAGCAGGCCGATCGCCAACGGGGTGGCGATCGAGGCCGCCCAGGGCGGGGCGGCAAGGCGCCCAAACCACACGGGAAACCTGGAGAGCAAAGGCTGGTGCCACAGATAGAGCGAATAACTGATGAGGCCGACAAACGCCAGGCCGGTCAAAACGAAGTTCCCGCGGAAGCGCGCCCGCACCATCAGGTCCAGGACGACGGCGGAACCCGTGGCGGCCAGAGTGAAGCTGAATATCGTCAGCGGCTTGCACAGGGTGCTCAAGACGAAGGCAGGCACGATGAGAGCCAACCAGAGCGCGTGCCTGCCGAAGGCGTTTTTCTGCTGCAGGGCCCGCTCCGCGACGTAGGCGCCCAGCGTCCAATCGAACCAGGTTGTTATCGGCCAACTAAAGGCGGGGCTTATGACATGTTCGGGCAAGCCCCACAGAGCCACCGCCATCCCGCGCCCGGCCAGACCGGCCGCGAAAGTGACCGCCAGGCACGCGCCCATACCCCATCGCCGGCGCAAAAGCAACAGGAGCGGAAATAGGAGATAAAGCTGGACCTCGGTGGCGATGCTCCAGAAAGAGGGATTGATCCCGTGAAGCGAGGAAGGGTGAAAATTGTGGATGAGCAGCACATGGGAGAGGAGTTGCTTCAGCCCGCCGGGAGACGCTAACTTGAGCCGTCCCATGCAGGCAAAGGCGACCATGGCCAGGAGGTAGGCGGGATATATCCGCCAGAAACGCTGCCAGAAGAACTGGGCGTTGGTAAAGCGACGCGAGCGCAGAAAGGACGTATGGATGCAGAACCCGCTCAGCACAAAGAACAGCGCCACGCCCGCCCACCCGAAGGAAACCGGGTAGAAAAAGACAAGCTGCGGGTTCGGAGAGTTGTGGAAGTCCCGCCAATACCCGTTCCAGGGCAGGTAGAACCCATACAGACGCCCGAACGCATGGTAGAGCACCACCGACAAGATAGCGATGCCACGGAGAATATCGGCCCCCAGGAAATGTTCTTCGTTGCGTGACGAGTCGAGCATGTATCTAAGTGGTCATGAACACTAAGGGCGTCTGGGATACAGTCTATCCTGCCGCGGCGCGGGATGGCAATGAGGTTTCGGCGCCAACAAAAGGATGGCTTTTTCGACGACGCCGCACTAGGTTCGGGCGCTTGAAGTGGCAGACAAACCGCTAACCGTAGCCTGGATTTCCGACTTCCCCGTCGAATGGCTGCCGGAGGTGCCCGAGGCCCTGCGGGCCTCCCCGCGGCGGCATCCGGCCACGTGGCAGATGGTGCTGCTTTCTGAATTCGAGAAGGACCCGGGCCTGCGGGTGCATGTCATACTCCTGCGCAAGGGTCTGACGCGGTCCTTCGAATTCGAGCGGAACGGAACGGTCTTTCATGTCCTGAAAGCCGCTCCGTGGCTGCGGCTCGGCTCGTTGTTCTGGGTGGACACGCTGCTCATCGGCGGGGTCTGCCGGCGGATCGAGCCGGACCTGGTGCATGCGTGGGGGATGGAGAAAGGGGCGCCACTGGTCGCCCATCGGCTGGGGCGTCCGTACGTGATGACGGTCCAGGGTCTTCTGGGGTGGTATCGGGAACGGGTGCCGATGGAGCGATATGATCGGTTCCTCGAGCGGTTCGAGCCGATGTGCCTCCGGCGCGCCCCGGTTGTGACCACGGAATCCAACTATGCCGTGAGCTATCTCAAGGCCCGCTATCCCCGGACCCGCATCCAGCAGGCGGAGCACGCGCCGAACCAGGCCTTCTTCGAGGTCCGCCGCCGGCCCCGGCTTGAGCCGATTCGCTTCATCTCTGTCGGCACGCTCGGCTTTCGGAAGGGAACGGATTTGTTGTTCAGGGCCCTGGACCGGCTCAGACAGGAAATAGCCTTTACTTTGGAGGTCATCAGCGGGCCAAACTTGGAATACCTTGCGACAATCAGGCCCTTGGTCTCCGCGGCGCTATGGGAGAGCGTGGAGTTTAAGCAGCACCTCCTGCCGCACGAGGTGGCCCGGGAGCTGGAAACGGCCACGCTCATGCTGCTGCCCACCCGGGCGGACGTGAGTCCCAACGCGGTGAAGGAATGCGTGGTGGCGGGCGTCCCGGTCGTCGCCTCGAACACCGGCGGCGTGCCGGACTATGTGTTTCCCGGGCGGAATGGGTTGTTGTTCGCCCCGGGCGACTTGGAGGGATTCGTGGCGGCAATCAGGGCGGCGGCGGGGCATCCGTTGCTGGGCCGCGGGCAGGTGGAGGCCGCCGCGCTGGCCCAAAGCCGAGACTATCTTTCGCCCGCCCGCATGGCGCGCAACTTCCTGAGCGCCTACCGGATCGCAGGCCTCAAACGCCCACCGGTCTGCCCAGGCCCGGCGTGAGGCGGAACCGGTTGATGACGGGCGCCGGTTCGAGGACCTCCGCCTGACGTTGTGACACGCCGCCGTTGAGGCTGATGCTCAAGCCCACGAGGCCGGCGAAGGTGGCCAAGTCCACGTAAAGGGAGCCAAATACGGTCAAGAAGAAGATGAACTTGGCGATGTAGAAGGCCAGGAGGAACGTGTTGATGTTGTGGAGGGCCGGGTCCCCGAATTTGAAGTTCAGGTAAAACACGCGCCCCGCGGCGGCGATGAACCAGAAGAAGCTGACGACGCCGAGGATTCCAAAAGGAAGAATGACCGAGAGGAGGCCGTTGTGGTAGTCGCCTACGACCTCGCAGCTTTCGGCGGAGGACGTGGAGCGGAGGCTCATTCGGGCGATGTCCACGTCCTTGGGGTCGAAACTGTAGCCCTTACCCAGGATGAGGTAGTGCGGCACGTCCGGCAGAACTTCCTCCCACATTCGGATGCGCCATTCGTTCGAGAAATCCGCGTCGGCCCTCACCGCGGGATCGATGTGGATCATCGGCACGAACGCGAAGGAGCGCTGGATGGAGCGGGGCAGGCTTGGGGCAAAAGCGAAGAGGAGAGCCCCGCCGAGCACCGCCAGGGTGATGGTGGTCGGAAGGACCCGGGTCCGGTAAAGGCCCTCCAGCCAGAACAGGGCCCCGGCCATAAGGAACAACTGGACCATCATGGAGCGGAATCCGCCGTACGCGCCAATCAAGACGAAGGCCCCGAAAAGCAGCAATCGGAGGGGGCGGCGCAGGTCGAAGACGCCTCGAAGGTTGTAGCGGGCGAGCATGGCGCAGAAAACGCCCATGCCCAGCATCGTCAAGCCGCCCGAACGCATGATGAGGCCCGTGGTGGTCACCGGGTCGTTCCTGAGGGCCGAAAGGTCTTCCACCGGAAAGAGGAGGAACAGGAAATTGAACGCGGGGCTAATCATGCCGGCCAGATTGCCGACGGCCAGCGTGGCATAGCCGAGGAAGAAAAGAGACACGTAGAGAAGGGCCCGTTCCTGAGGGATGCGTTTCCCCGTCAGAGCGAAGTAGCCCATGATAGCGGCCAGAAGCTGGAAATAGCGCCGGCCACCGTGGACTTCGCTGCCAAAGGCACGGAGGCCAAAGCCGCCCGTCAGCCGGGCGGTGACCAGCACGACCACCCCAAGGAAGATCAGCGATACGGTTATCGAGGGCACCCAGAGGAATCTCTCGTCCCGGTTAAGCATGTGCAGGAGGATGGACATCAGCAAACTGAGGGCGGCCATCCCCATCCACAATTGAGGGCTGCCCGGCAGGAAAAAGATGACGGCCGTCGTGTTCCATACGGCGATCAGCCACACGTGATGCCAGCGCAGGATCAACGGCAGCATGAGAACGAAAATGACAATGAGAACAACGACGAACGTCGTCGGGTCTGGCGTCCCCATCATGTAACCCAGGAACACCGCCAGAGGCAGGCAAAGCCCATACACGAGTAGGGACCGCAGAAGTGTGGAGGCGCTTGTCATGACATTGAACGATTATACAGACTTGCCATCTCGCGTCCAGATTAGCACAAAATCCGCCCCTGGGCGCAACCCTTTTTTGCGGCTTTCCCGAAGCGGGCGCCCTTTTTTTATTGCCGATCCCGCCCGGCTGCTATAAAAGGCCTGCGCATCTATGTCGCGTCTGTTGGGACATCACACCCTTGGTTCGGCAACCAGGAGGTTGGGCACCCTCCTGCGGGGCGCGGGCCTCGGCGCCTCGATGTCCACTCTGCTGGCCTCGTTGGACGAGAAGTACCTGAGGTGCTTTGATCGGCGTTACCGGATTCAGACCAGCGGCATCATCCTGCTGCCCGGAACTTCCTTTGACCGGGCCAGGCTGCTCGACGCCACCCAGTATGGCCCCATCAACGGCTGGGGGTTCCGCAAGTTCCTCAGAAAAGCGAAGTTCCCCCGAAAGCTGCATTTCGTGGATGTGGGCTGCGGCCTGGGGCGGGCCTGCATCCTCGCGGCCGAATATGGATTCGAGAAGGTGACGGGAGTCGATCTGGCCGCCGAATTCTGCGAGGCGGCCCGCCAGAACGCCGCCCGCTGCCGCCCGCCGTCAGGAACACTCTCCCCAATTGAAATCGTCCAAATCGATGCCCTGGCCTTCTGCGGACAGACCGATGCCGACCTGTTGCTGATGTTCCGGCCCTTTTCGCGGAGCCTCACTCGGACGGTCCTGGACACCCTGGCCGCGCGCGCCCGCAGTCTGAACAAACAGGTGACTGTGATCTTCACCGAGAGAATGCTCGTGCCCGACAGCTACGCGCCCGTCTTTGCCGAAACCGGGGCCTTTCGAGCCGTCAGCCGGGCCGGATACTGGGGACAGGCCTTTTACGTGTTCCAGTGTGGAGCGTGACGAATGGCCAGATTTGAACGTGTCAGATTCGACGCTGCCCAGTGGGCTCAGGCCCTGGCGGCCTCTCCGGATAGAATCCCTCACCAAAGCCCCGCCTACCTCGGCTTCCTGGCGGAGGACCAGCGCGGCCAGCCCGTGATCGCGGCGCTCAAGGCCGGGGATGAGGTCCTGGGGTACTTCACGGGGCTAATTGTAAAAAAGTTCGGCTTCAAGATATTGGGCAGCCCGTTCCGCGGTTGGTCGACGCCTTACATGGGGTTCAACCTGCGCGCGGAGGTGCCGCGGCGCATGGCCGTCGAGGCCCTCTCCGATTTCGCCTTCAAGGACCTGGGGTGCATCCACGTGGAGGTGACTGATTCTCACGTCTCGGTGGAGGACATCGAGGGCTTGGGCTTCGGTCACGAGGTCCACGCCACCATCATCAACGACCTGACCCTGAGCGAAGAGACCCTGTTCAACAACATGAACAGTTACCGCCGCCGCGACATCCGGCGCGGGGAAAAACACGGTGTGGTCATCGAGGAGGCCAAGGACTCGGCGTTTGCCGACGAGTTCGCCGCTCAATTCAGGGACGTCTTTGCCAAGCAGGGAATGGTCCCGCATTTCGGGGCGGAGCGCGTTCGGACGTTGATGAAGCATTTCGGGCCTACAGGCGGGCTGCTCATGCTCCGCGCGCGCGCCCCGGGAGGAGAATGCGTCGCCACCGGCGTCTATATCGGGCTGGAGCCTGCCGCCTTTTATTGGGCGGGGGCCAGTTGGCGCCAGCACCAACACCTCCATCCAAACGAGTTGCTCCAATGGCACGCCATGCGGTACTGGAAAGCCCGCGGCATGAAGACCTACAACCTGGCGGGCACGATGGATTTCAAACGGAGATTCGGCGGCGCTGAGTCGTCAACGCTGATGATTTTCAAATCCAAGTACCGCTTCCTTTCCCGCCTGCGCTCCCGGGCATTGCCCATCCACTGGGCCATCCTGCGCCTGAAGCGAAGGCTCGCCTCCGCCGCCGACAAAGGCCCACCCCCCGGACCACGGGAGGAGACCGGGTAGAAGGATGCAAGAAGGTGGCGCATCTCGGCGCCGAATGGGCATGTGTCCTGAAGCATTACGGCTGATTGAGAATTGGGAATTGAGAATTGGTCAACGGCAATCGTGTTCGTTTGCCAATGACCGATTTTCAATTCTCAATGAAATTCTCCCGGAGCTTGCACCGTTCTGTGCGAAGGTCCGCGTAAGGTGCGGAGGCCATCGCATCTCTGGCCACGCTCTCACGCTCTCGCCCGTTGGGTAAGCCGATGCCAGAGCGGGAGCAAGCGGTTGAAGAGGGTGCTCAGCCACCCGCGCGACCGCATCTTCCGGCTGATGAGTTTTCGCAGCCGGAACAGGAACGACCTCCGGCCCCGGTAAACGCGGAATTCGAACCAGTCGTAGGCGCGCTGAATTTGGGGGCGTGGGAACGTGGGCAGGTCGAGGGTCGCCAGGGAGCGCTCCCAAACGGTGGCCACGTGGTGCTTCAGCAAGCCTTGGCTCTCGCACATCGCGTAGAGGTCGGTGCCCGGGTACGGATAGAAGATGCTGGTGTAGCACCGGTCCGGACAGACGCGGCGATTCATCTCCACGGTCTCAAGGTGCTCGGCGGAGGTCTCGGTGGGTAGGCCGACCATGTTGTAGAGGTTGACCCTCATTCCGTGCTGGCGCGCCAGGTCCACCGCGGTCAGAAACTCCCGGTTGGTATAGGTCCGGCGCAGGATTTGCTGGCGGACCCGTTCGCTGCCGGATTCCAAACCGATTTCGACGGTGCGGACGTTGGCCCTGGCCAAGGCGTCGAAAAACCGGGCGTCGAGGCTGGAGCGGTTCACGCGCAAGTTGCAGGTCAACCGCAACGGCTCCGCCGGCGGGCGGTTGAACTGGGCGAGCTTGTCGCCAAGTTCGTTGACCCAATCCAGGTCCACCGCGATCGTCTCCGACTGCAGATAAACTTCGCGCATCTCGGGATAGGCCCGGCGCAGGTGGGTGAGTTCGGCCGCAATGTTGGCCGGGGACCGAAACCGGACGTAACGGCCGTCAGCGAGTTTGCGCAGGGCATGATTGCTGCAATAAGCGCATCGAAAGGGGCAGCCGCGCGAGACCAGAAGCGTCTGCCTGGCCTTGCCGTCCGGGTGGACCCAAGGCTCCCACATCTGGCGATCCGGAAAGGGCAACTCGTCCAGATCGGGCAAAAACGGCCGGGTCGGATTGGTTTCCACCGGCCCGCCGGGGGTCTTTATCCAAAGATTGGGAATCCCTCGAGGAGACCGCCCGGCCTCGAGGGCCTCAACCAACTCCGCCGCCGGGTACTCGCCTTCGCCAACGCAGAGCGCATCGAAAGACCCGCCGATGGCCGCCTGCGGATCGAGAGACACGCAAGCCCCGCCAATCAGCAGGAACGCCCCCGGCCGGCGCGCCTTGATCCGCCGGGCAAGCTCGTGGATGAACTCGTATTGCGATGAAACTGAGGTAAAACAGACGACCCGCGGATTGAACTCCGCCATCGCGGCGTCGAGCATCTCCTCACTCTTGCGCGCCCATTCGCTCGAAAGGACGATGCCGCGCACCGAATGTCCCTTGGCCTTCAAGACCGCCGAAATGTACGAGATGCCGAGGTGAATGTCCTGAAGCGATTCCAGCGGGGTCCGCGGCGACCTGCAGCTCCGGGTCGAATAGATAAACAGGACATTCATGCAACTGACCGGCCGAGACAACCCGCCAGTCTGACACCTCGGCTTATATGAAGGGCCGGGCGGCGAGTCAAGAATGGAAGAAGCGACAGCATGGAAATCCGAAAACCGAAATCCGAAATCCGAAGGAAATCCGAAATCCGAAATCCGAAGGCCGCGTCTGATCCCCCAGTCAGTGCGATCACTGCATGACATGGAACCGCCTGCGGCCTCGGTACTGTAAGGCGTCAGTGCTCGAACGCCTTCCGACCTTCTCCTTCGGATTTCGGATTTCCTTCGGATTTCGGATTTCGGTTTTCGGATTTCGTCGCCGTTCTGATCACCTTGCACCAATCGCTGTGCTCGCCTACACTCTGGCACTATGAGCTCTGCCAGACGCATTGGCGCTGATGTGTTGTTGGTCCTCGGCCTGCTCGCTTTTGCGTTGAGTCCAGGCAACTTGACCGCTGCCACGATTGATCCGATTGCCACGGCGTTTACTTACCAGGGGCGGCTTGATGTCGGCGGCAGCCCGGCCAACGGGATTTACGATGTTCGATTCACGCTCTACGATGCCCCCACCAACGGCGTCCTCGTGGCGGGGCCGTTGACAAACTCCGCCGTCTCGATTTCCAACGGCCTGTTTACCGTGGCCCTTAACTTCGGGCCGGTCTTCTACGGGGGCGGCCAGTGGCTGCAGATTGATGTGCGCAGCGCCGGCACAGGGTCCTTTACAAGCCTGGCCCCGCTCCAGGCGCTCACCGCCACGCCTTATGCGCTGCTGGCCGACGCGGCGGCCAACCTCTCAGGCACGCTGCCCGCCACACAGTTGAGCGGCACTATTCCAATGGGGCAACTACCCGTGACCCTCCTCACCAACGGCCAGGCCGGCGTCAGCCTCACGGGCGCTTTCGGAGGGGATGCAGCCGGACTGACCAACCTGAATGCCGGCTCGCTGGCCTCGGGCACCGTTCCTTTGGCACGCCTGCCGAGTCAGGGGTTTGCCCTCCCCGAGATGTTCGGGGCTGTGGGCGACGGGGTGGCTGACGACACCGTCGCGCTCCAGACCTGGATTAACTACTGCGCAAGCAACCGGCTTGAGGCCCGCCTCTCGGCCGCAAAGCTCTATTACAAGATTTCCAACTGGCTTATGATCACCAACGCCGTCACAATCCGCGGCTCCGGGGAGGGGATCCACTTCCCGGACGCAGACCCGCCGGCGCGCGCCCATATTCGACAAACATCCCCCGCCGCCGGCGTTTTCCTCATCCAAGGCAATCCCTATAGCATCCCCCCGCCCGACTGCACGCGGTTCGAGCAAATCTTCTGCTCCGCCTCGACCTTCAACACGAACGGCGCCTTTGCCTTTGATGGAGAGTGGGGCGCAACCGATAATGCCCGGATCATCAGTTGTGGCGCCAGCAACTTCCTCTACGGCATCCTCAATGCTTCAGCCTGCGTTCTCAGGGTCGAGTCCAGTTGCTTCAGCGGGGTGGGGTGGGGTTACTACCAAGGGCGAGGACGCTACTTTACCAGCACCAACATTCCAGTCCTCAATGTGAATGAGGTCGCCAACACCACCATCGGGGCCTACAGCAATTGCGTCTTGCTCGCCTTCGGCACTCTCACGATGGACAACTGCGACATCGGAGGCGCCACATTGGCCGGCCCGGCCATTCTCCAAACAGGAGGTTTGCTTTGCCTCAACAGTATTAACATCGAGAATGATGTGGATGCGCCGGCAATTGTCTCTGTCAATAGCGACTCGATTCAGATTCGCGGCGGGGCAATCATGTCCCTGGGCGCCTCGACCACAAACACCTACTCGCTTGTCCTCTCGAACAGTTGGGCGATAGTCGAAGGCACCGTGATGGCCCCAAATTCCGAGGGAATGGAGATCCTGGAAGCCAACCCCCAAAACCAGGTCTTTTCCACCGGACCCTACAGGGAGCGACTCTGCGTCGGATCTCTGGTCTGGACTAACATCACAGGACTCTTCTTCACCACGCTACCCTCCTGGAGCGGTTGGCCGACGCTCGGGGGGGTGGGCGGCCCGTTGGAGGGCGTGTATGGCACGGCCCCCACGCTCATCTTCGGCCAAGGCATCGGCGGCCTTAACCAGACCGCGATCTATGTCCCTGTGGGCATGGAGCAATACACGCACAGCAGCTCCCCCGTTTTCGTCGACCTGCTGCAGTACCAAAAAGACCGGGCGAGCGGCTTGACCGCCTCCTACGCCGCCGCGGCCAGGAGCGTCACCAACGGCGGCAACGGGACATTCTCCGGCACCTTCGCCGGCAACGGCGCCGGGTTGACCAACCTCCCGGCCGCCCCGCTTGGATTGTTCGCCTGCTGCCACACCCCGGTCGGAGTCACCAATTCCGCCATCCCAACCACAGTTTACAGCGTGTCCGTCCCGGCCAACGCCATCGGCACCAACGGGACCCTGCGCGCCTCGTGCCTGCTCTCGGCCAATGGCTCGACCGGCGTCGAGGTGCGCTATTACTACGGCGCTACCCTGATGGCCAGTTTCACCGGGCCTGCGGGATACAGTTCCCTCTTCGGCATGAGAGAGATCGCCAATCGCAACGCCCCGAATTCCCAGATCAGCTTTCCCACCGGCGCGCCCGCGGTTTATGGGAGCACCAGCCAAGGCCCGCCCTTATGCCAGGGATTCGATACCTCGACCAATTTCACTTTCAGCATCGTCTTGTCGTCCTCCGGCGCAGCCGAGACCAACACACTCGAGACGGTGGATGTCGAAATCTTACACCACGATTAGCGATCGTTGCGCGGTCAGAAAGGCCTCGCGGGACCCGGCGGCACAGGCGCTGTGAAAGCAGGGATCGGCGGGCCTGAGTTTGCGGCGGGGGCTTTGCCTTCCTCGTTGGCAGCCTCAATCAAGGGCGACAGTGAGGTCGGCGGGAGAGGCGGCATCGGCGTTGCAGGGTCACTCTGGCCCTGCTCGCGCATCGCTTCCATAACAATTTCCTGTTGCTCGCGAGTCAGCCCAGAGTCCTGCTGGGCGACCGAGCTGGTCTGCTGAGCAGCGCCCATGCCCATCGCACCCCCGCCGCGAATGGGCCGCTTGTCGTTGCCGGGTCCGCCCGGCTGCCTCAAACCGGCGCGGGCAGGGGGGGGAGGCTGGATGGGGGGGACCCCTGCCCGCGGGCCGACGCCCGGAACAGGGGGCCGGGGCGGAGGCGCGGGGGCCGCCACTGCGACGGCCTTTGCGGCATTGTTCGTAAAGTCGAGAGTGATGACCGCCCCGCCGCAGGTCACAGTAACGACTCTGGCGATCTCGTCGATACGATTGACCTCGACCTCGCCTTCGCGCTGTCCCTCGCTGAGCATGAACGACTGATCCTTGGCTGCAGGGTCGGCGGTCTTTCCATGCTTGGGAATGGCCTTGAACAAGGCGCGCTTGCCCCCGATGGTGATGATCCCGGTGAGCTCGAAGTCGGGAGTCGGCGGCTTGAGCGTTTCAGGGTCCGGCGGAGGCGGAGGCGGTTTCAACGCAAACACGTTCCGATCCACAATCCCCTGGTACGGATTGGATGGAGAATCGGTTGTGTCGGCGGCCATTGCACCCGCGCCCACCACAAGGGCGACGGCAATGCCTGCCAGCATTTTCCGAGCATGCGTCATATAATAATTATACCGGCCTCAGAATAGAACACCACATCAAAATGATGGTTGCGGGCCATTGCACCATTGGTCGGCGGGACACAATAATAACCATCAGCGGAGCTGAGTGCTCTTGAGATCTCAGGCCCAGTCTTCGTCCCGGAGGGACATCCAGGACAGACCCGCGAGTCTGCATCCATAAGGATGCCATCGGGCGGCAAAAGAACCGATATCTCCGTTCTCTCACCTCCCCCCTGCTCCAATCCTCAGCCAGACGGTCTTCAAGTAGGCCGGTTCGGAACGGGAGATGGGAAAATCGGGAGGCTGGGGGGCGTAATGGCGCTGGAGGATGGGTCTGCGGGTTGCCTCGATGGGCCGGGCCACGGCGGCGAGGAATTGTTCCGGGGACCAATCGGCGGCGTTGGTGGAGGCAAAAAGAACACCGCCCTCCCGCAAGAGCGGCAAGGCCGCGCCGACCAACGCCTCGTAGTCCTTTTGAGCCCTGAAGACCCCGGATTCCCTGGATTGCGAGAACGTCGGAGGATCGAGCAGAATGACATCAAACCGCCGCTCTTTTCTGCCCAGCCGGCGCAGCCAATCGAAGACGTCCCCGTGAAGGAAGTCGTGCCGGTCCGGATCGAGTTGGTTGAGCGTGAAGTTGCGGCGTCCCCATTCAAGGTATCGTTTTGATAGATCGATGCTGGTCGTGTGCGCCCCTGCTTTGGCCGCGCAAACCGAGAAACCGCATGTGTAGGCGAAGGCATTGAGGACCTCGCAGGGGGCGGGATGCGGCGGCTCCGGGAGAGCGAACCCGGCGGCGACCTGCCCGCTCAAGAGCCGCCGCCGATTGTCCCGCTGGTCCAGGAACAATCCGACAGAGTATCCCTCGCGAAAGCCAATCTCGAACCGGACGCCGTTCTCAAGAATGGCAAACCGCTCAGGCGGGGCTTCTCCCAGGATAGTCTGGGGCGACACCTCGTCTGCGCCGGCCCTGCCGGCCTGACGTCTCAGGATTTTGTGGCAAGCCCCTCGCCCGGAGACCATCTTCACCAGGCGTCCCAATTCCGCCTGTTGCGAAGCGGTGGGCGGCTGGTGACTTTGGGACAGAAGGTAATCTCCAAACCGCTCGACATACCAGCCGGGGCGCGCGTCCGCCGCGCCATGCACCATCCGAAAGGCGTTGGTCGCCTCCGGGTCGAGGAGGCTGGCGCGCAGGCAGGCTCGCGCGTTGTCCGCGTCGTCGAACGCGGCGGCCGCGCGAAAGACGATCGGTTGCCCGGTTGCGGGGTGTTCGAGGGCCAGTTCGGCGGCGTGCAAAAACACGCGCGGCGCCGGGGTCCCTCCGTAGAGGGTGTCGCCCAGCACCGGAAAGCCTTGCCCGGCGGCGTGAACGCGAATCTGATGGGTCCGGCCCGTAAGCGGCTCCGCTTCGACCACCTCGCACGCCCCCAGGCGAGCTGAAGCAAGCCCAAGGCAGCGCATGGCCTTCCCCAGGAAACGAAAACGAGTCTCGGCAACGGCTGCGCCTTCATGTGCGGGCCGGCTCACATACCTCTCCCCGGCCCGCGCGAGCGCGCTCCGGACAAGCACCTCCCGACCGGGCACGGCTCTGTCAGTGAGAAAGAGGTACTTCTTCCTGACCGCGTGTCCCGTGAATTGCGCGGTCAGGGATCGGTTCGCCAGGGGGGTCTTGGAGAAGACGATGAGGCCCGAGGTCTCTTTGTCGAGCCGATGGATGATGGCCAGCGCGCCCCAACGCAACTCGCGCCCGCGCAGCCAGTCATAAAGGCCCTCCCCGGCGTACAAATCGGGCGCGTGGGTGTTCAGGCCGGGGGGTTTGTTGACCACCAGCAGGTCTTCATCTTCATGGACCAGGCACGGCACCACGGCTTGTCACCAATAATGCCAGCCCCCCTGCCACACGACCCAGATGCCGAGCAGGAAATTCGTCACGGCATGGGCGGTCATGGCATCCCCCAGGCGGTTCTTGCGCAACGCCAGGCCCTGGTAGGCCAAGCCGCACAGGATGCCCGCCACCCACCGCTGGGGATGCACAAGACCGAAGATGAGAGCGGTCACGGCAAAGGGCAGGGCATGAAACTCGCTGAATGGCACCGCCCGGAATCGGCTGTTGACCAGGTAGCGATAGAGAAACGAGCGATAAAAAACTTCCTCGATCGGCGGCACGACCAGCGTGGAGCCGGCGATGCGGGTGACGATGCACACCCACGCCATGGCCGACGCCTGGCCGAACTGCCGCTGCGGGTTCCACCCGGCCCCCGCCTGGAGCCTGGCCAGCCTGGGGTAGTACCCGTCCAGCCCGACCCAAAGCGCGAAGACCCCCACACCCACGACCACGGCCTCCCAACTGATCTTCCACCGCATCTCCTCGATGCAGGGGCGCATCTCGAGAATTATCCACGCCCCCACGGCGGTCTTCAGGAGATAAACCCAGTACTCCGAACCCACGCCGAGCCGGCCTTCGAGGGCCGTCAGCCCTGCGAAGATAACCAGAGGCACAACCCGCGCATACTCGGGCGACCCCTCCAGCTTCTCGCGAAGGAGGCTCATCAGAAAGGGCCTTGGGCCGCCTCGCGTCCTGCCTCGCCGGCCCTCATCAGTCCCCCAGCAGCTTCTTCAAGACATCGCGCGCTTTGTCCTCGCGGGGATGCGCGGCCTTTGGCGGCACGAACTCGCGCCGGATAAAATCAAAGTACTCGCAGTAGTTCGCCAGGTGCTTTTCCGCAACCGGCTCGGCGCGGTCATCCCCGCATTGCTGCGCCACGCGGGGATCGTAGCTTCCGCAATTAAGACAGACCTTGAGGTCCGACCCGCAGCGAGGGCAAGTCTCCGAACGCCCAGGGGAGCCAGGCAGCTTGTACTCAAGACCGCACTTCCAACAATGTCGCGTCATTGCCATGACCGCCACATTAGCCCTGTTCAGCCCGCTTTTCCAGAACTGAAAAGAGGCCACGCCACAGATTCCCAGTCCAGGAGATCGGCGGCGCCTTCCCTCACGCTTGCGCACGGGTCAACAATACTGCGGCTCCAGCGGGCGTGCCATCTTCTATGAAACCCAAGCAGCACCGCGCCGGGCATTACTTATGCACCACATCCCATTGACACCCCCATTCATGGGGGTGCTACCCCGAAAATCGGGAGTTGGCTGAGGAGGAATCGCAACGCTCCCCTATTCCCCCAGCCTAACCCGCCTGCGGGAACCACGGCTGCGTCTCAACTCCCGCGCTTCAACACCGCTTCGACCGCGCGATAGACCTCTTCGACCGAGACGGATGCCATGCAGCGGGCCAATTCCTGAGCGGTGCCGCGGATGCCCCGGCCGTCATAGCGGTAGTACTCGAGATTGCGGCCCGCCACGGCGGGGTTCTTGACGAGGACGAACGGGTTTCGATACGGCTGGATGGGCTTGTTCCAGGTGGGCGTCTCGATGACGATCTGCCCTGGGACTTTCACGGCGGCGGCCACGTGCATGAGGACGGTGTCCACACTCAAGAAGGCATGGCAATGGCGCAGCAAGGCCGCCGCCTGGCGGAGGTCCCGGGTAGGGGGATGCCGCAAGCCCTCGCCGCCGCCGGCAGCCAGCAGCCGGGCGTGGTCGGCTTGCTCCTGTGGTCCGCCAAAGAGCAGAACCGTCAGCTCCGGCCACGCGCTCTTCAGCCGCCTGAGCAGTTCCAGGTAATGATCGAGGGGCCAGCGCCGGAGCAGGAGGTTCTTGGTGCCCCCTGAACCGACGTGCAGGCCCAGAAGCCGCCGCCCGGAAAGCCTCTCCGCGGCGATGAACTGCTCCGCCCAGGCAAGTTCCGCCGGCGAGAGATATATCTCGTAATCATGCTCGGGCAGCGCGGGCTTGACTCCCAGGCAGGCCAGGCAGGCCAGGTTGTTCTCGATGCTATGCCGCTCATAATCCTGCGGCAGCACCCGATTGACCAGCACGCGATCCAGCACCGAGACATTGTCGTATTGATGGCTAATCCGGACTCGGGCATTGATGAAGCGGGCCACGAACCGATAGGCGATGCGGCTCTGGGGGTAGGTGTTGATCGAGACGTCGTAATGCCGGCGGCGCAACTGCCAGAGAAACCTCAGCCCCCCAATCTTGCCCTCCGCAATCAGGTTCTTCTGGCAGACGGCATTCAAGTGCGGGTTCCCTTCGAGCAGACCCTTGGCCCCCGGCCACCGCACCAGGGCCTCGATACAGGCCTGCGGGAAGCTCGCCCGCAATTCGTGGATGAGCGGCGTCGCAAACAGGGTGTCGCCGTTGCCTGCGAACGATATCACCAGTATCTTCATCTGCCTCCCGCTTCGACCCCCGCGGGTCCTATAGCCGCGCGAGCTTGGCCAGCACGGCCGTGGTCGATTTCCCCGGCACAAACGGGATGATCACGATTCTTCCCCCGCCCCCCTCCACCGCCCTCCGCTCGTCCTGGTCGAGCGTTTCCAGCGTATAGTCGCCGCCTTTAACGTAGATGTCCGGCTGGACCGCCGACAGAAATCGCGTCGCCCGCTTCTCGGCGAAAATGCAAACGGCGCTCACGCTCTCGAGGGCGGCGAGCACCGCCGCGCGGTCCTTCTCCCCATTGATCGGCCGGTCCGGGCCTTTGAGCTGCCGGACCGAATCATCTCCGTTCAGCCCCACCAACAAGGCATCCCCCTGGGAGCGGGCCGTCTCGAGGTAAACCACGTGGCCCACATGAAGAAGATCGAAGCAGCCGTTGGTCACAACCAACCGCTTGCCGCTGGCGCGCATCGCGGCCCGCCATCCCGGCAACTTCTCCCACCCGACCAGTTTCTCTTGAAAGCTCACACCCGCACTTTGCCTGATGGCTTCGCGCTTTGGCAAGCAGAACAGAACCCTCAGCCCGGCGGCTCAGACGATCTCGATCGGGCACTTGGGCAGGGCCTCGACAAAGGCGCGCCCGTATTGCTTGGTCAGCAGACGGTTATCCAGGACGACGATGATCCCGGTGTCGTCTCTGGTGCGGATGAGCCGTCCGACGCCCTGGCGGAACTTGAGAATCGCCTCCGGCAGGGAGAACTCACGGAAGGCATCGCCGCCCCGCGCCTCGATGGCCTCGATGCGGGCCTCGGTTAGCGGGTGGTCCGGCACCGCAAAAGGCAGGCGCGTGATAATCACGTTGGACAGCGCCTCGCCGGGCACGTCCACGCCCTGCCAAAAACTGTCGGTCCCGAAAAGCACCGAATCAATGTCTTCCTTGAATTTCTCGAGCATCACGGACCGGGGCGTGCCCGTGCCCTGAACGAAACACGCGATGTGCATCTCGTCAAAAAACGGCTCCATCAACTCGCCCACCTCCTGCATGAGTTTGAAATTGGTGAAAAGCACGAAGGCCTTGCCATGGGTCAAGCGCACAAAATGCTCGATCCAATGGACGAGCGCGTCGCGGTATCCTTCCTCGCGCGGGTCGGGCATTTTGGCGGGAACGTACAGTTTCATCTGGCGCTCGTAATCGAAAGGGGTGCCCACTTGCAGCAAGGCCGCCGCCTCGGCCCCGACCCGCCGCACGAAGTAGAGCAGGCCCGGCGCTTCGGCGGGACCTTTCTTGCCCGGGGCCTGCTCGGCTTTGGTGGCCAGGGTGGCGCTGGTCATGATGACCGAAGTCTTGCTGCCGAAGAGCCGCCGGCGCAGAAACCCGGCCACGTCCACCGGGGCGGCGTTGAGAGTCAACGTCCTCTGGGCGCGTCCGCTTCGCTCGACCCAATAGACGTGGTCGTCGGCGCTGTGGCTCAAAAACATCTCCACCTCTTCGCGCAGGTCGCCCAGGCGCCGGTTGTACTCCATCAGCTCCAGCCCGATCTCCCTGTCCTCGCTCAACTTAACGAGCTCGCTGACGGCCTCGCGCAGTCTCTGGATGGGCAAAGTCAGGCTGTCCTCCACCAGCTCCGGCTTGCGGATGCGCAACTCGGTCCAGTCACGCTGCCGCGATTCCCTTTCCCCGCCGCCGAAGCCGCCTTTCTTGGCTGACCGGTGCAGTTGCTCGCAGGCCGCCTCGACCTTGGCGAAAAACTGCTCGGCCTCGGCGAGGAGGGCCGCCACCAGCTTGACCGCCTCGCCCTGGGGCAGGGTAGCGAGCAACCCCCTCTCTGTCCTCGGATTCCACAGCCGTTGCAAGGCGTAGCGCACCTGGGCGCTGGACACGCTCAGGCCAATGTGCCTCGACGCCTCCCGCTCCATCTGGTGCGCCTCGTCGAAGATGACAAAATCATTGCGGAACAGGATGCCGCCGTCGGTTTCCTCCTCCAGGCCGCCCAACATCGTGAAAAAAAGCGTATGGTTCAGCACCAGCACGTCCGACGCCAGAATCCGCCGGCGCGCCCGCTGGAAGAAACACACCTCGTGCTCCTTTGCGAATTCGGACTGGTAGCCGCAGGTCTTGGGCGAGCACAACCCCCGCTCCGAGCACACCTGCGCCCAGACCTTCGGGTCCGGCTCCACCTCGAAATCCGATAAGCTCCCGTCCGTGGTGGTCCTGGACCATTCGTAAATCCGCTGCATTTCCTGCCCTTCGGACGAGGTAAAGAGACTGGCCGACTGCCGCATGGCCTTGTACAGGCGGCGCGTGCATAGGTAATTGGCCCGGCCCTTGAGCATCGTGTAGGTGAAATCCACAGGCAGCACTTTCTCCAGCACCGGGAGGTCCTTGCCGAAAAGCTGCTCCTGGAGGTTGATGGTATGCGTGCAGATCACCGCCTTCTTCTTATTGGCCTTCGCGTACAGAATCGCCGGCGCCAGGTAAGCCAGGCTCTTGCCCACCCCTGTGCCCGCCTCGACGGCCAAGTGCTCCCGCTGCTCGAGCGCCCGGGCGACCGCCACCGCCATCTGCTGCTGTTGCGGACGGAACTCGAAATTCGGAGAACGCGACAAGCCCCCGGAGGGCGAAAACACCGCCTCCACCTGGCTTGCCAGGTCCGTCGCGGCGCCGGGGCCTTGGGACTCGGGGTCAATGATGCTGATCATCGGACTCAGGACCTGCGCGGGACAATCTGCACCACCGCCTTGTTCTTTGCGATCTGGTTGGCAGGCAGAAAACCCCGCCAATTGGTATTCGGGTAGATGAGCGCGCCCCGTCCGAGGATGCTGCCCGGGTTCAGCACGGCGTTGCACCCCACCTCGCTCTGATCGCCCATCAAGGCGCCGAATTTGCGCAGTCCCGTGTCGAAAGGCCGGCCCTCGATCTCAACCGTGACGTTCCCGGGCGCCAGTTTGAAATTGGAAATCTTCACGCCCGCCCCGAGATGGGCCTTGTAACCGAGCACGGAGTCCCCGATGTAATTGAAATGCGGCGCCGCCGCGCCGTTGAACAGGAGCGAGTTCTTCACCTCGCACGAATTGCCGACGGTGCAGTTGTCCCCGATAATCACCTGCTCGCGGATGTAGGCATTGTGGCGAATCTGGCAGTTGCGGCCGATTATGGCGGGGCCTTTGATCATCACCCCGTCCTCGATCACGGTTCCCTCTCCGACGAAAACCTGTTCGCCGATGTAGGCGACTCCCTGGCAGCGGTTGTGCAGCCCGGGACGCAGGCACCTCTGGAGATAGCCCTTTATCTTACCGAGAGCCTCCCACGCATACTCGCATCCATCGAACAACGCCGCGTGCTCCGTCTGCTTCAAATCAAACAAATCGGCTGCCTTGAACATAGAAACCATTCTAGTGCCCTCAGCCCCAAACCGCGAGATATTTGCAAACCGGGCCTCAACAGAGCGCGTTCCGCAGGATGGCCGTCAATTCATCGGTAGAAAGGGAGATGGGGTTGGCCTTCATGCTGCTGGCCTTGGCAGCCTTCTCCACAAGGCCGGGGATATGTTGCGCGGTGAGTCCATACGCGGCGAGGTTGGGGATGCCCAACTCCGCCACCAGGCGGCGTATCCAGGCGACCCCCTCGTCGGCGCCGGCGGTGGGAGCGTGAGTCAGCAGGCGGGCGATCTCGTCGTAGCGGCGCAAGAGCGGGCTGGCGGCCTGGCGCTGACGCAGGGCGCGGAGATTGGCCTCGATGACATGAGGCAGCAGGGCGGCGCACACGGCGCCGTGGGGAGCGGGGAACAGGCCGCCAATCGGCCCAGCGAAACCATGGACGGCCCCCAGCCCGGCATTGGCCAGCGCAAGCCCGCCAAACAGACTGGCCAGGGCCATGTCTTCGCGAGCGACGGCGTTCCGCCCATTTTCAAAGGCGGCGCGCAACGAACTGCCGGCCCGGCGCAATCCTTCCACGCAGAGGGCGTCGGTCATCGGATTGTTACGGGAGCAAACATAAGGCTCGATGAGCTGGGTCAGGGCGTCCAGGCCGGTGCTGGCGGTCGCCGCCGGCGGCAGGGTGTAGGTCAACTCCGGGTCAACCAGCGCGAGCTTCGGCAGCATCCCCAGGCCGCGAAGGCTTACTTTGACCCGGTGCCCGGGCGACGCCAGCACCGCGTTGCGCGTCACTTCGGAACCGGTGCCCGCCGTGGTGGGAATGGCAATGAACGGCGCCGAGGGCCGGCTCAATGCCTTGCCGCGGCCGATAACCTCCAGGTAATCGAGCAACTCGCCTTCATTGGCGAGCATCGCGGCGACGGCCTTGCCCGCATCGATCGCGCTGCCCCCGCCCAGGCTGACAACGAATTCGCAGCCCTCTTGCCGCGCCAGGGCAAGGCCTCGCTCGACAACCTGGATTTCAGGCTCGCCGGGAACGGCGAACGCGACGGGCTGCACGCCATGCCGGCCCAGGGCGGCCAGCAGCGGTTCGGCCCGGCCCGGATCTCGGCCGGTTACCACCAGGGCGCGCAAGCCGAACTGCCGCGCCAAAGGCCCGATGCCCCGCAGGGCGCCGGCGGCGAAAATGATCCGTGTGGCAGTCGCAAACTCAAACATGAGCGTCAAGCAAAGGCTAAAGGCTAAAGGATGAAGGATGAAGGGTGCGGGATGAGCGGACGGCTTGCCTCCACTTCATCCTTTAGCCTTTATACTTTATCCTTTCTACAAGTTCCGATCGTCGGGAAACAGGTTCTGATACTTCACGCTGGAGCGGGGCTCGGCCATCATGGGGGCCACGGCGTCGCGCCAGGTCTGATAGTGTTTGGTTTCCTTGTGGGCCGCGGGGGCTTGGGGGGTGCGGTAGGCCTCGATGAGCACAAACCGGGTCGCATCCTCCTGCTGCTGGACGACATCGAACCGGGCGATGCCCGGCTCCCGGACGCTGTGCCGCGCGTTCTCGAGGGTCGCCGCTTTGAACGCCTCGACCGACTCAGCCTTTACTCGGACATGAACATGCACCACTAACATAGAAGTTCCTTTACTTTAGCGTCAGCACCAGAGTTGGGTCGAGCGGGTAGCGGCCGAAGCGTTCGCCGTAGAGCGCCAAGCCGCCGGGCAGGGAGGGGTCGACTTCGAGCCGGATGACGAATTCCTTGGCGGCGGCGGCGGCGCGCAACGATTCCGGCGAGACGACGGCATTGATGAGATAGCCGTAGGAGCCGGCCTCGCGGAGCTTGCGGTCACGCTTCTGGGCATGCCAGGAGAGGATGCCGCGGTGGTCGGCGGGGTCGTTGGGCAGGTCGAACTGGCCGAGAGAGACCCCGGCGAGGCGGACGCGCACGGCGCTGGGGAAGGTGTGGGTATCGGTCATCGGATAGGCGTTGGGGTTGTGGCTGGGGTCATGGGTGCCGCGACCGAGCATGAAATCGCCTTCCTGCCGGGCCGCTCCTTCCTGGTCTTTGCCGAAAAGTTGCTTGGCGGAGGCCTCGAAGACCAGGGTGGCCCCGGTGACGGCTTCAGCAGTCAGTCCTTGAGGCCAGGGCAGGCGAAACTCGAAGTAGCCGGCGCCGGCGCCGTTAACCTTGAGGCCGTCCAGGACGTTCCATTGTTTTAAGGACCACTGGGCGGCGGTGAAGGTGGATGGGGCGAAACGGAGGAGACGGACTTGAGCGCCGTTGAGTTCGCGCTGTTCGTCGCGCGGGGCGGGACCGTTGGCGACCAGGAACGTGGTAAAGTTGCGATGGAGCACTGTGCCGGAGGGGTCTTCGAGGATCAGGCTCAGGACCACCAGCGCCGGGTGATCGGGCAGAGTCACCGGGAGCGGCTCCAGCGCCATCGAGAGCCACGGCCGAAACTCGATGGCGCGGACGCTTTGCGAGTACCATTGGGCGTGGCCCAAGGTGTCCCAGCCGGTGAGAGTGGCGCGCAGGCGCAGCCGCTCGGCGGGCGCGTGGCCGGTCAGAAACGAAGCCCACAGGGGCACCTTGACCTCTTCCCCCGGATGCGCGTCGCGGCACAGGTCGCTGCCTGTGGAGATGTAGAACGGGCCGTGAAGGTCGCGCAGGCTCATGCCCGGGACGATCTCTTCCAGGCCGGTGAATTTCTCGGAGCGGTCGAAGCGGTAGTAACCGTTCCATTCGTTGATGACGTCGTGGTGCTCGGTGTAGAGCCATCCGCACACCTTGGGGTGGCGGCGGAATTCGTTCATCATCACGTGGTAATCCCAGCTCCAATCACAGTCGCCGGTGCTGCCGTCGTAGCCCCAGACGTTCCCGCATTCGCTGTTGAGCAACGGCTGGCTGGCCTGGACGCGGTCCCCGATGAAATTCCATTTCGAGCCGGGAAAAGTGTCGCGGGTGACCTGGTCCAGATGCTCCCGCCAGGCATAGCCGGGCAGATAGGAGTGCCAGGAGTTGATGTCGGTCGCGACGTGATCAAGGTTGCACGCCGAGTTGTCTTCGACAAGCCGGGTCGAGTCGAGCTCCTTGGCAAGACGATAGATCGAGGCGACCCATTCCTGGGTTTCGGGCAGGTAACGGCGGTCCCGGCCTTTGCCGCTCATCAGCCCCCACGTTTCGTTGAAGGGCACCCACGAAAAAATGGCGGGGTGGTTGAAGTCCCGCTCGAGCATTCCGCGCAGGGTCATCTCGATCTCGCCCCGCATCTCCGCGTCCGGTTCGCCCCAACTGTTCGGCACGTCGGCCATCAGCAGCAAACCCAGGCGGTCGGCCCAATACAGCTTGCGGGGCACGTCCACTTTCACGTGCAGCCGGTTGGCGTTGAGGCCCAGCCGGCGCGAACGCAGAATCTCATCGCGCATGAAGCTGTCGCTCGGAAACGTGTAGAACCCCTCGGGATGATACGACTGGTCGAGGGTAATCCGCAGGTAAATCGGCTCGTCGTTCAGGGCGATGTAGGGGAACCCAAGCCCCGGCACGTTCATGACGCTGATCTTTCTCATGCCGAAGTACGAACTGACGCGGTCCTGGGCGTTGCCCGCCAGAAGCAGGGCCTCGACCTCGTAAAGAAAAGGGTCGTCCAGAGACCAGCGCCGGGCGTTGGGCATCGACACCGAAAACTGGACTTGGGTGGCGCCCGCGGTCACGGGCTGGGAGACCTCGGGCAGGCCCCCGGTTTTGAACTGGAGCTTCATCTGGGCGTCCGCCGGAGCCGGCCCGCTCAAGCCCGCCGTCACGGTGACCTTGGATTGGTCGAGGTCCGGAGTGAAATGGAGGCTCCGGAGCCAGGTCTGGGGGCGGGCCTCAAGATAAACCGTCTGCCAGATGCCGCGGGCGTTGCCGTAGCCTTGTTTGCCCTCCAGCTTGAAGGCCCGGGCCGCATCGTCCACGCGCAGCACGAGCCGGTGGCTCTGGCCCGGCTTGAGACGGGGCGTCAGCTCGAACTCGAATGGGATGTAGCCGCCGCGGTGCGTTCCCACCGGCTCTCCGTCCAGCCAGGCCCGCGTCTCCCAGTCGCAAGCCCCGATGACCAGGAACACCCGCCGGTCCTGCCATCCCTCCGGCACCCGCAGCTCTCGCCCATACCAGGCGATCGGGGCCTCGTCCTGGACCTTGGACAAAGCGGAACCCCACGGGAAGGGCACGATGATCGTCTGCGACCCATCCCCCAGCCCCTCGGACCATTTCCCCCCAAGGCCCCGGTCCTCCTTGTCGAACCGGAATTGCCATGGACCGTTCAGGTTCAGCCACTCCGCCCGTTGAAAATCAGGCCGGGGATGCTCCGGTAATGGGATGGTGGAATCCAGCGCGCGAATCGTGAGACTCGAAAGAGCGCCGAACCAAACCGCCAGCAGAACTCTGACCAAGCGAATGCTCATAGATGGGGCGCAGGATAACCGCAGAAGGCGAACGACGGAAGCGGGAAATCCCAAACGATCTTGAAAGGTCTTGTCGGGAGGCTGGATGGTGGAATAGGCTGTGGCCGATGCTCAGCCGCGTCCGACAGCCGCCCATCAATCCCGCCTTGCGGGACCTGGAGCGGCATGATTTCTGGGCCGGGTTCGCGATCGCGTTGGCCGGGTTGCTCCTGGTCGTCTGCGGCGCTCGGCACCTGACCTCCATCGAGACTGTCGAGGGCGGCACTGCCTGGGAGACCCAGTTGGTAAAGGCCTTCTCCACCAGCGGCCTGCAGTTCCCCGAACAGGTAATCCCGGCCCCGCCCCCCAACGGCGATGACCCTGCCGCCCTGGAACGGTGGGCCAGGCAAAACTCGCAGTACTCAGCGCCCGCATGGAAGGTCCGCGTGGATGCCGGGGCGACCACGCCGTGTCCCACCTGAGTGAAGTGAACTTGGGCCGCGTGGCGCGGCCCTCCCAGACGCGGAATAGTCGAAGGCCCAAGGTGGAAGGTCGAAGGCTGAAATGGACAACTTAGAGCGAAAACCGAAGGCGCCGGAGCGGCCGGATGGCTGCGCCGCCTGCGGGGCGGAGGGACGCCAAGCGGCGGGCAAGGGCCCGGGACGCACGCTGTCTCGGACCCGGCCCTGGGTGCAGGCGGGGTTTGCGGGCTTGTGGCTGGCGCCGCTGGGCCAGTGGCTGCACGGAATTCCGGGCTGCGTGTTCCATTGTTACTCGTGCCCGCTCTCGGCCCTGGCCTGCCCGGTCGGAGTGCTCGCCAATTACGCGGCGCTGTTCCCGGTGGCCCCGGAGGCGCCCTGCCTGCTCCTGGGAGTGCTGCTCGTCGTGGCCGCCACCAGCGGGTCGCTGGTCTGCGGATGGGCCTGCCCGTTTGGCTTTCTCCAAGACCTGCTGGCCAAGCTCACGCCCCGGAAAATCACGCTGCCGGCCTGGACGGGCCATACCCGGTATGCGGTGCTGGTGGGCCTGGTGATTCTCTTGCCGCTGGCGCTTGGGTACAAGGGCATCCGCTTCGACGACCAGGCGGTCTCAATCTGCCGGCTTTGCCCGGCCGGCGCCCTCGAGGCGGGCCTGCCGTTTTCCGTTCGCAGCCTCCTCACCGGCCATGGCTGGATCATGAGCGGGTTCAAGTCCGCCCTCCTGGTCGCCTTCCTGGCGGCAGCCCTGTTCATTCACCGTCCCTGGTGCCGGCTGTTTTGTCCGCTGGGCGGGTTGCTGGCCCTGTTCAACCGCTGGAGCCTGTTTCATCTCCGGTTCAATCCCAAGGAATGCGTCGAATGCAACCTCTGCCGCAGCCGCTGTTCGATGGGCGTGAAAGTGGACCAAAAAGTCAACGTCCCAGGCTGCATCCGCTGCCTCGAATGCACCACCTGCGGAGCGATCGAGCCGCGTATGGCGACGCCGAAGGAGTGAGTCCGCTACCTCTGCCGCCGGCGCAAGAACTGGCAGCGATCCTGCCACTTCTCCGCCCCATGTGCTCGCCACAAGGCCGCCAAGGCCCGCACAAGCCCCCCAACATCTGAAGAGCTAACGGTCGCGTCATCAATGAGGATCACGCCTTCGTGGTGGATGCCCTCCTCGGCGAGTCGGCGCAATAAGAGGGGAATGGTCTTCAGGTCGTAAGTCGCCAGCGTGAACCCCTCGCCCGATGCCTCCGCCAGCAAGTCAGCGTCCGGCGCATTCAGAAACGCTCCCCGCCTCCAGTCGCGCAGATGAACGACGACCCAGCCGTGGCAGCGATGGGCGAGCTCCTGAGCCACCGCGGGCGGGATGTGCGATTCCAGCAGCAACTTCACTTGCGGACCTTGCGCCGGACTTCCTTGGCCGCCTCAAACACCTCAAGGTTCGGAAGCTGCCGTCTCAAATCGTCGAGGGTCGTTTCCTCGTAATCGCGGATGCTCGTTTCGATTTCCCCCGGGAAGGCTTGCGCGTAGTTCAGGGCGGCTTTGATCTGGGCCAACGGCAAGCCAAGATGCTCCGCGACCGCCGCGGGCTCGCCATCGAATTGCCGCGCCAACCGTGTTAGCCACCAGACCTGCAGCCGCGTGCCTTGCACGAAAGCCATGCGGCCGGCGGCGGTTTCGCGAAAATCGATCCAGGCGAAATCTTCCCGGCGCCGTCCCTCGATGACCATGCGCGCGGCCAACTCCCCAAGTGTCCGCCCTGTGCGCCTGGCCAGCCTTTCGAGGCGGGTTCTCTCTTCCTGGGGCAGGCGTAAACTCAGCACACTGCGTTGCGTTGACATGCAGAAACAAAGTAAACAATGTTTTCAGCCAGCGCAAGACCTCGGAACGTCCGTGTGCTTGAGATGCACGGCCGTGGAAAAAGTCTGTCGAGCGGTCTCCGCCAGATCACTCTGGGTGCGGTGGCAAGCGGCCTGCCGAGCCGTAGCCCGCGTCCTCGCGAGCGAAGACCGGAGCGCGACACCGCTTTGGCTCGGGCAGCTTCTGGCCTGTCGGATGTCCCGCGCGGCCCAAAGCGCCGTCGCCGCTCGCTCCGCACTCCGAAGCACCACTTTGTCCACCGCCGTGCTGCGAAATCGACCGCCACGAACTTGGAGCTGGCCATCCACGCGTCCGCCGCGCTATATGCTCCTGTTCCAATTCAGGCAAAATCGACGATGAACACACACGCGCTCGTTCTGGCGGCGGCCCTTGCCGTCGCCGGGTCCGGCTTAAGCGGCGCGGCCGAGGCCGCCGCCCTCAAACCGAACATCATCATCATCTTCACCGATGATCAGGGCTACGCCGACGTCGGCAAATTCGGCGCGGAAGGCTTCAAGACGCCGAACCTCGACCGCATGGCGGACGAAGGGGCGATTTTCAGAAACTTCCACGTCGCCCAGCCGGTCTGTTCGGCCTCCCGCGCGGCCCTGCTCACGGGCTGTTACCCAAACCGCATCGGCATCCACGGCGCCCTTGGACCCCGCTCCAGGGTCGGCCTTGGCGACGATGAGGTGACGCTGGCCCAACTGCTCAAGCGCCGGGGCTACGCCACGGCCATGTTCGGCAAGTGGCACCTGGGCGATTCGCCGCGGTTCATGCCCCTGCGCCACGGCTTCGACGAGTTCTTCGGGTTGCCCCTCTCGAACGACTACTGGCCGGGGCATCCCGACGTGATCCCCAATTTCCCGCCCGCCATCGTCGCCCTCAAACGCGCCTATCCCAACCTCCCGATCTATGACGGCGAGACAATCTTCCATCCGGAGATGACCGTGGACGACCTGAACCATTTGACGACGTGGTACGCGGAGCGGTCCGTGCGGTTCATCGAGAAGAACAAAGGACATCCCTTTTTCCTCTACCTTGCCCATAGCATGCCCCATGTCCCGCTCGGCGTGAGCGACAAGTTCCGCGGCACGACCAAGCGCGGCCTTTACGGCGACGTCATCCAGGAGATTGACTGGTCGGTCGGCCAAATCCTCGATGCCCTCAAGCGGAACGGCCTCGACGAGAATACCTGGGTCATCTTCACCTCCGACAACGGCCCCTGGCTCTGCTACGGAACTGACGCCGGCTCGGCCAAACCCTTGCGCGAAGGCAAAGGCACCAACTGGGAAGGCGGCACCCGCGAGCCTTGCATCATGCGCTGGCCCGGACACATCCCCGCCCGCGCCGACACCTGGGACATGCTCATGACCATCGACTTATTCCCGACCATCGCCAGGCTCGTGGGGGCCCCCTTGCCCAAGCACCCGATCGACGGCCTCGATGTCTGGCCCATCATTTCACGGCGCCCAGGCGCCAAAAACCCGCACGATGCCTACTGGTTTTATTATGAGGTCAACGAACTCCAAGCCGTCACTACCAGCGACGGCCGCTGGAAACTTCAAATGCCCCATACCTATCAGACCCTCGCCGGCAGCCCCGGCGGCAAGGACGGCGTCCCGGTCCCCTACTCCCATCGCAAGATCGAAAGCGAGGAACTCTACGACCTCGTCAACGACATCAGTGAGACCACAGACGTTTCCGCCCAACACCCGGAGATGGTAAAGCTCCTCGAAGCCGAGGCGGAAAAAGCGCGCGCCAGTCTCGGCGACGCGCTCACGAAACGTCCCGGCCCAGCCCGCCGCGAGCCTGGACGCCTGACCGAACCCAAATCCGGACCTGAATGATTTGGCTCCGGCCCCTCGGTTCACCCAACCTCCACCTCCATGAAACCAGGGGTCAGCCGATCCATAACCCTTCAACGCGCACCTGCAAGGCCTCCGGTACGCGGTTCAGGTAATTGATCAGGCCGCTGTGCCGCCATTGCAACATGCACATGGTGGGCTGGAAGAAATAGCGCATTCCAATTTTGAGGTCACAGCGCCTTTTATGCACCAATCCCTCATAGCCTTCCGCGATGTAATAGCCCAGGTCCTTGTATCCCTCCTGGCGCGGACGCAACGGGCCTGTGACGCACCACACGATTACGCCCGTTCGAGGATCCACTTGCATGGCAACCCCGCAGTGGGTGATCGGGCAGCCGCATGACATCCCCAGCGGACGCCCGATGAGGACGTCCCCGGGTTGCACGCCCAGTTCGCGCGTCAGGAGAGGGTTGTGCGGCAGTATGATCTCGCGCGGGCCTGGCTCGGAGGGGAAATGATCCAGGTAAAAGTCAAACTCCCGGCCCAGGGTGTCCCGCCAAGGGTCTGTTCCCTTCGGGGCTGAACCGATTGCGCACGCCCCGCACGCCGCCGGCGCGGCCAGTGCTGCCGCCAGCTTTGGCGCCGCCGGCTTTTGCTTGCCCGAGAAATAAATGCATCGTTTCAACAACTCCCCGTCGCCGGGCAGTTGTTGCGCGAGGGCTTCACAGGTGCGGAACCCGCAGGCCCCGCAGTCAAGTCCCGGCAGCTCTTTCGCAGTGATCGTCATTTCAAGCTCCTTTGTTGATTGTGGTGTTCGGATACGTCGCAATGGACCGCAAATCTCGGACCTTCTCAGGCAGGACCTGGAGAAAGACCTCCACGTCGGCATCCGTGTTGAAACGCCCGAGAGTCACGCGCAACGAGCCCCGGGCTCGCAGCGGATCAAACCCCATTGCCTGCAACACGTGCGACGGCTGGTTGCCGCGGTGCGCGCTGCAGGCGCTGCCTGATGAAATCGCGATCCCCGCTTCATCCATCGCCAGCAACAGGCGAATCGATTCGCCTTCCATCCCGGCAAACCCGAGACATAAGTGGCCGGGCAATCGCCGATGACGATGGCCGATCAAATACGCGTTCGGAATCTGGGCGGTCACCGTTTCAATGATGCGGTCACGCATCTTCACCAGCCGCACCGCCTCGGCGGACATTTCCGCGCGGGCGATCTCAGCGGCCTGCCCAAACCCCGCTATTCCCACGATATTCTCGGTGGCGGAAAGCAACCCGCGCTCCTGGCCGCCGCCGTAAATGATGGGCGCGATCGGAGTCCCCTTGCGCACGAAGAGAGCGGCAACCCCCTTTGGACCGTGGATTTTGTGCGCCGCCAGCGATAACAGGTCGATCGGCTGCGTCCGGACGTCCAGTGGAATCCTGCCCGCGGCCTGGACCGCGTCGGTATGGAAGAGCACGCCATGTTCGTGGGCAATGCGCGCCAGCTCGCTAATCGGCTGCACCGTGCCCACGACGTTATTGGCCGTCATAACGGAGACAAGGCGAGTCGTCGGACGGAAAGCGGCGGCCAGTTTGTCCGGGTCAATCATCCCTTCCGCGTCAGCCGGGAGAAGCGTCACCTCGACGCCGCGCCGTTCGAGGCCGCGGCAGGTCTCAAGCACGGCCGGGTGCTCGATAGCGCTGGCAATGATGTGGTTCGCTTGCCGGCCCAGCCCCTCGATGATCCCGGTCAAGGCAAGGTTGTCGGATTCCGTGCCGCTGGCCGTGAAGAAGATTTCGTCGGCGTCGGCGCCAATCAGCCCGGCCACCTGAGAACGCGCGCGGTCGAGGTATTCGCGCGCCTCGCGTCCCTCCCGATGCAGACTGGACGGGTTGCCGAACACGGTGTTCAGGGCGGGTTGCATCGCCTGAACAACCCGGGGGTCCAGCGGCGTCGTCGCCGAATTGTCCAGGTATATTCGCCGGGCACTCATTTACTCTCCCCTGTAGAACGTCTGGTTCTCCAATGGCCGCACCACGCCGAAATGCGATTGCCAACCCACCTCCTTCTTGCCCACACAAATAGTGCAGGTGCCCACGGGGGGATTGCCCCGCAACAACAAATGCTCTCCAACCTCCGGCGTGGCTCGAAAATGCTCGACTAGCGGGTCGATGCCGATCCCGTAGAGCGCGTTGACCTCGCGAATGCGCACCCCTGGCGCCGCATTCTGAATCCGCGCCCGAAAGACCTCGCGCTCGGCCTGGGAAACGCGGTCGATCTTGGTCACAACCGCCACGTCCGCCAGTGAGAGCATCGGCCCCACCTTCAGCGGCAGGTTCATCCCGCTGGTGGCCTCCAGCACGATGATCCCCAACCCGCCGTCCACGTACGGCGAGCACCGCAGGCACAAACCCGCGGTCTCCACGAGCAACACGTCGCACTTCTCGCGGCGCGCCCAAACCAGGGCGTCCCCCAGCACCATCACATTGCAGTGATCGGGACACAACTCGCCCGAATACACCTTGCGCGTCGGCATGCCGAATTCCTTGGCGAACTGCTCGTCCTCCTCGGCATATTGGACGTCGATCTTCAGAAACGCCGCCCGCTTGCCCGCGGACAACAGTTTCCGAATCACATGCCTCAGCACAGAGGTCTTGCCGGTCGTGGCCGGCCCGGCGCAAATCGCTAGTTGCATACCCAGTCCTCCAGTTCCGGCGCCGCCAATCGCTCGCCCCGCCGCATTTGGTCGCGCA
>CAZZFF010000056.1:33022-39132 GCA_964653485.1 uncultured Verrucomicrobiota bacterium | reverse complement strand
ACGAAGTTGGGAATGGCGATGGCGGCCAATAGACCGATGATCGCGACGACGATCATGATTTCCACCAACGTGAAGCCCGCTTTGCGTGAGGTTGTTTTCATACTAGTGTCTGTTGTTCTGTGCGGCGTGAACCGGCGACAGGCGGGTTAGAATCAGTACGGCTTTCGTTCACGAATTGCCTGTTGCGACCGCAAATGAGTGTTAGCAAGCGCGGTGCCAAGTGGTGGAAGGGGTCTCCAAAGAAAAGGCCCGGGAGGAACTCCCGGGCCTGAAGACGGAGGGATGGCCGGAGACTACTGGTTCTGCGGCAATTGGTGCGGGTTGGGGCCGCTGGGCATGCGCTGGCAGACCGGCGGGGTGCCCACGGATGTAATTGTGTAGCTGTCGTCGAAGGTCGAGCCGCCCGACGGACAGATGGGCGTGCTCTTGAGATAGCTGCGGATGTCGCTGTAGGTCACAGGCTGGCCTTCGGCCTTGTTCAGGTCCGTGGCCCATGTCTCGATCGCCCCGTCAATGCTCTGCATATTGCTGATGCAGGATTTCTGGCGGGCCATGGCGCGGGCCTTCATAAAGTTGGGCACCGCTATGGAGGCCAGCATTCCTATGATCGCGACCACGATCATGATTTCGACCAGGGTAAAACCCCGGCCCCGATTTGTGTTTATTTTCATACGAACTAATGTTTCTTCGCGGTGTGAACGAGGCCGCCGGCGATTATTATTATTACAAAAGCTGTTCACGTATTGCCGGCGGCCAACCGCTCGTCGAGCTTATCCCGCTTCACGGGAAGCCCGCAAGTAAAACACCTGATTTGCGGGGAAGGTGCGCGCATTCCCGGTTTATTTTCGGAGCGGGCAAGCGTCCCGATTATGGAGGATTGAAAACTGGGAGTTGAGAAATGAACATTGGTGAATGAAATGCGCCCGGGGAGGATCCGGAAGCAGGCGGGCAGGCGCCCCACTGTCAAAAGCTTGACCCGCGACGTGGACGGTGGTGTCCCATAAAGGGACAATGGCAGTGCTTGCAGCCCTGAAATCCGAAATCCGGGTTCGACAGCCGAGGTTTTTACGCGGCGCGGGGTTGGGAACCGGGGTGCGAGGTCAGGGGCGCTGCAATTCGTGGAGCAGGAACGTGTAAGCCAAGGCCGAGACGAAGGCGGTTTGTTTGTTGTCGGCCGCGCCGGCGTGACCGCCTTCGATATTTTCGTAGAAGAGAAGGTCGTGGCCTTGTTCTTTCATGAGGGCGGCCATCTTGCGGGCGTGGCCGGGATGGACACGGTCATCGCGGGTTGAGGTGGTGAAGAGGACGCGAGGGTAGTGTTTGTCTTTGAGGACGTTGTGGTAGGGGGAGAACTTGCGGATGAAGGCCCAGTCCCGGTCGTTGTCCGGGTCCCCGTATTCGTCCATCCAGCTTGCGCCGGCGAGGAGCTTGTTGAAGCGGCGCATGTCGAGGAGCGGGGCCTGGCAGACGACGGCCTTGAACAGGTCCGGGCGCTCGGTGAGCATGACGCCCATCAAGAGCCCGCCGTTGGAGCGGCCTTGGATGCCCAGGCGTTCGGGCGAGGTCACTCGCCGCGCGATGATGTCCTCCGCCACCGCGATGAAATCGTCGTAGGCGCGCTGGCGGTGTTCTTTGCGGGCGGCCTCGTGCCATTTGGGGCCGAACTCGCCGCCGCCGCGGATGTTGGCCAGCACATAGACCCCGCCGCGTTCGAGCCAGGCCGCGCCGACTGAGGCGTTGTAGGCGGGGAGCATGGAAATTTGGAAGCCGCCGTATCCGTAAAGAAGAGTCGGATTCCTGCCGTCCAGCGTCATCCCCTTGCGGCCGACCTGAAAGTAAGGCACGGAGGTGCCGTCGCGGGACACCGCTTGGTGCTGGCTGATCTCGAGGCCGTCGGCCTTGAAGAACGAGGGCAGGCTCTTGAGCAGCTCGCGCTCCGGCTGGTCCAGCCGGCCCAGGAACAGGCTGGTGGGGGTGAGAAAATCACTCACCGTGAGGAAATAATCGTCGGATTCTTCGGGATCGAGGCCTTCGGCGCTGACCGAGCCGAAGGGCGGGGTCTGGAGCGGGGCGCGGGTCCAGGCGCCGTTCTCGAGCTTGAGGGAATAGAGCCGGTTGTGGACGTTGTCGAGTTCGTTGAGAATCAGCGAGCGTCGAGTCGCGCTCACGCCGGCGAGGCTTTTGCGTTCGGCGGGCACGAAGAGCACGGCGAATTTGGGTTCCCCCCTCAGGCAGGAGTCGAGGTTGGCAGCCAGGAGCGCCCCGGCGGGATAGGTCGTGGACTGGCGGGTCCAGTCGGAGCGCAATGTGAGCAGGAGTTGGTCATCGTAGGTGCTTGCCTGAGCATCGTCCGGCTTTTCTATTTTGACCCACTCCCGGCCGCGGCGGATGAATTGCTCGCTGGTGAAGAAGGTGGGCGCGCGGTGGATGAACTCATATTTCCGGCCGTGATCAAAGAAGACGGCGGCCGCCACGCTCACGTCCTCCGGTTTTCCTTCGAAGACCGTGGAGGCCCGCGTGAGGCTGGTGCCGCGCTTCCATTCCTTGACGATGCGGGGATAGCCGGAATGGGTGAGGGAGCCGGGTCCGAAATCGGTGCCGACGTAAAGAGTGTCCCGGTCGCGCCAGGCAACGTCGCTCTTGGCTTCGGGCAGGGAGAACCCCCCGGCCACGAAGGTCTTGGTGGTCAGGTCGAACTCGCGGACGACCGAGGCATCGGCCCCGCCTCGGGAGAGGACGACCAGGCAGCGATCGTAGGTGGGATGGAGGATATCGTAGCCCTCCCAAACCCAGTTTTGCTTTTCGGCCTCGGCCAGCTTGTCGAGGTCCAGCACCGTTTCCCAGGCGGGCGCCGGCTTTTTGTACTCATCGAGGGTGGCGCGGCGCCAGAGCCCGCGGACATTCTTATCGTCTCTCCAGAAGTTGTAGCACCAGGCGCCGTGCTTGGCTACGTAGGGGATACGTTCCTTCGAGTCGAGAATGGAGAGCAGACGCCGGCGAATCGGCTCGAACTCCGGGGCGGCCTGCAGCTCTCCGAGGCACAGGGCGTTTTGCTCCCTGACCCAGGCCAGGGCCTTTTCGCCATCCACATTTTCCAGCCAGAGAAAGGGGTCATCGACGTCGCTCGGCCCGCCGGAGACAGCGGACTGGCCGGGCTGCGCCCCCACCGCCTCGACGGCCCAGGCCAGCAGCAGCCCCATCGTTATCGCGGCCGGATAAACCAACCTGCTCAACTCCTCGAAGGTCCAGTGCATCATAGGCCGGCAGCGTACCAAATGGCCGGGCCAAGGGAAGGGGGAATCGCGCGGGCGATGACCCACGTCTTTTCGGCACGGCGTCTGCTTTGCAGAGGGGTTAAGATTCATGGGAAAACTAGCATTAAGCGGGCTGGCAGTTTTGAGTTTGGCTCTGGGCGCGTTCGGACAGGGCCAGGTGTACATCGACAACGAGTTTTGCACGAACGGGGTGGCCATCAGTGCTTCCGGGGACTATTACTCGGGGCCGTACGGCATGGAGATTTGGGAACTGAACGGAGCCACGATGCCGGGCAACATCAATTCGGCGGCGAACGTGGACGCTTACAGCAGCCTGAGCGCGTACGGTTTCACACTGGCAGCCACCTTCTCCGGACAAGCCATGAGCTATCCCGGGACAATGACTCTTGGGAGCGTGGACATGCCCGGAGTTACGCCCGCGGGGGGCGAGGTGGTTTTGGCTCTGGCAGTGTGGACGGGGGATTACCCGAGTTGGAGTGCCGCTGTTTCGGCAGGCGCGGAAGGAGGGGTGGTTGCGTTGGTGAACAAAACGGTCAACTATCTGTTGAGACCGCCGCCCGTTCCGCCGGACTTGACGGCAAGCTGGGACGCTTATGGCAAGGACCTGGTCATGACTCCGTTTGCGCATTCGTCCCGGACCGCGCCGGTGCTGGCGCCCGTAGCCAACCAAGTCGCCTATAGCGGCACGTTGTTGAGCTTTACGGCCAGCGCGACGGACACCGACCAGCCGCCCCCAATCCTCACGTTCAGTTTGGGTCCGGGGGCGCCTGCGGGGGCGAGCATTACGGCCGGAGGTCTGTTTAGCTGGACGCCCACGACGGCCCAGGCCCCGAGCACGAACCTGATTACGGTGACTGTCACTGACAACGGGGTGCCGCCGCTCTCCGATAGCGCCAGCTTCAAGGTGGTCGTATCGCCGCCGAGCGCTCCGGCGGCGCTGGAAATCAACAACTCGGACGCCGCCCATGGAATCGCCGCCGGCAAGGCTGGGAATTACTATTCTGGGGCCTACGGGCTGGAACTCTGGGTGCTCAACGGGACGAATGTGCCCGGATCAATCGACTCGGCGACCAATGTTGCCGCCCACGCCGATCTTGCGGCGGCGGGTTTCACGCTCGCACAGACCTGGAGCGGGCAGACAATGAGCGCAGGTCTTGCTGGGACGTTTACTTTAGGGGGCGTGGACCTGCCCATGGTGGAGCCTCCGGGCAGCGACGTGGTTTTAGCGCTGGCCGCTTGGAGCGGCGATGCGACGAACTGGGCGGCCGCGGTTGCCGCGGGGGCGGAGGGCGGGGTGATTGCATTTGTGAACCAGACAGTGAATCCGAGCGTCTTGCCGCCGCCCGTGCCGCCGGACCTGGCGGCGGGTTGGGACGCTTTCGGCCGAGATCTGGTCATGACGCCCTTGGCGGCGCCCGTACCCAACACGCCGCCGGTCCTGGCCGCCCTGGCTGATTGGAGTGTCGCCGCGGGCTCGCTGCTGAGTTTCACGGCCAGCGCCACCGACACTGACCGACCGCCCCAGACACTGACATTCACGCTGGGTCCGGGAGCGCCCGCGGGGGCGAGCATCACGGCTGGAGGTTTGTTTAGCTGGACGCCCACGGCGGCCCAGGCCCCGAGCACCAACCTGATTACGGTGACTGTGACCGACAACGGAGTGCCGCCGCTCTCCGATAGCGCCAGCTTCAAGGTGGTCGTATTGTCGGCGATCCCGCCGGCGGCGCTGGAAATGAACAACTCGGATGCGGCGCATGGAATCACCGCCGGCAGGGCTGGGAATTACTACTCCGGGGCCTACGGCCTGGAACTCTGGGTGCTCAACGGGACGAATGTGCCCGGATCAATCAACTCAGCGACCAATGTTACCGCCCACGCCGAGTTGGCCGCGGCGGGTTTCACGCTCGCACAGACCTGGAGCGGGCAGACAATGAGCGTGGACCTTGCGGGGACACTCACTTTGGGCGGCGTCGACCTGCCCATGGTGAAGCCTCCCGGGAGCGACGTGGTTTTGGCGCTGGCTGCTTGGAGCGGCGATGCAACGAACTGGGCCGCTGCGGTTGCCGCGGGGGCGGAGGGCGGGGTGATTGCATTTGTGAACCAGACAGTGGATCCGAGCTCTTTGCCGCCGCCCGTGCCGCCAGACCTGGCGGCGGGCTGGGACGCTTACGGTGAGGACCTGGTCATGACCACCCTGGCGGCCTCCGCACCCAATACGCCGCCGGTTCTGGGCGCCCTGGCTGATTGGAGTGTCGCCGCGGGCTCGCTGCTGAGCTTCACGGCTGGCGCCACCGACAGTGACCGCCCGCCCCAGACACTGACATTCACGCTGGGTCCGGGAGCGCCGACAGGGGCGAGCATCACGGCTGGAGGTTTGTTTAGCTGGACGCCCGCGGCGGCGCAGGCCCCGAGCACCAACCTGATTACGGTGACTGTGACCGACAACGGTGTCCCGCCCCTCTCCGATAGCGCGAGCTTCACCGTGATGGTTTATCAGCCCAATACGCCGCCGGTGCTGCCCGTGATTAGCGGCCAGAGCGTCAACGAACTGACGCCGCTGACGGTGACGGATACGGCCTCGGAATCCAACCTCCACTCGACGCTGGGCTACGCCTTGATCGCCCCGCCGGCGGGGATGACAATCAGCGCCAACGGCGTTATCACGTGGACGCCGCAGCAGAGCCAAAGCCCGAGCACGAACCTGGTTACGATGGTCGCCACGAGTTCAAATCCGTATGACGTCGTGAACCCGACCCTGGCGGCCACCAACACGTTCCTGGTCATTGTTCGCGAGGTGAACGTCGCGCCGGTCCTGGGTGTGATCGGCGCCCAGAG
>CAZZFF010000056.1:0-32922 GCA_964653485.1 uncultured Verrucomicrobiota bacterium | reverse complement strand
TCATTGTTCGCGAGGTGAACGTCGCGCCGGTCCTGGGTGTGATCGGCGCCCAGAGCGTCAATGAACTGACGCTGCTGACGGTGACCAATACGGGCACGGAATCCAACCTCCACTCGACGCTGGGCTACGCCTTGATCGCCCCGCCGGCGGGGATGACAATCAGCGCCAACGGCGTTATCACGTGGACGCCGCAGCAGAGCCAAAGCCCGAGCACGAACCTGGTTACGATGGTCGCCACGAGTTCAAATCCGTATGACGTCGTGAACCCGACCCTGGCGGCCACCAACACGTTCCTGGTCATTGTTCGCGAGGTGAACGTCGCGCCGGTCCTGGGTGTGATCGGCGCCCAGAGTGTCAATGAACTGACGCCGCTGACGGTGACCAACACGGCCACTGAGTCCAACATCCACTCGACGCTGGGCTACGCCTTGATCGCCCCGCCGGCAGGCATGACCGTCGGCGCCAACGGCGTCATCAGATGGACGCCGCAGCAGGGCCAAGGCCCGAGCACGAACTTGGTCACGACCGTTGCCACGAGCTCCAACCCGTATGATCTCCTCAACCCGACCCTGAGCGCCACGAACGCGTTTACGGTCATAGTGGAAGAGGGTCCCATCGCGGAGTTGGGCATTGGCGTGGTGGGCGGCCAGCCGCACTTGACGTGGAGCGCGGTCGCCGGATGGCGTTACCAGGTGCTATACAAAGAGGCGCTGGAGGACTCGTCCTGGGTGAGTATCGGGAAAGTGACAGTGGCCTCTGGAGACACCTTGGACTTCAGCGACACCAGCGCCACTGGAACCAAGGCGCGGTTCTACCGCATCCAAGTGCTGGGTCCGCAGTGAGCATTAGCGCAAGCTTGGTTCGGGACCCCGGAGCATGGAGGCCGCACGGAGGGCCTTCAGTGGTTTTCAACCAAGGGCGGCGGTTTCCGCCGGGGGCGGGGCGGAATTTCTGTAAACACTTTTGCAGACTTCGCGGAAGAAACCCTTGTTGTAGAGCCTGTGCAACAAGAAGTTGAGCTTAACCACGGTGGAGTAATTGTCGAAGGAAGCGACGCGGTCTGAGGGGCGGAGTCCCGCCTTGGCGCAGACGCGAGGAAAGACCTCGGTGACGGCAAAGGAGTAGAGGTCCAGGTCCAGCTTGTTGCGGTCGCGCGTCATTTCGACGATGCGTGGGTCGTCTTGCAGAGATTGCCTGATGGAGTTGTCTCGCGCGGTGAGTTTTCTCTTGTATTTGGGGTTGAGCTTGTGGGGGCACAAGCGCTTAAGCGCATGGAGGGAGAGATCGAACTTTTCGGTCAAGCCGACGAAATCGAACCGATCCAGGCAACGCTTTGCCTTGTCGAGATTTCGTCCTCCGGCGATTAATCGCACCTGAAGGTCCTGCAGGACATCGTCGGAGAGCAGCATTTGTTCAAAGGAGAGCCGGTTGTTGCTTCTCAGGACGGTGTCCTGGTAGTGGGAGAAGACCCTGGCAACCGGCTCGCGGAGGAAGGTGATGTAATAAGGGTTGGGGGCGGAAAGGCTGAGGGGATCGATGAGATTGATGCCCGAAACGCTGCGCAAGCCCGGGAAAAACCTCCTGGCAAAATCCAGGTCTTTCTGGCTGATGATCGTTCTCCCGGTGTAACCCAAGTGGCAATGACGGAGCCCGAAACTGTTCGCGAGGATAAACTCGAACGTGGTTCCGGCTGTCTTGGGTATGTGCAAAAAGATCATCATAAGTATCCTTTGTACGTTAGGTTAAACCTAACGAATGTAGGACGGGAGCCGCCAGGAGAATGTTACAGGCTTTTTTGGCATGGGCGCATCGCAGGTTTTTTCTCGGATGGACCCATGTCGCGAAGTGCTGAGGATCATTGGGAATTGAGAATTGGTCAGTGGCTACGCGCGCGGATGGGCCTGGTCGTAGGCGCGTTTGAGGCGCTCGGTGCTGAGGTGGGTGTAGACTTGGGTTGTGACCAGGTGTGCGTGGCCCAGGAGTTCCTGGACGCTGCGCAGGTCGGCGCCGGCGTCGAGGAGGTGGGTGGCGTAACTGTGCCGGAGCTTGTGAGGGGTCAGGCGGGGGTCCAGGCCGGCGATGGCGAGGTATTTCTTGAGGCGGAGTTGCAACTGGCGGGCGGAGACGGGGGCCGGTTTTGCGGGGTTGCCCGGGAAGACGGGTGAGTCGCCGGCGGGCGCCGAGCCGAGGAGTTCCCAGTAGGTCTTGATCGCGGCGAGGGCCGGTTCGCCGATGGGGACCTGCCGTTCCTTGCGGCCCTTGCCGCGGACGCGGACCAGGCGCTCGCTCCACTGGATATCGTCCACCTTCAGCCCGCACAGTTCACTGATGCGCAGGCCGCAGGAGTAAATGGTTTCGAGCACCGCGACGTCCCGCAGGCAGCGCAAGGTGGCGGCGTGCCGTTTCTTGCGGTGGCGGGCGGCAGCCGGGGCTGGGTCCGTGCCCGCCGGCAGAAGTTTGAGGGGCGCATTGAGCAGGTCGGTCATCTGTTCCACGGTCAGGAATTTTGGCAGGCGGCGGCCCTGTTTGGGCAGCGCCAGGTTCTTGATCGGGGAGACGGGCAGAACACCGTGGCGGATGAGGAACCTGTAAAAGGTCCGCAAGGCGGAGAAACGAAGCTGGATTGCGGCGCGGCCGAGTTTCTGTCTGCCCAGGAAGCGGACGTAGGAGCGGAAATCGTCGCGTTGGAGAGAGGTCCAGGCAGGGGGTTGGCGGCGCTCGGCCTGGTGCCAACTTTGAAATTCCATGAGGGCTTGGCGATAGTTTCGTTGCGTGTACACGGAGGCCCCGCGATCCGTGGCGAGGTGCTGGAAAAACCTGGCGACCCATTCGTCGGGGAGGGCAGGCGGGGGGGTGGCGGGATCATCCGGCATCTCAGGCATCATGTGCGCCGGGGTGTGTGGTTGGCAAGACAAGTCGAAGGTGCTGCCGGGGCGAGGGCGGGGGGCATGGGCGCATTTCAGATTCTCCCGACAACGTCGTGATTGGCGTCCTGGCAGTTCGCACAGTTACGTTACCCCGTGATTGGGGCCATCGCTCCCGGTGCGCTTGGCCCAAGATTCAAGTTCGTCCTTGCGCTCTTCGAGGACGCGCCGCAGGTAGGGGCGCAACCGCGAGGTTTGAAGCTGCGCCGCGATAAAAACCCCCGCCATCACTCCGGCGAGGCCGCAGGCGGCCACGACGAGGAGCTTATTCCGGCCTCCGAGCGAGTCAAAGAGGCCATTGCCGGCGACCGCCAGACAGCCCGCAACCGCCCCGCCCAGGAGACCTCCCAAAACCCAGAGCGTGCAATCCAGGAGACTTTCGGGTTGCTCGGAATAGAGCGCCTCGAGGGCACATTGCCAAGCCAAGCGCCGCTGTCGGCGCGTCATTGCCCCGAGCTCCGGAATGTTCGACAATGAGAAGTAGAGCTTCATATTCAGCCAAGCGATTTGGAATCAGGCGTCCCTGCCCAAGGGAAGAGAGCCCCAGGGGTTTGGCTGGACGCGGTAGGCGCCGCTACGGTGCAGGAGGGCGTAGCGCGCGGCGAGGAAGGCCAGCAGGACAGAGAGAGCCACGATTGGACCCGCCAGGCGGAAGGGGATTTCCGGATGCTGAAGAGAGACCTGGCCCCAGACCATTTGGAACCCGACCATGGTCAGGAGCACGAAGGCGCTTCGCAGCACCCCGGCGCCCCACCCGACGGTGAGGACAATGCATAGAACAGCGGGCGCCAGGTTGAGCGCGCAGAATGTCAGAAGCCTGAAGGCGGCGGGGAGCCCCCAGGCGATGCCGGCGGCTGCCGCGACCAGCACATCCAACGCCACGAGCGGGAGGATGCCGACGGCGATGAGCATCGCGGCCAAGCGGGTCGCGGAAAGGGGGAGGGTCCGCAAGAAGCGCAGTTGCAACAAGACCAGCATGAGTTGGAATACGACGATCCAGAACTGAAAGAAGCTTCCCATTTCCACAACCAATCCGATGGACTGAGGCCGGGAGTCCATCTGGCCCCTCCACGCTGTGACGATGGCCAGCAATGCTACCATGGCGAGGCCGAACCGAAAGGTGCGGACAAACGTGGTGCGGATCAGAAAACGGATTCCGCCGTAGCCGGCAGGCGGGGTGGGCCGGGATTCCAGTGGCGTAAGGCGGGCTCCGGCGCGGCCCGGGGCGGGTCGGCGTGTGGCGCCCAGGATGGATTGTCCGGCGCCGCCCGGGTTGAATTGCCCGGCGCGATACCAGCCCATGGCAGTGAGGCACGCTCCAACGCCGAAGAAAATGGCGAGCCTGACGGGATGTTTGGACTCCTTCAGGCAAAGGGACATGCCGAAGAACATGACGGGCATCGAGAGCAGGCTAGAGAGAAGCGCCCAGGTGCGCGCGCGCCCGGTTCCCAAGAACCCGGGCCTGGGCAGCAGGATGCCGGTGAACATGATTCCGGGCCAGACCAGGGCGAAGGGGCACCCTATGGCCAGGCGCTCGGCCGGGAACGCGGCGCCCGGGTGAAACCAACAAAACGTTTCCGCGCCCAAGAACAGCAACACGGGCGACGCGATTGCCGGGACGGCAACGGTGGCCAGCCACCAACCGCGGCCAATTTGGGCTGCCGTCATCGGCAAAGGCACCAGGGCGCGGACGACGGCGTGTTGCCAGTCAAAGAGCAACAGGAACGCGCCCGTCAGCATCGCGACAGTCATGGTCGAGAACTCGATCATGAGGCTCTGGACTTTGAACAGGCAAAACACGAGGTTGAGCGACTTGCTACGCGCGCTGATGACATAATCGGCGGGCGTGGCCAGGCACCAGCCCAGCGCGAACGCCAGTACTGCGCTTGCGGCCAGGAGCCACCCCCAGCGCCGGAAGTGATCGAGCATCAGACGTTTCATTGGGCCTCCTCTTGTTTGACCAGCGCCACGAATAGCTCTTCGAGCGTCAGGCGGGTGAGGGAGATTTGCTGTGCGCCGTGTGTTTCCAGCCACTCGCGCGCGGCGCTCTGTTGGTCGAGAAGCGCGCGCCATCGGTTTTCGTCCCACTTCAATACGATGAGGCCCTCGGGCAGTGGGTCCTGGAAGGGCGTGTCGACGAGGGTGAAGAAGTCCACAAGGCGGTAGCGGTCCACGATTGCGTCGGTGCGCCCTTCCAGGAGAAGTTTGCCGTTCTTGATCATGCCGACGTGGTCGGCGAAGCGTTCGATGTCGCTCAGGCCGTGAGACGAGATGAGCACGGTGCGCTGGCCGTCCTCGACCGCATTGAGCAGTTCGGTGAAGAGCTGCTGCCTGGAGAGGGCATCGAGACCGGTGATCGGTTCGTCCAGGATCAGGACCTCCGGGCGGCGCGCCAGCGCCAGCAGGAGGCTGAGCTTGGTTCTCGCGCCAAAGGACAGCGTGGCTACCCTGTCGCCGCGGCCCAAGTTGAACGTCTTCATGAGCGCGGCGCAGTAGGTGTCATCCCATTCGGGGTAAAAGCCGCGCACGAAGCGGATGGCCTTGCCCACGCTGCCCCAGACCTGGAAATTCAGATCAGGGCTGACGTAGGCGGCGCGGCGCTTGAGCGAAACAGCGTCGGCGCGGTGGTCGAGGCCCAGCACGCGGATTTGGCCGGCGTCATTTTTGCCCATGCCGAAGATGAGGTCTATGGCCGTGGTCTTGCCGGCGCCGTTCGGACCGATGAGGCCGTAGATGGCCCCGCGGGGCACGGTCAGGTCGAGGGGGCCGAGCTGGAATCTGGGATGCTTTTTGACGACTCCGCGGAATTCGATGGCGTTGGTCATATCATTGTTTCTCCCTGAGTATTTCACGGGCGAGGTCGAGACTGTCAGCGGGTTTCAATCCGGCTTCGGCGGCTTCACGGAAGCCTTGGCGGAGAAGAGATTTGGCGGCGGCGAGCTGGGTCTCGCGGCTCCGGTCGTCGCCCCGTTGAGCGACGAAGGTGCCGAGCCCCTGGCGGCGGAAGATGATGCCTTCGCGTTCCAGTTCCTCGTACGCGCGCTTGACGGTGATGACGCTGACGAGCAAATCCTCCGCGAGTTGCCGGAAGGAGGGCAGGGCGGCGCCGGGCTTGAGGCGGCCCTCGCTGACCTCGCGTTTGAGGCGGTCGACGATCTGTTGGTAGAGCGTGCCGGCGGCGGCGGGGGAGATCGGACCGAGCCACAAAGATTTACGGTCGTTCGTCACTGATTCTACTGTATATAGCATATATTAACAGTAGGTCAAGGAGATTCTTCGTGGCCCGCTACTCCTTCGGGGATACCGACGGCCAAGGCCGCGGTCTTAATGGGAATACTACTTCATCGCATTGGCGATGGAATTCCACCAGAGGTCTCGCAACTCGGCCACGTCGCAATCAAAGCTGGCGCCGGGGGCCTGGATTGAGAGGGCTGTGCCGCCGACGGTGCCGAGCAGGGTGGCCGGGACCTCGAGGATTCTTGCCTGTGCCAGGACTTTGGCGGCGTTGAGGGCGGCCACCGAGATGAGGATGCGGCCCTGGGTCTCGCCGAAGAGCAGGGCATCGAGGCGGGAGGTGAGGCCGGGGTGGGTGGCGCTCATGGGGGCGGCAAGGTCCACCTGGGCGCCGATAAGGCGAGGGGTGTTGCGGGCGATCTGTTGGGAAATGCAACACTCGGCCAGGGCCACGGCGAGGCCGCCTTCGCTGCAATCGTGGGCGCTTTTGACAACGCCGGAGCAGATGAGGGCGCGCAGCGCCAGGTGGAGTTCTTTCTCCCGGTCCAAGTCGCAAGAGGGGGGCCGGCCGGTCTTCAACCCATGAAGGACCTGGAGGCAGGACGAACCGCCCAGGCCGAGCAACGGGTCGGTTGCATCGAGGAGGCTGCCCAGCAGGATGATGGCATCGCCCGGGTCTTTGAACCACTGTGTGGTGACGTGCTCCGGTTTTTCGATGAGGCCCACCATGGCGACGGTGGGAGTGGGGTCAATGGGGCCGTTGGGGCTTTGGTTGTAAAGGCTGACGTTGCCGCCGGTCACGGGGGCGTTGAAGGCGCGGCAGGCGTCGGCCAAGCCGCGAACGGACTCGCGCAATTGCCAGAAGATTTCGGGGTTGCGGGGGCTGCCGAAGTTGAGGTTGTCGGTGGTGCCGAGGGGGACCGCGCCGGTGCAGGCGAGGTTCCGTGCGGCCTCTGCGACGACGAGTTTGCCTCCTTCGTAAGGGTCCAGATAGACGTAGGCGGCATTGCCGTCCACGGTCAGGGCAATGAGCTTCTCGGGAGGGGGCGGGGGGGCGGGCTGGGTCAAACCGACCGGCGGCAAGGAGTCTTCCTTGATGCGGAGGACGGCGGCGTCTGAGCCGGGGCAGACGACGGTGCCGTCGCGGACCATATGATCGTATTGGCGATAGACCCAGTTCTTTGAGGCAATGGTCGGCCAGGCGAGCAAGGTCTTGAGGTCGGCCGCGGGGTCTTGAGTATCGGCAAGGCCGGCCAGCGTGAAGGCGCGGACGCTTTGCAGGTAGGCCGGCTCCTGGGATTCAGGATGATACACGGGGGCCTCATCGGCCAGTTTGCTGGCTGGAACGTCGGCAACCACGCGTCCGTGGTGGCGGACCACCATGCGGCCGGTGGCGGTAACGGAGCCGATCTCGGCCCAAGGGAGGTCCCACTTGTCGAAGATGCGTTTTACCTCCTCCTCGCGGCCTTTCTGGACGATGATGAGCATGCGCTCCTGGGACTCGCTGAGCATGATTTCATAAGACGTCATGCCGGGCGCGCGCTGGGGCACTTTGTCGAGTTCGATTTCGATGCCGGTGCCCGCGCGGGCGGCGGTTTCGCAGGTGGAGCAGGTCAGGCCGGCGGCGCCCATGTCCTGGATGCCGGCGACGGCGCCGGTGGCGAGGAGTTCGAGGCAGGCTTCGCAGACCAGTTTTTCCATGAACGGATCGCCGACCTGCACGGCGCCGCGCTGGACCTCGGCGGATTCTTCGGTCAAGTCCTGGGAGGCAAAGGCGGCGCCGGCCAGGCCATCGCGGCCGGTTGCCGGGCCGACATAAAAGACCGGGTTGCCGATGCCGCTGGCGCGGCCGCGCGCGATCTGGGTGTGCCGCAGGACGCCGAGGCAGAAGGCGTTTACAAGGGGGTTGCCCTCGTAGGACTTGTCGAAATAGACCTCGCCGGCGATGGTGGGAATGCCGAAGCAGTTTCCGTAGTGGGCAATGCCGGCGACGACGCCGCTGAAAAGCCGGCGGTTGTTGGCGAGGGCCGTTGGTTCCACTGCGGTCGGTCCGGGTGGGGTGTGTTGCGCATCGCGCGTTTCGGTGACGGGGCCAAAGCGCAGGGAGTTAATCGAGCAGATCGGGCGGGCGCCCATCGTGAAGATGTCACGGATGATGCCGCCGACTCCGGTGGCGGCGCCCTGGAAGGGTTCGACGGCGCTGGGGTGATTGTGCGATTCCATCTTGAACGCGATGGCCAGCCCGTCTCCAATATCGATGATGCCGGCATTTTCCTCGCCGGCGCCGACAAGGATTTTCGGGGACTTGGTGGGGAAACCCTTGAGCAGGGGGCGGCTGTTTTTGTAGGAGCAATGCTCGCTCCACATCACCGAGAAGATGCCCAACTCGGTGTAGGTCGGTTCACGGCCGAGCACCGTCTTGAGCTTCTCGTATTCATCCGGGGTGAGATTGTGGCTGCGCACTAACGCCGGGGTGATGGCTGGGTCTGTCATGGACATACTTCATCCTTCAAAGTTTCCGTGATGCTCTCGAACACCAGACGCCCATCGGCGCAGCCGAGGATGGCTTCGCTGGCGCGTTCGGGATGGGGCATGAGGCCGGCGACGTTTCTGGCCTCGTTGCAGATGCCCGCGATGTTGTCGAGCGAGCCGTTCGGGTTGGAGTCGGGCGTCGGTTCGCCCTGGGCGTTGACGTAGTGCCAGAGGACCTGGTTCTTCGCCCTGAGCCGGGCCAGCGTGTCGTTGTCCGCGAAATAGCAGCCCTCGCCATGGGCTATGGGCAGGCGCAGCAGTTTGCCCTCCGGAATGCGGTTGGTAAAAGGGGAATCGAGCGTGGCTGATTTGAGGAAGACATGCTCGCATCGGAATTGGAGCGAGCGGTTTCGGACCAGGGCGCCGGGCAGCAGGCCCGCCTCGCAGAGGATTTGGAAGCCGTTGCAGATGCCCAGAACCGGGCCGCCGTTGGCGGCGAAGGTCTGCACGGCGTGCATTACGGGGCTGAACCGGGCGATGGCCCCCGTGCGGAGATAATCGCCGTAGCTGAAGCCGCCGGGAACTATCACCGCCTCGGCATCTCCGAGCGACTGTTCTTTGTGCCACAAGAGACGGGCGGAGTGGCCCAGCACGTTGCGCAGGACATGCACGACGTCCTGGTCGCAATTCGATCCCGGAAATTGAAGGACGGCGAACTTCATGTGGGTTGAGCGGCTCTACTCAATTTCAAAACGGTAATCCTCGATGACGGGGTTGCTGAGGATTTTGTGGCAGGCATCGTCGATTTGGCGCCGGGCCGTCTCCGCGTCCATGCCCGCCAGTTCGACTTCCATGTACTTGCCCACATGCACGGTGCCGATGCCGCTGTAGCCCATCTGAGTGAGGGCGTTCTGCACGGTTTTGCCTTGCGGGTCCACGACCGCTTTCTTTGGCGTAATGACAATTTTCGCTTTCATCCAGCAATGGAGTTTCGTTTCCTGCCACGTACGAGGAAGGATGATGGCCAAGACAGGGGCAGAATGCCAGTTCTTTCTGGACCTTGAGGAAGCGAGTGCGTAGCGCAACCATGCCCCTGGGCAGGGAAATCCAGTCCCCTTCTCTCTGGGGGGACACGCGGCGCTTGACAAACGCAAGCTCTCAAGCGCCCTCCATTTTTCGCCATTCATCCAGACCTCTGGTCAGGCACCGGTCCAACCATTGTTGAAACCGCTCGGTAACGTCATTTGGGTTCTGGGCATGAGTAAAGGCGAACGGGGCGTCGCAAACCGGTTTGGCCTCTGTAACCTGCGACGCATCCTCCCCGCCGCCGCGTTGCCTGGTGAACACCATGGCCGTGCATACGAGGGTGCCCATCGACCGGCCCATGCCATGAAAAGAGACGAGAATTTCGGTTTGGTTTTGGGTGAAAACCTTCAGGGAAATCCAGGCCTGATAGAAACGCCGGTTTGCATAGTAATTTAGCCGCGTTGCGCATTGACCGATTTGGAACCCATAAAAGCCGGCGTCCTCGTCCGTACGTTTTGCTTCGGACCGTCGCGCGTGGAAGTCGTCTCCCCAGGCGCGTATGGAGTCCGTCACCTCGCGTGCGACCTCGAGCATGCGCTCGCTCGCGAAGTTGTGTAATGCATCAGCGGTCACGAAGACATGCTCTTTTTGGCGGTCGCGCTCCCCCTTCCACTTCGAGGTGACTCGGTCCAGGATGTCACGCATCGCGGTTGCTTCTTGGGGAATGTCGTCACTCAAGCTAAATGCCTCCCGAACGGCTTTGGCTTGCAGATCGCCGAATGTCTTGATGAGCGGCCCCAGGTCCCCGTCATCCGCAGACCGGAGGGCTCCAATGTAATTGGATTTGTCATCGCGGGTGATCACGAGAGGAAACCAGTTCCGTTTCAAGAAGACCAGTGTTGCCAGACATCGGGCGACCCGGCCGTTTCCGTCGGTGAACGGATGGATCAGAGAAAACCGATGGTGCAGCCAGGCCGCGAGCACCTCTGGCGCAACGTTCGCCTCGTAGTTTGATCAGTGTCGCCCTGAACGAGCAACGCGGCGTCGAAGCCTTTCTCAATGAGCGTTTTTGTTGCTGATTCGCTGATCGAGTAAAGCCTCTCCAAGACACCAGTCTCGACAGCCCACTGCCGCCGCAACCGGTCCAGGAACGTTTTGTACTCGTTCCGGGTCTCCAGGTCAGCACGCTGGTCCTGCCACTCGTCGACAAGCGCCTTCAATTCAGGATTTACCCATTGTTGCCAATCGGCCTGCAGAGGGGTAATCGGCGTCCATTTTCGGGAGGTCTGCTGGGTCCCAGCCAGGGCTGTCGCGTCCATAAATCGGGTCTTGAACTTTCAGCCTAGCTTAGCCGTCTTCACGGTGACAGGCAATCCATACGCTCAATTGCCGTGCCCGCATTTCGCGAGTTTGGTATTGGACATCCCGGCCCGGTGGCGCTAAGAATCAGGGCGCTTATGAAGACCACAATCTCATCTCAGCCCCTCTCAGAAGCACTTAAAACCACCCGCCCGGGCTGCAATACAATGTGCGAGTTTCCGAGGCCGGGGTTCTTTGGGGTTCCAGGCATCGGGATTTCGGGTGGGCTGGGTGCGGCTCTTGTCGTGGCAGTTTTGGGGTTGGCGGGGTCGGCGTCCGCGCAGCGGCTCGTTTCGCCGGAGGCGCAGTCGGACGGGCGGGTGATTTTCCGGCTGAAAGCGCCGGAGGCCAAAGGGGTGCAGGTGCATTGCGAGGGGGTCAGCGCATCCCAGATGCAGAAGGACGACCAAGGAGTGTGGTCGCTGACCAGCGAACCGCTCGAGCCGGATATTTACGCCTATTCGTTTACCGTTGACGGCGTGCGGTGCATTGATCCGGGCAACCCGCTGCTCAAGTATAACCTGCTGAATACGGACAGCCAGGTGCGCGTGCCGGGTCCGGCGAGTCTGGCTTGGGAACTCAACGACGTGCCTCACGGCCAGGTGCATCGCCATTTCTACCATTCCGCTGTGGCCGGAGATGATCGGGATTTTTACGTCTATACGCCTCCCGGCTATGAGCCGGGTTTGGGGAAGCGATACCCGGTGCTCTACCTTCTGCATGGTTACAGCGACGATGCGACCGCGTGGGTGGGCGTGGGATGCGCCAACGTCATCCTGGACAACCTCATCGCCCGGAAGCAGGCCAAGCCGATGATCGTCGTTATGCCGCTGGGCTACGGGACGATGCAAGTGGTGTTGGCCGGGTGGGGCGGCACGCGCCGGGGGGATATTTGGCAGGAGAACATGGACAAATTCCGGCAGACCCTTTTGGACGAGGTGATGCCGCAGATAGAAAAGGCATACCGGGTCCTGCCGACGGCGAAGGCGCGGGCGATTGCGGGGCTCTCGATGGGCGGCTCGGAATCTCTGCTGACGGGGCTCAACGGCCTGGACCGGTTTGCATGGGTTGGGGCCTTCAGCTCGGGCGGATTGGGGACCAATATGGCCGCGCAGTTCCCGGCGCTGGATGAAAAGGCCAACGGCCAATTGCGGCTGCTGTGGATCGGTTGCGGGGAGCAGGACGGCCTGCTTTCGGCCAATCAGAAGCTGAGCGAATGGCTCAAATCCAAGGGCGTCCGCCACACCTGGGTCCAAACCCCGGGCCAGCACAGCTTCCGCGTGTGGCGCCGGTATTTGGCCCAGTTCGCTCCGCTGCTCTTCCAGGAGAAGAGCCAGGACGTTTCCAAGCCGCAGGGTCCGGCGCCTTTTTGATTGCGCGAGGGCAGGGGATTGGGCCAATAATGAGGGGCACGGTAAATATGCCCGAACTGTTTGAACTATCTATGAATCCGCTATTCTTCAAAGAAATCAATGGGTACTTCGATCCTAATCGCGCGCGGTTGAATTTGGGCTGCGCCAGGCAGGTCAGCGTCATCGCGGGCGTCGAAACGGGCCAGCTCGCAGGGAGCTTCGGGACATTGGAAGCGGTGGGCAAGTACGCCACTGAGTCCGGCGCCCGCTCGATGATGATTACCAACTATCTCCTGAACGGCCCGGGGCATGGCGAGAACTGCAAGATAGTTTTCCGCAACCCCAAGGAGGTGCGCCAGGTGCTCGGCGGGCTGGGCATCGTGGCGCCTGCGATCAGCGCTCATTGCGCGTCCTACGCGCACCTGAGCGCGAAATGGGGCGCCGAATACGCGGACAAGTTTGTGCCCGCTTCCGTTTTGGCCAAGGGCCTGGACTATGTTGAGAGCTGGTCGGAAGAATACCTCATTGGCCTGCTCGAGACGGGGACCGCGGCGGGCATTCACATTTACGGGTGGTTCTGGGGTCTGTGGGGCAACCCGGTTTTGCACAGCGGCTATCCCTGGGTTTTCGGGTGGGACGGGATGATGGCGGCGGGGCTGGAGCGGTTCCGGGTCAAGACCGCGAAACTCCGCGCGCGGGCCGACAAACTCGGGGCCTACCTGGCCCATGAACTGCACCCGGGCAGCGGCGCCATCTGCTCGCGGGATTTTGGCCTGCTGCTGATGGCCACGGATTATGACAAGTGCCTATGTGTGTGGGGCGATCCGAGCCACTGCTGGGCCGGGGAGACATGGACGCAGCGGTTTACCAGTCCGCTTGTCGCTCCTCGAGTCATCGGAAGTCATGCCAAGAACTTCAAGTACCTCGAGGGCGCCTCGACGCTCATGATTTCGGAGGACTGGACGCAGCGAGGACACCAATTCTGCGGGCACGGCGAAGGGGCGGTGAACTTGGAGAGCTACACGAAGATGCTCCTGGCCATCGGCGCCGGCGACCGTTTCTGCGCGATCACGGGAGGTGACGTGATGCCGATGTACAGCGAGGCGGAAGACAGCATCCTGCCGCTGACCGCTCCGGCGCCCGATTTGCTCGGCGCCTGCAGCGCCGGCATCAAGTGGGTCAACGACCACCTGACGGGGATGTCGATGACGACAGCCACGTTCACGGACACCATGGCCACCGTCAAGGGATCGGCCAAGGCCTGATGGGGTTTGGAGGGCCGCGCCAGGGCCGCATCAAGCCCGGCGCGGTCCCGAGGAATGGCGGGCGGAGGCGGCGTTCCTTTTGTCCATGCGCAGGGCTGTGGACCAGGCCGGCTGGCGCGGTTCAAACGGCCAATTTGCATACCGCCGTGCCATCGGAGCGCCGCGCTCTCATTGACAGGGTGTCAAACGGCTCGTAGCGTGACAGACAGCCAGGTGACAGGGGGCAGCGCACGACATGAAAAAGCTCATCATTTGGACCGGCATCGGCATAGTGGCGGTGGTAGTGCTCGCAGGTCTGGGAGTGCATTTTTTCCTGGACATCGCGATCAAGAAGGGGGTCGAGACCATCGGCCCCAGACTGGCCAAAGTGGACGTGAGGCTGGATAGCGCGAGCTTGTCCATCCTCTCCGGGACAGGGAAGATTCGTGGGTTGGTGGTGGGCAACCCCGAGGGATTTCAAACCCGCTCCGCCATCCACGTCGGGTTCGCGGGCCTGGCCGTCCAACCCAGTTCGATCTTCTCCGGCAAGGTGGTCATCCGTTCGGTCAAGGTCCAGGGGCCGGACGTTACGCTTGAGGAGAGCCTGCATGGGAGCAATCTGAGGAAATTGCTCAAGAACCTGAAGGCCGCCAGCAGCGCGGACAAGAAGACGGGAATTAAGGACGACAAGCCGGGCAAGAAACTGCAGGTCGATGAATTTGTGGTTACCGGGGGCAAGATTCACGTGAGCTTTGTCGGCCTGGCCGGCAGAACGGTCAACCTTCCCCTGACCGATATACGCCTGGAGAATTTGGGCACGGGACCCGAGGGCATTACGGCCGGGGAACTGACCGAGAAGGTCTTGACTGAGGTTCTGGACCAAGCCATCAAGGCGTCCGCCGGGGCGGTTGCCGATCTCGGAAAAGATGCCGCGAACATGACCAAAGACATAGGCAACTCCGCCGCGGGAAAGGCTGCCAAGGGACTGGGGTCCCTCTTCAAGGGCAAGAGAGAGCCTGATGCACAATGAGGCGGCAGGTCATCCTCGAAACATGCGGATTGCGGGTCGGGCGGTTGGCTGGTAGCTTGGAGCTTGTGGGGCGGGCCTGTGGAGGCAGCCGCCATGGACATCAAGACTTCGAGACAACGTTATGAAGAAACTGGCGGCTCCTCTCCTGCTTTCGCTCAGCTTGGTTCTGCTCAGCGGCTGCGCGCGGTACTATGTGATGAAACTGAGCAACGGCACCCAGATCACCTCGGTTGGCAAACCCAAGCTCAAGGGCAGCCACTATGAATACAAAGATGCCAGCGGGCGGCCGCAGCGAATCTCGGAGGGCCGCGTAAGCGAGGTTGAGCCTGCCTCGATGGCCAAGCGAGAGAAGAGCCCGTTTATCCCTCCGCCCGGGAAGTGACGAATTTTTCGACGTATTTGCCGATCAGATCGGCTTCGAGGTTCACGGCGTCCCCCACCTTTCTTTGGCGCAGGGCGGTGACGTCATAGGTGTGGGGGATAATCCAGATGCGAAAGGCCTTCTCCTGGACGCCGGCGACGGTGAGGCTGATGCCGTCCACGGCCATGGAGCCTTTGAACACGACATAGCGCATGACTTCGTCCGGTGCGGCGATGTCGAGGACGTGGTCCTGGCCCTGGCGTTCCCACCGGACAATCTTGCCAATGCCATCGATGTGGCCGGTGACGAAATGGCCGCCCAGGTTGCCGTCGGTTCGCAAAGGCCGCTCGAGATTGACCAGCGATCCGGGTTGCGCGAACTGCAGGTTGGTGCGCTCCCAGGTTTCCCTGAGCAGATCGAATTGGGCCACCCGTTCTTTGCCGCGCGCGGCCACCTTCACGACGGTCAGGCAACAGCCGTTGACCGCGAGGCTGGCGCCCACTTTAAGCCCGCGTCCGCAAAGCTGCATGCGCACGCTCAACTCGATCGACTTGTCCGCCGGCTTGATTTGCTCGACGGAGCCTGTTTCCTCGACAATTCCTGTGAACATGACGGTTGCCAGGGTCGCAGGGCAAGGCCGGCGTGGCAAGTTTAGAGCATCGCTGCCTTTTCGACGCGCGCGGTAAGGAGCCAGTCTGGGCCGAGCCTGCGCCATTGGACTTGGCCCAGGTTGAGAGTCTGATCCATTTCCAGGGCGCCGATGCCCGCAACGGCGGGGCGAGAATCGCGTCCGCCCAGGATTTTTGGGGCGTAGAAGAAGGCGATGCGTTGCGCCAGGCCCTCGAACAGGAAGGCGGCGTTGACTTCGCCCCCGCCCTCGACGAGCAGGCTCGTCACATCGTCGGCCCCGAGTTTTTTCAGGAGCCAGGGCAGGTTGATGCGCTGGGGACCGCGCGGCGGCTGCCGGGCGGCGGTTAGGGGGGGCGGGGAGACGAGGACGTTGACCCGCGCCGCGAGCGCCGCCACACGCCGCTTCGGGGCGGATTGGGCCACGACGATGGTGGTGAGAGCCGCCGCTTCATCGGCGACCACCTTGGCAGAGAGCGGAGTGCGGGCCATGGAATCGAGCACGATCCGCCTCAGCAGGTGGCCTGCGGCCTCGGGGCCGCGGCCTCGGGCGGACCTGGCCGTGAGGCTTGGGTTGTCCGCCAGAATGGTGTTGATGCCGACCAGGATTGCATCGGCGCCGTAGCGCAACTTCATGCCGAAATTGCGGGCGCGTTCGCCGGTAATCCATTTTGATTCGCCGGAGGCGGTGGCGATTTTGCCGTCGAGGGTCATGGCGGCCTTGACGATGACGAAGGGGGTGCGGCGGACGATCCAGTGGTTGAAGGCGGGGTTGAGGCGCTCGCACGGCCCGGCCAGCAAGCCGTGGACCACGGTGAGGCCGGAGTTGCGGAGGATGGTGAAGCCCCTGCCGACATGGCGGGGGTTGGGGTCGGTCGCTCCAGCGACGACCCGGGCCAGGCGGGCCTCGATAATGGCCTGCGTGCAAGGGGGCGTGCGGCCCTGAGTGCAGCAAGGCTCCAGCGTGACATAGAGGGTGGCGCCTTCAACGCTGTGATGGCGCCGCTGCGCGTCCAGCAGGGCTTCGATTTCGGCGTGTGGCCCGCCGGCTCGACGATGCCAGCCGCGGCCGAGGACGCGGCCGGCCTTGACGAGGACAGCGCCGACCAGAGGGTTTGGCGACGTGGCGCCGTAGCCGCGCCGGGCCAGGCGCAGGGCCAGGCGCATGAGGTCGGGATCGGTCGCGAGGATCGGGGTCATTCGCCGTTCTCGATCGAACCGTCGCGGAAAAGGGCGTGGGCGAATTGTTCAGGGCTGAAGGGTTGCAGATCGTCGGGCTGCTCGCCCAGGCCGATGAATTTGACCGGCAGAGCGAGTTCCTGATGGATGGCGACGACCATGCCGCCTTTGCTGGTGCCGTCGAGTTTGGTGACGATAAGCCCGGTCAGGGGGACGGCCTTGTTGAACTCGCGGGCCTGGTTGAGGGCGTTCATGCCGGTGGTGGCGTCCAGCACGAGGAGGACCTCGTGGGGAGCGCCAGGCAATTGCCTGGCTATGACGCGGTGGAGCTTCTGGAGCTCCAGCATGAGGTTGTGTTTGGTGTGCAGGCGCCCGGCGGTGTCCACAAACAAATAGCGGGCCGAGCGAGCCTGGGCGGCGGCGACGGCGTCATGGCCCACCGCCGCGGCATCGGCGCCATAGGCTCCCGCGATGACCTCGACATCGAGGCGCTGGCCCCAGAGCTTGATCTGTTCGATGGCGGCGGCGCGGAAGGTGTCGCAGGCGGCCAGGACCGCCTTTTGGCCGCGGGTCTGGACGAGGTGGGCAAGCTTGGCGGCGGTCGTGGTTTTGCCGGTGCCGTTGACGCCGACGATGGAAACGACGGTCAGTCCATCGGGGGCGGAGCGCAATTCGGGCTGATCGGAGGCGAAGCTGCGGACGACCTCGTTCTCGGCGATGGCGGAGACATCGAGGCCGGCGGCGCCCTGAGTCTCGTAGGACGCCTTGACGGCATCAAGGATGCGGCGGGTGACCTCGATGCCGAGGTCGGCGGCGATGAGGGTGGCCTCCAGTTCCTCGATGGCCTCGGCTTCGAGGCGGGGCGAACGGGTGAGGATGCGTTTGATCTCGTGCGCCAGCTTGCTGTGCGTTTTTTGCAGGCCGGCCTTGAATTTTGCGATTAAGCCCATCGGTCAGCATCCACTATGGACACCCGGGAGCGGGTTGGCAATCACGGCCTTGTGTTGCTGGATTTTGTCCTTGAGTTTCTCGACGTATTCGTAGGGCAGCTTGACGGAGCCGATCAGAGGGATGCCTTTGCTGGCGCCGTGGCAATCGGAACCGCCCGTCACCAGGAGATGAAAGCGGGCGGCCACCTCGAGGTAATGGCGGGCGGCGCCGGGCGAATGCTTGGTATGGAAGCACTCGATGCCGTCGAGTCCGGCCTCGACGACGCCGGGGATGACGTTGTCGGTGCGATTGAGGCCTGGATGCGCCAGGACGGCGACGCCGCGGGCGTGGTGAATGAGGGCGATGGCCTCGGCGGCGGACATTTTGAACTTGGGCACCCAGGCAGGCCGGTTCTTCTTGAGGAACCGTTCGAAGGCTTCGTCGAGGTTCGAGCAGAGGCCGGCTTTGACCAGGGCGCGGGCCACGTGGGGCCGGCCGGGCGCGCGGCAGTTTGCGAGCGCAAAGACGGCCTCGGCAGCCAGAGGCACGCGCAACCGGTTGAGGCGCAGGACAATCTCCCGAATGCGGTCCTGGCGCACGGTTTGGAACCTCGCAATTTGGGCCAGGAGCTTTGGGTCCCTGGTGTCCACGCCGTAGCCAAGGATGTGGATTTCGTCCCCGGTCTGTTGGGCGGTCAATTCGGCGCCGGTAATGAATTCGAGTCCGGCCGCCGCGCAAGCCTGGGCCATCGGAGCGCAGCCCTCGACGGTGTCATGGTCGGTCAGCGCCAATGCTGCCAGGCCATGGCTGCACGCCTGCGACGCCAACTCCTCCGGCGTCCATGTGCCGTCGGAAAAGCGCGTGTGCAGGTGAAGGTCGGCGAACATCGGCAAGGGTGGTTGCCAGTGCGGCGGGCTGACGGCCGGAAGTTACTTGACGACCCGGGCCGGCCGCATGACTTCGCTCTTCACCTTGTCCAGGATGCCGTTCACGAACTTGCCGCTGTCCTGGGTGGAGAATTTCTTGGCTATATCCACCGCCTCGTTGATGCTGACGACCGGGGGAATATCGTCGCGATGGAGCATCTCGCAGATGGCCAGGCGCAAGATGTTGCGGTCGACCGCCGCGATGCGGTGCAACTCCCAGTTCTTTGCGTGCTTGACGATAAGGGCGTCGGCCTCGTCGCGGTGTTCCAGAGCACACCGGATTAACGGGTCGGCAAAGAGGCGTACGGCCGCCTCCTCGGTGGTGGCCGGGGGCAACTCGACGGCCTGACCCCACGTGGCAGACGCTTTCTCTTCCGCGATGGCGGCGGCCCGCTGAGATTCCCAAAACTCGGCCAGGGCCGCGTCCAGGTCGGCCGGTGGGTTCAAATCGTACTGAAACAAGAACTGAACGGCGCGTTCACGCGCCTCACGTCGTTTTCCCATGATCAAAGAATGCCGCAGAAACAATCGCAGGGAAATCACATTCTGACAACCGCTGAGGGGGGGTGGGGGCGCAGGAGCGATTCCAGCCGTTTCAGGGGCTTAGCGCGACCCCGGTCAAACCGGTGGGCCGGCTGGGACACCCCGGGCACGCTTTTGCACCCGCCTGGAGCCACAGTGAGGATGAAAGCTCCTGGAAATCGGCGGCGGCGTTGGCGCTGCTATGGCAACCGCTGGTTGGGCCGTAGATGGCTGGCGCTAACGAGTAGTCCCCTTGGGCCAAGGCTGCCGGGACGCTGATGCCAAACCCGTCGCCCCCGTCGAAGACGTCGATATTGCTGAGGGCATTGGGAGAATTGACGGTGAAATCGCCGCCCAGAGCCCAAGGGCTGCCGGACTGATTGGAGGACGAATTGTTCTGAGAGTCAAAGACGGGGATCAGAGCGCCGGACGCGGAGAGGAGCAACAAGGCTCTGATGACGCCGGCCGAGGCCGTTTCGCGGGCCGCCATTCCCAGGAACCGGAGGGTCTCCTTCGGGGTCTTCATTGTTTCCACATTGTTGTTGTCGTAAATCTGGGTCGATAAAGGAAGTTCTCCGGGAGTGAGTTGGCCGGGGAAATCCAAGGTTGCGGGGGAATTACGTGAGGAAGATACCAGACCGGCCAGGATACGGTCTATTCCTTTCGGGGACCTCCGCGATCACTTTTGGGACATATTGAACCAAAACCAAACGGTGGTATGTTTGGATGATAACAAGCCATGCAGACAATATGATACACTTATGCGAGTGCTAATGAATCATAGATCGCGCTGAAGCGGCGGTGTCGATGCGATTGCCTGACCAGGAAACGATTTGACGCGGAGTGATTTGGCCGTATGGTCTGAGAGTGTTCCAGCGTTTGCCAAGACTGCTGATAGCCGTGGCGCTGGCCTGCTCGGTGGGCCTGCACTGGTCATTTCTGCAGTCGTTAGCTTGGACGACCATGCTGGCTGATAATCTGACGACCGCCTCGTTTTCCGTGGCTCTTCAGCGCACCTTCGACGGCAAGCATCCGTGCCCGCTTTGCAAGGCCGCCGCCGAAGGCAGGAAGTCTGAGAAGAAGTCGGACACGCTCGTTCCCCTCAAGAAGTTCGAGGGGCTCAGCGATGCGGCGCCCATTATGGTTTGCCCACCTCCCGCGTCTCCCCGAACAGGAGGGTGGGACGCTGTCTTCGGGACACTCCCGCACGCCCCTCCTGTGCCTCCGCCCCGGACCGCTTAGTCTCCTCCTCAATGGCGGTCAGGTCCTTCGGTCCCGGTACTCCTCCGCCGGAACGAGTTGTGGCGGGGACCTTTGCCTTGGTTCTGTCGGGAGGCGCGCGGTGCTTTAGCGGAACGTACAATTTCCATGTATTAAAAATGAAGAATAGACTAATCAACGTTAGTTCGGTAACGGCGGGAGTCGGTTGCGGTTTGTTGGCTGGAATGCTCACGCGCGGCAATGTCCATGCGTGCGCGTGCGGATGCGGTGTTTTTGACGTCGCAACAAGTTCGATGTTTCCCGGCGGCGAAGGGGCGATGGCCTTCCTTCAGTATGCCTATCAGGATCAGGACCATAACTGGAGCGGCGCCTCGCAGGCGCCGGCGGCCAACAATGATGACAAGGAAATCCGGACCCATTTTGTCACGCTGGGTCTTCAATACATGTTCAACCGAAGCTGGGGCGTCGAAGCCGAACTGCCATACGATTTTCGCTATTTCAAAACCACGGGCGAGGCGGGCAACCTCGTGTCGGCCAATTGGAGCCAGGTTGGCGACGTTCGCCTGGAGGGACTTTACACGGGGTTTTTCGCCGACATGTCCGCGGGCGTGACCTTCGGGGTGAAATTGCCGACGGGCAGTTACAGTTATGCTCCGGATGTGGTTGACCGGGATTCGCAGCTTGGCACGGGCAGCACTGATGTTTTGCTGGGCGGTTTTTATCGCGGCAGCCTGACTCGGGACAACAAGTGGAATTGGTACGCGCAATTGCAACTGGACGTGCCCGCGCTGACTCAAGCGGAGTATCGTCCGGGCGTCGAACTCGATGCGGCTGCGGGCGTTGATTACGAAGGGCTATCGCTGGGCCGGGTGAGGATTGCGCCGCTGGCGCAGGTGATTTGTTCCGAACGGACGAGTGACGGCGGCGCCAACGCCGCCAGTCCTGTGGCTTCCGGCTACCAGCGCCTCATGCTCGCGCCGGCGATCGAATTGCACATTCACCCGGTGGCGGTGTACGCGGACGTGGAGATTCCGGTTTATCAGAACTTCACGGGCAACCAACTGGCCGCGCCGGTGCTCTTCAAGGTGAGCGTGAGCTACATGTTCTGAGTGCGGATGCTAAAACCCGCCTTTGAAAAACCAGCGTTGGGACATTGGGTCCTGTGCCACGTGCAACCGAAACTCATGCTCGGTGCCGTCGCTAAAGCGGACTTTATAGGGCACAAACCACATATTCGAGCCGAAACTGTTCGTGGGCTGGCCGATGCTCTCGACTTCCATGCCGTACAGATAGTTGCTTTTCACCGGGTCCCCGAAGAGCTTGTCGTATATCTCGCGCGGCACTCCCGGCTCGGCGAAGTTCGTAAAAAACCCATTAAAGTCACCTCGCGCCAAGGTCTCGAACATGCTCTTGGTGGCGCCGTCGGGGGTCTTCGGATAATCATCCGGCAAAGCTGAGGTCTGTTGTTCAGCCGGGTTCAGGCCGCGCGACTGGGACTTCCGCACAATGGCCAGCATACCTCCGAGTTCGTTGGTTTGGCGGCGCAAGAGGCCTACCTCTCCGCGGAGCCGCAGCAGTTCATTAGAGGCATCGCCGGGGAGAGGTTGAGGGTTGCCGTCCTGGGCGGCAACGCTGGAAGAGCCTGGGTTGGCGGCTTGCAGGCTGTCCATCTGTTGCTGCAACGATTGGTTCTCCTCGCGGAGCTTGACTTGCGCCTGGTACTGGATGACGGAGACGGTCGCCATGCCGGCAACAACGAGGCTGACGGCCGCTGTTTTTGTTTTTGACCATATCATAAGTTTCAATGTTTCTTTGAGAAGGGCCAGGGTTGGGACGCCGGCCGCCATGCCCTTGGCGACGGCGACGACGGCCACCGATTTTGCCAGCGCAACGGGGACGGGCTGAACCGCGTGGGCGGAAATCGCTCCGGCGATGAGGCTTGTGGTCGAGCAGACGCCGCGCCTGCTGAAATAGCGGTGCAGCTTCTCGATGGCGCGGCTGACGCGTTTGCGCGCGGTATCCTCGGCGGTGCCCAGTTCGGTTCCAACCTGGGCCAGGCTCTTGTTTTCAAAGAACCGGAGCAGCACGGCTTGCCGGTCCTTTTCGCTGAGGGTTGCCAGGGCCTCGTCCAGCAAGGGCGACATTTGCCGCCAGAGCGGGTCGGGGGCGGCGGCTTCAATTTCGGTTTGCATTTGGACCTCGTGCGCGCGGCGCCGGCGGCTGGCCTCCGCGCGGATTTGGGCGAGCGTGGCGAAACGCGTGGCCCTGAACAGCCAGCCTGCCAGAATCGTTTTGTCAGAGAGCTTCCCGGCGTTCCGCGCGAGGAGCGTAAACACCGTCTGGGCGATTTCCTCGGCCAGGTGCGGATCGCCGACTTGCCGCATCGCCGCCGAGTACACCAAGCCGATGCGGCGCGAAACCAGCGTCTCGAAGGCCGCTTCGGAGTTGCGCCCCGTGTATTCGCGCAGCAGGGTCATGTCGTCCATTGACTGCATCTGTCTATAAATGTCGGCTTTGGGGGAAAACCGGACAATGTTTTTCGGTTCTTCTTGAGTTTGGCGCCGGCGCTTTTACATTCGGCGGGATGAGTTCGCCCAAATATCGGGTGCGGCGCGCGACGCTGGACGATCTCCGCCCATTGGGGGCATTGTGGGGCACGATGAATTTTGCGGTGGATGAGTTGGCCCGGCGCATCACGGATTTCCAGGTGGTGGAGAGCGCGCAGGGGGTCTTGCTTGGGGCGACGGGTCTGGCCGTGGCCGAGCGGCAGGGGCGGGTGCATAGCGAGGCATTCACGGATTTCTCGCTGGCTGACACTCTGCGGCCGCTGGTATGGGACCGGCTTCAGGCCGTGGCACTGAACCAGGGATTGCTGCGGCTTTGGACGCAGGAGCAAGCGCCCTTCTGGAGTCATTGCGGACTGGTCAAGGCCGATGCCGAGGCGCTGGAGAAGCTGCCGGCCCCATGGCGGGGTTTGCCTGCCGGTTGGCGGACACTCAAGCTCAGGGACGATTTCGACGCCATCATCTCGGCGGACAATGACTTTGCGGTGTTCGTGGAATCCGAGAGGCGGCAGACCGCCCGGACGTTGCGGCACGCGAAGATGCTGAAGTCCTTCGTCACGTTCCTGGCGTTTTTGTTCCTGGCTCTGGCGCTGGGCGCCGGGTTTTATCTGCTGTGGCGGCACCGGCAATCGGGCCGATGAAGGAATATGAGCATCTGGAGCGAGTTGTTCGGTCCTCCGGGAGATGCGGGCGCCACGGTGCGGCTGCGCGTATTGCGCAAGCAAGGGCGGCCCTTCCTGGCGTTGCCAGCCGGTGGAGGAGCCGCGAGGGCGGCGCTGAGTCTATATCCGGCGCAAACCGCCCGCGCTCGAGCCGCTAAGACCGTGTTGGGCTGGCTGCTCCGAGCCGGCGCGGCAGTGGGGACAGAGAGCGTTTCGCTTGCCATCCCGCTCGCCGACCCTTTCGCGGAGTTCCTTTCCTCGCTCACCGGGGCGACGTCTTCCGCGGTGCCCGGTCTGGGCATCCTGGCCGGGAATCCAGGGAGCCCGGGCCGGAGGTTTGTGGTGCTGGTGTTGGACGCGCATGGAAGGCCGGTTGCGGTGGCAAAGGCGGGATTGAGCGAGCCGGCCAAGGCGCTGGTTCGCAGGGAACGATCTTTCCTAGAGGCGGTGGCCGGCAGGCCCGGTGTGCCGAGGTTGCGCGGCGCGTTTAAGTCCGCCCGTGTCGAGGCCCTGGCGCTGGATTACATCGCGGGGAAGGCCCCGCGCCCTCGGCACGAGGGCGCCCTGCCGGCCATGCTGTGGCCTTGGGTGGATGCCAGGCGAACGGTCACTCTGGCCGAGACGCCGGAGTGGCGGCGGTTGGAAGCGGCGGCCGCGGGGGGCGGTGGGTTTTGGCCGGCCCTGGCAGGCCGGCTTGGGGCCCGCGCCCTGCACCCGGTCATCGGGCATGGGGACCTGGCGCCCTGGAACATCAAGATTTCGCCGCAAGGCCAGTGGACGGCGCTGGACTGGGAACGGGGCCAGGAAACGGGTATCGCCGGGTGGGACTGGTTTCACTACGTGATTCAGGCGGCGATGCTGGTCGAACACCGGTCCGTCGCGGGCCTTATGGAGCGAGTGGAGAGGTTGCTGGATTCCGAGCCGTTCCAGCGGTACGCCGCGCACACGGGCATCGCGGGATTCGAGCGCGAGTTGGTGCTGGCCTACTTGCTCCATTCGGCCGAGGTCATCAAACCTGCCGAGGGTCTGCCCGAGACGCGCGAACTGATCGGCGCGCTGGCGGCCGCACCTCCCAGGCGGAAGTGTTAAGCGGCGGCTGGAGGAGCGGCCGCAAAGAACGCGGGGACTATCAAGAAATGCTTCGTTCTCCGTTCTCTCCGTTTCCGCCCGTTCAACACGGCCCATCGAGGCGGCCGAACTTGCGAATCTCGGGCCAGATCATGGCGACGGCGATGACGACGAGGATCGTGCCAAGCCCGCCGGAGACGACGGAGAAAACCGGGCCGGCGAGGTAGTCAACCAGGCATGATTCGACGCCTCCGAGCTCGTTTGAGGTTCCGATGAACAGGCTGTTCACGGCCGCGACGCGCCCGCGTTTTTCGTCCGGGGTGAGCAGTTGGACCAGCGTGTGACGAACGATGACGCTGATGTTGTCGACCGCGCCGCAGACAAAGAGCATCAGGAGGGAGAGCCAGAACCAGCGCGAATATCCAAAGATGATCGTCGCCGCGCCGAAGGCGGTGACAGCCCGGAGCAAGGCGGTGCCGGCTTTTTGGAGGGGAGGGCGGTGGGCGAGGATGAGCCCGCAGAACAAGGAACCCAGGGGCAGCGCCGCTTTGAGAAGGCCCAGCCCACTGGGACCCACCCGGAGGATGTCCTTGGCATAGACGGGCAGCAAGGCGGTGGCGCCGCCTAACAATACCGCAAACAAATCGAGGGTGATGGTGCCGAGGATGAGCCGGCTGGCGAAGACAAATTTGAACCCGGCCACGAGGCTCCTGGCCGTCATTTTCTCTTTGACGGCCACGACATGCTCGCGCCGCACAAAGCTGATCAAGGCCAGGCAGACCAGGGCGGCGGCGGCGTTCAGGGCGTAAACCGGCCAGGCCCGCCCTGTGAGGGAAAGGACCAAACCCCCGGCCGCGGGACCGGCGACCAAGGAGAGCTGGAAGTTGAGGCTGTTCCACGTGACGGCCTTGGAGAATTGCTCGCGCGACACCAGGCGCGGGAGGAACGCCGAGCTGGCGGGCCAGAGGAAGGTGCGGGCGGTCCCCGCGGCGAAGAGGCAGAGGTAAACCCAAAACACCGGGGCGCCCGCCGCGGAAATCAAGCAGAGTCCGGCGCCCGCACAGGCCATGATGAAGGTCGTCACCAGGATGATCCGCTTCCGGTTGAAATTGTCCGCGACGTGCCCGGCCACCAGGACAAAGAGAATCATCGGTATCATCTGCGTCAGGCCCACCATCATCAGGGCCAGCGGGGATTTCGTCCGTTCATACAACTCATAGGCGACGGCCAACGTGAGCATCTCCTGGCCCAGGGCTGCGACGAAGCGGCCGACCAGGTAAAAGACAAAATCCCGATTCCGCAGCACCGCATACGGGTCCGACGCCGCGCGGGGCGGTTTACCAGGGAGCGACGACCCTTCGGTCATTAGCATAACTGCGCGCGAAGGTAGTCCTTTCCCGGCGAGGAAGGGAATGCTTTTTGACGCGCGATTATTTCTTTGAGTTTGGCAGGAAACCTGTATGCTCTGCTGTGGAGCGGCGGGATTATGCGGAAAGCGAGACCTCAGCAGCAGGAGAGCGAACCGGTGCCGCCGGCCGCCGTTGGCGCGGGCGTCGCGTCGCCCGCTGCGTCCGAGGCTCACACGCCGGCCGGTGTCAACCTTGGCGAGAAGCTCAAAGAGCTTGTGCTCCTGGCCCAAGAGCAGGGCTACCTGACCCATGATGACATCAGCGAGGCCCTGCCGCCCGATGCGGCTACGCCGGAGGACCTGGACGAGGTGCTCACTAAACTCCGCAACCTGGAAATCGAAATCGCCGATCCGTCCGAGATGGACCAGGCCGGCTTATCCGATGCGGAAGACGACGCCGGAGCGAACCACTTTGACGGCCTGGACGACCCGGTCCGGATGTATCTCAAGCAAATGGGCCGAGTGTCGTTGCTAACGCGGGCGCAGGAGATCGAGACTTGCCGCCGGATTGAGCAGGCCGAGGGGGATATCCAGCGCGCGATTTACGCGATGGGTTTTACGGCCAAGGAGCATGTTGCCCTGGCGGAGAGACTGCTGGCGGACCCGCCCAAGGAACGCTTCGACCGCGTGATCGTGGATAAGGTGTGCGCGCACAGGGAGCGCCATACGGCCGGCTTGCGGCGGTTGGTCAAGACGGTGCGGGACCTTGACCGCCAGGCTGATGAGCTGTTCTGCCGACGGCAAGACGAGAGCACGGAACCGGAGCGTGCCCGCTTGCAGAAGCAGCTCGAACGCCGCAACCAAAGGCTCAAGGCTGCCCTCGTCCGCTTTCGCTTCAAGCAAAAGGTGGTCGAAGAGATGGCCCTGGTGGCGGAGAACATCCGGGACAGGATGTGCGCCGACCAGGCCGCCATCGACAAAGCGACGGCCTGCCCGGAATCCGCTTCCCGGCAGGCGCTCATCCAGGAGGAGAAGGAGCGGCTCAGGACGCTGGAACGGTTTGTGCGGATGTCAACGCAGGATTTTCTGTGCCTCTGGAATGAGTTGCAAGACGCCTTGACCCGCGCCCGTGAAGCCAAGGCCAGGATGGTGGAGGCCAACCTGCGCCTGGTCATTTCCATCGCCAAGAGGTACACCAACCGCGGCCAGTCTTTCCTGGACCTCATTCAGGAAGGGAACATGGGGTTAATGAAGGGAGTCGAAAAATTCGAGTACCGGCGCGGCTACAAATTCTCGACCTACGCCACCTGGTGGATACGGCAGGCGATCACGCGCTGCATTGCCGACCAGGCGCGGACCGTGCGCATTCCCGTCCACATGATCGAGGTCATCAACAAGCTCTGGCGAACCCAAAAACGTCTCATGCAAGACTTGGGCCGCGAAGCCACCTCGGAGGAGCTGGCGGATGCGCTGGAAATGTCCATCGAACGCGTCCGGACGGTGCTAAAAATCGCGCAGCAGCCGATCTCGATGCAAACGCCGGTGGGGGATGCCGACGAAACGCATTTTGGCGACCTCATCGAGGACAAGAGCGCCGAAAACCCGAGCGAGGCGACGAGTTTCAACCTGCTGCGCGGCCATCTTGGCGACGTGCTCAACGGCTTGAACGAGCGGGAACGGAGAATCCTGGAGATGCGCTATGGCCTGGCGGACGGGTGCCCCCGCACGCTTGAGGAGGTCGGCCGCGATTACAACGTAACCCGCGAACGCATACGCCAGATCGAGGCCAAGGCCCTGCGCAAATTGCGCCACCCCGCCCGCCGCAGCAAGCTGGAGGGATTCCTGGAGAATCTCGAATGATACGGAGCCGCCTCTACTCAGCCAAAGCCACTATTGGCTCGACGGGCAGCCGGTCGCGCTTCTGGACCTTGACGCGCAATTTCTGGAGCGCCTCGTTCTGAATCTGGCGGATGCGTTCGCGCGTCACGCCAAAGTGCGCGCCGATCTTCTCTAAAGTCCTGGGTGTGTCATCTTCCAGCCCAAAGCGCATCGAGAGGATGGCCCTTTCCCGCGGGGCGAGTGTGGCAAACACCTCCTTCAACATCTCGGCGTCGCTGGCTTTGACGAGTTGATCGAAAGGAGCCGCCGCATTGGTATCGGCGACCACCTCGGCGACGGCATTGGTTTCTCCTCCGGCGCCCAAGGGCGCTTCGAGGGAGACCGGCGCCCTGGATGCCTGGCGGTACTCCCGCACGCGTCCGGCCTTGAGCCCCACGTCCGCCGCCACCTCTTCATCCGTGGGGTCGCGGTCCAGCGTCTCCCGCAGTCTCGATTCGGCCCGGCGAATATGGGCTACCTTATCGACGACATGGACGGGCAGTCGGATGGTCTTTGACTGATTTGCCAAGGCCCTTTTGATGGCCTGCTTAATCCACCAGGCGGCATAGGTCGAGAGCTTGGCCCCCTTGCCGGGGTCGAAACGCTCTACGCCTTTGATCAGACCGATATTGCCCTCGTTGATCAGGTCGAGCAACGGCAGGCCGAGCCCGTCGTAATCGTGCGCGATCTTGACGACGAGCCGCAGGTTGGCCTTGATCATCTGCTCTCGCGCCTGGTCATCGCCCTTCTTGATGCGATGGGCAAGCATCGTCTCTTCTTTCGGAGTCAGCAGCTTTACCTGGCCGATCTCCCTAAGATAAAGCTGAAGCGCGCCGCCCTGGGCCGGCTCGCGTGAGGTGGAGCCAGAATCCCGGTCAGAATCGGTCGGGGCCGGCTCCGGCCTGATGGCCGGCTGGATGGTGGTTGGCGGAGTTTTAAGGATGCGTGCCGCCCTCGGCAAAGCCCCCATTGCAACCCGTGCTCGCGCGGGCGCAGCCGCCCGCCGGGACGCCCCACTCACGCGGCCCTGCCGGCCTCGTGCGGGCGTGCGGGTAGAGAGCGGTTTGACCGTTCTCCTTGCTCGGTTGATCAGCCTCTTAGTCTTCAAATCCATACTTGTCACGTTGATTCATGCCCCCACCGGTCGAAGGTAAAACGGCAACTCGCTCTGATAAAAGAGCTAATTACAAGTAACACGCGACATTACCTTTGTCAAAATCACGGCAAGGCAACTGGTCAGGGCTGTGTCAAAGCCACGGCGGCGGAGAAAAGGCGAACCTCGCGCCCGTGAATCGCGAAGTGGGAGGGCGGCTCAAACGCAAAAAGGCGCGAGTCAAAACTCGCGCCTTGGGGAAAGGCTAAGGCCGGGGCAGCCGGTTACTTGTTGCGGAAGCGACGGACTGCCATGAGCAGGCCGAGACCGCCGACGAGGGAAAGCGCGAGAGCTGAAGGCTCGGGCACAGGAGTGCCCATCCACTCTTGGCCGATGTCAACCGGAGTGCCATTCACGTTCTCCAACAAAACCCAACTCGGATTGGCGGCCGTGCCGTTGTTCTGCCAGTAATCCACGTACGTTGAGCCAACGGTCGGGGGGGAGAAGAGATCGACGCCTAGTTGGTCGCCAGCGCCCATGCCCGAGAACTGGACCGTGAACGTAAGCGTGTCGCCTGGCACGTACCAGCCATTGGTGCCCGTTCCGGCGGGGAAGACGGGGAAGTCCCCGTTAGCCGTGTTGAAGGTGAGGGTGGAGGCGGCGGTGGGCCCCAGATTGACGGCACCGCTGTCATAAACGAGCGTGCCGGGCGTCGCGTAACCGGAGGTCGTGGGGGTGCCATTATTCAAGTACCAGCGAACATCCACCGAGACGTGCTGCCCGACGAAGGAGCCATTGGCATTACCGCCAATACCGTAGTACTGAAACGAGAAATTAGTAATGTACGCCGGACCGGGGCTGTTGAGGAAGATCTGGTCCCCAAATTCGAGGCTTCCATCGGTGAAGCGGGTGTTCAAGTCAGTGGAGTTGTTCTGGAAAAGTACATCCGCCTTCGCCGACAGACCCAGAGCCAAGGCACCTATCACCAACCAGCCACTCTTCTTTATCAGAATGTTCATATGTTTGCTCGTGTAGTGCAGTCCGACGCTGCGACCAAGCAGCCAACTCAAACGATTACGGAAGGCATCATAGCGGAAGCGGGTTGGCTGTCAACGTTTTTTTTACTTTTTTTTAGTGCTTCTTGCGGCGCGCCGGGCCGAAGTAGTAGCCGCCCCGGATTCGGGCGCCCTGGATTCGGGGGGGAGATCCCTGGGGGTGACCGGGCTTGCCCTGCTCGAAGAGCGCGGTATAGCGGTAGTCAAAGCCTTCGAGTTTAATGCGGGGGATTTTCTGGCTGATGAACCTCTCGATGGTGTTCACATGCCGGATGTCCTCGGCGACCATCAGGGTAAGGGCGTCGCCCTTGGCGTCCATGCGCCCGGTGCGCCCGATGCGGTGAATGTAGTCTTCGGGATGCTGGGGCACGTCGTAATTGATAACGTGGCTCACTTCCGCGATGTCCAGGCCGCGTGCCGCGATATCGGTCGCGACGAGGAGTTCGTAGCGGCCTTCGCGGAAACCGCGGAGGGCTTGTTCGCGCTCCCGCTGGGTGCGGTTGGAGTGCAGGACGGCCACGGCGAGGTTCTGCCTCTTGAGAAGGTGGGCCACGCGGTCGGCGCCCTGCTTGGTCCGGCAAAAGATGATCACGGAATCGAAGTTGGCCCTGCGGAGCAACTCCAGGAGCAGGTCTGCCTTCTGCGCCTCAGCCACCGGATAGAGGGCGTGGCGGACGGTGTCTTTGGGGGTTCGCCGAGCGCCGATTTCGACGGTTTGGGGCTCATGCATGGCCCATTGGATGAGCGTCTCTATCTCCGGCGGGATGGTGGCCGAGAACAGGGACGTGTGCCGCTGGCGCGGACAGCGGTCCAGGATGCGCCGCACGTCCGGCAAAAAACCCATGTCCAGCATTCGATCGGCTTCGTCCAGCACCAGATACTTGACTTGGCCCAGGTTGCAGTTGCCCTGGCGCAGGTGGTCCAACAGCCGGCCCGGGGTGGCTACGATGACATCCACCCCGCTCTTGAGGGCGTCGATCTGGCGCCCATAGCCTACGCCGCCAAACACAACCACCGTCCGCAAGCCCGTGAAGCGCGCAAAGTCGCGGATGGCGGTTTCCACTTGCGCCGCCAATTCGCGGGTCGGCTCCAGGACCAGCAAGCGCGGTCGAGGATTGTGCTGGCCGAGTTGGGAAAGGATCGGCAAGGCGAAGGCGGCGGTCTTGCCGGTGCCCGTCTGCGCGCTGCCGATCACGTCCCGCCCGTTCATGATTAACGGAATCGCCCTCAGTTGTATCGGCGTCGGTTCGATGTAGCCCATGGCCTTGACCCCGTCCATTATGGCGCTGGATAACCCCAATTTGTTAAATGGCATATAACCCGATCATGGTGGCAGGAATCACCCGGTTGGCAAAGACAAATCGCCTTGGACAATGTGTATTAATGAAACACAAACAAGCCGCAGCTCAGGGGGGCGGGCGGGCGGAGGGATAGCGGCGCGGGCGCCGAGGGGCCGGGCAAGGGAGGGCGGCTGCTTCGGGCATCGCGCAGGGTCTGTCCCGGATTTCGTTCCTGTGCCAAACGTCGCTGCTGGACAATCGGGGTCGGCAATGGATAATGATTACGCTTTTAGACAATAGTTTTGGTTTGAAGCTGACGCCTTGCGGGGCGTTGATTTCCTTGACGAAGTAACTTGGCTTTTAACGAAGCAAGATGCCACAGTGCCTGCCAGTCACAGTTCCGCGATTCTCCGGGCTCGATGCGCCCCAATCCGGCGCAGAGCCGGGCCAGAGTCGGCCCAACCAAGCGAGGTGAGTGTGGAAGGAAAGGTCCTGACGATTATCGAGTGGGAAGAAGTAGCGCGCAAAGCGGATTACAACCCCGGCAAGATGGCCGTGCTTTGCTCGATTTCCGAGCGGCAGATGCAGCGCCTTTTCCAGCAGCACGTTAAATGCACGCCGGGCCGGTGGCTGCGCCAGCTCCAGTGCCGGCTGGCCAAACAGCTTATTTCCCAGGGCTATTCCAACAAGGCCATTGCCGCGGAGCTGAAATTCTCCAGCCAATCCCATTTCTGCCGGGAGTTCAAGAAGGTCTTTGGGACCTCTCCAAAGAACTTTGCCCGCGGCCAGAACAGCGACAGGCCCGCCTCGCGCAAGATTTCCCGCGAGAGCTGGACAGCGCTGCAACGCACGACGATGGGCGGGGCGGAGAGCGGGTCTGAGAAGGGCGGGCTTCGGGGCAACGAGGCGGCCCTACCTCCGAGCGGAACGTGAAGCACACTTATTGGGAACACATGCGTTTCTTATCACTTCTCCCCGAAGACGGCTCTATGGCGGCGCGCCTTTCATCGCGGGCCGGAGCCCCTGGCTTTGGGATTGGAATGTCGCATGGGGACAATTTATGTCGCACTTAGACAATGATGTCGGTTGCAGACAATCATTTTGGTTTGATTGGTTTCGCCCCCACCATGTTAATGAAGGCTGATTAGCGGGGCTGTCGAATTGTGCGAGCGCTGTTTCATGGGTCGCGGCTCGCGGACACGGGGCGGATACTGTTGACGCCTCAATATTTGAAAACATTAGCAAAAGCACTACCAATAGGATACTGAATGCTCGTTCGTGACAAAAAACTAAAGGCTAACATGAAGAGAATCGTACTAAATATGGGGCGTTATGGAACATCGGTCGTCCTTGGAATGGCGGGTTTGATGCTGATGGCGCAATCCACGCTGGCAGGCAGCACGTCACCGCTAAGCCCATCAACGGCCCAACAATACAGCGCCCAGTCTCCCGCCGTCCCCATCATCATCAGTCCGCACGCCGTAGCTTCCCCGTACGCCGACAGCAACGGCAGGCCGAACTCCACGAACATCGTGGATGCTTCCGTTAAGGGGACGGTCGAGAAGGT
>CAZZFF010000055.1:0-39677 GCA_964653485.1 uncultured Verrucomicrobiota bacterium | reverse complement strand
GCACTGGCAGTTCACCGGCTCCTTCGAGGAAGCTCTGGCCGCGCTCAATGGCAAGCCGGCTGCCGTGGCTTCCGCGTAGAGCCGGTGTGGAAGGGGAAATGGGTTCGCCATGCCTATGAAAATGTCCGGCCTTCGGGCTTCCATTTCGGCCTCTGTTGCCCCATATTTCAGGCATGGCATCCACAGAGCCACTCTTGAGGCTGCGCAATATCAGCCGGCACTTCCAAGAGCCGGACACGGCCGCGCCGCTCATTGTCCTGCAGGGCATCTCGATCGAAGTGGGGCGAGGTGAATCGCTGGCCATCGTCGGGCCATCCGGCTCGGGCAAGAGCACCCTGCTGCACATCATCGGAACCTTGGACCGGCCCACCACCGGGGAGGTCGTGCTCGACGGCCAGGACTTGAGCCAACTTGACGAGGCCCGGCTGGCGTCGGTTCGGAACCGGCAGATCGGTTTCGTCTTTCAAGCCCACTATCTCCTGCCTCAATGCACCGTCATGGAGAACGTGTTGGTCCCGTCCCTGGCCTGCAAGGATGCCGCCCTCCGGCTCGAGGCGGGACCCCGCGCGGAACGGCTCCTCAAACGAGTGGGCCTCGGCGAGCGGCTCTCTCATTTCCCAGGCCAACTCTCGGGCGGCGAGCGCCAACGCGTTGCCGTCGTCCGCGCGCTCATTAACCAACCTCAACTCCTCCTCGCTGACGAACCCACCGGCGCCCTCGACCCAACCTCCGCCCGCCAACTCGGCCAGTTGCTTCTCGAACTGAATCACGAAGACGCCGTCACCCTTATCGTCGTCACCCACGCCCGCGAGTTGGCCGAACGCATGGGACGCGTCCTGGAATTGAAAAACGGAAGGCTTGCATGACCTTCTGGACCCTCATCCGCCGCAGCTTGCGCTTCCACGCGCGGGCGCACGTTGGCGTCCTGCTCGGCGCGGCCATCGGCAGCGCGGCCCTCATCGGCGCGCTCCTGGTCGGCGACTCCATGCGGGAGACCCTCAAAGAGAGGGCACTGGCTCGCCTGGGCTCTATTCACTTCGCCCTCAGCAGCCAGGACCGGCTTGTCGAGGGCTGGTTTAACGCAAACCCCGTTTTCATCGGGAATTCCGCCTACTTTCGCCACTCCTCTCCATCCTCGGCCCTGCTGCTGCCCGGGCTGGCGGCAAGGCAGGACGGAACCGCTCGCGCCAACCGGGTAAACGTAATCGGAGTCGATTCCTTCTGGCCTTTTGCCGCAAACCCGCTGTCGGTGACACGTTCGCCGTCTGCCCTAACCAACGGAGCGGCACTGATTAACGAGACCCTGGCCCGGCAGCTCGCCGTCCGACCGGGAGAGGACATCATCGTGCGAGTCCACAAACCAAGCGCCTTGGGATTGGATGCGGCCCTCAGCCCGCGTGACGAGAATGCCATCGCGTTGCGCCTCAACGTCGGGGCGATCCTGTCGGCGGACAAACTGGGCGATTTCGCCCTCACCGCTCAGGCCGCGCCGCCCATGAACCTGTTTCTCCCGCGAGACTTTCTCGCGCAACGAGTGGGTGTTCCCGGCCGCGCGAACCTGCTGGCTTGCGGCAGCGTGCTGGAACTGAGGAAGCTCGGTTGGCTGGATCAGCAGCGCGTTAAGCTGGCGCAATGGCTGATGCAGCGGGCACCCAAAGTCCCGGTAAGCGAGTCCGGCTCAGCCATGCTCTACCGGCCTGACATCACCAGCCCGATGGCACGCTTGGCCAACCTCGTCCGCCCAACGCTGGCGCCTCCGGTCCCCGATCCACTCGCATTGCCTTGGTTGCAGGCGGGCCTGATGCGCTCCTGGTTGCCGGAGTTTACCGGCCTGTTCGTCCGCGCTATCGAAGAACCCCAGGCGCCCGTTGGCGATAAAGATAATCGGCATTGGATTGAAGTGACCAGTTCGCGCATCTTCCTCGAACCACCGGTTGTCGCCGCGGTCCTCAAACCCCGAACGGCTCTGCTCACAGACCGTCCGAGCTTCATCAACGATACCACCAACGACTTGGCCCGCTCCCAGTTCGTCACCAACGGCTTCGGCATCCTGACCTACCTGGCCAACCTCATCCGCGCCGGAGACCGCGCCACGCCTTACTCGATGGTCACGGCCGCCGGCGGTCCGTTCGTGCCCGCCGGCATGGGCAACGATGAAATCCTGGTCAATCAGTGGCTCGCGGATGACTTGCAGATCAAGCCTGGCGATACGGTCGCGCTGAGCTATTACCTGGCCGACTCCGGCAGCAAGCTCACCGAGCGCACCAACTCCTTCCGCGTCCGGGCAATCGTCCCCATCGAGGGCATCTATGCGGACCGCGCGCTGATGCCCAATTTCCCAGGTTTGGCAAAGGCCGAATCCACGCGCGACTGGGATGCCGGGTTCCCGCTCGTGCATAAAATCCGCGACAAGGACGAGGCCTACTGGAAGCAATATCGCGGCACGCCCAAGGCATTTATTACGCTTGCCGCGGGACAAGCCCTCTGGGCAAACCGGTTCGGCTCGCTCACCGCTATTCGTTACCCCGTCCCTCCGAACTCGCCCCCCGGCTCCTATCGCGACGCAGCCTATCGCAACCTGGCCGCGAATCTCAACCCGGCCGACCTTGGCTTCCACCTCGAACCCGTGCGTGAACAGGCGCTCAAGGCGGCCAGTCAATCACAGGACTTTGGACAGTTATTCCTGGGCTTCAGCCTTTTCCTGGTCCTGGCGGCGCTGTTATTGATGGCGCTCTTGTTCCAATTTGGGCTTGAACAGCGGGCGGCCGAGGTTGGGACCCTGCTGGCCCTCGGCTTTACCGCAAAACAGGTGCGGCGTCTGCTGCTGGCCGAAGGCGCGGCGCTGTCGTTCCTGGGCGGCCTGCTCGGCGCCATTGGTGGCCTGGGCTACGCGCGGGCCATGCTCTGGGGCCTCGCAACGTCGTGGCGCGACGCCGTAGGGGCCGCGCCGCCGCGGTTCCATGCCTCGCCTCTCAGCTTGGTCGTCGGCCTCGGCTCAAGCACCCTCGTCGCCGCCCTCACCATCTGGCTCACCCTGCGCAAACAAGCCCGGCGGCCAATTCGGGAATTGCTTGAAGGCACGGCCGGCGACCAGAAGGCCGAAATCCGAAATCCGAAATCCGAAATCCGAAATGCCAAAATCAGGCCCGGTGCCAATGCTCGGAGGCTCTCGGATTTCGGACTTCGGATTTCCGCCCTTCTCACCGGCGCGGCCGCACTTGTGATCGTCGGCTGGGCCTGGGCCGCCGGGCAACGCGCGAACGCGGGCGCCTTTTTCGGCGCGGGCGCGTTGCTGCTGGTCTCGGGACTGGCCTTCATGGCGGCATGGCTTGGGGCCTTGGCGCGCCCGCGCCGAGCGCAAGGGCTGACCGTCTTGAGCATGGGGGTGCATAATTGCGCGCGCCGCCGCGGTCGCAGCCTGGCCACGGCCGCTTTGCTCGCGTCCGGATGCTTCGTCATCGCCGCCATCGGCGTGTTCCGCCTCGATGCGAATCGCGACGCCGGCCGGCGCGATTCCGGCACGGGCGGCTTTGCCTTGCTCGGTGAATCCACGCTGCCCGTGGCGCAGGACCTCAACACCACGGCGGGGATCGAGGCCTTCGGCCTGGGACCCCAGGATCTCGCCGGGGCGCGTTTCGTGCCCTTCAGGTTGCACGAGGGCGACGAGGCCAGTTGCCTGAACCTCAATCGCGCCCAGCAGCCGCGCCTTCTGGGAGTCAACCCGGCCCTGCTGGCCGGGCGGTTCACCTTCGCTGCCGCCGCCAAAGGCCGCGACAGGCGGCTGGGATGGAACCTCCTGAGCCAGCCCTATTCCCCGGCCCAGATCGGTTCGGAGCCTGAAATCCCCGCAATCGGCGACGCCAACTCGATCGAATGGGCTCTGGGCAAGCAGCTTGGAGACACCATCGAATACCGGGACGAGCAGGGCCGGAGGTTCAAGGTCAAGCTGGTTGGCGCGGTGGCCAACTCGATCCTGCAGGGCAGCCTCATCATCGATGAGGCCGAATTCGTGAAGCGGTTTCCCAACGAGGGCGGTTACCGGATGTTCCTCATCGATGCCCTGCCGGGTTCGGTCGCGCAAGTGTCCGCCAGCCTGTCGCGCGCCATGCAGGACGCGGGTTTGGAGCTGACGCCGACGGCCGAGCGCCTGAACGCGTTCAACGCGGTGCAGAACACGTACCTGGGCACCTTCCAGATCCTCGGCGGGCTGGGTCTGCTGCTCGGCAGCGCCGGGCTCGGGGTCGTGGTGCTGCGGAATGTCCTCGAACGACGGGGCGAGTTCGGCTTGCTGGTCGCTGTCGGTTTCCGGCGGCGGACGCTCGAGGCAATGGTGCTCAGCGAGCACAGCGCATTGCTGGCGCTCGGGCTTGGCCTCGGCATCATTGCCGCCGCCGTGGCGGTGTTGCCCTCCCTGCTCGCTCCAGGGGCCCCACTGCCTTACCGGTCGCTGGCGCTGACCCTCGGCGCCGTATCGCTTAATGGCGCCCTTTGGACCTGGCTGGCCACACGCTATTCCCTGCGCGGCAATCTCCTGGACGCTCTGAGGAACGAGTGAGATAGCCGCAAGAATCGGGTGGGCGGCCTGCTGGCACGGGGCTAAACTCTTCCCATGAGCGCGAGCAACTACGAACGCATCGCCAGGGTGATCCGCTACCTGGATGCCCACCACGCCGAACAGCCCAGCCTCGCCGACCTCGCCGGTCATCTGGGGCTTAGTCCATTCCACTTCCATCGGGTGTTCTCGGATTGGGCGGGAGTGACGCCCAAGGATTTCCTCCAGTGCCTGACCCTGGCGCACGCCCGGAAGCTCTTGGAAGACGGCCAGAGTGTGCTCGACAGCGCGCTGGAAGCCGGGTTTTCCGGACCCGGACGCCTTCACGACCTCTGCGTGACCCTCGAAGCGGCCTCGCCCGGTGAGTTGAAATCCGGAGGCAAAGGCTGGAGGATTCCCTTCGGGTTCGCGGAGACGTCCTTTGGCGAGTGTCTCGCGGCCGAAAGCCCGCGCGGGATTTGCTTTCTCGCCTTCGTTGACGACGCAGACCGCCAAACAGCCCAAGCCGCCCTCGAAGAGACCTGGCCACAGGCGGAGTTGGCGCGCGATGACGCCCTCGGCGCGCGGTTGGCCGCCCAGGTCTTTAACCGGTCAAGGCCCAAAAATAAACGACCGGCGCTCCGCGCGTTCGTCAGAGGCTCGGCCTTCCAGGTGCGGGTCTGGAAGGCCCTGTTGCGGGTGCCGCCCGGCTCGCTGGTCACTTACGGGCGGCTGGCTGCCGCCATTGGAGAGCCTTCCGCCGCGCGAGCCACCGGCTCGGCCGTGGGCAGTAACCCCCTCGCCTACCTGATCCCCTGCCACCGCGTGATACGCGAGACCGGCGTGATGGGAGGCTACCGCTGGGGACCGTTGCGCAAGCGCGCCATGGTCGCCTGGGAAACCGCCGTCCCTCGGGACCGCCAGGCACCCGAAGCTCAGTAACTCATCCTGTCGAGCTTCACTTTGCCCCGGAAAATCCAGTAGATGCTCACGGTATAGGCCAGCACCGCCGGGAGGCCAATGCAGGCGATGACGAGCATGATGCGCAGCGTTTTGGGCGACGAGGCGGCGTTGTAGATCGTCAGGCTGTTCTCCGGATTCGGCAGGCTGTAAATGAGGTTCGGGAAGGTGTTCAGCGCGAACAGGATCATGAGCGTCACGATGGCGCCGCACGACGAGAGAAACGCGCGGCGGTCGCGGCCATGTTGAAATTCGCGCGGGACATTGGCGATGGAGAGCATGTTGGCCAGCACGACGCTGAACAGCCACGGGTTCTCGCGCACGCGCGGCGCCAGGTGCGGGACGAACAACAGCGTTGCCATCGTCAGCGTCACGGCGCAGATGACAAAGAAAATGATGCACCGCGTGGTCCAGACGCGCAGCTTGTCATGCAGTTCGCCCTCGGTCTTCATCACGCCGTAAATTGCGCCGTGCATCATGAACAGCGCCACCGTCGTCACGCCCACAAGCAGCGGATACGGCTTGAGCAGGCCGGCAAACGTCCCCGCGAATTCCCCGTTCGCATCCACAGGCACGCCCCAAGCAATGTTGCCGAGCGCCACCCCGATGAGCAGGCTCGACGCAACGCTGCCGGCGGCGAAGCTAACGTCCCACATTCGCCGCCACCATACCCCGGGACGCTTGCTGCGGAACTCTATGGCCACCGCCCGAAATATCAGCGAAGCGAGAAGCAGGAACAGCGCCAGGTAAAAGCCGGAGAATGCCGTCGCATACACGTTCGGAAAAGCGGCGAACAGCGCGCCGCCCCCCGTCACCAGCCAAACCTCATTGCCGTCCCAGACCGGACCGATGGAGTTGAGCATGATTCGGCGTTCCTCGTCCTTGTTCGTGAACAGATGCAGCGCGCCGATGCCCAGGTCGAAGCCGTCCAGCATCGCGTAGCCGGTGAACAAAATGCCGACGAGAACGAACCAAGTGAAATTGAGGTCGAGGTGCATGGGGTTTCTTAATGCCTGCCCGGCAGCGCCAATTTGCCCGATGGAACCAGGTCCGCGTCGTCCGGGCCGTGCTGTATCTTGTCGTCGAGCAAATAGATGAAAACGGCGAATAACAGAAAATAAATAAACGTGAATAACACCAGCGACGCGAGAACGGCGTTCGCTTTGACCACCGCCGACAGCCCCTCCGGCGTCCGCATCAGGCCATAGACAAGCCATGGCTGCCGGCCCACCTCGGCGGCAAACCACCCAAGTTGGTTCGCGATTTCCGGGCCGAGCACGGAGAACACCAGCATCCACAGGAGCCAGCGGCGTTCATGCAGGGCGCCTTTGTGAAGATGCCAAAACCCCAGCAGCGCGATCCCGATCAGCGCGAAGCCGATGCCTGCCATGCAGTGAAAAAACAGGAATGACGGCGTCACCGGCGGACGATCCGCCGGCTTGAACTCCTTGAGGCCGGTGACCGGCGCGTGAACATCGCCGCGCGCGAGAAAGCTCAGCAGGCCCGGAATCCGGAGGCCTGAAGTTCTTTCGTTTTTCTCGTCCACCCAGCCGACAACCGTGAGCGGCGCATTGGACCTTGTCTCATAAAGCCCCTCAAATGCCGCGAGTTTGGCGGGTTGGTTCTTTCCCACGCCCTTCGCGCTCCAGTCGCCCGAAACGGCCTGCAAGAGCGACGCCAGGAGCGCCACCGCCAGGCCGATCTTCAGCGAGGCGCGGGCGAAATCGAGATGGATTCTCTTGAGCAGATACCACGCGCTGATGCTGACGACCATAAAAGCCCCCGCGCACCACCCGCCGCTGACCGAATGGAACAATCGGTCAACCATCGATGGATTGAACACCAGTTGCCAAAAGTCCGTGATCTCCGCCCGCGCCCTCATTCCCTCGCCGACGATGTGATAGCCCGCCGGCGTCTGCATCCAGGAATTGGCCACCACGATCCACACCGCGCTGAAGTGCGCCCCGAGGCAGACCATACACGTCGAGAAAAAGTGCGCCTTGCGCCCGACCTTGTCCCAGCCAAAGAGCAGCACCGCGAGGAAACCCGATTCGAGAAAAAACGCGAAGATGCCCTCCGCGGCCAACGCGCTGCCGAACACGTCGCCAACGAAGCGCGAATACGTCGCCCAATTCGTGCCAAACTCAAACTCCATCACGATGCCCGTCGCCACACCGATGGCGAAGGTCAGCGCGAACACCTTGGTCCAGAAGCGCGCCATCTGGTGATAGACCGGCTTGCCCGTCTTGAGCCACAATCCCTCCATCAGCACGAGCATGACGCCAAGGCCGATGCTCAACGGCGGGTAGATGTAATGAAACGCGATGGTCGCTCCAAACTGGACTCGCGAGAGGGTCAGGACATCCATAATAGTGTGTCATTGCAACGATTCGCCGTCGATGGTGATAACTTCTCATCCACCCGCCCCCATCGTCAAGCGCCTCCAGACGTGTCCGCGCTCTTTTTGACTTGGCGCGAGAGCCGCGTCGGACGCATGTTGAGGCGTCACGATGAACCGTTTCCTCTTTCCTATCCTGCTTGTCTCAGGCGTCCTGTCCATGACCGGGTTTTCACAGACCTACTCGATGGACGGCGCGCCCCGGCCGGTGGAGGCCGGGCAGTGAACGATGGCGCCCCCTCCCGCCGGCGAAAGACTGCGTTCTGGCTCCTGGCCGGGATGCTATCGGTCGTGTGTGTGGAGGTGCCCGCGGGCTCGACGATGTTCCCCTTTTTTACGCTCTGGGGGTTGCTGGTCGTCTGGCCGCTTTACCTGCTGCACAGCGTGTTCCTGGCGGGCATCGTCTTCCGGCTTGGCAAACCTGGCTTCTGGCCGCTCTACGCCGCGGGCATGCTCTACGGCATGTACGAGGCCTATATCACCAAGGTGGTATGGACTTCCTTCCGGCCCGAAGGCCCCTTTTTCGCGGCCGGCGGCATCGCTCTGTTCGAGACGATCATCTGCGTCCTGTTTCTCCATCCCCTCCTGGCGTTCACAATCCCTTTGCTTTTGACCGAACTCCTGCTCACCAACTCCACCGAGGTTCTCCTTGGGCTGCCTCCACGGTCCCTTCGTTCGATCCGGGCGCATCCGGCAGCCTGGATGGCCGCGCTCATGGTGATGTTTGGCCTGATGCAGTTCGTCAACTCCCCCTCGGCAACGAGTTCATTCCTGTCCGGCGCCGGCAATGGCATGGTCATCGGCTTGGCCGTGCTGTGGTGGCGGCGGTCCGGCGGCGCCGCGTATTCCTTGCGCGACTTGCTTCCCGGACCCAGGGGACTCAAGGTCTTCGGCATCGTGCTGCTGGCCTGGTATCTCTTCTGGGGATTTGCCATCAAGCCAAAATCCATCCCGTCGATTCTTCATGGACAATTAACTGTGTGGGTTCTTTATGCGGCGTTGCTGTGGATATTCCACCGGTGCTTGTTACGGTCCCGCAGAGTGCCATCCGGCCCCGCCCAGGAAGCCGCGGTGGGCTTTTCCTGGCGGGGCTTTTGCCTCTGCTGCATCCTCGCAACGGCGGTTACCACCGCGGCGCGGTTATGGCTTCACCAGTTTGTGGGCGCGCAAATAGCCGTGTTTTTCTCGTTCTACGTGATCACAGGTCTGGCGCTGCTCGTCGGCGCCGTCCTCTATGCCCGTGGCCACGCCGAGCCTTAGGCGCCGCGAGACAATGACACGATCAGAGGAAAAGACCCGTGCCGTTTTCCGGCGGGCCTTGTCGAATCTGCCGTCTGAATTCGCAAAGACCAAACTCAATCAGCAAAGCATGAGCATGACCAGGGTCGAGCTTGCCGTTACCTGCCTGTTACTATCTGGAGCGGCGATAATCGTGGTGTCCGAGCACCGGTCGCAAACGGCGTTGCGCGACCAAAACGAGTCGCTGCGCCGGGAGTTGGCGCAACTCGGCTCGGACAATGAGAGCCTCTCAAATCGCCTGGCGCGAATCAAAGGCGCGGTGGCCCCCCGCCTCCCTGCCCCGGCCATGCCGGGCGTCAGTGCTTCGGAATCGGCGGAAGAACTGTCCGCCACCAATCTCATTGCCCGGATGGTGCATGGAGGCGGAGCGCCGCCATTAACCGCGGCGCAAATCAAACGGTACCTCGATGCGAACCACCGGAACGCCCCCAGCCTGCTCTCGGCGTACCGCACTTCCCAAGACCCGGCGTTGCTGCAAGAGGCGATGGAGAAATATCCCGGCGACCCCGAAGTGGCCTTCGAGGCCGCATTGAGAAAGGACGCCTCGCCCTCGGAACGCCGCCAGTGGCTTGACGCCTTCAAGAACGCCGCGCCTGAAAATCCGATGGCCGATTACTTGTCCGCGCTGGACTACTTCAAGTCTGGCCAGACCGACCAGGCAGTGCGGGAACTCGTCGCCGCCTCGGGCCGGCAAGGCTTCGCCGATTACACGGCCGACCGCATTCAAACCGACGAAGAAGCCTATCGAGGGGCCGGTTACTCGGAGGCCGACGCGAAAATGGCGGCGACGTGGGGCGTGGCGCTTCCTCAACTGGCTGAGATGCGGACGCTGGCTCAAAACATGGTTGATCTCGCGGCCTCCTATCGCAATGCGGGCGATGAGACCTCCGCGCAGGCTGCGCTGCAAATGGCTGTTGGCCTCGGCGAGCAATTGGATGCGTCAACGGGAACCTCCGTCCCCCTGATCACTCGATTGGTCGGCATCGCCGTCGAGCGGATGGCGCTCGATTCTATGGACCCGTCCAGCGGTTACGGCGACGGCACGGTGCAGGAACAACTCGACCAACTTGCCCAGCGAAGGAGTTCCATCAAGGACCTGGTCGCGCAAACAGTCCCCTTCCAGGAGCAAATGACTCCTGAGGACTGGCTGAATTACACCGAGCGCACCCTGAACTTTGGCGAGGAGAACGCCATCGGATGGTTGCTCAACAAATACGGGCAGAAATAACGCCGGTCATCGGAGAAGAAAACCGTCATAGCTCGCCCAGCACCTCCTCGCATTGTCCGCCCGGAGCGACCAAGTAGGTCGGCGAACTGGAGAGCTTCGCCGGGGGGCCGAGGAGTTTTCGGCCCATCGCATCGAGCCAAGTCAGGTCTTTCCCGGAGGGCAACGATAGGCCGGCGGTCCCTCGGTCCTGCGCCTCCCAAAGCATCAGCACGGCCCGTTTGCCCGTTTCAAAGCCGGCGACGTGCCCGGCTAGGCCGATTTGCTTCTCGCCCGCGCAGCGGGGAGAGGGTCCGAGGAGTTGCGTGAGCACGGCCAGGGCGGGGGCGAGCTTCCGGGGCGCGCCGCCGTAATCGAACAGGGCGCACTCGAAGTTCGGGCTGTTGATTCTCCCGCTGGCGCCCGAGTGTATGAATATCTTCTCCACCCCATGCGAGAGCATTACAGCGAAGAACCGCAGCGTGTAATCGGCGCATTCCCGCTCGCTGTCCAGCAGACGCTCCTCGGCCCAGGCATCAAGCCGGGGCACAAACGGACGGCGAGGCAGGTCGTCCGCGCCATAATAGGAAAACTCGGTAATCCAGATCGGTTTGCGTCCGCCGCGGGCATCCATAGTCCTGAGCAATTCCGCCATCTCCGCCCTGTAAGCCTCCGGCGCGCGCAGCCCAGGATAGATGTGCAGGTTAAGAATATCCACGTGCTTTAGGATGCCCGCATCGAGGACGTCCCGCGTCATTTCCAGCGGCTCGCCGGCGATGCCGCCGATGACCTTGCAAGCCGGGTCGGCCCTGCGCATGGCCGCCGCCGCGGTCTCCAGCAGCGCCACGTAATCGGCCGCTTTGTAGGACCGGCCGCCGGACTGGCCGGGGGGCCGCGCGGGAAGGGAGTAATCGGTGTAGATCGGCTCGTTGAGGAATTCCCAGATGTGAATCCGGTCCTTGTACCTCCTCGCGGCCTGCTCGATGAACCGGGCCAGTTCCCGCGGGTCCTTCGGCGCCCAGGCTTGCCGGGCGCGGACGCCCGGATACCCCTGGGTCGAGAGCGTCAGCGGCGCTTCGCTGGACCAGTCCGCCGAAGGAAAGGGCGGCAAGAGCGGGAGCACCGATGCCCCTTCGCGCAGCACCCGATCGATCTGGGTGTCGCCCAATTCCCAGTGAAACTCGCCCTTGGCCGGCTCGATATGCTGCCATTTCAGCGACCAGTCCCGATACCAGGACACGCCGGCCTTTGATGCGAGTTTGATCAGGCCGGCGTTAACGAAAGCATGATTGATGCCGCACACGGAATCCGTGCTGGCGCGCCGTGGCACGATCGCCAGACGCGCCTGGGCCGTCAGGGTTGCCTGGCCGGTGTTGGCCGAGGCTCTCACGCGATAGAACCCCTTCCAGTCGCCTGGGAGCGGCACCTCATGCTGGACGCTGGATTGGGCCGGGATTTCGAGCTTGCAGTCCGGCAGCGGCGCCGGTTGGTCATCGAAATCGGTCGCCTGGAATGCGACCGTCAGGCTGCGAGCCGAATGACCGTCATTGCTCGCCCGCAGCAACAGCCCGCCGGCCTCATCGTCGTAGAAGATTCCTCCGCCCTCCGACGGGACGAGCGCCAACTCCACTGGCCGGTCCGGCTCAAACTCCGTCGCCCTGTCCCCTTTCTCAAGTTGCACCGCGTCAATATCCACGTCCACCCGCTCTTCCCGCTGCAAGTCGGGGCCGGCGAAGACATAGACATACCGCTCTTCCGGGCTGAACGTCATTGAGTAACGCGTCCAGGCCTTAGTGAGCTTCACCCCCTGCCGGTGTTCTTTCCCTTCGCCCGACGGTTCCCCGGCTTCAACGCCCAGCACGGCCGGCACACCTTCGCGGCTGGCCCGCATGAAGCAAGAGAGGGTATAGGACGTTCCTTTTTCCACACGGAGCCAGCCCTCGTTGGCGGCCAGCGGGCGGAACTCCCGCTGCGCCACCGGCTCGTAATAATCGAAATAGAGCACGGGCGTGAAGGCGTCGCCAACGGGGATGCGCAGGAAAGCCCGCCCATGAGCACCTCCCGAGGTTTCAACCCGCCCATGCAGGCGGTCCAGGTTGCCCCAGCCCGTCCCTGCGCCGAACGACGACCAACCGCCACCCCCCAATTCAAAAGAGGCATTGGGCACGAGATTCTTTCCTCCGGACACTTCCGCGACCTGGGTAAACTCCGCCTCCTCATCGGGATGCTCAACGATGCGGACATTGGCCACATACAATGCGCCGGTCTCGTTGAACCAGAGCTGGAGCCGCCCGCTCGGCCCGACATCCCGCGTGGCCCGGAATGTCCGCCGGCAGCTCCTCCAATCGTCAGCCACAGGAAACGCCGCCTGCAGGCCGCAATTCTGCCATGTCCCTGTGTCGGTCATGGCAACCGAGACGCTCCGCCCGACCAGACCCTCGGCCCGGAATTCGCAGGAGAACTCGTAGGTGCGGCCTTTGGCCAGTGTCACGCGGCCGACCTGGGCAAGCATGGCATGGGCGGAGGGCGTTTGCCGCTCGAAACGCACGCAGTTTAGCTGCGCGCAGACCCTGCCGCTGTGATCGGTGATGACTCTCAGGGTTTGCGTCACCAACGCCGCGTCGCCGTCGGTCTCCCAGTCACAAGGCAGCCCGCCGGCGGTCATCGAGAAATCTCCGTTAGCCACGAGGTTTGCCGCTTGGGCCGCGCGCGCGGAGAGGGCCATGACAATCAGAACAAGCGCAGTTCGCACAGAACGCATAGATTTCAGTTAAACGACGCCGCGACTATGCCGGTCAAGAGACCATAAATCAACCGATTCGGGGGAAATGGGATGCCTGAACTGGCACATCTTTCCCCGTATTCCGGTATTCCGCGGTTCACAAGGGCTCTTGGGCGAGGCGGGGTTTTGGGTCTGCTCATTGCTCTTGACCTCGTGGCTCCTGAGGCGTTTAATCTCGCTGACAAGGGATTTTATGGAATGGCCTAACCGAAAACTGGAGCCGGCGAGCATCTTTGCACTTGGCGGGAGGTCCAACGGTAATCCACCATTTACGCTAATCGAACTGCTGGTGGTTATGGCCTTCATCGTGATTCTCGCCGCCATGGTGCTGCCCGAATACCCCTGTAGCCCTCCTAGGAGAGCCACGGGAGCCGATGTAGAGGCTGAGGCTGATGTTTAGAGAGGCGGCGCTCCATCGAGCCAACTGCTCGTAGCTAAAGCCTATACGCACATCCTGCCTCGCGACGGAATCGAAACGCTCGTGACAACGACTAAAGCAGCATTGGAAATCCTCACCATCACCTTCGGTCTGGCCGGTCGGCTTTCCGCCTCATGGCCCCTGCCGCCCCTCTTGCTGTTGACGCTGCCGGCTGTGGTGCAAGCCCAATTCAGTTATTGGGACAATAGCAACGGCACTTGCACCATCACGGGATACACCGGTCCGGGCGGTGATGTGTCCATTCCCGACGCCATCAATGGCCTGACGGTCACCATCATCGGACTCTCCGCGTTCGCAGACACCAGCCTGACCAGCGTGACAATCCCTGCCAGCGTCACCATCCTCGGAGAGCAGGCGTTCGCGGACTGCTTCGGCCTGACCCGCGTCTATTTGCAGGGCAACCCACCCGGTGTTGCCTTCCAGGGTGTGTTCGATTACTTCAATCCGATTGGAGTGCCAGTCTATGACCCCGCAAGCGTCTATTACCTGGCTGGGACCTCTGGTTGCGGTGCGACGTACGCCGGTCTTCCGGCGTTTCTGTGGGACCCGGAGTCGCAAGTGGCATACCTGACCACGAACGGCAGCACCACCGTTACGGGATACCTGGGTCCTGGAGGAGCAGTGACCATCCCGAGCGCCCTCAACGGCTTGCCGGTCACCGGCATCGCGAACGGTGCGCTCGCTTCTTGCGCCAGCCTGACCAGCATCACGGTCCCCAACAGCGTCACCAACCTCGCTGACGATGCGTTCGCCTCGTGCGCCAGCCTGACCGGGGTTTATTTTCAGGGCAACGCGCCGAGCGTCGGCACGGATGTGTTTGAGGGTGACAATCATGCGACGGTGTATTACCTGGCCGGGACGTCGGGTTGGGGTCCGACCTTTGCCGGTCTTCCGACGATGCTAAACTGGGCAGCGCAATACAACTACACGGCGATGGGCGGCATGGTTACGATTGTGGGATACAACGGTCCTGGCGGGTCGGTGACTATTCCCGGCACTATTTATGGAATGCCGGTCACTACCGTCGGGGACGAGGCGTTCTATTACTGTTCCAACATGACCAGTGTCACGATCGGCGGCAACGTCGCCAGCATCGGGGACGGGGCGTTCAGTCGCTGCCTGAGCCTGACGAATGCCTATTTCCTGGGCAACGCCCCCGCCTTCGGCGCGGGCGTCTTCGATTATTCTCGTAAAGGCGCGGCTGCCCTCTGGGACCCGGCGACGATCTATTACCTGCCGGGGACCACGGGATGGAGCACCAACTTTGCCGGTCTTCCGACCGCGCTGTGGACCCCACAAGTGCAGACCAGCGATGCCAGTTTTGGCGTTCGGAACAATCAATTCGGGTTCACCATCAACTGGGCCAGCGGTATGCCCGTCGTGGTGGAGGCGAGCACCCGTCTCGCCAACCCCACTTGGACTCCGCTGGCCACGAACACCCTTGCCAGCGGCTCGGTTTATTTCAACGACCCGCAGTGGACGAATTATCCTGGACGGTTCTACCGGCTGCGCTGGCCTTAACGAACACCCTTGCCAGCGGCTCGGTTTATTTCAACGACCCGCAGTGGACGAATTATCCGAGCCGGATCCACCGGCCCGTTCGCCCCGCCCTCAGAGGTTAGTAGTAGAGCAACGCTGCTGGCTCAAGCGGCGCGTACTGGCGGGTTTGCCTCCATCGCCCGCCCGCGCGACCGCTGCCTTCCGCCCAACGTGCCCCACAGCGTCCACCCACCTCGCGCCCCCAGATTCCCCTACGGAAAACCTCGCCCCGCGCTCGGCCCCCCAGTTCCTTCCCCCACCGTCTGAGTTGCAGGTCCCTGGGAAAAACCTGTTGACAAAAGGACGAAGCCACCCATCTGTACTGATGGAGCGGGAGCAAAACAGACCGGCAGCCTCGCTTCGGCCTTGTGGATCGCTTTTTGCCTCGCATGGCTGGCGGGTTGCGCCTCTGCGAGGTCCGCAGGGTCGCCGGCCAATGAGTTGCCGGGTCAGGTTCCTAGCCGCCGGATGGGTGGTCGTCGAGAGAAAATCCTGAAGGATCATTTTACCGCCTCGGGGGCGCTGGCCGGCGCACCGCTCGGTGCCAGGGGTGCAGAGGGAGCCTTCTCAACCCGGACCAACTTCGGATCGCCTAAACGCCCATGGCTCCACTCATAGATGTACCCGAGCTTGTTCAGCACCACATAGGCGGCGATGAGCACGATGAGGGCGAGAATCACCTTGGGCCAGAGACTCCTCTTTTCGGCGAAGGGATCAACCATGTCCCGCTGGGAGCCAGGCGGCAGGGCAGCAACGGCGGTGAGCGCACCTCCGAAGGGCACGTTCATCTTGGCCTTGGCATTAATGGCCCAGCCGTTGGCGTCGAGGATCGGACCGAGGTTGCGGCGGCGCAGCTTAAGATAGGCCATTACCACCGACGGTATGGAAATGGCCAGGAGGATGGCCAGCATCGCCAGTGGGATTTGCCACCAAACGAGCCCTGCGATGCGGCCAAAAATGCCTCCCAACGCCGCCAACAACGTGGTCAAAACCAAGCCGATCGCCGCCAGTGTTCCGGTGTCGATTCTCGGTTTGGGCGGCGCTGCCGGGGTGGACGGGGGGCCGCCGGTGATCGCCAATGCTGCCGAAGATAACTTGGCATCCACCGCCGCTTCTGCAGTGGCGGCGCGCTTGGCCACCTGTTCTTCGATCAGCCGCACGAGCTTTTTGTAAGGCGCAAAAAATGCCTGCCGGATGCTGATGGGGTTGTCGATAAGCTTGGTAACCGTGGCATCCCAGTCGCGGCCCTTGCTGTCAAAGAAAATGCCGTTGCGGCCGACCATGAGGTTGTCCGAATCGCCGCCCGTGAAAGCGGCCACGATCTGCATCTTCTCGCCCGTGCCTTTGCGAAAGCAGTCGCAGTACGCAAGACAGGTGCCGGCCAGGCCGGCCATGGCGGCGTGCCTGGCTGCATCCTCCACGATCAAGCACAAATCACAGCTTCGCTGGTCCAGGTAAAGCGTCCCCGCTTGAAAGATAGCTTTCCGCTTGCGCCCGTAGAAATCCCGGAAGGAAACAAAGTTGTGGCAGAGCTGGATGAGGTCGCGGTGGTAGTGTGCCAACCGGTTGAGGCCAACGACGGCCGTTGCATTGCCTTCCTCGGCTTTGTCTTTGGAGATGAGCGCGGTGAGTGTCTCCCTTGCCGTGCTGGCGAGGATTTCTCGCACGCGCTTGAGCCCGATTTTCTCCACCCCTCCCCCGGCCTTGGTGTTGCACCACGCCTCATAGGGCGCGAGCTTGGCGACCAGCATGGCCCAGTCGGCCTCGGTAAGGGTGGCCCTGTCGCCCACCAGCGGCTTGACCGCGTCACACCGAAGCGTCGCCATCACGCCTGCCCAGGCGGGGTTGACTCCCTCCCCCAGGGGCAGCGCCACTTTCGCTCCGACGCGAGCCAGGGGAAACCCGGCGATCTCGGGCGAAGTGACGGTAAGCTCTCTGGCTGCCAGGACGGAGAGTTCCTTCTCATCGCGGTTCAGCGCGCTCAACGCTCGTGGATCGAACGCCGCGAAGCGGCAGCGGACGAAGTAGTCGTCCACTTTGGCCTTGGCGGCCTTGACGGCCGCCCCAGCCAGCGGAGTGGCGAGCCCGAGCGGGAGGATAGCGGCGTTTCCTTCCGCTTGCTTCCACCAATCAGAGTAGGCGGCCGCATCCTTAAAGAACTGGTCGACCTTGGCCTGACCAACTCCGTTCCTGCCGCTGGCATCGGTATCTGCGCCTAGACACGCAATGATCTCGTTGATAACGGCCTTGGTGGATTCGTCGCCTGCGGAGTCGGCGGGCACGATGCCGTCGCCGTTGAAGGGTTGGGCCGCCAGGGTTTGGGCGGCAGCCGCGGCCTCGTCGATAGAGATTCCGTCGCCCTCGGCTTTGCCCAGGACTCGCCGGGCGAATGTCGCAATGGCTTTGCCTTCAGCCGTAGAATCGTTAACGGCGGCCACGGGCAAAATCGGCGCGGACTTGAGGAGGTCATCAGGGTTCTTCAGCAGGCTGCCTGCCCATCTGACCGCCGCGATCAGTTCCGGCGCGCGAATGCGGCCGTCTTTGTCCGTGTCGATCAGGGCCAGGGTCGTCTTGTCGAATTCCAGCCCCGAAGTGGGGCAGGCCAGCGCCACCCAAAGCTTGAAGTCGAGTTGATCCAGTGCCATGAGGTCGGCACCGGTCTCCAGCTTCACCTGGTCAAAGCCTCCCGCGCGGAAGAACCGCCACCGTTTGGCGGAGGGGCCTGAGTTTGCCATAAGGGAATCCTCCAGTCTCGTGCCCGCGTGTTCCAGGGTCAGAACTTGTATTTGACGGCCGACACCAGCTTGACGTCGTTCTTGAGCCGGCCGGGAGCGGGGTCGCTGTGGTACCAGTCCTGAAGATAAGTAAGCAGGCTGAACTTCTTGGACATCGCTGTCTCAACGCCGGCCTCGGAGTTTATGATGTAGTTGCTGAAGTCGTCAACCTGGGGCAGAAACTCGACGGATTCATAGATTCTGGCGACCGCAGTGATCTTCTGCTCGAACCGTTCGGCAAAGCGCAAGGTCATGTAACTGCGGTGCCCGTCGTCGTGGTCCTGTTCATAAATGTACCCGGGACCAAACTCGGCACGAAACGTTGTGTTGGTCGCCTTGATCAGGTAATAGCCAACACCGGGCCCGACCGTCACACGATAGTCAATATCTGCAACTCCATCATACAAGCCATCCACCCGGAAATAACCATAAAACCGCTGCGTAAACATGCGGTTATATTGCCCAAATCCATGCAGTTGCTCGGCGCTGCGAACGCCGCTGCTCTCCCCATAGACGCCATCCGCGCCGAAATCGAGTTCGTTTAGCTCCCATTTCTTGACGGCGAGCACATTGGCGGTGCCCAGCAGCGTTCTGCTGTTTCCACGCGTAAGCGTGAGTCCCGCCGCTGCGCTGACATCCCAGGTCGGTGGTTTGGGCGGCGCATTAGTGGGCGCAGCGTCATCCGCGAACGCCGTCGCAGCAGCCAGACACAATTCACAAACGATAGTGGTGATGGCTCCAAGTTTCATAGGTCTTATATTACCATTCTTGCTTACGGTTTTCAGGCCGGCTGGTTAGGCCGGACCACGAGGGGTGTAACAAACAAACACTACAAGATTCATGCAGCTTTGTCCAGCTTAAAGGCGTCAGAATACTCGCATCCTCGCATCGCTCGGCGTCGATTTTGGCGGCCGGGAATTCCTTGATTATCGGACTGATCCCTTCAGGCTTGTAAGCCGGCTGGTGTTGCGCGAAGCGCCCTTGCGGGCCAAACAAGGCGGCGGTACTTGCGTCGCCAACGCCTTGGTCCTATTCTCCCGCCGCGGGTTGGTTTTATGATCGGTGGTCAGGTTGGCAAACTACTCCGTGCGAGACCACGCCATGCTGTCTTTTGAGCGGGTGATCGTTTTTCATGCAAGCAAAGCTCGACCAAATAGCGGCGCTTCTCAAAGCGGCCAGGCGGGTCCTCTTCATCACGGGGGCGGGCGTCTCCGCCGAATCGGGCGTGCCCACCTTCCGAGGCGCCACGGGGGCTTTTGCCAACGGACTGACGGAGGAAGGCATACCGTTCGAGGAGGTCCTTTCGGGCACCACTTTCACCCGCAATCCCAAGCTCTCATGGAAGTACTTCTTCCGCCTGGAGTTGAGCATCCGGGGCAAAGAACCCAATGCCGCGCACCGGGCGATAGCCGCCCTCCAGACCGCGGACAGGGCCGTGTGCGTTGCGACCCAAAACATTGACGAGCTGCACCAAAGCGCCGGTTCCACGAACGTAATAGAATTGCACGGAAGCCTGCGCCGGATCATCTGCACGGTGTGTGATTACCGGGTCTATCATCCGACGTTCGAGGGCATGCCGGAATTGCCGCTGTGCCCGAAATGCAAGGAGCTTCTTCGACCTGATATCGTGCTCTACGAGGAGATGCTGCCGGAGGATGCCTTGGGACGTCTTGACCGGGAACAGGACCGCGGGTTCGACCTGATCTTCTCGGTGGGAACGACCAGCATCTTCTCCTACGTGACCTGGCCGGTCGCGCTGGCCTCCCGGTCTGGAATTCCAACGGTCGAGATTAACCCTGACGAGACCCCAATCTCCCACCTGGTCCGCTATCGTCTTGCCGCGCCAGCCGGGGCGGTCCTGCGACAGACGATCGAGAGAATGAATCGAGGCTGACCATCCGTTCGTCAACGGCATGGCCTCGATCCGTACGGCTCCGGACTCTCTCGCCTCTCAACCGCCGGTATCCCCCCGCAGCCAACGCCAACGTAACGGCGTCTCGGAAGAGCGCCGCTGACGTCGCTTCCTTTCCAGAAACAGTTACACATTTTGATGCGCCCCCCAACTCCCCGGCTTGACCACCGCAGGCGGCCGGCCAATACTGCGCGCCGAATGATTTCGCTCACGAACGCCCAAATCCGTCCCCTCAAGGCACAGGCCCAGCGGCTCAAGGCCACGCTCAAAATCGGCAAGGAGGGTCTGAGTCCGCAGTTCCTCGCCGCCCTCGACGAGGCGCTCAGCCATCATGAGTTGGTGAAGGTGAAGTTCGACGACTTCAAGGAGCAAAAAAAGGAACTCGCCCCACAACTCGCCGAGAAGAGCGGCAGCCATTTGGTCACTCGTGTCGGCAATGTGGCTGTGCTCTACCGGCCGAAGCCGGAGCAGGACAAGAAGACATAAAGCCCAACAGGATTCAACGCGTGAGGCTGCGGGGCCCAGCAATTCTCATTATGAAACCCAAGCAGCAGCGCGCCGGGCATTAATTATGCACCACATTCCATTCACACCCCAATTCATGGGGGTGTTGGGCAACTGGAAGGTCATAATGCGAATTGCTGTGCGGGGGGCCGACGCCTGAAAAGGGCTGGAGCACCTGACCATTTTTCTATCAATGACTGAGCAAACTTACTCACTGACTGAGTATTCTTGCTCTGTCGAGGCGGCCACACTAAATCTTCTGCGCCCGCTCGTAAACGACCAGTTCGCCCGAGCCGCGCAAATCGGCGGGATGATAGCGCGGAATAGGCATCTCCAGTTGCTTGAATTGCACCGGGGCCGTTTTCTTGTCCACCAACCCGGCGGCGACCGCCACGCCGTAAATGATGGCCTCCGGGCGCGGCGGACAACCGGGGATGTAGTAATTGACCGGGACCACCTTCTCGACCGGCCCGAGCACGGGATAGGAATCGAACCAGATGCCGCCCCCGCCGGCGCAGGAGCCGATGGCAAACACGAGTTTGGGCGCGGGCATGGCCTCATAAGCCCGGCGCAGGGCGCGGGCCGTCGCGCGCATGGCGGGCCCCTGGCAGAGCATCACGTCGGCGTGGCGCGGCGAGCCGACCAGCTTGATGCCAAACCGCTCCGCGTCGTAATAGGGCGTCAGGACGTTGAGCACCTCGATGTCGCACCCGTTGCAGCCGCCGCTGTTGGCGTGATACACCCACAACGACCGACCGAACATTTTCTTGCAAAGGTCCATAAATCCGTGGGCCGTCCTCAGTCGAGGTCGATCTTCAGGTCGTCCACCACCGGGTCCCGCTCGAGAAATGCCTGGGCGCGGAATACCCAGCGCTCGCTCTGCACGTCGTCAAAGCGGTAGCCTTGAAGCTTGAGTTGATCAAGCGGCGAGGGCGCCTTAAAGCAGCGTCCGCAGCGTTGGCAGGTGCTCATGAATAACTCGAGCCGTTGCCCCAGGTCTCCGATCTTGTCGGTGCCGGTCTCGAACTCGCGGCTCATCGTGATGGCTTTCTCCGGGCACACATCGGCGCACCGGCCGCAATAGGTGCAGCGCCGGCCCAGGTACTGGAGGATGCGCACCTCCTGGCAGACATCGACCACCAGAATCTCCCGCGCCGGGCAGTTATTCGCGCACCCCGCGCAGCCGATGCATTTGGCGGCGTCGAAGATCGGCCGGCCGCGAAATGTCTCGGGCGCGGGCCGTCCCTGGGCCGGATAGGGCAGCGTGACCCTCCCGGCCTTAAGGCAGAGAACGGTTTCCTTCAATTTGCTCAAGACAGACATAGGTCAGAGTCCATAGGTCGCCAAGACCAAGGCCCCAAGGGCCAGCGCCAACAGAGCGGCGAAAAAGCGAATCGCCTGGTCAATCCGATAGCGTGCGTGCGTGGCCGCCACGAGCGTGACCAGCAATACCAACCCCAGGACCTTCGCCCAGAACACGAGCCACCCCAGCGGGAACGGGAACGCCGATCCCCACGGCACAAACAGGCCCACGAATAGCCCGCTGTAGATGACTAACTTCCCCATCTGCGCGTATTTGAACAACGCCAGCTTCGGGCCGGAGTACTCCATCAACGGCCCGTCCATCAACTCGGTCTCCGCCTCCGCGAGATCGAAGGGCACCCTTTGCACAAAGGCCTGGAACGAAAGGCCCATCACCGCCAACAACACCAGCCCCGACCACGGAAACCCGGGCACCCCATAGACCGAGCCGTTGAGGACCGCGTCCAGACGGAAGGACCCCGCATGGAGCGCGCCCGCCACGATGGCCACCGCAAAGAGAGGCTCCAGAATCATCATGCTCATCATCTCGCGGCTCAGCCCGACCAACGAGTAAGTGGACCCGGCCGCCAGGCCCGCCAGCAGCGTGCAAAGGCCCGAAAGCGTGAGCAGGTAGATCAACAGCAGCGCGTCGCCCGCCTCCTGAAACGGGGCGCCGAAGCCCATCGGCACCAGGCCGGCCAGCGCCAACACGGTCGCCAACGACAAGTAAGCCGCGAACCTCTGCATCAACGGCACATGGCCCGATTCGAGGTCTTCCTTGCCCAGCAGCTTCAACAGGTCGAAGTAAGGCTGGCGCCAGGGCGGGCCTTGCCGCGATTGGATAAGGGCCGTGACTTTGCGTAGGATACCCTCGCAGAACGGCGCCAGCAGCAACACCAGCGCTGCATTGAGCAAGGCCCCCGGGATGATCCTAAGGAGGTTCATTTCCCGCCCCCCCTCCCTGATGCCGCCAGGCGCTGCAACTCCTCCACCGACCACACCCTGGCGACGCCCGATTTCAAGTCAATCGTCTCGAGCCGGTCCGTGCAGGAGAAGCACGGGTCGATGCTGCCCAGGGAGATCGTCATGTCGGCGAGCTGTTGGTCCTTGATCATGGAAGGCACCGCCTGGAGGTTCTGATAAGTGGGCGCGCGCACCCGCCACCGGTGCGGGCGGTTATTCTCGCCGGTGATGACAAAATGATGGCTCTCACCGCGCGGGGCTTCGACCGACGATAACCCGATGCGGCCCGCCGGCAATGCGTCCTCGATGGGCGCCTGCAACGGCCCCGGCTCCATCTTGTCGAGGCATTGGCGAATGATGCGAATGGACTCGAACACCTCTTTCATCCGCACGACCAGCCGCGACCACACATCGCCGCCGCGTTCCGTAATCACATCGAACTCCACCCGGTCGTAAGCCGCATACGGATGGTCGCGCCGGCAATCCAGCGCCACCCCCGCCGAGCGCGCCACCGGGCCAAGCAACGCCGCGCTTTTCACCAGCGCGGCGTCCGCGACGCCCACCCCGCACGTCCGGCGCCGCAGGTTCTGATCCCCGCTCACGGCATCCACCACCGCCCGCCATTCGGTCTCCAGCCGGTCGAGCACGGCGCGGAGTTCGTTCTTCATCTCCGGCGCGATGTCCCAGCGGACGCCGCCAACGACGCACAGCCCGTAGGTCTTGCGGTTGCCCGTGATCTTCTCGGCCACCCACATGAGGGGCTCGCGCACGCGCCAACTCTGCATGAAAAGAGTGTCGAAGCCCACGATGTGGCACGCCAGGCCGACCCACAGGAGGTGGCTGTGCAGGCGCTCGATTTCGAGCAGGATCGTCCGTATGTATTCGGCGCGCGCCGGCGGGCGAAGCGAGGCGGCGCTCTCGACCGCTTGGACGTAGGCCACGCTGTGGACACAGCCGCAGATGCCGCATATCCGCTCCGCCATCACCGGAATGTCATTATAGGAAAGGACTGATTCGGCCAGCTTCTCGATGCCGCGATGCGCCATGAACCCGCGGTATTCACAGCCGCGCACCACCTCGCCCTCGACGTAGAGCCGGAAATGCGCTGGTTCGTCCAGCACCGGATGAAACGGCCCGAAGGGGACGACGGTGCAGCCGGGCGGCGGCTCGCCGAATTCGTAGGCGCGCTCGTCATCGTAGCCCTCGGGGACGTGGTTCCACGGCACGTCTTTGCGGAGGGGGTGCGCGCCTTCGGGCCAGCCGTCCGGCAAGACCAGCCGTTTAGGGAAGGGATGGCCCGCGGGTTCGATGCCTACGAGGTCGCGAAACTCCCGTTCGGCCCAGCTCGCGCCCGGCACCACCTCGGTGATGCTATCCACGCGGGGAGCGTCGGCGGGCAGATAAGCCAGCACGCTGCACAGCAGGTGGTCCCGGTCGAAGGCAAAGTCGTGCGCGACCAGGAATTGGCCGGATACCGGACGATCGTCCAGACCGATGCTCGTGACGTACCGGGCGTCCAGGCCGCGGAATAGGTGCTCGCAAACGGCCTTCAAGGCCGACGGCGCGACGAAAACGAAAAGGCGTGCTTCACCGGGGCAGTCGGCGCGCTGAACCGCCGGGCCGAACCGGCCCTTCAGATCATTGAGTGTTTCGCGCGCGCTCACTTGCCGGCCTCCTTCTCCGCCGCTTCGCCGCTCCTGGGCGCTCCGCCCAACCAGCGGAAATGGCGTTTGATCTCGCCGTAGAAATGGTGGGCGGAATAGCGATAACAATCCGCCTCGCTCACATACCCGCAAAGCCAAGGGGCGGCCTCCCGCCGTGAGGCACGCCCGAGCCTCGCCAAGCCGCGGACGAGGATGAACATCAGGCCCAGCCAGACCGCCACGGCGAGCGGCGTAAAGACGGCGGTAGCCTGCGCCGTTGCCAACCCCGACCAAAGGCCGCTGCGCATCGGCGCTGCACCGGCCAGAACGGCGCCATAGCCCTGCGGGCTGGCCTCCAAAGCCAGTTGTATCGTGTAAAACCCGGCCACCGGCGCCACGCCCAGCGCCAGGCAGCACAACGCCAGCACCACTTGCGGCCCCTGCATCAACCAGCCGACCTCGAGCCGCCCCCGCTCCGCCGCCCGCCTCTTCACCAGCGAGCTCGCCCGGGCCAGGAAGCTCAGGCCGAAGAACTTGATGAACGAGGCCAGCGTCAGCGCGCTCGTGAGGATGGCAACCACCGCGCAGAGGGCCAGATACCGGCCCGAGCCGCTCCCCTGCACCGCCGCGACATAAATGCTCCATTTGCTGACGAAGCCGTTGAAGAGCGGCACTCCCGAGATGGAGAACGACGCCACCAGGGCCGTGATGGCCGTCAGCGGCATGAACTTCATCAGGCCGCCCATCCGGGCGAGGTCCTGCGTGCCGGTCGCCTGAAAGAGTGAGCCTGCGTTCAGGAACAGCAGCCCCTTGAAAAGACCGTGGTTGAACACATGGAACAGCGCGCCGAAGAACCCCAGTGCCGCCAACGCGCCCATCCTGGGGCCGGCCGCGGGCAGCAGGCTCATGCATACCCCCGCCCCCAGGAGGATGTAGCCGATCTGGCCGATGCTGTGGAAGGCCAGCAGGCGCTTCGTCTGCTCCTGCTTGAGGGCCTGCATCGTGCCGGTGAACAGCGTGATTGTGCCCAGCGCGGCCACCACCCATCCCCACCGGGCGAGTGGAAATTCGGCCTGCCCCGCCGGCGGCACCAGCCAAAGGAAGTAGCGCAGGAGGCCGTACACCCCCGTTTTGATCATCACCCCGGACAGCATGGCGCTCACGGGCGACGGCGCCGCGGGATGCGCGTCCGGCAGCCAGAATTGGCCGAAGGGCCACATGCCCATCTTGATGCCAAACCCCGCCAGAAACAGTGCAAAGGCCGCCGCGGTCATGCTGGGGTGGGTGTGCAGCAGCAACGGCAGGTTCGCGCTCACGGTGTCGAAGTCATATTTCAAGCCGCCGCCCCTCGCCGCCGCGCCGCTCACCGCCAGCAACTCCGCCCCGCCCATCGTCGCCACGCAGGCGATTTGCATCATGATAAGGTACTGGTTGGCGGCGCGGACATTGGCCCGATTCCGGTGCTCGAAGCGGATCAGCACATACCCCGGCAGGGTCATCATTTGCCAAAAGATAAAGAAAAACCACATCATGTCCGTCGTGGCGACCAGCCCGTACATCGCCGCCAGAAACACCAGAAAATACGGGTAATATCGTCCCACGCCGTAGTCCGCGTAGTTGCGCATGTAAACGATGGAATAAAGCGACGCGGGCAGGGCAATCAAGGCCGCCAGCAACAGGAACATCCCCGTCAGGCCGTCCACGTGGAGCCGCAGCGCGAAGCCCAACTGCGGCACCGCCATGAAAGAGGCCGACTCCGGCGACGGCCCCGCCGTCAACACCCGGTGGACCGCCTGGAAGATCAGGAGCGCGGTAGCGGCCGTCGCGGCGAACGCCACCCAACCGGCCGCCGTCTTGTGACGCGCAATCAGCAGCGTCAGCAGCGCCCCGGCGAAGCAAACGAAGATCGAAACGAGAACTGCTTGTTCCGGACTCATGTCGACACCCCCGCCGGTGGGACAGGCATCCTGCCTGCCGGCAGGCAAGTTGCCTGCCCCACTTTATGCCCGGTTAAAAGGTGGTTCTGAATATCCGCCCCCGCGTCCGGGCCCCAGACCTCCTTCATCAGACTGCCCAGGACCTCCAGGCTGGCTCGAACCGCCGGGGACAAATCGTCGCCGGGACGCACTGATTGCGGCTGGACCCCCAGCAGCCACACCTTGGTCGTCCCGCTTGCCTCCACCCATCGAGCCAGCAGCCCCAGGGACAGTTTGTGCGTCGAGACCTGCGGGAAGCGGGCCGCCATTTCACCCGCACTCAGCCACACCGCCGAGCCTGGCGCGCCGCCGAAATCCACCGCGTCCAGGAACACGAGGTGCTCGCCGCCCCACTCCGCCACGCGGCCCAGGAAACGCTCCGGGGCCGTCTCCGCAAGCATCACTGTGAGGCGCATTCGCGGAACACTCCCCGAAACGCCGGCGTCAGCCGGCAGACTCTTGGGGTTGCCTCCGCTTCCAAACCCGGACCGCATCATCTCCCGCGCCACCGCCACCCCAAACCCGTCGTCTCCCTGTTCCGGGTTGCCGAGGCCCATCAGGCAAACGCGCCCTGGACAGCATTCCCGGAGTTGTTCGCGCAGGTCTCGCATCAGATATCCTCCCCCAATCGCTTGATCTGTTCGTAGGTGAATACCGGGCCGTCCGTGCAAACGTAGGCCACGCCGATGCAGCAATGCCCGCATTTGCCCACGCCGCATTTCATATAGCGTTCCAGCGTCGAGACGATGTCCCGCTCGCGGAAGCCCATCGCCAGCAGGTCTTTGATGACAAACCGGAACATGATGGGCGGGCCGCACACGAAGGCCGTTGCGTTCTCGACCGGCACCCGCACGCCACTTTGCTTGAACAGGCTGCCCACCACGCCCACGTTGCCGCTCCAACCGTCACCCGCGCGGTCCACCGTGAGATAGCACTCCACCCCGGCGGACTGCTGCCACGCGCGAAGGTCGGCCAAGTACATCAATTCCTTGGGCGTCTTCGACCCGTAAAAGATTTGGATGCGCTTGAATTGATCCCGGTGCGCAAGGGCATAGACGATGCACGAGCGCAATGGAATCAGCCCGATCCCGCCCGCCACGAACACCAGGTTCCGTCCAAAGTATTCCTCCATCACGAAGCCGTTGCCATAGGGGCCGCGCACCGCAAACTTCTCCCCGGGTTTGAGCCTATGGAGCGCCGCCGTGCAACTGCCAACCTGCCGAATCGTGAAAAACACCTCCCCTTCGGTCGGACTCGGCGGCAGCGAAGCCGGAAACTCGCCGGTCCCGAAGAGCGATACCTGCGCGAACTGGCCCGGACGGAACCGCTTGAACTTCTCCTGCTCGACGACGTCCTCGAAATGCCAGTAAAACGTCTTCACCTCCGCGATGTCGTCCGTCACGCGGTCCAGCACCGCCGGCTTGGGCAGGTAGATGTTTTCGGTGGCCGGCGCCGTTTGCGCTGCGGACGTCATGTCTCCTTTTCCTCCGTCGGGGCGGTGGCCCGCCGTATCATCTCGACCACGCTCGGCATGCCGATGTCCCCGTGGCAGACGGCGGCGCAGCGGCCGCATCCGACGCACGCCATCGCCAGTTCCCGCTGGATGAAGTAATGCGCCAGCTTGCGGAAAAAGCGGCGGTTGCGGCGGTCATGCACGGCCTTGCGCGGATTGTGGCCGCCGGCCATGCGCGTGAACCCGCCCAACGCGCATGAGTCCCAAGTGCGAACGCGCTCGATCTCCTCCGCGCTGATCTGGCGGTCAGCCACAGTGAAACAGGTGCAGGCCGGGCAAACATAAGTGCAGCCCCCGCACTCCAGACAGCGGTTGCCGATTTCCTCCCAGGTCTTTTCCAGGACGCTCCCCTGCGAGATATAGCGCACCGTGGCGGTAAACCAGCTCGTCGTGTCCGGCTTGAACCGGCGCCGGACCTCGGCCAAAATGGCCCGCCGCTTCGACACGTGGGCTTCGGTGGCCGCTCGGAAAAACGGGGCCGCCAGGAGCGCCTCGCCCGCCGGCGTTCCAGCCACGGCCATGTACTCCTCACCCAAGTCCATGAGCTGCAGATCGAAATGCTCGCGCGCCGCCGGGCCGGTGTCCGCGCAGACGCAAAAACACTCCGCCCCGATGTCCTGGTCCGGGTCGGTGCAGACAACGTTCACCAGCAGCAAATTCCGCCGGCGCTTCTCGTAATACACGTCCCGGAACTCGCGTCCTAGAAAGAAGCGATCCAGGTGCCAGATGCCCGCCACGTCGCAGGAACGAATCCCAAAGAGGGCGCGCTTGGGCTCGCCATAGACCGGCTCGATGCCAAAGCCGCCGTCTTTCCGGTGGATTTTGAGCAACCGTTCCAGGTGCGGCAGCACGAACCGCTTCGGCGGGTAGTAGGGGTTTGACAGATGCAGTTGAATCGCCCCACAGTTTTCGTCCGTGACGGTATCGAACCGCGTGTCCCGCCCGCGCCCGCCGAACGGCGCAATCACTTCATAGCCTTGGCGACGGAGCAAGTCCACGACCTGCAACACGTCGCCGCGTTCGAGAATTCTGGCCTTCATGCACCCTCCTTGGCCACGCTCACGGGGATGAACTGCACGCCATTGTCCGTGGAGCCGCGAATCTGCCGCCCGACCTGCCGCACAAAATAAGGGACGAACACCGCGCCCGGACGCACTTCCGGCGTGACCCGCGCCGCCACCACGGCGCTGCCCCCGGCGGCCCGCAACCGAATCTTCTCCCCATCCCGGATGGCCAGTTGCTTCGCGTCCGCTGTGTTGATCTCCGCAAACCCCTCCGGGTAATCCAATAGCAGGATGTGGTACTCGCGCTTGAGCGTCTCGCTGTGGTTGATGAGCACGTTCTGGTGCCAATAGAACAGCGAGTGGCCAAGGACCAATACGAACGGATATTCCGCCATGGCCGCCGCGGCCGGCCGGCGTTCCGCCGGGAGAACGAGCTTGAACGCGCGCTCCTTCGGGTTCTCGGCGAAGAGCCGCGGCGTGCCCAGGGGACGGTCTTTGGTGCATGGCCACTGGCGCCCGTAATCGACGGCCAAATTGGCGTAGCTGGCCCCTCCGTAAAAAGGCACCACCGCGCGGATTTCCTCCATGACCTCCGCCGCCGACCCGTAATACCAATCCGCGCCCAGCCTCTGGGCCACCTGCGCAAGCTGCCGCCAGGCCGGCCTTGTCTCCGCCAAGGGCTCAATCACCCGTTTGGCCAGTTGAATCCGGCGCTCCGTGCTGGTGAACGTGCCCTCCTCCTCGCCGAAAGCCGTCGTAGGCAGGACCACGTGCGCCAATTTGGCGGTCTCCGTGAGGAACAAATGCTGGGCGACGACCAGCTCGCATTGTTCCAGCGACCGGGCCGCGTCCCCGAAGAACGCGGTGCTCACCGGGTCGTAGCGGCCCAGCCAGACGGCGCGCACTTGTCCCCCGCCGCGGTCCGTGAGCACCGAGCGCGCCGCCAGCCCGGGCGTTGCCGGCAGGGACGTTCCCCACAGCGTCTCCACTTCGGCGCGCGCCGCAGAGCTGCCCACGGGGCGATAGCCCGGCAAGCGATCCGGTAGCACGCCCATATCGCAGACGCCCTGGAGGTTATTGTGCTCGGTCAACGCGAAGATGCCTGCGCCCTCCTTGGCTAGCTGGCCGGTGAGCAGCGCCAGGTTCACGATGCCTTCCACCGGCTCCGCGCTCCGCGCCTCGATCCCGGTCGAGTACAGAATGGCCCCCGCCCGCGCTCGCGCGTAAGCCAGCGCCGCCCCCTCGATCAAATCCGCCGCCACCCCGCAGGCGGCGGCCGCTTCGAGCAAATCGTAATCCCGCGCCGCCGCCAGGAATTCCTCGTAACCGCGGCAACGGGCCTTCAGAAACGGCAGGTTCATCAGGCCGCGGTCCACGATCACCTTCGCCATCGCCCCGTAAAGCACGCCCTCGGTGCCGGGCCGCAGTTGGAGGAAGAAGTCCGCGTTCTCGGCAAGACGTTGGCGGCGCGAACCGATCACCACCAACTTTGCCCCGTGCAGCCGCGCCCGGAGGACGACTCCCCCGATCGTCGGCATCTGCCGCGCCAAGTCGATCCCGTCCACCACGATGACCTCGCTCCGCGCCAACTCGCCGATCGAATTCGTCGTCGCCGGCGTCCCCAGCATCTCCAGCAGGACATGAATCGAGTTGTTGCAATAGACCCCCGTGCCGTGGTCCACATTGTTCGTCCCCACGACCGCCCGGGCCATTTTCTGGAGCAGGTATGCCTCCTCGTTTGAGCAGCGCGGCGAGTTGAGAAAAGCCAGCGCATCAGCGCCGTGCCGGACCCGGATGTCCTTGAGTCGGCGAGCCGTGAAATCCAGCGCCTCCTCCCATCTCACCTCCTCGAACCGCCCGTCTTTCTTGAGCAACGGCCGCTTCAGGCGATCCGGCGAACTGGCCACCTCATGGACATGCCAGCCGCGCGCGCAGATGCGGCCCTGGTTGGCCGGATGCGACATGCTCGGATAAACGCCCGCCACCTGGTTGCCGGCCGTCTCCACGTAGAGGCCGCAACCCACCCCGCAGAAAGTGCAAGTGGTCAATCGATCTTCCATCCGCGCCTTTCGCTTCCCAGGTCAGCCGGCCCCTGCCCCGCCGCCTTTCCCCTCCGCCGCCGGCGGCCCGCCCAATGATTCATATTGCTTATCACGACGATTCACAATAATTAGGTCCAGTGTGCTGCCTCCTTTCTACCAAACCCCTCAGATTTGTAAAACAATTTTTCGTCCCACGCTTCGAAACTTCGCAACATCAACCGCGCCATGAACGCGACGTTCCCGCGGCAGCACCGCGGACCGAGCAGCCGTCACGATTGCTTGCCACGCCCCTGCGCTGAAGGCGCGCAGCAAACCAGCCCAGCGGCAAGCGGAGCGCCGCCCTGGGAAAGCCCGCCCTATTCTCCTCTTGCGCCCTGCAAGGGCGCAGGCCCCCCTTTGCGCCTGTCTCAATCACTCGTTAAAAACCTCATTCACCTGACTGGCCTGTTCCCTGAACAAAATGGCAATCTCGCGCCGTCTATTCGGGTGGGCTGGCGAGCGGCGGGGCCGAGCGTTCGAGCCATCGCTCGCGGCCCCGCCGGTCGCAACGCGTAGACCTTATGGCTTAGGACGCTGATGCCGTCGCGCAAAACTAGGCTGCGGGTAAACCGGCTTGGCGTTAGATTGAACTTGCTAGTCGTGAGGGTTTTCACGATTACGACAGTTAATAGATATAAACATATGCCGGCAGAACACGTAATTCACTATGTTGGTCTTGACGTCCACAAAGATTCCATCTCAGTAGCCATCGCGGTAGCAGGTGGCGAGCTCCGGTTCTACGGGAAGATCGGAGGCAAAGTGGCTGACCTGGACAAACTCATCAAGAAATTGGCGCACTCGGAGGTGGAGCTGCGATTTTGCTATGAGGCAGGCCCCACCGGCTACGTCATTTATCGACACCTCAAAAAGCATGACCAGGAATGTCGAGTTGTTGCTCCTTCGCTGATCCCGCGAAAGGCGTCCGATCGTGTGAAGACTGATCGCCGAGATTCCCAAACCTTGGCCCGGCTCTTCAGGGCCGGCGAGTTGACCTTCGTTCACGTGCCCGACCAAGAGGATGAAGCTGTACGCGATTTGGTGCGAGCTCGACTGGCTGCGGTCAAAGACCAGCGCCGCGCTCGCCAACGGGTTAAGGGCTTGCTGCTGCGCAACGGCTTTGTCTACGAAGGCGGAGGAAGTTGGGGGCCAACGCATCTCAATTATTTGGCCCGCATGAAAATGCCAACTGCTGCCCAACAAATAGCTTTTGACGAATATAAGGATGCTGTCACCGTGACCACGGATCGGGTTCAACGAATCTCGGAGGCCTTGGAGAAGCATCTCGATACCTGGAGCTGGAAAAAGGTTGTTCTGGCGCTGATGACATTGCGTGGAATACAGACAATCAGCGCCATGACTTTGATCGCGGAGTTGGGAGATCTAAGCCGTTTCGACAATCCAAACCAATTGATGAGCTATCTCGGTTTGGTGCCCAGTGAAGATACTACTGGCGACAGCCGCAAGCTGGGCGGCATCACCAAAGCAGGAAATGAACCAAGCCGACGCGTGCTCATCGAGGCGGCTCATCATTATCGATTGCCGGCCCGCATCACCAGGACATTGCAAGAACGCCAACACAATCAAACCAGAGAAGTGCGGGGGATAGCCTGGAAAGCACAAGGGCGTCTCCATGGGCGATATTCCAACCTCGCGGGCAAGGGTAAAAAACCTCAAGTCATAGTGACAGCCATCGCGAGGGAGTTGGCTGGCTTTGTCTGGGCCATCGCATGTACTGCTATGGGCCGTCCACCATTGCCCAGGGCAGATCAGCCATCCAAACGCTCGGAGAATTCAAATCCGAAGACTAGCGGTAAGGTTTATCACCTCAGCCCCGACACCAAGTATCAGCCCACGGAGAAACGGCCAGGCCGATCATCCATAACCAACGGCAAAGCTCGATCCGAAGGAGTATGTGCAAACAAATGAACTGGGACCACGCCCCAAACCCGTGGCGTTGCAAGGCCTGCCGTGGGATTCGGAGAGAATTGAACGTGGCCACGGGTGGTCCCTTGGCGCACAGATTCGTGGTGCTCGCAGGGTGAGCCATTGGTTTTCGACCGCAGGAGGGCGCGAGCTTGAGGCTCAAAGCACGCCCTCCTGCTCGATTACCTCGGTGCCGGACCTCTTTGGTGCTTCCTGGCCCACGAATCAAACCCCACGAAGACCCCCACCATCATGGCTCGCCGTGTCCTCGCGGGGGTCCCCAGTATTCTGATCAAGCGTCTGAAACACTTCTTGAATTGCCAAGCAGTGAGTTGAGACGTGGGCGAGATTTGCCGGTATTGGCGCATCCTCGTAGTCCGTTGGAGGCAGTGCTCGCACTGACCCTCGTGCGTAGACAGAGACCGCGCCGCGACGAATAACAGGTCGAGTGGATAACTTCAGGTGCAGCCATCTGAGTGGACTCCCGAATATCAGCAGGATCTACCGTCGACAGCCTTAATGCAGTTCTCGCCCACCTCACAGCTCATTGAAACGGAACCAGCCGCCTCGGGCGGCATGAAAATCGTTCTGCGCGCTTGACAAAATTGAAGCCATATCAACGGACTCGCCCAGCCCACCCGAATAGGCGCGCCCCGGGCGTCCGGAGGGCCTCTGGCCGTGGACGCTCGGATTTCCCCATGCGCAGGAATCTCGTTAACAGTTACAATTATTTCACTTTTCACTTGCAACGCACCCAAGGAACTTGGTAGAAACATCATCGCCGCAACCCTTGATCAGGCAAGATCCCCCAACGGCAAGAAGTATTCCAACTTTGTACCAATGTGGAGTCATGCCTACGCCAGATGTTTCGAGGGTTTCCGGTGCATCTGTTGGCCACAGTAAACCGTACGCTGCGAACTGACGGGGCGGAGCCTTCTACACCTCCGAACCTCCGCCCTCCGCCCTCCGCCCTCTGGCCTCTGGCCTCTGTCTCTCCGCCCTCCGGGGGAGATACAAAACGCCCGCTGATGAAGGTTCACAATGACGAGAAAGCCTACGCCACAGCGCGAGGAGACCAGCTCACCCGCTACTCTGCCGAGCGAGTGCTTTCAATCGTGTTTGAGTTCTGTTCGCCGGGGAGTGTGGTGGACATCGGTTGCGGCGTGGGCACATGGCTAAGTGTATGTCGGTCGAAAGGTGTGAGTGATGTCCTCGGCATGGATGGCTCGCACGTGGACACAGACCTTCTCCAAATCCCCAAGGAATCTTTCAGCCTGGCGGACTTGGCCAAGCCCATCAGCATTGGCAGGTCCTTCGACCTCGCCATCTCGTTGGACGTGGCCGAGCGTCTGCCGGCCTCCATTGCGGATGCGTTTGTCCACGAGTTGACCACACTCGCGCCAATTGTCCTATTCTCGGCAGCCATCCCGCATCAGGGCGGCTTCATGAACATCAACGAACAGTGGCCCACTTACTGGGCCACTCGCTTTGCGGTAGAGCGTTATGTTGTCGCGGATGCCATTCGCCCCCGGATTTGGGGTGACAGCAATGTCCTGTGCCGTTACCGCCAGAATACCATCATTTTCGTGCGTGAAGAGTTCCTAACTGCGTCTCCACTCTGGCGCTGGGCATGCGAACACACTCGAAACAACCAGCTTGACCTGATTCATCCGGATCTCTGGGCCGCGGCCAGACACAATGGCGTCCCGGATGACCCTTTCGCACCATGCCTGCGGCGCCTATGGCGTTCACTGCTTCTACGGTTGCGCGGCCGGCGCACAAAGTAAGTTCTCAAGATCGGCATGAACCAACTCTTACTTTTTTCACTTTTTCACTTGCAACGCACCCGAGAGTCTTGGTAAAAGAACCACTACCGCAACCCTTGATCAGGCAATATCCCCCAACGGCAAGAAGTATTCCAACTTTGTACCAATGTGGAGTCATGCCTACGCCAAAATTGTTTCGAGGGTTTCCGGTGCATCTGTTGGCCGCAGTAAACCGTACGCTGCGAACCGACGGGGCGGAGCTTTCTACGCCCCCGGGCCTCAGTCTCTCCGGCCTCAGACCTCAGACCTCTGACCTCCGGCCCCCGAGCCCCCTCCACTTTCAAATGTCACATCTCAAATCCTCGCCCCGTCCCGAAATAGCCTCTGCGCGTATCTCTTCAAAGAAATCGCATTGCGGTTAAGGTCACGCCATGCCAGCGTCAGCGGTTCCACCACAACGGAGGGTCCCGCCCGGGACAGGCCGTTTCTAAACCGAACAGTCCCAGCCAACGGAATCGGGACGTTTTATGCGACGTTTTGAAGCACTGCTGCAGAGCCACTCTATTCGTTCGAACGCGGTCGGCAACCTGTTAGGACGCCTTTGGCTGGGGCTGATGAACCTCCTCGCGGTCCCTGTCTTCGTCCATTTGCTGGGGACCAACGCCTTCGGGATCGTCGGCTTGGTGGCTAGCATCCAGTCGGTCCTGGCTCTGCTCGACTTCGGCTTGGCCGGAACGGCGAACCGCGAAATCGCGACTCTCCGATGCACCGAGGCTGGTGGCAACATTGCCGACACCGTCAGAACATTCGAAGTAGTCTATTGGGGTGTCGCTGTCTCGATCGGCCTGGGGATCGCATGGCTTTCGGGTTGGATTGGCGGTTCGTGGCTCGCAAAGCAAACGCTGCCGCCTGGGGATCTTCGGATGGCCATCACCTTGGGCGGTGTCGCCCTCGCCGTACGCTGGCCTGTGGCACTTTACACAGGGATTCTTCGTGGGTTCGAGCGGCAAGTGCTTCAGAACGTGGTTCTGGTCGTTGCAGCTACGACAAGGGTTGGTTTGGCGATCCTGTCCCTGGTTTGCATTTCCCGGACGATTTATTCCTTTCTGATGGCTCAGGCCCTGGCGAACATGATGGAGGCGCTGCTAACCGGATATGCCGCCCGCCGCCTGGCGAACGCTAGTGGAAAAGGCCACTTCGACCTGCGGGTCGTGCGGCGTGTCTGGCGCTTCAGCGTCAGTTTCAATCTCATTGGAGCGATTGGCTCCCTGGTTTCCGGTTGCGACAAGCTCCTGATCAGCAAGCTGTTGCCCCTGGTCGAGTTGACATATTACTCCGTTGCCGGCACCGCGACTGGCGCACTGCAGGTGGCCTATTTAGCCACGCAGGACAGCCTGTTTCCGCGTCTTTCCGCCTGCTGGCAGAAGCACGACCTCGCCCAAATAAGGCTTCTCTATCTCTCTGGCCTAAGGACCACGCAGTTCATCTGCATTGGCCCTGCGGTCGTCCTCTGCTTTTTTCCATCAGAAGTTCTGAATCTCTGGGCTCGCTCGCCTGAACTAACAGAGCATGTCCGCCCGCTGCTGCCGATCCTGGCTATCGCCATTCTGGCAAACTGTGCTAACGCGGCCCCTCTAACCGTTCTTCTCGCGGCCGGGCATACGAGGCTCCCGCTGATGGTGAATGCCTCCTCCTTGCCTTTCATGATTGTGCTTTGTTGCCTGGCCATCCGTGCCTGCGGAACGGCCGGCGCGGCACTGTGTTGGGTGGCATTCAATCTTATGTGCTTCGGGCTATACGGCCGACACTGCTTTAAACACATTCTTGGCGACGGAGTGCGGCCGTTGTTCTGGGGACTGCCCTTTCCTTTTCTACTGGCCGGGGCTGCTGTCGGAGCCATTTCGAAGGGGCTCATGCCCGCGGCTCCAAAGCCTGCACTCGCCGTGCTGTGGTGCTCCACGACCGCCATGTTAAGCTACGCGTCGTGTCTCTTGGTTCTGAATAGCGAAGAGCGACGCGCGCTGGTTGAGCCTCTTATGGCCCTCGGGTCTCTCTTTCTAGCACAACCCCGACAACCGGAATCCAGAACCGCAGCCGTTCGCCCCTAGGGTAACAATGCGCGTAGCCAGCATTGCCGGACATTCAACGGTTCCAGCGTGGCAATCTGAACACCGTGGCTAACTCTAGCACATCAAAAGCCTTGAGGGATGCGGAATGATGATAAAGGATTGCATCAAACGAATACCTGGAGCTGTACGGCTATACCTTTTCCTAAGGGATCCGGTCGCCTACCGGAACATGGCGCGGGTCGAAGAGGTGAGTGCTGCAACGACCAAGATCAGGGCGCTTTGTCGCAGAGCGAATCTGGGAGATACTCGCTGCGATAGAGACGGAATATGGTTCGTGGACGATCAACGGATCGAGTGGTTGTACGACACCGAGCGTGGTGTCTGCGCAATGGGTCTCGAGAGAGGCCGAGAGCACGAACCGGAAGTCATGAAGCTGCTGCAACGCTTGCTCAGGCCCGGGAGCGTGCTTATCGACGCCGGAGCCAACGTGGGGTACTTCTCGCTCAAGCTGGCGAGAGCTATTCATGGGCTGAGGGTATACGCCTTCGAGCCTGTAAGCGCCACGTACAGCCTGCTGGCGCGGAATATCGCGCGTAACGGCTTGAGCGACAACATCGTGAGCTATCAAGTGGCATTGGGCGAAAGAGCGGACGTCGTTCGTATCACTAACAGTCTGACCACCGGAAATCACCTGGTCGATCGGAAGCACAAAGCGGGCCGAACGGTCGAGGATGCGCAGATGGAAAGCCTCGATTCAATGGTCGAGCGCATTCCAGTCAGGCATGTGGACGTAATTAAGTGCGACATTGAGGGGGCCGAAATGCAGTTTCTTCGCGGGGCGGAGAATACCTTGCGCAGGGACCGGCCCCAGCTAATTATCGAGGTCGAAAGGCGCTGGCTTGCGAGAATGGCCGCGAGCCCAGAGACGGTGTTCGCGTTTCTGACAAAGCTCGGCTATCGCTGCACCCCCGTTTCGCCTTGCGGCGAAGCACGCGGGCCCATTGGACGCCGCCCCTCGGAATTGAGTGCCCCCAGCAACTTTCACTGCGTGTGGGAGGGCCGACCTTGACGGAACGAGCGAAAGGGTGACTCAGTATATGCTTAGTTGAGTCGCTTTGGGGGCCTGGAGTCTTTGCTTCTCGCACGGCCGCGAGAGCCAAGATCAAGGGACGGAGCGTTCGTCTGCAGAGGAGCGGGCATACAGTTGACATTTGTCGCACTTCATCATGAGTGAACTACTGCAATGGATGATGGGGCAATCTAAGAAGCCGCTCAAAGGTGTGCTGCACATCGGCGCGAACACAGGGCAGGAGGCGCCTTGCTACGCTGCGCTCGGGCTGAAGGCGATTTGGGTCGAGGCTGATCCCCAGTTGTACCAAACGCTTACGGCGAACGTTGCCCGCTTCCCCGGTCAGACGGCGTATCAGTGCCTCGCTTCTGACATTGACGGCCTGGATGCGGATTTCCACATCGCGTCGAATGGAGGCGGGTCTTCGTCAATTCTGAAGCCAGATGAGTATAGATTCTCGAAGGAGTGGCCCGGCGTGAAGGAGTTAGGATGTGTGCGTCTGCGGACCTGCCGGCTGGACAGTCTGTTCACAGCCCAGCACTGCGTCCTGGATAACATTAACGCGCTCGTCGCCGACGTGCAGGGCCACGAGCTGTCAGTTTTCCGCGGCCTCGGCACGCTATTGAATCGGTTCGAGGCCGTCTTGTCCGAGATCAATTGGGCTCCAATGTACGAGGACTCTACGAAGCCCTATGAACTGGAGGACTTTCTTGTCGGCCGAGGCTTCAAAAGGGCTTGGCTCGGCGTCAGTTGGCCACAAGCGACAGGGGTATGGATCCGTGGCGGCGCCGGGCCATTCGAGCGGCTCTACATGGCTGGCAGCGCCCGTCTTTACTTCGTGGCTGCTCGCTGCGGAATTGTGAAACGACTGCGCGCTTCCGGCATCCTTGGGCTAGGGCGCGGACTGTACTGCGCCGCCAAGCGACGGCCCGCGTAAGACCTGCGGCGCTCAAGCGAGCCTGCAACGTAGCACACCTACATCCTCATGAACCCCGAAGTAACCGTCGTGGTCTGCTCCTGTGACGCTTATTCTGATTTGTGGCGCCCGTTTTTCACCCTGCTCTTTCGACACTGGCCGGACTGCCCGTGGAAGATTCTCCTTATGAGCAACGAACAGCACTTTCGACACCCGTCAGTCGAGACTGCGAACGTCGGCCATCTGGGGAGCTGGAGCACGGAGCTCCGGGCGGTGCTCGGGTCGGTCCACTCCTCCCATGTACTGCTGCTGTTGGAGGACTTTTTCCTGCGGAGGGCCGTCGACCAGGCGTGCGTTGCATCGTGCTTCCATAAGCTGGCCGAACGGGATGGGAACATGCTACGCCTGCTCCCCAGACCCGGTCCGGACCAACGTCTGCCTGGAGAACACCTGTTCGGCAGTATTGCGAGCAGCGCCCCTTACCGCGTCTCAACCCAGAGCAGTATCTGGCGCACATCAGCTCTCGAATCCTTATTGGTGGATGGTGAGTCAATCTGGGAATTCGAGGTCCTGGGCAGCCGCCGCAGCGACCCACTCCAGGGCTTCTACGCTGTCTGGCGCCCCCTAATGCCCTATCTGCACCATGTCGTAGAGCGAGGCAAGTGGTTTCGCTGGGAAGCCGCCCGCTTTTCAAAGATGAATATCGGTTGCGACTTCTCGCGGCGGGCAGTCCTGACGCGTTCGCAGCAATTCTCCTGGTGTGTCAGAAAGGGGATCGGCTTGGCGCGCGAGACCGTGCCTTGGAGGTGGCGCCGTCGAGTGCGAACATTAACGACCACGTTCAAGAGGACACTGCGTCTAATCGAGACAGTTCCCAACACCTAAGTGCTTCTTGACATGGTTGTTCGAACGCCAGGGAATCACACACTGCGCTCTAGCCGCGTAACATAGACCGTGCCGGGCATACGAGCGCGGCTGTAAAGCTGCGGCGGTGCCGCATTGGCCCTGAGCAATGCGCAGTCACCCCTTTACGGTGCCGATGACCCCGCTGCAACTAGAGCCTGTCCCCCAGGATGAAGAGGCTTGTCGTTATTGGCGCCCCGCAGGCTT
>CAZZFF010000054.1:0-40000 GCA_964653485.1 uncultured Verrucomicrobiota bacterium | reverse complement strand
GCTATGGCCCTACGCCGGCGCGGAATCCGGAAAACCCCACTTTGGGGACAGGCTCGAGGTAAAGGGGCGCACGGCGGCCTATGCGACACCCAGGGGGTGGTTTCGGCACGGCAGTACCACAGGCACAGCCAAACATCTGATCCGATCGAACGCCGGATCCGGGCGGCAAAAGGGCAACGCGGGCTGCTGCCTCTATTATTTCCATCGCCTTAACCGGCGGCAAAGGCGCGCACCTGGGCTGCGGCCTGCGCCATCGGCACACTTTTCTCCTCGCGGGTCTTGAGGTTCTTGACCCTGGCGAGCAATTCGCCGGCGGGGGACCGGTCCAGCCTTAGCGAGCAGGCGGCGTTCAGCTCCTGAGCGCGCTTGAATTGCTTGTCGGATTTCGCGGGAGTCAGGCTGTAATCCACCGTCAGGCCGGCGGAGCGCAATTCCTGAATCACTTTGAGGGAAGCTCCTCGCAAGGCAGGGTCCTCGATAAGGCAAAAGGCATCCAGGGATGGGTCGAATTTGGGCAGGCGCCCGCGAGCCTTGAGCAGTTCGAGCAGCACCACGTCGCCCATGCCGAAGCCCAAGGCGGGGAGATTGACCTTGCCGTTGCTGATGAGCTTGACCAGGTTGTCATAGCGGCCGCCCCCGGCGATGGCCCGAAACTCGCCGCGAAGGTCGAATGCCTCGAAGACAACTCCCGTATAATAGGCCAGACCGCGGATGACCCCGTAGTCCACCTTGGCGTACTCCCGCATCCCGCGCGCTTCCAGGTTCTCGAGAATTTGCCGCAGTTCGGCGGTCGGCTTTGCCTGCCCGATAAACGCCTGGACCTCTTCGAGCGAGAGTCCCAGGGCCGCCAGTTTGGGACCGCTGGATTCCGGCCCTTCCCGCTCAAGTTTGTCGATGATTTGATAAAAAGCGTATTCGGCGGCGCCTTCACCATGCTGCGCGCTGAAGAAGTCGTGCCAGGCGTTCCGGCTGCTCAAGCGCACCACGAAATCCTCCGCCGTCAGCCCGAACGAGCGCAGGGTGTCGATCAGCAGGGCTATCAATTCCGCGTCGGCCGCCGGGTCCCCTTCGCCCACGATGTCGGCGTTGAACTGAAAATGCTCTCGCAGCCGGCCCTTTTGCTGGCGTTCGTAGCGAAAGAGCTGCGGCAGCGCAAACCACTTGATCGGCTTTTTGTAACTTCGCTCGTGCGCGGCTACCATGCGGGCCAAAGTGGGGGTCATCTCCGGACGAAGCGACACGTCGCGCTGGCCTTTGTCGCGGAAGTTGTAGAGTTGGCCAACGATTTCCTCGCCGCTCTTGGTGGTGAACAATTCGAGGGCCTCCAAAGGCGGGCCGTCGTATTCCCGGAATCCATAGCGGCGCGCCGCCGCGCGCCACTTCTCGAAGATGTATTGGCGCGCCTCTGCGCTCCAAAGGTCAGGCTGGGGCAGGGGCTCGGGATAAAAATCACGAAACCCGGGCAAACGTTCCATAATGCTCTGCAGAAGGATCGGCTCTTCAGGTCTTGGCCGGGCGGGTGCGCATTTTAGCCGGCAGCTTGAGCACTTCCGCCCGCATCTCCTTGCCGGCCCTGAATCGAACGACGGACCGCTGGGGGATGGGCACGGTCGCTGCCGGGGCGTTTGGATTGCGTCCGACGCGCGCCCGCCGCACCTTGACCTCGAAGACGCCGAAATTCCTCAGTTCCACCTTGTCACCCCTGGCCAGAGCCTCAGCAATGTAGTTGAGCGTCTTCTGGATAACTTCCATGACCTGCTGCTGGATGAGGCCGGTCTCCAAGCTGATTCGCATCACCAAATCTCGCTTCGTTAAGGTCATAAAAAAGGGCTCGTTACCACCGGTGTTCCGGCGTCAGCTCCCTGTATAACTCCTTTGCGGGCAATGGTCAAGAAAAGATATTTGACCCGATGAACTCCGGTTCCAATCCGGGCGCGGTCAATCCTGGTGCCCGGAACTGTCCTCAACCCGCAGCGCCCCGACGATCTCTCGCGCATCCCGAATGCCCTGCCGCCGCATGAAGTCGCCGATGCCCGCGATCACCTGCAAGGCCGTTTGCGGCTCGTAAAAATTCGCGGTCCCAATGGCCACCGCCGTCGCGCCCGCCATCATGAACTCGATGGCGTCGGCCGCGTTCTGGATGCCGCCCATGCCGATGATGGGGATTTTCACGGCGGATGCCGCTTCCCAGACCAGCTTCAAGGCAATCGGTTTGATGCACGGTCCGGTCAGGCCGCCGGTGACGTTGCCCAGCCTTGGCCGGCGCGTCTCGATGTCGATGGCCATCGCAGGGATGCTGTTGGTAATCGAGAGGCCGTCGCTGCCGGATTCTTCGGCGGCGCGCGCATAGGGCTTGATGCTGGGCACGTTGGGACTCATCTTGGTGATCAGCGGCAGCGTCGTTGCCTTCCGGCACGCGGCGACCACCCGGCTGAGCAACGTCACGTCAGTCCCGAACTGCGCGCCCCCCTCCTTGATATTGGGGCAGGAGACGTTGAGCTCGAGCGCACCGACGCCCCCCAATCCGTCCAGGCGCCGCGCCACCTCGGCGTACTCCTCGATGCTCGCTCCCCAGATGTTGATGATCGTGGGCACCTTCAGTTCCTTGAGGAACGGCCAATACTTCCGGATGAACCCTTCGACGCCGGGCCCTTGCAAGCCAATGGCGTTGAGCATCCCGCTGCTGACTTCGACCGTCCGCGGCTTGCGGTTGCCCGCCACCGGCTGGAGCCGGATGCCCTTGACCACAACCGCGCCGAGCTGGTTCAGGTCAAAGAGTTGGGCGTACTCGACTCCGTAACCGAACGTGCCCGAGGCCACCGTCACGGGGTTCTGCATCTTCAGCTTGCCAATAGCAACCGATAAATTCATCTTCGCATCCATTCGCGGTTCAAGCCTCAAGCTCCACAATTCACGCCTTCTCCCACAGCACCCGGCTCGATTCGAACACCGGCCCTTCGGTGCATGTTCTTTGGTATTCCCAGCCTGAATCAGTCTTGATGGGGACAACGCACGTGAGGCAAGCGCCTATGCCGCAACACATCTGCTCGTCCATGGAAAGCTCCGCCGGCACCTCGAATTCTGCGGCGATGCCGGCGACGGCCCTGAGCATCGGGGTAGGCCCGCAGGCGAAGAGCTTGCGCCCGCTTGTGCCCTTCCTCAACGCGGCTAATAGCGGTTGGGTCACCAGACCCTTTTCGCCCGCCCCGCCGTCTTCGGTGGCCACGCGCACCTCCCAGCCCAGCGCGCGAAACTCCGCTTCGCACAGGATGTCCGCCCTCCGGCGTCCGCCGACGAACACGATGCCCTTTTGGGCCGAGCGCTGGGCCAGCAGATACAGCGCCGCCATGCCGTAGCCGCCGGCCACGAGCAACGGGGTTTCTCCACCGGGCCGCGGGACGGTGAATCCCCGGCCAAGCGGCCCGATGACGCTCAACTCGCCTGCCACGCCCATCCGGGAGAGGGCCTCGGTGCCTTTGCCAACCGTCTTGTAAAGGACCGAAAACGTATCGCCCTGGACCTGGAAGATGCTGAATGGTCTCCTGAGCAGGGCCGGTTGGAGCCCCGGAATGCGCAGGTGGGCAAACTGTCCGGGTTGCACCAGCGGGGCAATCCGGGACGCCTCCACCACCAACCGAAAGTAAAGGTCGGCATCTCGCTCGTTGGAGATTATTCGGACTGTTTGTTCAACCATCATCTTGAACGCGAATTGGGATTAGCATGGCGGGCCGCGGAAGTTATGTCAACGTTGGGCCGGGCTTGGCCATTGTCGGGCTAGACATCGGACGAATCGTAAGTCCATCTTACCTCGTGACGACAACGATTTCGAGCAAAGGGCAAATGGTCATCCCGCGGCAGGTGCGCGAACGCCTGGAAATTCGCGCGGGCGACGACTTTTTGCTCCTGGAGCTCGCCAACGGCGACATTCTCCTGCGGCGCTCCAGCCCGCCGAGGAGGTCGTTGGCGTGGCACCTGCGCCAGATGCGGGGGCTGGACTTGGAGCGGAATTGCGGGCGCGTGTCACGCCTGCTTTCGTAATTGAGAAGGCGGCCCGACCGCCAATATCTCATCAAACCTCAGCAGCCAGCAATTTGCGATAGGTGGCCAGCGCCAGCAGCGGCCAGGTGTTCCGGTACATGTCGTACTTGAGATAGAAGACCTTGGGAAAACCGGTGCCGGTGGCCTCGTGTTCCGTCCAGGAGCCGTCCGGGTTCTGGGACCGGGTGAGGTACTCGACGCCCCGCCGAAGGCTGGGGTGATGCGGGTCGTCGAAGGTGCATAGGCCCATGAGGGCCCAGGCGGTTTGAGAAGCGGTCGAGGGGCCTTGGCCTTTGAACACGGGGTCCTCGTAGGTGTTGCACCGCTCGCCCCAACCCCCGTCTTCATGCTGGATGCTCCGCAGCCAATCCCGCGCCTTGAGCAGCCACGGCTCTTCCATGTTCAGGTTGAGGGCGCGCAACCCCCGGAGCACCTGCCAGGTGCCGTAGATATAGTTGACTCCCCACCGGCCATACCAGGACCCGTCGTCCTCCTGGTGTTCGCGGATGAAACGGAGGGCCTTTTGCACCTGCGGATGGCCCGTGCTGTAGCCCTCGTACCCCAGCAATTCCAGAATGCGCGCCGTGATGTCCGCGCATTCGGGATCCAGCATGGCGTTGTGGTCGGCGAAGGGGACCTTCTCCAGGACGCCCTTGGTGCAATCCTTGTCAAACGACGCCCAGCCACCGTCCCTGCACTGGAAGGTCATCATCCACCTCAGGCCCCGCTCGAAAGCGGCGTCGCGCCTTCCGCCATCCTGGGTCGGGACCTTGCGCAATGCCAGAAGCACCATCGCCGTGTCGTCCACGTCCGGGTTCCATTTGTTCTCGAATTCAAAGGCCCAACCGCTCGGCTCCACCTTGGCGGGGTTCTTGTACTGCCAGTCGCCCCGAAACCGGATTTCCTTCGCGACGAGCCAATTGGCAGCCCTCTCGATCGCGGGATGATCTGCGGGCAAGCCGGATTCCCGGAGGCACATCGTGGTGATGGCCGTATCCCAAACGGGGGACAGGCAAGGCTCTATCCTGACCGCGTGTTCGGTTTGGTGCTCATGCTTCTTGAGCTGGCTTTCGATCCGGAGGATCTGCGGGTGGTCGTCCGGGTAGCCCAGGGCCTTGAGGGCAATCATTGAATTGAGCATGCCGGGGAAAATGGCCGCCAGGCCGTCGGAGCCCTCGAACCGTTCCAGCATCCATTGCTCGGCCTTGCGCAAAGCGCGCTTGCGGAACGGGTGAATGCCGTTCTCGGCAAACCATTCGGCGAACTTGTGGACCCGGTCCAGCCAGAGAAAGAAATTGCGCCATGTAAGGCGCTCGGGGTCGGGCGCCAGGGCGAGGTCGCGCTCGTGTATGCCCTGGGGATACAGCTCGTTGAGGTTGACGTTGTTCTTGGGGCGGGAGGTCGGCTTGAAATGGTTGATGATGGCCAGCGGAACCAGCATCGATCGGCTCCAGGAACTCATCTCGTTGAAGTTCACATAGAACCACTTGCCAATCAGGATGACCTCGCACGGAATGGTGGGCACGTATTCCCACGGGAACAGGCCCAGCAGCGCGAGCGAGAGCTTGGAAAAGGTGTTCATCCGGGGCACGCCTCCCAGGCTGAGGGCAACCTCGCGCGCCTGCAGCAGGCGAGGGTCGGTCACCGGCACCCCGGCCAGCTTCAGGGCAAGATAAGCCTTGATGGTGGCGTTGACCTCCGCCGGCCCCCCGTAGTAAGTGTTCCAACCCCCGCCCGGCAACTGCATCGAAAAAATATGGTTGACCGCCTTGCGCTGCCATTCCGGGTCCACCTTGCCGTCCCAATGCCGGTAGGCCAACATGTCCGCCACCAGCGTCGCGTCCACCATCAATTCACCAATCCAGTAGCCCTCCGGCTTCTGCTGGCTCAGCAGGTAAGCCTGCGACCGCCGCATTGCGACCTCCAGGTCCCCCTCAAGCCCAAACCCCGGAGCCCGTTGACGCGGCCCCTTCGCTACAGTCTTCTCCTGGAATAACGCTACATCCACACTCGAGAGTCTGACGGTTGCCGGATGGCGTGTAAAGGAATAATTCGGCCGCCCTGCCGGGCATTGCGCAAGTCCTCGCCCTTCGCCATCATCCGGCCATGACACGCATCTCTCTCCTCCTGCTTATGGCCTGTGCAACTCCGGCGGTCAGCGATGGCGCCGGCCTCGAACTTGCCTTGCCTCTCGGGCGGACAGCCTACCAGTGCAATGAGTTCATTCCTGTCAGCGTGTTGGGGCGTGGCGCGGCCTCCTGGCCGGCGAACGAGTTGGTTCTCACGATGGTCTCGGAGGACGGCAGTCGCTTGGTTTTCAGTTTTGCCGAGCCTTCCGCGCCGGCCGCGGCCTCCAGCGTCATTGAGCACCTGCGCATCAACGGGTGGCTGCTCCGGCCTGGCGATTACTCGATCGAGGCATCCTGTGGCAGCCAGAGCTCCAGGACCAACATCACCGTCTGGAGCCACGTGCGCCGCAGCGACTTCAAACTCATCAACTGGCGCCAAGGACAAGACAAGGACCAGCTCAGCCAAGGCGAGGACGACCTCGGATTCAATCTGTGCTACGCCAATTATGGCGGAGAGGCCGGGGAGAACTTTATCCGGGCGGGCGTCGACTACGTGGCTTGTTGCGTCATGAGCGGCGGGCACCAGATGGACCTCAGGCAGGAGTGCGACTGGTCCGACCCTTACGTCATCAGGGGAGGCGCGCGGCGAGTGGTGAGACGGGCCTTCATGGACCGGACTCGGCCCAACGTTCGAGGCGTGCATTTCTATGATGAGCCGGGGCTAACATGGGTCGGCGACCCCCGCACCGGCGAGCCGACGCCGCACGCCGTCCCATGGCAGTTGCGCCAATACGAGGCCGCCTTCGGCCGGCAAATGCTCGACTGGAAGACAATGGACCCCGCCGATCCGGACCAGGCCGCCCGATGGGCGGAATGGGCGCGCTGGAAATTGGGCTTTCTTGATGCGGCCTGGCAGGATGCGCAATTCGGAGTCACCGAGGTCGAGCCGGACTATGTCTCGCTGACACAGAGCCAGTATGGCTACAGCGCATTCTGCGACGGCTACTACTTCAACGTCGCCCGCAGCCTTCCGGTCACCAGCGGCCACGGTGGCTATCATGACTTCGGCCCCGGCTATTTCAACCCGGTCCTCTTCCTGGAAATGGCCCGCGCCCGCGACTTCGCCAAACCCAATTGGTATCTGCCCACTTGGTTTGGCGGCACGACCGCCGACCAGTTCCGCCTCGAGCAATACCTCTGCTTCCAATGCGGCCTTCAGGGCCTGATGTCGCCGCCCGAGATCGACCCCGCCAACACCCCCGAGAAATCCCCGGCCGCGCAGGGCGTAGTCGAGTCCAACCACCTTCTCCAGCGGCTCGGTCCCATCTTCAACACCATGCCCGTCTCCCGTCCCCCCGTAGCGTTGCTCTTCTCCTTTTCACAGTACGCTCATGCCCAGACCCTCGATCGCAAGGTCTGCTACGCGCACGACACGCCCCACGGGCGCAATGTGCCCTTGGTCTATCTGGCCGGCAAAGTCCACCAGCGCCACTTTATGCCCTTGCTGGATGAAGAGGTCCGGGATGGCACCCTCGCCGCCCTCCACAAGGCAATCATCCTGGTTTCGCTCGACTATCTCGATCCGGACGTCATTGCCGGCTTGGAACAATTTGCCCGCCAAGGCGGCCTCGTTCTTCTGACCTCGGACTGCACCGTGCAAGTCAGCGGCGCCGTGAAACTCGACGTCGCGCCAGGATGGCCCGACGCTGCGCGAATTGCGGAGCTGAAGCAGAGCGGGCAGGCCGAGGCTGCCAACAAGCTCATGCAGATGCGCCAGGCCCTCGCGGCCGCGCGGCGGCTTGCCGACGCTATCGCCCCCTATTTGGAAAAGGCCGGCATCCAACCGCCCCTCACCAGCACGGAGCCGGGCATCGTCGTCACGCGCCAGGCCGCCGGCGATGTCGAATACCTTTTTGCCGTCAACGCCGCCCACGACCCGAAAGGCGACCCAATGCTGGGAATGATGGCTGTCCGCCCCACCCTCACTCTGCCCAACGACGGCAGGCCCGTTTATGACGCCGTCCGCGGCGGCCGAGCCGACGAATTCCACGAGCAAGGCGCCCGGCTCAGCGCCCAGTTGCCATTCGGCCCAGGGCAGATGCGGGTCTTTGCGCGCACCTCCCGCCCCATTGGCAGCGTGGCAGTCTGCAGCCCCACGCTCCGCCGCGATTACACATTGGCCCAGTCCCCGCTCCGCCTCGATTTCGGAATCTCAGTCCTGGACAATCGGGGCAGCCTCCTCAGCGGTTCCGTTCCCCTGCAAATCGTCGTTGTCGACCCGCTCGGCGCCCCCCGTTACGACCTCTACCGCGCCACCGAGGGCGGTCTCCTGCGCCTGAGTCTTCCCTTGGGGGTCAACGACCCGCCCGGCGATTGGAGAATCACGGTCACTGAATTGCTGAACGATCAGGCGGGCGAGACGGGCTTTAATTTGCCCCCAACCTCCGCCTGCGGCGCGATGGCCGGAGCGGTAAGGCGGGCGATTGATTGGCCTTCGGACCGCGGGCCTATTTTCCGCTTCTTCCGCGAGCATCAACACCTCACCCTCGTGACGGGCCGGAGCCAGTTCAACTCGACCGCGGCCGAGCGCTTGGAGAGAATCCTCAGACCATGGAATATCACGTGCGCCGTCATCTCCGAGGCCGAAGCCGCCAAACCGCGGTCCATCAGCGAGGACGAAGCCCGCACCTGGATTGGGCTGGACTTCACCGGGCGCGGCGACATTCATCCCGGCGCTTCCAACTCGACCGCGCAGGTTGGCTGCGCCGTGAGAGGCCCCGTCATCCTCCTGGGCACGCCTGCTGACAACGCCCTCACGCGCCTGGTTGCCGACCAGCATTTCCTCCCCTTCCGACCCGACGCCGATACGATGCCCGGTTCCGGCCGGGGCTACATCGCCTGGCAGAGAGAAGCCCTGGGCGTCAACCAGGAGAGCATCACCTTGATTGCCTTTGATGCCGCGGGCATGGATGAAGCCGTTGGCACGCTGTATGAGCTTCTCGCCGGCCTTGAACCTCTCACCCCCTTGGCGATGCCCCGCGCCGCCGGCATCACCCCCGCCGCCAGGACCGGCCAACCCCGCCAACTCCGCGTCGCATGGACGGCCGCCTTGCCGGACCGCATCACCGGTCTGAAAGTGGCCGGCGGCCAATCGACCGCTCTGACCCGCGCAGAGACCCTCAGCCAGGTCGGCCCGGACGGCAGAATCCAGTCGACCCGCGCGGTTGCCTCTGAGGAATACGCGAGCTGGGTGGCTCAACTCAGTCCCGGGGCCGAACCTGCAGCCCTCGCCGCCGCCCGGGCGGCAGCCCCTCCGGGCCGGCTGGTAAAACTGGCCGTGGCAAGGGGCGATCAGATCGCCGTGGCCTATTGGGGCGGCGGGGTCTGCATCCTGGATAAGACCGGGGCGGCTTACGCCGCCAGGAGGCTTTCGCAGGACGTCACCGCCCTGGCTTGGCTCGATGGCCAACTCCTGGCGGGTGATGCCGACGGAAGACTCGTGGCGCTGAGCATCCCCGCCCCGCACCCAACACCGTGACCGGCGCGGCGCCTCTTCCTTTAGGATTTCACCACGACTCCGGCTGTGGTAGCCTCCGGTGCGATGCGACATCAACTGCGATTGCTTGCGGGGATGGCCCGTTCGGGGTGGAATGGCAGGGCGTTGGCTGGCGTTCTGTGCGCGGTGCTGGCGGGGGCCGCGGCGGGGGCGGAGCGGACATTTGATTTCGGCGGGGTCGCCGAGGGCAAGGTCCCGCCCGGGTTTCGGAGCACCGTTACCGGCCAGGGCAAGCCCGGCGACTGGAAAGTGGTCACGGACGACGTGGCCCCACTGCTGCCGCCGCTGAGTCCGCAGGCCCAGCACGTGACCAAACAAGCCGTGCTGGCCCAACTCTCGCAAGATCGCACGGACGACCATTACCCTTTGCTGGTGTACGACGACGACGTCTTCGGCGATTTCACCCTGACGACGCGCTTCAAGTTGGTGAGCGGGCAGACCGAGCAGATGGCGGGGCTGGCGTTTCGCATCAAGGACGAGAAGAACTACTACTATGTGCGCGCCAGCGGGTTGGGAGGGACGTTCTACTTTTTTAAATTCGTGGACGGTGAACTCATCGGCCCGGTCGGGTCCAAGGTGAGCATCACCAACGGGGTCTGGCATGAATTGTCCGTGGAGTGCAAAGGCAGCCAGGTGACCTGCTCGCTGGACGGCAAGCCCATCATCGAGCGGATGCTGCAGGACAACTTCACCAAGGGCAAGATCGGCTTCTGGACCAAGTCGGATTCAGTCAGCTACTTCACGGACGCCAGGATCGTGTATACCCCGCTGGAGAATCCCGCGGAGGCGATCGTGCGGGAGACGGCGAAGATATACTCGAAGCTGCTCGGCCTGAAGCTGTTCGTACTCGGGGCGGACTCGAAAACCACGCGCCTGGTAGCCAGCCTGGACGCGAGCGAGATCGGCCATCCCGGCGCGAAAGCCGAACTGGAGGTCCTGACCCAGGGCCAGGTTTATTACGGCACCGACAAAGCCTCGGTCTCGGTCACCATGCCGCTGCGCGACCGCAATGGCGACGTCGTCGCCGCGGCCAAGGTGATCATGAGAACTTTCCCGGGACAGACCGAACAGAACGCGGTCGCCCGGGCTCTGCCCATCATCCGGCACATGCAGGCGCGCATCCAGTCGATGAAGGACCTGGTCGATTAGGACGCGGCTCCGCTCCGGTCAAGGACTGACCGGCTTGGGGGCTTCCAGGTCCACGACCGGCTTGGGCGGCGGCACATCGTTGGACTTGATGCGGCGCACCCCGCCGAAGACATGGACTTTGCCGTCCACATCGACCCTCAAGCGGGGACGGGTCTCCGTGTAATCATAGGTCTGGCGGGCGAGGAGTTCCCCCTCGGGACTGAACGTGAAATAGCCGAAGGAGCGCGGGCCATCCTGGTAAAGCAGGTGCAAGTCGCTGGCCTGGTCAATCACGTGTTCAGGCCGGCTGAAGGAAACCATTTTCCCTATGAGGACGACGCGCAGCGGTTTGGTGCCGGTGAAGTCGGTCACTCGCAGGTAAAGCCGGGGCTGTCCCTTCACATAGTTGGCTTGCTGGAGGGTGTAGTGCCGGATTTCCGGGCTGCCCTCGGGCTGGCCAGGGGCCTTGGGCACCCCGAATTCCTCCTGCCACAAAGGGACCCCTTCAATGATATCCATGGGCTTGGGCTGGCTGGCAATCTCACGGCCCCAGCCCTTGATCCTGACGTTGGCGATGATGTTGTAACGGCCGGCCTGGGTTATGGGGAAGCAAGGCCCAATGTCCATGGTCTTGGTCGCCGTTCTCGATGAAGGCAGGTCAAAAGGCTCGAAAGCGGGAATATCCGCCATCTTGGGCACAACGACCCCGTCGCGTGATTCCAGTGAAAACATCAACCAATCGGGGTCGTCTCCAAAATGCAAGGTCTGTCCGGAAAGGTTGCTAATCTTCACTGTGACCAGGAGAGGCTCGCCCGGCAGGAACTGGTCCTGGGGCTGGGTAACCTCGACCGTGACCTGCGCGGACGCCGAGAACACCAGTGCCGCCGACAAACTCACCCAAAGGCCTAGTTTCGTCATTGAACCACTTTATGAAGCCGGCGCGTCGTGGCAACAAAAATCGAGCCGCGATTCGAGAGCGGCGAGGGCCGCCGCCGGGACGAGGAGGCGCAGGCATTCGAGGGGTTTGGCATAAGTGCAGCGCGGCTTCAAGCAGGGCACGCACGGGAGCCTGGCTTGGAGAACGTGGTCAATTTGGCCGTAGGGCCCGGTGCGGCGCGGTTCGGTGGGACCAAAGAGGCCGACGACGGGCTTGCCGAGGGCGGCGGCAACGTGCATCGGCCCGGTGTCATTGGTCACCATCGCGGTTCCGAGCCGAATCCACTCGACCATCTCCGGCAGTGAGAGCCGGCCTGTGAGGTCCAGGCTGCGCGACGGGAGGACACCGGCAATGGTCTCGCCCAAGGCGCGCTCCTGGGCGCTGCCGAGGATGGCGAAGCGCCAATCCGCCCGGAGCGCGGCGGCCCGCCGGACGAATTCCGCAAAGTACTCGACGGGCCAACGCTTGTTGGGCCAGCGCGCGCCGGGCTGCAGTATCAGCCACGGACCGGGCTCGACGGGCCACTTTCTGCGGAGGCCCGCGGCAACGGCCGGCCGCCGGGGCAGCCACTCGAAGTCCCGGATGACGGGCACTCCGGCGAGAGGGAGGACGCTCAGATACCAATCCACGGCGTGGGTATGGAAGGAAGGGCGCGGCGCAATCAGGTCGTAAAACCCTCGAGCGCCTTCGCGGGGTTCATCCAGGCCAACGGTGAGTTTTCCGTTGGCGAGCCAGGCGAAGATGCCGCTGCGCAAGAGGCACTGGAGGTCGATGACAAGATCGAAGCGCTGCCGGCGCATCCAGAGGGTGGTGTTCCAGAGGGCAAGCCAGTTGGAGGGGGTGGCCCAGCGCCGGCGCTCGAATGGGATTACGCCCGCAAGGTCCGGATCGCCGTCGAGCAAAGGGGCCAAGTCGCTCTCAATCCACCAATAAACCTGGCTGCGCGGCCAGTGGCGCTTGAGAGCGCGCAACACCGGCAGTCCCTGCACCACGTCTCCAAGGGAGCTGGGTTTGAGGATGAGAATCTTCAGGGAAAGGGTCACCGGCCATAGGCCAGCCGTTCTGCCAGACGCGGAGGCAATCCAGCGTCAAGTATTTTTTTCTGCGCTCCCGGAATGTCGTACTCAAGGCGGCGCAACTCAATCGTAGCTTCATCGGCGTCATAGACCACGTAGGCGGACTTGGGGTTGTTGTCACGCGGCTGGCCCACGGCGCCGACATTCACAAAGTACTTCTTGCCCGGCTCGACCTTGAACTTGGAGTAAGTGCCGCCTCGCACGACGCTGTCGCGGATGAAGGCAACGGGCACATGGGTGTGGCCGAAAAAGCAGATTGCGGTGTTCTGGTAAGTGAAGCTGGCGGCGGCGGCCAGCTTGTCGAAAACATAACCCCACCGTTGAGGGCCGTCGAGGGTGGCATGGACGAGCGTGAAATTGGTGAGGATGCGCCAGTATTTCAAGTCGCGGAGCCACTGTTTGTCATCGTCGGATATCTGTTTTCGGGTCCACTTCACGGCCTCGGCGGCGGCGGGATTGAACCCGTCCAGCGGTCCTTCGGTGGAGCAATACTCGTCATGGTTGCCCTTGACGCAAGGGATGTTCATGCGGCGAACAATATCGAGGCACTCCTTGGGGTTGGCGTTGTAGCCCACGACATCGCCCAAGCAGGCGAAATGGGTGCATTTCTGCGCTTTGATGTCTTCCAGGACCACCTGGAACGCCTCCAGGTTGGAGTGGATGTCGGCAATAATGGCAAACTTCATGCATCTACCTTATAATTTCAAACCCGCGAAATTCGTTTGTGGCCCCGCCCCAGGTCACTTCTTCTTTCCTGATAAAATGACCCAGGCCGGATTCCCCAATCCTCTGGCGAAAGGCGTCGAGTTCGTCCGCAAGACCCTCGGCGACCAGCTCGACGCGCCCGTCGGGCAGGTTGCCCACCGTGCCGGCAACCTCGAAACCGGCGGCGACGGTCAGCACTGTGTAGCGAAACCCTACACCTTGCACACTGCCTGAGTAATAAACCGTCATTCGCTTGCGATTCACAACAAATCCTCTACACCATGCGCCACAAGTGGCCCGCTTCCAAGCGCAAAATCAAGAGGAAGGCCCCTGGGCGAAGGTTTGGGCCAGGGCCAGGGCCTTCAGCATCGCTGTGGCCTTGTTGACGGTTTCCTGATACTCGCCCTCGGGGGTGGAGTCGTTGACCCAGCCGCCTCCGGCCTGAACGTAGGCGAGACCGTCTTTGAGGAGGGCGGTGCGGATGGTGATGCAGCAGTCCAGGTTGCCGCTGAAAGAAAAGTAGCCGACGCACCCGCCGTAGGGGCCGCGCGCCGTCCGCTCCAGTTCGGAGATGATCTGCATGGCGCGGATTTTCGGAGCACCGCTGAGCGTGCCGGCGGGAAAGGTGGCGCGCATCAAGTCGTAGGGCGTTTTGCCGGGCGAGAGCGACCCCTGGATTTGGGAGACGATGTGCATGACGTGGCTGTAGCGCTCGACGACCATGAGGTCCTTCACCTTGACCGAGCCGAAGGCGCAGACGCGCCCGAGGTCATTTCGGGCCAGATCCACAAGCATCACATGCTCGGCCCGCTCCTTGGGGTCGGACAGAAGTTCGGCCTGGAGGGCTTTGTCCTGGTCCGCGGTGACGCCCCGGGGACGCGTTCCGGCAATGGGGCGGATTTCGACCTGGCCCTCTTCGCATCGGACATGGATTTCCGGCGATGCGCCGACGAGGGAAAAGCCGTCGAGCTCCAGCAGGAACATGTACGGGGACGGATTGACGGAACGGGCGGCGCGGTAAATGTCCAGGGGCGAGGCCTTGACGGGTGTGGCGAAGCGCTGGGAACCGACCACCTGGATGATGTCGCCGGAGGTAATGTATTCCTTGGCCTTGAGCACATTCGCGGAAAACTGGGCGCGGGCAACATTGGATTCAAAGGGCACAGGCGGCACCTCGAGAGGAAGGAAGGCGGGGTGGTGCTCCGAGGGCTGTTCGAGCAGGGAGACCAGGCGCTCGACTTCGCCGACGGCATTCTCGTAAGCCTCTTCCAGGCTGGACGCCTCGTCCAGCACGGCATTCACCAGCACGGTCAGCGTCTGGGCAACCCGGTCGAAAATGAGCAGTTCGTCCGCAACGAGGAAATAGAGCACCGGCGTCCGCAGGTCGTCACCGGGCGGACGCGGCACGACGGGTTCGATATCGTGGATGAACTCGTAGCCGATGAACCCCACGGCTCCGCCCGTGAACCGGGGCAGGCCGGGCACGGGGACTGCCCGGTATCGCTTCATGACGCGCTCGACGACCTCCAATCCGTCCCGGAGGGGTTGAGCACCCGGGGAGGCCGGGGCGCCCAGGGTGAACTCCTCGACGACCTTGCCGTTGGCGAGGACCTGGACCAGGCCGCCGGTCTGGCGGATGACGGCGCGAGGGTTGCACCCGACGAAGGAGTAGCGCCCCAGATGTTCGCCGCCTTCAACCGACTCGAAGAGGAATGATTCGCCGGGACCCCGTATCTTGCGGTAGGCCGAGAGCGGCGTCTCGATGTCGGCCAGCAGACGACAGGTGACGGGCACGAGATTGCCCTGGGCCGCCAGTTTCCGGAATTCGTCAAGGTTGGGGGGGTTCACGCAGGCAAATTTGGATGAGTCTTCCGTTCTCTCCGGGTCCAGGCCCGGCATAGCCCTGGGAGCCGGGGTCCGGCAACCGGGACATGCGCACGCTGGAGCGATGCAGGCGCCAGAAACCGAGCAAGGAGTAAAAGGCCACCGCAAGCGCATAAGCGATAATCCCCAGGCCGATGGCCAGGAGCACAGGGTCTCGATCCCAGGTCGTGAAATAGATCACCCCCGCCCCCACCGCGGCCGTGAGGGCCGTTTGCCCAAAGAGACAGACCAGGTACAGGGTCACGCTGGTTTCCTGGATGCGCTCGACGTACCATTCCCGGTAGCGATGCTCGCCCAGGGAGCGCATGAGCCAGGCGGATTGAAAATTGCGCGCCGCCACCAGGAGGCTCGTGGTGCTGATGACAATGGCCGGCAACGGCCAGAACGAGAATAAAAAACAAAACCCGATGTTGGCCACCAAGCCCCAAGTCCAGCCCAGCTTCCTGGCTATGGGGTTGCCTTCCAGAATCAAATTGGGCGTGGCGATCCGGGTGCTCAGGAAGTCCATGCCTCGCGACACGACCAACAGGACAAACAGGATTCCGTAGGTCCGCGTGCCGAACTGGATGAACTCGTCGCTCATTTCTTGCCGTAAATCTGGGCCGGATCGAGCAACCGCGCCTCCGTGGTCTTGACCGAGACGCCATCGTCGGCAACCGAGCGAAAGAAGCAGGACTGGTAGCCCTCGTGACAGGCGGCCCCGACCTGCTCGACCTGAATGAGCAGGGTGTCCCCGTCGCAGTCGAAAGCGATGTCCTTGACGGTTTGGGTGTGGCCGCTGGACTCGCCCTTCATCCAGAATTTCTGGCGGGAGCGGCTCCAGAAATGCGTCTTGCCGGTGGAGATGGTGGTCTGCAGCGAGGCGCGATTCATCCAGGCCATCATCAGCACCCGCCCGGTCTTGTGCTCTTGGATGATTGCGGGAATCAGCCCGTTGGCGTCGAACTTGAGTTGGTCGATAAACATCATCAGCGTCTTGCCTCGAATCTAAGCATGATCGGGGCCGGAATGCAAACCGGAAGGCGCGCTAAGGGACCGCGCAAAAATAACTTCGCCTTTTGGTGATGTTATTCTTGCGCGGTCCCTAAGCGCCCAAACCGACCCACTTGCGCCCGGCCCGAACTGTGGCACCTTCAAAAGCGTGACTGAAGTATGGATACACTTAACATTATAGCCTATCTGAAACCGACCTGCGGATGGAGCCAGGGCGTGCGGGCCATTCTGCGCAAGTATGAATTGCCTTACGAGGACCGCGACATCAAGAACGACCCGGCGCAGCGGCAGGAGATGATCGCCAAGAGCGGGCAGGAGCTCAGCCCGTGCGTCGAGATTAACGGCCGCATGCTGGCCGACGTGAGCGGAGACGAGGTGGAGGCCTACCTGCTGGAGAATCGCCTGGTGGGGGAAACCGACCGCGAGGCCGACGCGCCGACCAACCGTTGCGGCTGCAGTTGAGAGGCCCATTCGGGCCTTGGGCACGCCGGGGGCGTGCAACGCGTCCCGGCCCCATTGCCGGGGAGCCGTTGGGGATCAGAGGTCTGTCTCTTGAACTTTGGCGGCGTGGATAAAGGCGCGGACCTTGGCCGGGTCTTTCCGGCCGGGTGCGGCTTCGACGCCGGTGGAGACGTCCACGGCATAGGGACGCGCGCGGCGGACGGCCTCCGCGACGTTCTCCGGCGTCAGTCCGCCGGCCAGAAAGACCGGGCGGCCAAATTTGCCGGCTTCGAGGGCGAGGTCCCAGTTGAAGGTCTGGCCCGTGCCGCCCGGCTTATCCGGGGCGCAGGCATCCAGGAGCCAGGCGTCGGTCGGGTAGTCTGCCAGGCGTTCGAGTGACTCCGCGTTCCGAATGCGGAATGCCTTCATGCTCATCACCCCGAATTGCAGGCAGTAGTCGGGGGGTTCATCGCCGTGGAACTGGAGCAGGCTCAGCCCGCACTGGCTCATGGCGCTAAAGACGAGGTCCCGGGGCGCGTCGACGAACACGCCCACCTTTACCAGATCAGGCGGCAGTTGGCGGATGATGACCGACGCGGCTTCGGGGGAGACATAGCGCGGGCTGGGTTCGTAGAACACAAACCCCAGCGCATCGGCGCCCGCCCGGGCCGCCGCGAGGCCGTCAGCCAGACTGGTGATGCCGCAGATTTTGACTTTAACTGGCATTATCCGCGGTCGTTCAGATGCATGATCTTGGCCGGCGCGAAGCCGTTGAACCCCGTGGCCGAGGCGCTGCTGTAAGCCCCGATGTTCTCGGAATAGAGCAGGTCATCAATGTCCAACTCCGGCAGTTCCTCGGACAGCGAGATAGTGTCCAGAGCGTCACAGGTCTGGCCGAAGACGGCGCAGATTTCGGTTTTGCCCTGCGCGAAGCTCTTCAGATGGTATTGGCAATGGTCGAAGATGATGCCGCTGAAGGTGTTATAGACGCCGTCATCGATGTAGTAGCAGGTTTTGCCGTCGCGGACGGCTTTGCCGATGATGGTGGCGACGGAGGTGGCGGCCGTGGCGACGAGGAACCGGCCCGGCTCGGCGAGTATCTGGATGTCTGTTGGGAAGAGGCGGTCGATTTCGGCGTTGATTTTCGTGGCCAGCTCGCTGAAGGGCTTGACGTGTTTGTTGTAGGCCGCGGGAAAGCCTCCGCCGATGTCGAGGATTTTGATTTCGTAGCCGCGCGACTTGGATTCCCTCATCACGGCGGCGGCGATGTCGAGGGCCTGGACGAAGTTCTGGAAATTGGTGCATTGGCTTCCGACATGGAAGCTGAGGCCCTCGACCACCAGTCCCATATCGAAAGCGGCCTGGATGAGGTCCACCGCTTCGCCCGGGTCGCAGCCGAACTTCGAGGACAGCTCGACCATCGAGCCTGTGTTGGGCACGCGCAGGCGCAGCACCACGCCCGCGTGAGGAGCGAACTGCTTAATCTTCTTCAGCTCGGCCAGGTTGTCATAAGTGACCAGCGGTTTGTATTGGTCCAGCGCCCGGAGCGTGTCCTTGGGCTTGGTCGGATTCGCGTAGATGATCTTATCCCAGATAAAGTCCTGCTGTTCCTTGGGCGGCAGGTGCTTGATGTTTTCATAGACCAACATGAATTCGGGCAGCGAGGCGACGTCGAAGCTGGCCCCGGCCTGGTAGAAGGTGCGGATGATGGCCGGTTCAGGGTTGGCCTTGACCGCAAAATAGGCCTGCACTTTGGGCAGGTCTCTCTTGAAAGCAGCGTAGTTTTCCCTGAGGACATCGTGGTCGACGACCACGATAGGGGTCCCGTGGGTCTGGGCCAGGCTCTGGAGTTGTTGGGGTTTCATTAGGGACGATTTGAACCGTGGTCCTGTCAGTAAGCCGTTTCGCTCTCTCATACAAGCAAAAATTGAATGGCTCTATCGGGGAGCGCAAGGTAGAATCCGGGGCAGGATGAAGAAGTAAGCACTACTGTGTAACTGAGTTTTTCGCATTATGCCCCTCTACGAGTACGAACTTTGCGAAGGCGATTGCCCGGTGTGCGGCGGCAAGTTCACCCTGCGCCGGCCGCTCTCGGCGCCTCCCCTAACCCAATGCCCGGCTTGCAAGAAGCCGGTGCGCAAGGTCCTGTCCACGTTCAATTCGCCCCGGTCCCTCTCGATTTCGGACGCCAAGAAGGCCGGCTTCAGCGTGCTCAAGCGCGTTGGCAAGGGCGAGTACGAGAGACAGTAATCAGTATCCGGCCCAATATCCCAGGTCGCGCAAGGAGACATAGTCCCGGGTCCGTTCCTGGGTGGCGGAGCCGAGGATGATGTGGTCGAGGACCTCGATTCTGAGGAGTTGCCCGGCGCGAATCAGGTCGCGCGTGACCTTGATGTCGGCCTCGGAGGGGGTCGGGTCGCCGCTGGGGTGATTATGGATGAGAACGACGGCGGCGGCATCCGCGGCGATGGCGGACTTAAAGACGTCGCGCGGGTGAATAAGGATGGTGTCCAGGGTGCCCTGGGAGATGGGCTGGACGCGCACGAGCCTGCGCCGGGTGTTGAGCAGGAGGATTTGGAAGGTCTCGACCTTGCGGAGCCGGTTGTCCTCGCGCATGAGGTTGGCAATCGCCTCCGGGGTGTCGAGGAGCGGGGCCTCATCGCGGAGTTCCTCGACCATTTTGCGGGCCAGGGCGAACGCGGCGACCAAAGTGACGGCCTTGTCCGGGCCGATGCCCTTGACAGTTTGAAGCTCTTCGAGCGAGGCGTGGGCGAGGGAGTTGAGAGAACCGTGTTTGGACATCAACAGCTTCGCGATGTCCACCGCGCTGGCGCCTTTGAGTCCGGTCCGGAGTAAGATGGCAATCAGCTCGGCCTGGCTGAGGGCGCCCGGCCCGAGAGCCGCCAGCCGCTCGCGAGGGCGCTCGCCGGCAGGCTGGTCCTTGATGCGCAGGCTGTTCACGGACCGGCACTATAGCGGCGGGAACGCCAAAAGCACGAAAATAGCTCGGGGAACTACGGCGTCCCGGGCGGGCTTGATGCGGCCCAGGCTCACGCCCTCTGCAATTGCCGGACGAAGAAGGGGGCAAATTCCTCGTGGAGGTGCGGGGGGATGCGGGCCTTGAAGCGGGCAGTCTCCCCATTGTAGTCGCGTTCGACAACCTGGCCGACCTCATGAAGGCGAGCGATGACGCCGGCCTGGTCGTGGGGAACGGAAAGCTCGATAAACTGGCGGATGGGGCGCAACTGGCTGCCCAACTCGGAGAGCAGGGCCGGGATGCCGTCGCCGCTGATGGCCGAGAGGGCGACTCCGCGCGGGTAGCGCTCCAGGAAACGGGTAAGGACATCGCGGCTGCCGTTGAGTTGGTCGACCTTGTTGAAGACCATGATGGTGGGCTTGCCCTGGGCGCCGATTTCGCCGAGGACGGCGTCAACGGATTGGATTTGCTCGTGGGCCTGAGGGTGGCTGATGTCCACCACATGCAGCAAGAGGTCGGCCTGAGAGACCTCTTCGAGGGTTGCCTTAAAGGCCTCGACCAGCCCGTGCGGCAGTTTGCGAATGAAGCCCACCGTGTCTGTCAGGAGGACGTTTTGGTTGGTCGAAAGGTGGAGCCGCCGGGTAGTGGGGTCCAGGGTGGCGAACAGCTTGTCTTCGGCCAGGACATCCGCGCCGGTGAGGTGGTTGAGAAGCGTGGATTTGCCGGCGTTGGTGTAGCCGACAATCGAGGCCAGCGCGAAGTGATTGCGCTGCCGGGAGTTGCGTTGGGTGGCCCGCTGCCGGCGCACGGCCTCCAGGTCCCGTGAAAGCCGGGCGATGCGGTCCTGCACCCGGCGTCGGTCGGTCTCCAATTGCGTCTCACCCTCGCCGCCGCGCATGCCGATGCCGCCTTTTTGGCGGGACAAGTGGCCCCAGAAACCGGTGAGGCGTGGAAGCAGGTGCTGGAGTTGGGCGAGTTCGATTTGGAGCTTGCCCTCGCGCGTGCGAGCGCGCTGGGCGAAGATGTCCAGTATCAGAGAGGTGCGGTCGAGGACCTTGCAGTTGAAAACTCTCTCCAGGTTGCGGCTCTGGGCCGGGGTTAGCTCGTCGTCGAAGATGACGGTGTCGACGTCCGCCTCGCGGCAGTGGGCAGCAAATTCGTCGGCCTTGCCCTTGCCGATATAGGTTGCGGCGCAGGGCGAGGCCATTTTCTGGAGCCCATCCCCCACCACCACTCCTCCCGCGCTCGTGGCCAGCTCGGAGAGCTCATCCAGTGAGTCGCGGATTTCCCACCCGTTGCGGGATTTAAGTTCTACGCCAACGAGAAAAACTCGTTCTGTTCCCCGGTTCCGGGTCTCGATGAGTGCTTTCAATTCGGTGCGTCTATCGCGCTTCTCTTATCTTGTCAATTCCTGCCTTAATATACCATGCGTTTCAAGAAAACAAAGAGGAATCCGAATCCCTCTTGACCCTCGCGATGGAGAGTTCCAGGTGGCTGGGCTCGGCCTCGATGCCGACGCAGTGCCGCCCGGTTCGGAGCGCGGCCACGGCGGTGGTTCCGCCGCCAAGAAAGGGGTCCAGGACAATGTCGCCCTCGTGAGTCGAGGCGAGCAAACAGCGTTCGACCAGCGCCACGGGCTTCTGCGTTGGATGTTTGCCCAGGGCTTTCTCGTCGCCTCCGGCGCATTTTATGGTCCAGACCGTCTTCATCTGCTTGCCGCCATTGAGCGCCCGCATCCGGGCGTAGTTGAAGGTGTGCCTGCTTTTCTCCGTCTTTGCGGCCCACAGGACGGTTTCGGTGGAATGGGTGAAGTAGCGGCAAGAGAGGTTGGGCGGCGGGTTTGGTTTTTCCCAGGCGATGTCATTGAGTATCTTCATGCCGAGCTGCTGCATCGCGTAGCCCACGGAGAAGATGACGTGCAGGGTGCCGGTGACCCAGATGCTCCCGTTTGGTTTGAGCGCCCGCTGGCAGCGGCGCAGCCATTGGAGATTGAACTCGTGGTTCAACTCCGGACCGCGGGACTTGTCCCAACCGCCCTTGTCCACCGGAACCATTTTGCCCGCATGGCAAGTGATGCCGCCGTTGGAGAGAAAATAAGGCGGGTCCGCGAAAATCATATCGAACCGGCCGTCCGGATACTCGGCGCCAACGGCGTCGAGGAGTTCGAGACAGTTCCCGCAATACAGCCAGAGCCCGCGATGTTCGTCCCGGTACACAAGGCGAGGCGGAGACGGCGGGGCGGGCTCTTCGGAATGGTGAGGATCCATTTTTCAACGGGGCCAGAACCGGAAGATCAAAACTGGTCCTCTTTCTCTTTGAAGAGGAGGTTGAAGGTCGTCAGCGAGCCGTAGCAGCGGGTGATGTATTGCTGCATTTCCACTTTCTCGCCGTCCGAAAGGGTCGGGTGGCCGTTGATCTTCTGCTCCAGGACCCGCAGTTGGTTGCGGATGCCCACGACCTTATGGAAGAAGACCTCGAGTGGGATTTCCTTGGTTTGCAGCGCCGGGTCGGCCGGGTGAAGAACGGCCTTCCCCTTGTGCCAGCGGGCGGCCAGTTGGCTCACGACGGCATCCGGCTTTTCGACGCCGAGCCGGTCCACAACGCCTTCGATGATGGATTCCACAAACTGCCTGAGGGGCACTTCGAGGTTGGAAGCCGTCATGTGAGGCTCGGCCGGGGTGAGTTCGCTGGCCTGGGGGTCGAGCGATCTCAGGGCGTCATCGAAACGGACATCGGCAAGGTGCTCCGAGATGCTCTTGACGACGCCCACGCCATATTGGAGATGTTTGACCCGCTGGCCTACGGTGAGGTCCTGGATTTTCATGTCTGAAATTCTCTTTTGTTTTCGCTATCGCGCTCATAGAGTGTGGCATCAGTTGATTCCATGAAAAAGCACAATGTGTCCAACAAAGTCGCCATCGCCATTGCCGCGCACCCGGACGACATTGAATTCCAAATGGCCGGGACGCTGGTGCTGCTCAAGAAGGCCGGCTACACGACGCATTACCTGACTCTGGCCAGCGGCAACTGCGGCAGCGCGGACTATAACCCCGCCACCACGCGCGCCATCCGCAACACCGAGGCGCGGGCGGCCGCTAAAATCCTCGGCGCGGAGTTCCACCCCTGCCTGACCGATGACCTCGAGATCGTTTACAGCGTTGAACTCCTTCGCGCCCTGGCGGCCCTCATTCGGGAGGCCAAGCCGAACGTCATCCTGACCCATTCGCCGCAGGATTACATGGAGGACCACGCCAACACGTCGCGCCTGGCGGTGTCCGCCGCGTTCGCCCGCGGGATGGCCAATTTCAGGACTGCCCCCGTGCGCCCGGCCGCCAATTACGCCGTCACCGTCTTTCATGCCATGCCGCAGGGATTGCGCGACTCCCTCCGGCGCCGAATCATCCCCGGCGCCTTTGTCGACACCAGCTCGGTCCAGAAGATAAAACACCAGGCCCTCGGCGCCCACAAGAGCCAGCAACAGTGGCTCGATGTCAGCCAGGGCCTCAATTCCTACCTGCTGGCCATGGAAGACATGTCGCTGGAGGTCGGCCGCATGTCCAAGCAGTTCCAGCACGCCGAAGGCTGGCGCCGGCACCTGCACCTGGGCTTCTGCGAGCCTGAGGACGACCCCCTTGCCGAGGCCCTGGGCCGGGCTTACCTGGTCAACGGCGCGTACGAGAGCGGCTTGAACTCGATCTGCTGATGCGCGCGAAATTCTGGAACCGCCTGTCTTATGAGTGCGAATTGTGGCGCCAGGGCCTGAGTTCCGTCGCGGGGGTGGACGAGGCGGGTTGCGGCCCGCTGGCCGGGCCGGTGGTTGCGGCGGCGGTCATGTTCCCCCACACCTGGCTCAAGGAGGGTCTCTGGGGAAAACTCCGCGGCCTCAACGATTCCAAGCAGCTTACCGCGGAGCAGCGCGAACACTACTTCTCGGCCATTACGGCGCACCCCGGCATTCGTTATGCCATCGCGGACGCGGACGCGGAGATGATCGACCGCGTCAACATCCGCCAGGCGGCCTGGCGGGCGATGAGCCTGGCGCTGGACCGGCTGCTCCCCCGGCCGCAACACGCGCTTATCGACGGCCTGCGAATCAAGTGGCTGGCCTATCCTCACACCGCCATTGTGCAAGGCGACTGCAAGAGTTACTCGATAGCCGCCGCCAGCGTTCTGGCGAAAGTGACCCGGGACCGCATGATGCGCGAGTTCGATCGGCTTTATCCCGGCTACGGTTTTGCGGAGCACAAGGGCTACCCCACGCCCCAGCATCTGGCCGCCATCGCCCGGCTCGGACCCTGTCCCATCCATCGGCGCACCTTTACGCCCTTCCGCCCGGTCGAAACCGAACTTCTCCTCGGTCCCGCAGTCTAGCGTGGTGTCTTACAAACGCGTTGGCTTTTGAAGACACCACACTAGTCGGCAGTCCTAATCAGGCGCGCCTCGTTGCTCTTGAGGTACTGAGCCATGGTTTCGATGGCGCTCATCTGGGTGACGACGCCCTTTTGCTTCAGGCTTCGGGTCATCCGGTAATGGAGCAGGGTCTTGCCCAGCTCCACAATATGGATATAGGCCTGTTCGGTTTTCCAAAGCTGGCCCTTGGTGAGGACGGGCGGCGGGTTCTTGCGACGGGTCTTCGTCATGACGTGGATCAGACACCCCGCACCATCATTTTATTCACGGAATTACTCGAAAGACCAATAATGAACGGCCCACGGCTCGAGTCGCACAGCCAAACACTCGTCGCCCGCCTTGAGGCTCGTGAACGGGTCCGGCCGCAACCGGGCGTTTTCATCGTTGCCTGCGGCCGCGGCGTCCAGGACGATATGCCGTACCCGCATATCCTTGGGAAGCCCGGCCAGCGAAAGTTGGGCCTCAACGGGCGAGCCTGAGAAGTTCCAGAGCACCAGGGTCCACATCCGCAACCGCTCATCGCGCGCCGCCAAGCCATGCACCGCACCGTGAGTCGAGGCCACCTTCAACCGCTCCCCGGCCAGCCGCGAGAGCAGTTTGAACGCGAAATAGGCAGGCCGGACGTTGCCCTGGTAATCAAAAAGCCCGTCAAACTGCGGCATCCGGTTCCACCAGCGCGTCATAAAGGCGGTGCCTTGGACCGACATGAAGGGCGCGAACTGCTCGAAGGAGACGTACCAATCGCGGATGTGGTAATAGCACGAGTAATCGAGGGCGGCCTCTTTCATTTGCCATATCACCTCCGCCACGAAACAGGGCTGAAAACGCGGGTCCAGCGGCGGGTTCATCAGGTCCATGTTCCATTCGTCCAGGACGGTCTCCGCTTGAAGCCCCGGATGCTTCTTGAGCAAACCGCGGACGTAATCAACGGTCCCCCGGATGGCCGCGGGGTCGCTGCTGTAGATGTGCCAGGACACAAAATGGAGCGGGGCCGGGTTCGTCTGGCAAAACTCCAGCAAGGCCGGGAGGATGGGCGAACGCGGATTGGCCAGCGCCGGACCGCCCACCCGGGCCTCCGGGTCGGCCCGCAATATTGCCCTGGCAGTGTGCTCGTAATATCGCGCGTAGTTCTCGGGCCTGAACCGGTAAGGACACCCCCCGTCCTCGCCAATATCCGGTTCGTTGGCGATCTCCCAGTAAAGAATGCGCGCGCCCCGCTCCCGATAATGCTTCACCAAGTTGGCCACCAGCGCCTCCCACTCTGCGTAATCATTCGGTTCCACCGCGTCCTGGTCTATCCTCGGAAAAAGAACCCGCGGCTTGAAGCACACGCACATCAGCGGCTGCGCCCCCGCGGCTTCAATGGTGTCCACCGAACGATCCAGCGTCTCGAAGTGATGCCGCCCCCGTTCCGGAAGCAGATCAAAATACTCCTGGATGAATAGCCGAATCAGGCGCGGCTTCAAGGCGCGGATTTCCGGAATGCGCTCCGCCCACATCGGCTCCGCGGACAAGCCCCCTTGGCCCAGGCCCATCTTGTCGATGCCCATAAGGCCCAACCGTTCCCCAAACACGACCTGGACCTGCGCCGTTTGGGCCGAGGCGGCGCCTGGGTAAAGGTGGGCCAACGGCACCAGGAGAAGCCACAGGCGCAGACAGGTCTGAAGATCGAATGCCGAATGTCGAGAGGTGTTTTGGGCTGGCTGCATGACTTTTGCCGACACGGTATTCCGTCGGAGCGGAACACAGAAGACAAAAGCTACGCAGACAATGCTCGCCGCTCCGGCCAGGCTCAGCGACCGGGGCCTGCGTCCTTCTTCCGGGCGTCCTGCTCCCATAGTTTGGCGTATTTCAGGAACGTATAGTAGGCATACAGAGTCGCCAGGATGAACCCGTACCGCCCGTCGCGGAAGCCTTGCTGGAGGACGAAGATGCGAAAGAACATGCCGGCGGGGCTCAACACCATTTTGGCGGGCGAACTCTGTTTGCCCTGCTCGGCGTAACGCTGGGCCATGAGCGTCGAGTACCGCTGCAATTTGGCGGTCGCGATTTCGAGAGTGTCCCAGGGATATTGGAGCACATGCTGGCGCAAGCAGCCCAGGCGGCCGGTCAGGGTGTAGCTCTCGTGAACCGCCTCGTCGTTGTAGCGGAACCGCTGCCGATTGAACAGTTGCGGCTGGCGGTAATCCGGATACCACCCCGAGTGCCGCATCCAGTGCCCCAGAAAATGGCTCTTGCGCGGGATATGATAGGCATCGAAAGCCGGGGCCAGCAGTTCGTGCCGGACCTCCTCCGCCAACTCCGGCGTGCAGCGTTCATCGGCGTCGATGCTCAGCACCCAATCGTGGCTGGCGGCCGCCACGGCGTGATTGCGCAGCGTGCCAAAGCCGCAAAACGCTTCCTGAACCACCCGCGCCTTGTATTCCCGCGCGAGCTCCACGGTGCCATCCGTGCTGAAGGAATCCATCACCAGGATTTCGTCAGCCCATTTCACACTCTCAAGCACCGCCCGCATCTGCCGGGCTTCGTTGAGCGTGAGGGTATAGACCGTAATCGGTCTGGCGGTTGTCATGCGGCAGTTGTTACGCCAGCTTTCCTGGCTGGGCAATAGCAAAAACTGAACGGCCACCCGTAGGCCCACCAAGGCTAAAGGATGCAGAGGTTCGCCGGTTTGGCCACGCGGACGGCAGAGAGTGGGATGCCGCGGTCAAAGGTCGCCAGTCGCCCGCCATGCCGCGTCGCAAGTCCCAGCAGGTAAATCAACAGGTCCCTGTCAAGCTTCTCGACTCGAATCCGCAGCCAAGCCGGCCCCATCACACACCCTCGCCCGACGCACCCGGCTCCCGGCTTGGCGCCTTCCTTCGCCTCTGCTCGGCGAAGAAGCTCCGGAGCAGCGCGCGGCATTCGAGTTCGCGCACTCCCCCGGTGATGGCGCACTGGTGATTGAAAGTCGGGAATTGCAGCAGGTTCAAGGCGCTGCCCGCGGCCCCCGCCTTCGGGTCCGCCGCCCCGAAGACGACGCGCAAGAGCCGCGTGTGGACAATGGCCCCGGCGCACATCGGGCATGGTTCCTTAGTCGCGTACAGGGTGCAATCCGCCAGGCGCCAATCCCCCACCGCTTCCTCCGCCTGTGTCAGCGCCAGCAACTCCGCGTGCGCCGTGGCGTCTTTGAGCAATTCCACCTGGTTAAACGCCCGTGCAATGATGCGTCCGCCCCTCACCACAACAGCCCCGATCGGCACTTCCTCCGCCTCGCAAGCGCGGGCCGCCTGGCGCAAGGCTTCTCCCATGAAGTAGGAGTCGCTCTGCAGGTCTATGATGGGGTTGTCCATGTCTCCTCCAGCCCCCACTCATCCCGTCCGTCCGCGTGGCAGCGGCAGTGGGCGGCAAAAAACCCTCCTCGGTACTGCCAAAACCAGGGCCAAATCCTCTCGCGGTCGGTTTGCGGCACCTTCAGCCCGGCGAGGGCCTCGCGGGCATAGAACTGAAAGCGGCCTTCGCGGTGGGGCGGGGGCAGGGCATGCAGCCTGAGCTTGACCTCGAAGAGGAACATCAGCCAATGGCTCTGGCCCGCATAGCCGTCTTCGCTGACCAGGCCGGCCAGATGCAGGTCATTGGGCGCCAGGCACAAGCCCATTTCCTCGTGCGCCTCGCGGCAAGCGCAGGCGTAGGGAGACTCCCCGAGACGAGTATGCAGCTTTCCCCCGGGCGGGCTCCACAGGCCGAGATTTGGCTCTTGCGCCCGCTCCTGGAGCAGAACGTCATCGCGCGGGTTGAAACAATAAAGCAGCGTGGCAACCTTATAGGGCAACAAGCTCATCGCAGCCAACAGACTCATTCGGTTTGGCATCCAAGACAAGGCGAATGAGCCGCCAACACAAAATACTGTTGTCCAGCCTATTGTGCGTCGGCTCCTGAATTCCGTTGCCAGCCCGCCAATAAACCGTAGCATCTTAGGGCTCTGCCCCAACGGGCGCGTCGGACGATTAACAAGAGTCATGAAAAGCTACAATATTGCAGTCATTGGCGGCGACGGCACCGGACCGGAGGTCATCGCCGAGGCCGTGAAGGTGCTCGATGCGGCGGCCGCGAAGTTTAAGCTCAAGCTCAACTACACCCATTATGACGTGGGAGGCGCGCGCTACCTGCGCACCGGCGAAGTGCTGCCGGACAGCGTGCTGGGTGAACTCCGCCAATTCCCGGCCATCCTCCTGGGCGCCATCGGCCACCCGGACGTCAAACCCGGCATCCTCGAAAAAGGCATCCTCCTCCGCACCCGCTTCGAGCTGGAGCAATACATCAACCTGCGCCCGGTCAAGCTCTATGACGAGCGGTTCTGCCCGCTCAAGGACAAGAAACCCGAGCATATCGATTTCGTCGTTGTTCGCGAGAACAACGAGGGGCTCTACACGGGCGCCGGCGGGTTTGTCTTCAAGGGCACTCCCAACGAAATCGCCCTCCAGGAAAGCGTCAACACCCGGCGCGGGGTCGAACGGTGCCTCCGCTATGCCTTCGATTACGCCCGCAAGCGGAACAAGGACAAGAAGCTGACCCTCTCCGGCAAGACCAACGTCCTGACCTACGCCTTCGACCTCTGGGAGCGCGCCTTTCACGAAATCGGCCAGCGGGACTACCCCGACATCAAGCGCGATTACGCTCACGTGGACGCCACCACAATGTGGTTCGTGAAAAACCCGGAATGGTTCGACGTCATTGTCACGGATAACATGTTCGGGGACATCATCACGGACCTTGGGGCCATGATCCAGGGTGGCATGGGCATCGCCGCCGGCGGCAACATCAACCCCCAGGGGGCCAGTATGTTCGAGCCTATCGGCGGCAGCGCCCCCAAATACACCGGCCAAGGCGTCATCAACCCCCTGGCGGCCATCTGCGCCGGCCAGATGCTCCTGGATTTCCTGGGCGAAACCCAGGCCGCCAAAGCCATCGAAACCGCCGTCATCAACACCGTCCGCGGGAAAATCAAGAGCCTGGCTGCCGGCAAAATGGGCTACTCAACCTCCCAGGTCGGCGACCTGGTGGCCAACGCGCTGTAGAGCTCAACCGGTTCCTCCGGCCACGCTGCTGTGAAGCTTCTTTCAGAGTGCAGGCTTTATGCCTTCATCGATACGGCCTGGCTGCGCGGGCGCGCCCCCGAAGGGCTGGTGCGCGAATTGTGCGACGGGGGCGCCGACCTGATTCAGCTCCGGGCCAAGCTCTCCTCCAGCGAGGAAATACGTCGCATGGCCCAAGCCATCCTGCCCGTCACCCGGCAGGCTGGCGTCGGCCTGGTTGTCAACGATCACCTCTCCATCGCGCGGGAGGCCGGGGCGGATGCCTGCCACCTGGGCCAGGAAGATTTCTTCGGCGCCGGCTTCGACCACGTCGCCACGCTCCGCTCCGCGCGCCCCCAACGACCATTCCCCCGCTCCGGGCTTGGGCCTTCGACGTCCGACCCCCTGCCTCCCCTGCGCATCGGCCTCAGCACCAACGGGCCCGAGCAAGCTAAACGCGCCCTGGCTGCCGGCGCGGATTACCTCGGCGTCGGGCCGGTCTATCCTACCGCAACCAAACCCCAGGCCAGGCCCGTGACCCTCGAGTACGTGCGCTGGGCGGCGGCCAATGTGGCCATCCCCTGGTTCGCCATCGGCGGTATCACCCTCGACAACCTCGATGCGGTGATCGAGGCCGGCGCGCGCCGCGTCTGCGTCGTCTCCGCCATCCTCAACGCCCGCGATGTCGCCGCCGCTTGCCGCCAATTCAAGGACCGCCTCCTGGCGGCCGCGGCGCCGCAGGGTTTGCCCTCGTCCAGACCAGGGTGACTTGAGAGCGGCAGGGCGGAGGGCCCGTGGGTTCTTTACCATTGCGGGCGCCCGCGAAACTCTCTATTCAAAGGGCATGAGTGTTCTGATTGTTGGCTCGACAGCGTTGGATTCCATCAAGACCGCGAAGGCGGAAAACCCGCGTTTGCTGGGCGGCTCGGCGAGCCACGCCGCCGTGGCGGCCAGCTTCTTCAGTCCGGTAAGACTGGTGGGCGTCGTCGGCGAAGACTTTCCGAGACGTTACCTGGAGCTGTACAAGCGGCACGGCATCGACCTCGAAGGACTCCAAATCCTGCCTGGAAAGACATTCCACTGGTCGGGCGAATACGAGGACAACATGAACAACCGCCGCACCTTGTTGACCGAACTGGGCGTCTTCGAAACCTTCACCCCCACGCTGCCCAAGGCTCATCAGGACACCCCGTTCGTCCTGCTGGCGAACATCGCCCCGGCCCTGCAACTGCACGTGCTCAACCAGATGAAGCGGCCGCAATTTGTCGCCGCCGACACCATGGACCTGTGGCTGAACATCGCGCTGGTTGATTTGCTCAAGCTGCTCAAACGCCTTGACGCCTTCGTCCTCAACGACAGCGAGGCCCATCAGTTGACCAAGGAAGACAACCTGTTCGCCGCGCTCAAGAAGATTCACAAGCTCGGCCCCAAATACGTCATCATCAAGAAAGGCTCCCACGGCTCGATCCTCTCCGGTCCCCGGGGCTTGTTCCTCTGCCCCGCCTACCCCCTCCATAAAGTCGTGGACCCCACCGGCGCGGGTGATTCCTTCGTGGGCGCCATGATGGGGTGGCTGGCCGCCGCCAAAGGCCCCGTTGACGACCACATCCGCCTCGCCATGGTCCACGGCAGCGTGGTGGCCTCGTTCTGCTGCGAGGGCTTCGGCCTCCGGCGCACCACCCAAATCGACCGCAAACACATCGACCAGCGCGTGGCGGAACTCAAGGAATTGAGCCGCTTTTAGCGGCCGTTTCTTACGTCCCTCCCGCTCGACCCGCTCCCGGCGCTAGACCCGTTCCTCACGGTCCCCCTCGACCCATCCGGGGCGCTTGCGCATGACCTTCATATTGACCGCTTCCTGGACCACGAGAGAATGGGGCGGCACGCTCTGCGTCAGAAACACATTCGCCCCGATGGTGCTGCCCTCGCCGACCACGGTGTCTCCGCCCATGATCGTGGCGCCGGCGTAAATCGTCACGTGATCCTGGATGGTCGGATGCCGCTTCTGGCCTCGGAGCCTCTGGCCTGCGGCCAGGGATTTTGCGACCAGGCCGACGCCCTGGTACATCTTGACATGATTGCCGATTTCGGTGGTCTCCCCCACAACCGTTCCGGTGCAGTGGTCCACGAAGAAATGCGAGCCGATCTTGGCGCCGGGATGCAGGTCCATTCCCGTATTGCTGTGGGCCCACTCGGTCATGATGCGCGGGATCAGGGGCACCCCCTGCCGATAGAGCTCGTGGGCCAGGCGTTGCAGCGCAATGGCCTCGATGAACGGGTATGCCACGATGACCTCCTCCTTGCTCAACGCCGCCGGGTCGCCGTTATAGGCCGCCTCCGTGTCCGTCTGCAGCAACTCCCGCACCTGCGGCAACCCGTTTAGAAACTGGATCGTCAAAGAACGGGCCATCGGCCCCGCTTCCTTGGGCGGCAAATTCGCCGGCGGGTGGTACTCCAGGCTCTTGCGAATCTCCCCCTCCAGGCTCAGAAGCACCGCCTCCACCAACGCGGAGGTTTCCTGCTTGATCCTCGATGAATGCACCGGCTTCTCGTCGAAGAACCCCGGAAACAACAACCGCAGCAGGTTCATCGCAATGAGCGCAACCGCGCGTTTGGAGGGAAGATTCTTGCCCTCCAAATGGTTGATCCCGCCCAGCTCGGCATAAGAGGCGGCCAAGCGGTCGGTAAGTTGGGAAATAGACAACTGCACGGTTCGGAATATCCGGCAAACGGCCCGGAAACGCAATCGACAATTCGCCCTCCTCCTCCCGCCGTCCTCTTCCCCATTGTCGGCCACGCTGCTTTACGATAGAGTCCGGCCATGAACGGATCGGCAACATGGAATTAACCGGCACCGGAACGACCGGCACGGCCTCGGCGCCCTCCGGCACGGGCAAGACCGCCTTGTTGTTCGCGGGACAGGGCGCGCAGACGGTCGGCATGGGCAAGGACCTGGCGGCGGAGTTTCCCTCGGCCAGGGCCTGGTTCGAGCGCGCCCGGAAGGCCCTGGGCTATGATCTCGGCGCCGTTTGTTTCAACGGCCCGGAGGCCGAGCTGACGGCCACGGAGAACGCCCAACCGGCCATCTTCCTGGTAAGCTGGGTCGCCTTCCAATTGCTCAAGGAGCGCGTGCCGGCCCTGGAATTCCAGGCCGCGGCGGGGTTGTCCCTGGGTGAGTTCACCGCATTGACCGCCGCCGGAGCGATGAGCTTCGAGGACGGCTTGAGCATCGTGCGACGGCGCGGACGCTTCATGCAGGAAGCCTGCGACGCCACCCGCGGCGGCATGGCGGCGGTGATTGGGCTGGACGAAGCCGCGACGCGTGAGGTCTGCGGCCAGGCGGGCGTCGTGCTGGCCAACTTGAATTGCCCCGGACAGTTGGTGATTTCCGGCCCGGCGGACAAGATCGCCCTGGCCTGCGAGATGGCCAAGGCCAAAGGCGCCCGCCGCGCGCTGCCCCTGCCCGTCGCCGGGGCCTATCATTCGCCGCTTATGGCGGCCGCGCAACCCAAGTTGCAGGCGGAATTGGCGCGAGTGCCGCTCGCCCCGCCCAATGTCATCGTGGTCTCGAACGTCACAGCCCTTCCGCACGAAGGCCCCGAAGCCATCCGCGCGCGCCTGGTCGAGCAAGTCACCTCTTCGGTGCGTTGGGAACAATCCATGCGCTGGTTGCTGGCCCAGGGGTTTACCCGCTTCGTGGAATTGGGGCCGGGAACCGCCCTCACCGGTTTCATGAAGCGCATTGGCAAAGACTCCCATCTGCTGAACGTCTCGGACGTGCCCAGCCTGGAAGCCACGGCCAAGGCCCTCGGGGAGGAGGCAAACCGTTGAATCATCTATGAACCAGTTGGCAAATCAAATCGCGGTCGTGACCGGGGCCGGGCGAGGCATCGGGCGGGCAATCGCCTTGAAGTTCGCCGCCGAGGGCGCCGATGTGGTCTGTGTGTCGCGCACGGCGGAGAACTCGGAAAAGGCCGCCCAGGAAATCCGGGCTTTGGGCCGCAAGAGCTGGGCCCGCGCGGTGGACGTTTCGGACGCCGCAGCCGTAGCCGGCGCCGCGGCGGAAATCCTCGCGCAGACCGGACGGGTGGACATCCTCGTGAACAACGCCGGGGTGACGCGCGACGGCCTGCTTATGCGCATGAGCGAAGCGGACTGGGACACCGTGCTCGATACGAACCTGAAAGGGGCGTTCCTGTTTTCCAAGGCCTTTTCGCGAGCCTTCCTCAAGCAGCGTTCGGGCCGCATCATCAACGTGGCTTCGGTCGTCGGCCTCATTGGCAACGCCGGCCAGTCCAATTATGCGGCGAGCAAGGCGGCACTGATTGGCTTCACCAAGTCGATCGCGCGCGAACTTGCGTCCAGGGGCGTCACGGTCAACGCGCTGGCCCCCGGCTTCATCGAGACGGACATGACCGCCGGCCTGAACCAGGCCGTGCGCCAAAAGATAATCGAGAGCATCCCGCTCAACTGCTTCGGCCGCCCGGAGGACATTGCCGATGCTGCCCTGTTCCTGGCCGGTCCGGGCGCCCGCTACGTGACCGGGCAGGTGTTGAAGGTCGACGGCGGCCTGGTGATGTGAACGGCCTCAAAAAAATGTTGAATCAGGACTTGACGGCTCCCCCCAACGTAGAATAGACACACAGCGAAACTTGAACCGGAGACAATCATGGCTGAGAAAACAATCGAACAGCGAGTCAAAGACATTATCGTCGAGCAGTTGGGAGTGAACCCCGATCAGGTTACCCCCGAAGCCAAGTTCATTGAAGATCTCGGGGCAGACTCGCTCGACACCGTGGAATTGGTCATGGCGTTGGAGGAAGAGTTCGGCCACGAGATTCCCGATGAGCAGGCAGAGAAACTTCAGAGCGTGGGCGATGTGATCAAGTACATCGAAGACCTGCAGCAAAAATAAACCGCCTTTTCAAAAATGCCGGGGCAGCCTGGCCTGGCTTCAGGTTAGGCTGCCCCGTTTAGTTTATGGCAAGCAATTGGACCGAGCGCCGGGTCGTTATCACCGGGTTAGGTGTCGTCTCCCCTCTGGGAAACGACGTCCCCACCCTCTGGAAGCGCCTCCTGGCAGGGGAGTGCGGCGTCGCCAGGATCACTTCTTTCGATGCCTCCCGCTTCGATACCCAGATTGCCGGTGAAGTTAAAGAGTTCAGTCCCTTTCCGGCCTTTCCCTCACCCAAAGATGTCCGGCGCACCGACAGGTTCGCGCAGTTCGGTGTCTGCGCCGCCTGGCAGGCCCTGCAAGACTCGGGGCTGGACCTGCAGCGCATCAACGGGGACGAGGCGGGCGTGTTCATCGGTTCCGGCATCGGCGGCCTGAGAACAACCACCGACCAACACGCCATACTCCTCGAACGCGGACCGGGCCGGCTTTCGCCTTTCATGATCCCGATGCTCATCTCCAACATGGCATCGGGTCTCGTCTCGATGTACTACGGCCTGCGCGGTCCCAATTTCGCCACCTGCTCCGCTTGCGCCACCGCCAATCATGCCCTCGGCGAGGCCTGGCGCACCATCAAGATGGGCGATGCAAAGATCATGGTGGCCGGAGGCGCCGAGGCCACCATCGTCCCAATCGGCATCGGCGGGTTCTGCGCCATGAAAGCCATGAGCACCCGCAATGACGAACCGCTCCGCGCCTCCAGGCCCTTTGACAAAGAACGCGACGGCTTCGTCATGGGTGAAGGCTCCGGCGTCCTCGTCCTCGAGGAACTCGGCCATGCCAAGGCCCGCGGCGCCCGCATCTATGCCGAGTTCGCCGGATACGGGAACACAGCGGATGCCCATCACCTCACCGCCCCTTCTCCGGGCGGCGAAGGCGCCGCCCGCTGCATGCGCATGGCCCTCCTCAATGGCGGCCTCAACCCCGGTGATATCTCCTACATCAACGCCCACGGCACATCCACCCAACAAGGGGACATTGCCGAAACCAAGGCCATCAAGGCCGTCTTCGGCCCCCAGGCCTCCAAACTGGCCGTCAGCTCCACCAAAGGCGCCACCGGCCACATGCTCGGCGCCGCCGGCGCCGTCGAGATGGTCGTCTGCGCCAAGGCCATCGCCGAGGATTGCATCCCCCCGACCATCAACTACGAAGTCCCCGATCCCGATTGCGACCTGGACTATGTCCCAGGCGCCGCCCGCCAGATGAAAGTCAACGCGATCGTCAATAACTCCTTCGGCTTCGGCGGCCACAACGCCAGCCTCACGGCCAAGAAGTTTGTCGGTTGAGCAAACGCTCGCGGGCGCATCCGAACCTGCTCCCAAAGCCCAATGCCTTTCGGAAATTCACCAGCGCCTTGTCCCGGAGGGACATCACGAGAATAGCCCAACGCTTCAGCGTTGGGATCTGCGTCAATATAGAGCCTATGAGTCCCGAAGGGACGGCCGAAACACGTTCGATTTCAGTCGTCCTTCCGGACTATTGTCGAATGTCCCTCCGGGACAACAAGCCTGTGCCGGAGCGGAATTTCCGAAAGGCATTGGGCCTACCCCAGAATCCCCCGCAGGAACTTGCAGTTGGCCTGGTAGCTCTCGAGGATTTGCTTGCCGGGAGGCACCGCCCCCTCAATCTGAATCCACCCACTATAGCCGATGTCGTCCAGGGCGGCGCGGACTTTCTTGAAGTCGATCTTGCCCTGGCCGAGCAGGGAGCCGTTCTCCTTGAAGTGAAACTCGCAGATGCGTTCTTTGCCCAGCAGCCGAATCTCCCGGCAGATGTCATAGCCCATATCGTTGGAGTTGCACACGTCGTAGTAAACCCGGACCGCCGGCGACCCGACGCGCTTGAGGATGTCCAGGTGTTGTTCGGCGCTAAGCCAGCTCTCGATGCCGAGAAAAACGCCCGCCTTTTCCGCTTTGGGCGCAACGGCCTTGAGCCGCCGCACGACCTCATCCACGCCCTCCTTGTCGCCGCGCAAATCGTCGTTTGAGAAAAAGGCCAGCAGCACCACGCGCACTCCCAGCGCCCGGCAGACATCAATGCTGTCGCTCACCCAGGCCACCGTGCGCGGGTCGCTCTTGTAGGGCACGCTGTTCAACTCCCCGATCGCCACCGAGGAAACCTCCAGCCCCGTCCGCCCCGCCGCCTCTTTGTACTGCCGCTGCAGCTCCGGTTTGCGCAGCCGCATATCGTCCGCCGCGGTGCCCATGCTCACCATGACGCCATCCAGTCCAATCTCCTTTCCCAGCTCCAATGCCGTCGGGTCCCCCATGCGGCCAATGGACCAATCGCAAGCCCCAAGCCTGAAGCGGCCGTTGCTTGCGGCCGCGAACATCGGGGCGCATTGGCCCGCCAAAGCCAGCCAGGCGGCCGCCTGGGTTGACCGGCCAAGCATGGCGCGGCGTGACAGTTGAGATTCAAAGGTAGTCATGGCCGGCGTTCTAGCAGCCTTTCCACCCAAGGTCCAGCACTTGTTAGGCGGCAGAGAAGAATTCCGTCCCCCGCCCGATGCACTCTCGCGGAATCTGGATTACATTAGGCGGGATGTATGGTGACTGAAACGACAAAGGCGGGGCCGCGGGACCGGGTGACCCAATTTGCGATTTTCACTCCAAACCGGCTGGGCCGCCTGAACGACCTGGTCCGGCTGCTCGCCGCGCAGACGGTGCATGTGCTGGCGTTGACGGTGGTCGACACCACGGACAGCGCGATCATTCGCATGGTGGTGGATGACCCGGATGGGGCGCGCCAAATCCTGGCCCGCGAAGGGTTTCCGTTCACGGAGACCAGCCTGCTCGTGGTCGAGGTGACGCCCGCCGACCTGCCCTCGCTCATGTCCGCCCTTCTCGAGGTGGAGGTGAATGTCAACTACCTCTACTCGTTCATTCCGCACCCGGATGGCAAGCCCCTGGTGGGCCTGAGCTTGGAGGACAACGACCTCGCCGAGCAGGCCCTCCGCCGCCACCAGTTCCGCACCCTCAGGCAGAGCGACCTGTCGCGGTAGCCGGCACGGGGCCGGGGTCGCAACGCTCAAGCGGCCTCGCCGGCGGCGCGCGCGGCGCCGAGCAAGGCCGTGGTTTCCTTCATGATGACGCGAACGGGCATGGCCTTCATCAGGGGGCGCATCCGCCCTTTGGCGGTGAACGCGGCCATGAAGAGCGGCCCTTGGAGTTTGCGAATGATCCGGGGCGCGATGCCTCCGCCCACGTACACCCCGCCGATCGCCATCGTCTTGAGCGCCAGGTTGCCCGCCTCGGCGCCGTAGAACGACACGAACATGTCGAGCGCCTTCACGCACAACTCGCACCGGCCTTCCATGCCGGCCTTTGAGATCGTAGCCGAAGGGTCCCCGGCCGCCATGGCCTCCCGCAGCCATGCCGGTTCCTCGCCCCCCTTGGCGTCGCGCAAAAACTCATACACCTCCCGCAGGCCCGGCCCGGAGAGTATCCGCTCGTAGCTGACGTGGTCGAATTCCTTGAACTTGGCGCGCAAATGGCTCAGCAACTCGCTCTCCAACTCATTGCGCGGCGAGAAATCGGCATGACCCCCTTCGCAGGCAAACGGATGGTGCGTCTTGCCGTCCCAGTACATCCCCGCCTCGCCCAGACCGGTCCCCACGGAAATGACCGCGCGATTGCCCGCCGCCCCTTCCGCGCCGCCGTTCAACGTGACAAAGTCCCCGGCCTCCAGCGCGGCGATGCCGTACGCATTGGCCTCCAGATCGTTGATGAGCTTCACGCTCGGCACACCCAACTCTTGCGCCAACGCTCGCGAATCCACCACCCACGGCAGGTTCGGCGTGATCACCCGCCCCTGCTGAACGGGACCGGCGATGCCGAAGCACGCCCGCTCCACCTTCACCGCATGCTCCGCCACAAACGCCGTCGCAATCTCACCCAACCCCGCGTATTTCCGGCTCGGATACGTCTGTTCAATGACGCACAACGGACGCCCGTTTGAAGTCTCGAAGACAGCCAACCGCGTCGAAGTGCCGCCAATATCGCCTGCAAGAATCATCGGTCCAGTCTGTCAAATCTCACGCCCCCGCGCAAGCGCGCTCTTCAAACGCCAACATATAACCAATACAGCCAATACAGCCAATGCACTCCTCCCACCCCCGGCCCTCAATCCGCTAAAATCCCCTTCATACAATGCTCAGTGCCGCATCTCAAGAAGTGGACCAGGCGCCCGTACGAAAAGGCCGCCCTCTGTGCCGTCCGCGCCGTTCGCACCCTGGTCCTCCTGTGGGCACGCCAATGCCGCAAGTCCACCACCCTCGGCGCCATCGCCTTCGACGAAATGTCCCGTGCCCCACACCGCCGCGTCATTGCCGCCAGCGCCTCCCTCCTCCTCGGCTCCGAACTCGTCTCCAAATCCCTCACCGCCATCGAGCAGGCTGCTATCGTCGCCAGCGAAGCCGCTGCCCTGCAAAAAGCCTTCCTCGCCTCCCTTGCCCAATCCGAAAAACCCCTCAACCTCATCGCCACCAACTCCCAAACCGGCGCTGAATACCCCTCCCTCACCGCCGCCGACTTTACCGACCTCTACCGCGCCGGCCGCCTCGAAATCCGCCTCTATCACACCCGCGCCGCCTTCTCTCGCCTCCAGATCATCGCCCCAAACCCCGCCACCGCCCGCGGCTGGACCGGCACCGTTCTCCGCGACGAAGCCGCCTTCACCCCCGCTGCCCTCGAATCCCAACTCCAGGAAGCCGTCGGACCCATCATCGACGCCGACCCCTCCTTCCGCCTCGTCTATGCCAGTAACCTCCCCGCCGACGACCGCCACCCATTCTTCGAAATGACCCTCCCCCCGCCCGGCCTCGAATTCCCGCCAAATCCCGATGGCCACTTCTACCGCGGCCAAAACGGCATCCTCATCCACCGCGTCGCCCTTCCCGACGCCTTCGCCGCCGGCCACACCCTCTACGACCCCAACACCGCCCGCCCCCTCACCCTCGAACAAATCTACGCCCAGGCCGTCAACAAAGGCGCCCTCCGCCGCAACTACCTCCTCATCCACGAATTCGGCGGCGCCGCCGCCATCGACTTCCTCGCCCTCGACGCCGCCCAGCGCCGTGGCCTCGGCCAATGTGCCCTCATCTCCGCCGGCACCGATGCCGACTTCCTCCTCGCCCTCGCATTCCTCCGCCAACACCTCCGCGACGGCCCCGTCGGCATCGGCTTCGACGTCGCCACCACCACCCGCGCCACCAGCAACCCCAGTTCCCTCACCGTCACCGAGCAGCGCGGCGCCGACCGCGTCCAAGTCCTCGTCCTCCTCTGGAAAGAACGCCAGCCCCAAGTCGCCCGCGACCGCCTCCGCCGCGTCCTCGAAACCGTCGCTGCCCGTCCCCGCGGCGGCCGCGCCCGCCGCCTCTGCATCGATGCCTCCAGCGAACGCTACTTCGCCCAGGAAACCTCCGACCTCCTCCGCTACCTCGTCCCCGTCGAACTCGTCATCCATGGCGCTGCCATCCACCCGCCCGGCTACGCCCAGCCCGTCAACATGAAAACCTGCCTCGGCGACCTCTATTCCGCCTCCTTCAACGACAACCACTACACCGCCCCTCCCGGCTCCTACTACAAAACCGACCACCGCCTCGTCATCAAAGACCGCGGCGCCTACCTCTGCGACCCATCCCCCGACGGCATGCACGGCGACACCTTCGACAGCGGCAAACTCGCCCACTGGGCCCTCGCCCCCCTCCCCCCCCCCCCCCCCCACCCCCCCCCCCCCGCCCCCCCCCCCCCCCCCCCCCCCCCCCCCCCCCCCCCCCCC
>CAZZFF010000053.1:0-40352 GCA_964653485.1 uncultured Verrucomicrobiota bacterium | reverse complement strand
GGCGCAGCACCTCGCATTCTTTTTGTCGCTATTCGCTAAGGCGAGGATTTGGGGGCGCCCAAAGGGCTTGACATCGGGGAGGTTCTGCCGCCCTTTATCGGGCAGAATGAGCCGGCACAACACAAGTCAGAGGCCCCTGCCCGAATCGCCGCCATGAGCGCGGCCGCGAACATCCTGGGCATCTCGGCCTTCTACCACGACAGCGCGGCGTGCCTGGTCCGGGACGGCCAGATCGTGGCGGCCGCCCAGGAGGAGCGTTTTACGCGCAAGAAACATGACGCGGCCTTTCCGAGACAGGCGGCCGCGTATTGCCTGCGGGAAGGGGGGATCGGGGTCGGAGACCTGGACGTGGTCGCGTTTTACGAGAAGCCCTTTCTGAAGTTCGACCGTATCCTGCACACCTACCTGGCATTCGCACCCGCGGGGCTGCGCTCGTTTCTGATGGCCATACCCCTGTGGATTCGCGAGCGGATTTGGATGAAGGAATTGATCGCCAAGGAACTGGGCTGCGAGGCCAGGCTCATCTTTGCCGAACACCACGAATCACACGCGGCGGCGGCCTTCTTCCCTTCGCCGTTCTCGGAGGCCGCCTTTCTGACGGTGGACGGAGTGGGGGAGTGGACGACGACGAGCTTCGGGGTGGGGCAAGGCAACGAGGTGGAGATTCACAGCGAGCTGCAGTTTCCGCATTCGCTGGGCCTGCTCTACTCGGCATTTACCTACTTCACCGGTTTCAAGGTCAACTCGGGCGAATACAAGCTCATGGGGCTGGCGCCGTACGGGCAACCCAAATATGTGGATGCGATTCTTCGGGAATTGGTGGACCTCAAGGCGGACGGCTCGTTCCGGCTCAACATGCGCTACTTCAACTACGGGGTGGGGCTGACGATGACGCATAGACGGTTCGAGCGGCTCTTTGGAGGACCGCCCCGGAAGCCCGAATCCCGGCTGACACAGCGCGAGATGGACCTGGCCCGCTCCATCCAGGACGTGACGGAGGAGATTATGTTGCGGATGGCGCGGCACGTGCGCCGGCAGACCGGCCGCAAGAACCTCTGTCTCGCGGGCGGCGTGGCCCTGAACTGCGTGGCTAACGGGCGCATCCTGCGGGAAGGCATCTTCGAGCGGATGTGGATACAGCCGGCGGCCGGCGACGCGGGCGGGGCGCTCGGAGCGGCGTTGCTGGCCTGGCATCACTACCTGGGCAATCCGCGCCAGGCCGGCGGCCCGGGCGACGCCCAGCACGGCTCCCTGCTGGGTCCCGGTTTCTCGAATGAAGAAATCCGCCGGTTCCTCACCGGCCGGCAAGCGCCGTTCCTCGAGGTGTCCGATGAAGAGTTGCCCGGACGAGTCGCCGACCTCATCCAGGCCGGAAAAGTCATCGGGTGGTTCCAAGGGCGGATGGAGTTTGGCCCGCGCGCCCTCGGGGCGCGCTCGATCCTCGGGGACGCGCGTTCGCCCAAAATGCAGGAACTGATGAACCTGAAGATCAAGTTCCGCGAGAGCTTTCGGCCGTTCGCGCCGACGGTCCTGCGGGAGCGGGCTTCGGAGTATTTCGACTTGGAGACCGACAGTCCTTATATGCTGCTGGTGGCGCTGGTGGCCAAAGGCCAGCGCCTCGAGTTGAGTGCCGCCGAGGAAGGCCGTTTCGGGCTGGAGAAACTGCTCACGCCGCGCTCGACGATCCCGGCGGTCACACACGTGGACTACTCCGCCCGCGTGCAGACGATCACCGAGTCCGACCACCCGGTCTATTACCGCATGATCAAGGCCTTCGCCGACAAGTCCGGGTGCCCGGTCATCATCAACACCTCTTTCAACGTCCGCGGAGAGCCCATCGTCCGCTCGCCGGAGGAAGCCTATCTCTGCTTCATGCGCACCAACATGGACTGCCTGGTGTTGGGCAACTTCGTGCTCGAGAAAGACGGCCAGAAGCCGCTCGACAAGGACATTGACTGGCTCAGAGAATTTGAATTGGACTGAATGAGCTTGCAGGAACTCAGACAACTAAAGACCGGAACCCCGGAGTTGCGCAAGTTTGGGCTGACGGTGGGTGGAGTTTTTGCGGCGCTGGGCCTGATCATGCTGGCGCGAGGCAAAGGCCATTTCCACTGGTTCTTAAGTCCGGGGATGCTCTTGATGGCGTTTGGACTGGCGCGGCCCAAGGCGTTGAAGCCGGTATATATCGCGTGGATGGCGGTGGCGCTGGCGCTCGGGTTCGTGGTGTCACACGTCGTCCTGACGCTGTTCTTCTTTCTGGTGATTACGCCGGTGGGATGGACGGCATCGGTGTTTGGCAGGGATTTCCTGCGGCTCAAGCTGGACCGCCAAGCCCCGACGTACTGGCTGGCACGTGAACGGGGCAAGGCGAAGACCCGGGGCGAATACGAAAAGCAGTATTAGGAGCCGCAGCCGGTGACGGGCGCTGCGGCCAAGCATCCGGCGGCTACTTGCCGGCGGCGGCTTTGGGCGCACCCCTCTGCCGGAGCATCCACTCGATGCTGAGCTTCACTTCGTCGCCGGTCTTGATGCCCAGACCCAGGATTGTCTTTTCAACCGGTCCGGCCTGGTAATCGGACATTTTGACGACGGGCGAGCAAGAGATTTTGAGCTTCTTGCCCTCCAGCGGCAGGATGTTGGCCGTCATGGTGATGGGCTTGGTGATGCCGGCGATCGAGAGTTGGCCTTTTGCCTCGAAAACGTAGGGGTCCTCCTTGGACTTGGCTGCTTCCTTGAGGGTCAGTTCCGTGAGGTGGAAACGGATGGCAGGGTTCTTCTCCACCTTGAGGTGGTCGTACATGACCTCGTCCATTGCGTCGCTGTAGAGCTTCCCGTCCTTCTCGACGCTCTTGAGGGAGCGGACCTGGATGAAGACATTGGTTGCCTGGGCCTGGATGGGGCCCGGGGTGACGGTCTGGCCGGGTTCGGTGGGGAAGCCGGGGCCGACTTCGAGCGCGCCGGCGATGAACTCGCCTCTGACCCACCAGGTGGTGTGGATGAGGTTGGCTGTCCCCTCGATCCGCACCGAACTGCCGGGAGCCGAAGAGTAGATGGTATTCTGCTCGGCGGCCTGGAGAACAAGGGGTGCCGCCAGCAGCAGGGCGAAGGCGCCTGCGATGAGTTTGGGTGTCTTCATGTCTTTGGGTCGTTGATTAGTTCCAGTTTTCGTTCATCAAACTTGACGTTGGATAGGTCAAGCTAATTCAAACAGCTCCGGCTTGATGGCCACCCGCCGCCCGGTGAGGAGGGCCTCGTTGGCCTTAATGACGGCGACCGTGGCCTGGAGCCCCTCGACGTAGCCGGCGGCGGGCCGGAGCTGGACCTTTTTGGCCAGGTGTTCGTTGAGCGCGTCGACATCCGAGTCGCCGAAGGCCTCGATGTAGTCCTTCTTGGCGGCGGTGAAATCGATGGCGTTGCGAGAAAAGTTCACCAGGGCGCTGAACAGGGGGGCGGTGGCAACGGGGTTCGCGACCTGGCCGCCGGCGGGTTTGGGTTTGCTGGCATCGGCCAGCAGGGCGATGCCGGTGTCTTTGTAGAATTGGTCCTTGGCGGCATAGACCTCCCAGCCCAGAAGCGGAGAGTCCACCTCTTTGAACATCCAGGTCCTGCCGTCGCGGGACATGACGGCGGCGTTGGTGCCGTAGAGCATTTCGTAAGCGGAATCGAACGAGTTGCAGAGGGTGGCATCGTAAATGAACGGGATGCCGCCCGGAAACTCGAAGCTCGCCTGGGCGGTGTCAGCCACATCGCGTCCGTCGTCGGTCCAGATCAGGAGGGAGCCGGAGGCGGTCACGGCGGTGGGCATGGCGCTGAGGAACCAGGCCGTCTGGTCGAGGGCGTGACAGCCCAACTCGCCAATGAGGCCCAGGGAAATGGACTTGTCGAGGCGCCAGTTCAGCTCTTTTTCGCGGTCGGGATTGGAGGACTGAGCGTGCCAGCTTGTTTTCTTGTGCCACTGGGCGCGGGCCAGGACAGACTGGCCGACGGCCCCTGAGCGGATGAACTTGAAGACGAAAAGCTGCTGGGGGTCCGAGCGCCCCTGGAGGCCGGCCTGGAAGAGGGACTGCTTGGCCGCCTTGGCGGCCAGAGCGATGGCGCGGGCGTCTTCGACGGTGTTTGCCAAAGGCGCTTCGCAATAGACATGCTTGCCGGCCTTGAGGGCGTCCAGCACGATGTCTTTATGTTTGTGGGTGGGGGTGGCGATGACGACGGCGGGGATGTCCGCGTTAGCGAGAATGGTCTTGTAATCTTCGGTCGTGGCCACATGGGGAAATTCCTTGGCCAGGCGCCGGATGGACGAGCCATAGTTGTCGCATATAGCGGCGATTTCGGCCTGAGGCACGAGAGCCAGAGTGTTCAGAATCTCCCGTCCCCACGGCCCGAGACCGATGACGCCCACCTTCAGCTTCGGTCCCGTTGCCTCGGCGGCGGCAGGCTCGGCGGCAGGTTGGGCGTACAGCTCCACCCCGCCCAGCAACGTCATCAAGGTCGCGGCGGACCCGCCCCTTAAGAAATCGCGCCGGTTGAACTCCTGGAATTTTGTCTCGTTCTCGTTCATACTAAACATCTGTCTAATAAAGCTTAAGACTTCTTGCGCGAGGATGTAATTCAGTTTTTCGATTATTGTCAAGCCTCGCTCCTCCAACGTCCGGCTTGACTCCACCGGCGCCGAGTGCTGTAAATGGGAGGTGATCACGCCGCGGCCTCGGCGCTCGGAGCGCGGGGAGCATCCGAGGCGGCGTGGAAGAAAGAAAGACTATGGCTGACATCAAGTTTACCTGTCCGCATTGCCAACAGGAAATCCAATGCGACCAACTCTGGGGCGGGCACGAGATCAATTGCCCGACTTGCAAGGGCACGATGGTGGTTCCCCAGTCCGAGGCGCCGGCGGCCAACACCAATCCCCTGGTGCCCAAACCCCCATCGGGTCCCTCGCCCCGGCTCTCCGCCGGCAAGACCCAAGTGGCGCGCTCCTCCACCGCCACGGGCGCGCCGCAAAAGCAGTTCCACCACACCGTGGAGAAAAAACAGAGTCCGCTGCTCAAGTACGCGCTCATCGTGGTGGTGGTCGCGGCTCTCGCCGCGGGGGGATATTACGGCTACGAACTCCTGCTTAAGGGGAAGGACAAGTTCAACGCTACGGCGGAGGCATCCTCCAAGCGTCCCGTGGGCGGGGAGGTTGGCCAGGCCATGGACGCCAACGATGCGCTGGACAAGACCGATCCAAATCGCTCCGAATCCCCATTAAAAGCCGGCATAAAAAAGCGGATCAACAAGCGGCGCGTGGCCGGGGTCCAGTCCGCCGCGGATAGCGAGGCGGCGTTGGCGGACGACAGCGGGTCCGGCGGCCGCGGCGGCGCCCCCGCGTCCGAGAAGGACCTGCCGGTGGTGGCCCCGGTCTATACGCTCGATGTCAGCACCGTCAAGATAGCGGCCAGCAAGGTGAACGGCGTCATTTCCGGCGGTAATTTCGTCGCCGATACGGCCCGAATCGACAAAGGGGCGGATTATTACGCGTTGACCTTGCGCCAGGGGATCGGCCCGACCCCCGATCGCGCGGTACGGGTTTTTCTCCGTCTCAAGCCGACCGAAGTTCCGACCAACCAGACCTTTACGGTCTCTTCGGACACCAAAGACCCGGCAGTCTCACGGGTATCCAAGCTCTGGAAGACCAGCGCGGGCTTCGCGCCAACGGAGCAGAAGTACACCTCGAACTACGCTCTGAAGCTGGAGTTGGGCCAGATGGAGAACGGCATGATCCCCGGGAAAATCTTTCTGGCGTTGGATGACACGGACAAAACCGTGGTGGCTGGACAATTCAAGGCGCCCCTGATCATCCCATCGCCCTCGGCCCAAGCCGCACAGCCGGCTTACACGCCGCCGGCGGGAACCCCGGGGGCCGCCGCAGCCGCCCGGCAAAGGAGGTACGGCAGGTAATGATGGGCCGCGCCGGGCCTTGAGTGCCTCTTGCGGCCGGATGCGGGACGGGACGATTATGCCGGGGAACCTGAGCTTTCTGGACAAAGTCCTTGGGCGGATCGGGCGGCTGGACGCCGAAGGACTCCAGACGGTCATCCAGCGGTTGGCCCGTGAGCGGACTTTTTTGGAGACGCTCTTCAACACGATCGAGGACGGGGTGCTCGTGGTGGATGAGGCGGGCCGGATACTCTATTTCAACCAGGCGGTGACGCGGTTGCTGGGGTTGCAGCCCAATGTGGAGGGCCAACCGGTGACTCATCACATCCCTGAACTGGACTGGGAGAAGATCGTCCGTTTCAACGTGGCCGAAGGCCAGGGGGGGGTGCGGTATGAATTCGAGGTGGCCTATCCGCGTCCGCGTTTTCTGAGGGTGTATGCAGCTCCGCTGGACGGAGAGGGCCCGGGCAGCGCCGGGGTGGCGCTCATCCTGCATGATGCCACCGAGGCCCGCCAGCAGACATTCGAGGCCATCGAGAGCGAGCGCATCCAGGCGCTCACGCTGCTGGCTGCCAGTGTGGCCCACGAGATTGGCAATCCCCTCAACGCGCTGCACATTCATCTCCAGCTCATGGAGCGCGAGGTCAAGAAGCTCGGCAATGCGCTGGGGACCTCGCCGGCGTGGACGCCCGGCTCCGAGGCGATCCCTCGCGCGAGGGGCAAACATCGGGCGCATCCGATGGCGCAAAGCGAGGCGGTCGAGATCATCCGCAGACTCGAACAGTTTCAAGGAGTCGCCAAAGGGGAAATCAACCGCCTGGATTGCATCGTGACCCAGTTCTTGCAGGCAATTCGACCGACGGCGCCCCAATTGAGGCCGGCCACGCTCAACGAAGCGGTCCAGAAGACGCTGGAACTGCTGGAGCCGGAGTTGGAAAACCGGGGCCTCAATGTCAAGACCAGGCTGGCCCGCCAACTGCCTGCGACCCCCATCGACCCCAACCAGATGCAGCAGGTGCTGGTCAACCTGATACGCAATGCGATGCAGGCGATGACGCGGGGCGGCACCCTGACCTTGCAAACCTGGGAAGGAGCCGACGAGGTGTGGGTGAGCGTGGCGGACACCGGGGGCGGCATTCCGCAGGAACAGCTCAAGCGCATCTTTGAGCCGTTCTACACGACCCGCAAGAAGGGCTCCGGCTTGGGTTTGATGATTGTCCAGCGCATCGTCCGGGCCCACGGAGGACGGATCGAGCTGGAGAGCCAGGTGGGGCGGGGAACGACGTTCCGCATCGGGCTGCCGTTGCACGAACGCAAGCCGCGCCTGCTCGAAGCGCCCGCCGCCGCCTGAGCGGGCGGGAGGCTTCATCCGCGCCGCGGGTTCACCCGGTTAAAGAAGGCGCCCGCCACGCCGCAACCATCTCAACGGCTCAACGGCCCGGCTTGCAATTACAGATTGTTTAACCCGCCGAGGCTCTCTACCCTGGATAACTGAGCCGGTTGTTTGCCGGGCGGTTGGAAATGACGCCGACGCTATTAATAGTCGATGACGAGAAGACGCAGAGGGAGGGACTCCGGGCGGCGTTGGAGCATCGTTATGATGTCTATCTGGCGGAGGACGCGCGGACGGCGATCGAAATGCTGGAGCGGGGGCACATCGATGTGCTCTTGACCGATTTCCGGTTGCCCAACGAGGACGGGATGAACCTGATCGTGCGGGCCAAGTCTCTTTCAAAGCCGCCGGTCTGCATTCTGATGACGGCCTACGGCTCCGAAGAGCTGGCGGTGGAGGCGATGAAACGCGGCGCGGACGATTACATCGCCAAAGGCCGGTTGCAGATCGATGAACTGGAGATGAGGATAGCCCGGGCGCTGCGCCAGCAGAATTTGGAAGTGGAGAATGTGTCGCTCCACCAGCAATTGGATACCAAGTTCGGGCTGGAGAACATCGTCGGCGAATCGCAGGCGATGCGCGAAGTGCTGGAGATGGTGCGGCAAGTGGCGCCATCGCGGGCGACGGTGCTTCTGCAAGGGGAGAGCGGCACGGGCAAGGAGCGGATCGCAAAGGCGATCCACCAGCTCAGCCCGCGCGCGCAGCAGCCGATGGTGACGGTGCATTGCGCCGCGCTGGCGCCGACCCTTCTGGAGAGCGAGTTGTTCGGCCACGAGAAAGGCGCGTTCACCGGCGCCCATGAGCGGCGGATCGGGCGGTTCGAGATGGCGCAAGGCGGGACGTTGTTTTTGGATGAGATCGGCGAAATCGATGCCTCGCTCCAGGTCAAGCTGCTGCGGTTCCTGGGGGAGCGGACCTTCGAGCGCGTGGGGTCGAATAAGACATTGACGGCCGACGTGCGGCTCGTGGCGGCGACGAACAAGAACCTGGCCGAGTTGGCCAAGAGCGGGACGTTTCGGGAAGACCTGCTTTTCCGGCTGCGGGTGGTCGAGGTGTGGCTGCCACCGTTGCGCCAGCGGCTTGAGGACATTCCGCTGCTGGCCCAGGCCTTCTTGCGCGAGTTCGCGCTGGAGAACGAAAAGGCGGTGACGGGCTTCACAGCCGACGCCTTGGAGTTGCTGCTGCATTACGCCTGGCCGGGCAACGTGCGCGAGTTGCGCACGGCCATCGAACGCGGCGTCGTCTTGTGCCGGGCAGACCGCATCACCGCGCGCGACCTGCCCCCCGCCCTCCGCCAGCCGGGAGCCAATGGGGCCGTGGAGCCGCAACAATCGCCCGCCCAGGCCGATTTGACGGTGAAAGAGGCGGAAAAGGAATTGATTGTGCGCGCCCTGAAGCAGAGCGATGGGAACCGGACGGCGGCTGCCGCGAAACTGGGCATCAGCCGGCGGACCCTGCACCGCAAACTTCATTCCTACCACCTCGAGGGATTTTGATTTATATGCGCATTCCACTTCCTCAAGACCTGATACATTTCCTGGACGTCGCGGTCGGTCCGCGTGTGTTCCGCATTGGTTTGAGTGTGTTGGCGGTAGTGGCGCTGACCTCTCTTTACGACTGGCGCGCGTTCAGAAACATGACCACGCAGGAAGCGATGGACAGCGCCCAAGTGGGCCGGAACCTGGCGCAAGGCAAGGGGTTCCGCACGTCGTTTATCCGCCCTTTGAGCATTTTCCTGGTCCGGAATCACAACCAGCAGAACCCAACGGCCGGGTCCAACGCGTCGGACCCCGCCCGGCTCAATGGCACGCACCCGGACCTGGCCAACGCCCCGGTCTATCCGGTGGTTTTGGCAGGCCTGATGAAGGTCCTGCCTTTCCATTACCCGGTCTCTCGAGGGCCGTTTTGGACGTGCAACGGCGTGTTCTGGCGTTACGAGCCGGATTTTCTCATCGCCCTGTTCAACCAACTCTTATTCCTGGGGCTGGTGGTCTCGGTTTTTTTTCTCGCCCGGCGCCTGTTCGACGGGCCGGTGGCCTGGGTTTCCGCGGTCCTGATGTTGGGGGGCGAGCTGTATTGGCGGTTCACTGTGTCAGGGCTTTCGACGATCCTTTTGCTGGTTATCTTCCTGGGGTTGGCATGGGGCCTGGTCCTCATCGAGGAGGAATCGGACAAGCCCAAATGGGGGCGGAAAGGCTCGTTCCTGCTGGCGGGGGTCATCGGGGCTTTGGTTGGCCTTGGCGGACTGACGCGCTATGGTTTTGCCTGGCTGCTCCTGCCGGTGGTGGTTTACCTGGTGCTCTTTTCCAACCCTCAACAGCGCGGCGCGCTGATATTGACCGTGTTGGGGGTCTTTGCGGCGGTCATGGGGCCGTGGATAGCCCGCAATCTCTGGGTGAGCGGCACCCCGTTCGGCACCGCCGGCTACGCCGTCCTGGAAGGAACAACCCTTTTTCCAGAGACCCGCTTGTTGCGCTCTTTGGACCCCGACTTCTCGAGGGTGGCGGTGGCGCCTTTGTGGGCCAAGCTCACTGCCAACACCCGCGAAATCGTGGAAAACGCGCTCCCGAAGCTTGGCGGCACCTGGGTAAGCGCGTTCTTCCTGGTCGGCCTTCTCGTGAACTTTCACAAACCGTCCACCCGCCGATTGCGTTATTTTCTCCTGATGTCCCTGCCGGTGCTGGCCGTGGTGCAGGCCCTGGGCCGCACCGCGCTTTCGGAGGCCTCGCCCGAAATCAACTCGGAGAATTATCTCGTCTTGTTTGGCCCTTTGGTCCTCGTCTATGGGATTGGGCTTTTCTTTCTACTGCTCGACCAGGTTGAGCTGCAGGTTCTCCAGATGCGGTACGTGGTCATCGGCCTGTTCGGGGTGATTGCCTGGCTGCCCCTGTTCCTGGTTTTCCTGCCGCCGCGCACGATGCCGGTGGCATACCCTGAAAAGCCTTATCTGCCTCCGGTCATCCAGGAGTTGTCCGCTTCGATGAAAGAAAACGAACTCATGATGAGCGACATTCCGTGGGCTGTGGCGTGGTATGGGCAGCGTGAGTGTGTCTGGCTCACCCTGCAGTGCATGCCCACCGCCAAAGACCGGGGCCGCCGGGAGGACTTCTTTTCCATCAACGATTATATCAAGCCGATCCAAGCCCTGTATCTCACCACGGAAAGCATGGACAGCAAGTTCGTCTCGCAATGGGTCCAGGCGGGAGAACAAAGCTGGGGCAGTTTCATCGCCCAAACCTGTCTAATGAGCAAAGAACCTGTCGGCTTCCCCTTGCGCAAGGCCAGGGGCGACTGGTTCCCCTATCAGCTCTTCCTCTCGGATTGGGAGCGTTGGAAGGGTGGGCGATAGGCCCGGCGCGGCCACCCCCGCGGGCGCGGCGCCCTCACCGGACGAAGCGGGGCGCCCGGGTGTCCCTTCATCAATGGCGCCCGCTTCTCCGCCATCGTCCGGACGCCGGCGGCCGGTGAAATCGTAAAGGAACGGCCCGTTGAACTCCCAGGCGCAGAGTTCATCGATGGTCGTCCTCGCGTCGGCCAGGGTGCCGCGGGCGATGCGCATGAAATCGATGGCGCCCTCCAGGTCGTGGCCCTCGGGAGTGCCGCCCACGTAAAGGTCGGCCTGGTTGGCCAGCGAGGCCTCGGGGCCAAGGCCGGGACCGGCGGCGTCCTGCTTGCCGTCGAGGTAGAGGGTGAAGGTCCGCGCCTTGCGGTCGGCCTCGGCGATGACGTGATGCCACTGGCCGTCATTGACGGGGCGATGGCTGGCGAGGCTGGCGCTGGCGCCAAGGCCCCGCGCCGCCAGGGTCACCCCTCCCTCCTCGTTGACGCGCAGCGCGAATCCGGCGTCATCCATCTTCCGGATAAGCGTGGCGTCCTTTCGCGCCGGGGCGGTTTTGAAATAAGCTTCGATCAGGAAGTTGGCGGTGTATATCTGGGGATTGCTCAGGTCTGGGCCGCTGACGGTGCGCGACTCGGCGCCGCGCCCGCCGCCCATAGTGACCGGGCGGTTGATGTCCTGATTGGCGAGGACGGCGTACTGGTCGCGCCCGTTGAAGCGCAGCACGCCGGTGGTCCAGTTCTCCAGCGGGCCGCTCTGATAGTCCTTGAGCGTGACATTCACGCCCTTGAGCGGATAGGTGGGGAGCTTGTAGTAGTCGTCGCGCCCCGTGTAATAGGGGGACATGCACCAGTGCTCGTCGAGGATGCGGGCCGGGTCCGCGTGGATGGGGCAGAAGTTCCATTCGGCCACCGTCTCATAGAGGCTCCAGGGCACGAAGACCTTGGCGCCCAGGCCGTGGGCGGCCGAACGGGCGGAGGGGCGGAAGTCGTGAGCCCCCGCATCGCGCAGGGGCGGGCTTTGAGCCATGACGCCCACCGTCGCCGCGAGAGGGTTGTAGCCTTCCAGCGCATCGCGGAAGGCCTGGAGCGTCTGCTGCCACCGCCCGGAAGGCTCGAAGACGGCGAAGCTTTGCCCAACGTCGAAGAACACGTTGCGCGCGTAGGCGTCCGTGCCCAGGGCGTACTCGTTTCGCCGGGGTCCCGCGTCGGCCTCGTTGCCGGCCTGGGCGGTGCGGGCGGGGTCGGCATCGCGAAAGACGCGAAGCCCCATGCTCTGCCAGATGTTGCCGAGGAACTTGACGCGGCCGGCCTGGGGGGCCTGCCGGCGGGAGCCGCGCACGAAGTTATAGATGGTGTTGTTGAAGAAGATGTTCTGGTAGCTGATGATCTCCTGGAAAGCGGCGGTGTTGGCAAGCTTGCCGGTCGGGCCTTTGGACTTGCCCCACGCGATATTGTTGAAGTGGTAGTTCTTGAAGGCGCCGTCCAGGTAATAGGCGTGGCCGAAACGGTTCTCGGCATTGGGATTGAGCACGTGGTCCCAGTTGCGGTAGCCGCCGGGGTTGCCCGAGATATTGTCATAGACATAAGCCGGGCCGCCCTGCCAGGTTTCAATGCCGCCAAAATCATCCACGTTGAGGAGCGAATCCACCACTTTGTTGTGATGGATAAGGATGCGGGCGAACGGGCGGTCGGTGGCGGCGCCGCTGGGCTTGGCGCCATGCACGTCGATGCCCTGGGCGCAGACCCGATCGACGAGGTTGCCCGCCACCTCGGCAGTCTGGGCGTAATCGATTCTGATGGCAGCGCCCTGGCCGAAGAGGTCGGGGCGGATGCCGATGTGGTCGAACTTGTTGCGCATGACGCGAACGTCGTAAAGCCGGCCCATGGGCGGGGCCACGTCCCCGTAGGTCGAGCTGTCGGCCAACTCCACGGCCGCGGAGTCGGTGTCCGAGAACACGCTGTCCTCCACGGCCACTTGATCGATGGCATCCCGGCGTCCGACGGCCTTGAGGCGGACTCCCTTGTGGACGTGCTGGAAGACGCAGTGGGTCACTGCGATGTCCGTGCCGCTGCCCAGCAGGCGCACGCAGCCCGGCTCCACGTCGATGCTCTCATGGGAGACCCAGTAAGGGGCGGCGGTCAGGTTCCAGTACACGTTGCTGAAGCGAAAGGTCAGACCGCTGACGCGGACGTGGCTCATGCCGGCGCTCTCGATCATGTGGATGCGCCTGGCCACCTCCATCCGGGCGGTGTTGGGGTCCTGGTCGCCGGGCAGACGGACGTAGAGCCGGCCGCCGTTTGCCTTCTTGTCGAACCAGAACTCGCCCGGGCTGTCGAGGTACTGGGGTTTGTCTTCCAGGTAGAAGCAGCAGCCGCGTATGATCTTGTACGAAGGCGCCCCGCCCCATTGGCCGGGAAAGACCAGCGAGCCGTTCTTGCGGTCCACCGCCAGGACCCTGGCGGGGAACGGGTTGCCCATGACCCAGCCCTTGGTGGTCCAGAGGATGGCGCCTTCGTAGTAATCCCGCGGCTTGCTCTCGTTGATGTCCTGCTTGTCGAAAGCGAGGTGGCGGCGCTCGCCGTTGATGACAGCGTAGTTGTCAAAGGCTTTATCGGGGTTCTTCCAAGTCCACCACTGGCTCTTGATGTCGTCCGGGTCGGTAATGGTCCAGTTGGGCGTCCGGGCCAGGGGGATGCGGGTCACGGCGCCCTCCGGGCCGACCATCCAGAGGTTGCGCGGCGCCCAGTTGAGGTCGACAAACCACACCTTCTCCGGCTCCGGGATGAGAGTGTTGTCCGCTCCCCTGCTCCAGCCCGTAACCGCCTCCGAACCGCAAATGACCGCCGCGCCTTGGCCCCAGGACGGGTCCCTTGTCAGGACGATGGGAGCGCCGGCGGCGCCGGACTCATTGGCGTTAAGCTCGCCGCGGTAGTCAACCCCTTGTTTGAAGACGTAGGTGTGGACGCCATTACAGGCCCTCGCGCGCCCGGAAGCATTGGGGTCCCAGGGATGATGCTTCCAGGGCGTGTCCTTCGAGAGGCCGTCGTTGGCGTCGTTGCCGGAGTCGAAGTCGATGTAGCGGGGCGAGTCGCCCGCCTTGAACACAAAGGGCGTTGGCGCCCATTCCAGGTCGCCGGTCGACAGCACCCTCGACTGTGCCTCCTGCCATGACCATCGGTCGGGGGCGTCCCCTGCCCAGGCCATCATCCATCCGAGACTGAAAGCCGCGGTTGCCAGGAGGAAAGCTTGGCGTGTCATATCGCTACTGTTGAAGAACCTGGGGTCGCGTTGAACGACGCAATCGGGCAACTCAAGACCAGTTCCAACGACTGGCTGCGCGCGAAGGACACTCGGTTGGCGCAGTTTTACTCGCAAGGAGGCTATGACGCGTTCTCCGCAGGACAGTCGGGGGTTGATCAACTCCGCGATTATATTCGAAATCAGCGCCAGCACCATAAGCACGTTTCCTTCCAAGCAACAATGCCCCAGGGCATCGGCCTGGCGGCCTCAGCCCTGGGCTGAGTTCTGGCGGCCCGTTGGGCCGCAGTGCAGACTGTTTGCAATTCTCTCCTCTCATTGGTTAGGTCGAAGTTGTTTCTCGACCCATGCCTTCGTCCTGGTCATCTCGGCGGGTTCGGCGTTGATGTGCTCGATGATGCAAGGCAGCGGGCGGTGGAGTTTGCGGAGTTCGGAGATGAGCAGCGGGTAATTCATCTCGCCGCCGCCCGGGCCTGGCAAGTCAACGCTCTGGCCGGTGGGGTTGAGCTTCATGTCCTTGAGGTGGACGATATGAATGCGCCCACCCAGTTCGCGGAAGGCCCGGCGCATCTCTTCCTCGCGTTTGGGATAGAGGTCGTGGGAGATGAAATTGGGCGGGTCGAGCAGCAGCCCCACGCGTCCGGCGGGAAAGGGCGCCAGCACCTGTTTGGCAAGTTCCACCGTGCCGAGCACATGCGGGAAGTACGGCTCGAAAGCGACGCGGCCATCGATGGGTTCGAGGATGGGCAGGACGACCTGCCGGATGGCGCGGTGGAGTTGCTCGACCGCCTCGGAGGTGTGGTTGCGCGGTTCGACGCCGTCGAACCGCGGCGAGTAGCTCGCGCTCCAGGTGACGAACTGCTTGCACTCGAACAGCCCGGCGTGGGCGGCGACCAGCTTCATCGCGGCCTGGCTCGACCCCATGAAACTGGTGTCGTCGGGGCGGAAGAGGTTGAAATAGGTGCCGAAGGCGGCGGTTTTTAACTTGAGGTCTTTGAGCGCGCTGGCGAGCGATTGAAGTTCCTGGGCGGTTGGTTGAAAGATGAATGTGACCTGCACCGTGTCGAAGCCCACGGCGGCGATGGCCTTGGCCTTATCTAGCAACTCGGCGGCGGAACCGCCTTGGAGCATCATGCCGAGGCGAATGTTGTCTTTCCGGGGTTCGGCGCCGAGGAGATTGGCCGCGCCCAAGCCGGCGACACCCGCTCCGAAGGCGCCGAGAAAATGGCGGCGTGAAAATGTGGAAGTGGTCGTTGCGTTCATGCGGGCTATACTGCCTGGGGAGAGGAGGGCGTCAACACCATTCACGGCAGATAGCCAATAGCCGGATAGCCGATAGCCATTTACCAGTTACAAAACTTACAATTCTCGATCCTCAATCGTAACTGTTCGTTTCCTGGAAAGGAGGCGACATTAGCGGCGCTGAGAAGCCGCTACAAAACCTGAGATGCGCACTGCCCCGCGGGGCCGGCTTTTGGGTCGACAACCGCGCAGGACCTGTTCATCGTCAATCAAGCGACTCATGACCAACAGACGCGATTTCTTGAAACAAACGGCCGGGATGGGCCTGGTTGGGCTCGGGGCTGGAGCGACGCCGACCTGCTTCGCGGACACCCCGCCCACACCCAAGGAGAACGCCGCGCCAGACCAGATCACTCCCCAGGTTCCGCCGCCCGAAACCGGCCTGGAGTACATCGCCACGGGCTTCGAAAACGCCTCGCCCCTCTGGTACGAATTTACGCCGGAGGGGAACGTCAATGTCCGGCTGCTCTATGACCACGAGCGGTCCTCGCCCAACCGCGCGGCGGGGCATTTCCACTTCTTGATCGAGGCCAAGGCCGGAGCGCGGCTCACGCTGGAATTCAAGAACCTGGACAATGTGTGGAACGGCCAATCCGGCTCCGTCGCCAGGGAATTGAAAGCGGCCGTCATCTCGCAGGACGGGCGGGATTGGAGGCCGGTGGCGTTGGAGGGCCTTGCGGGGGATCGCGTGCGGCTGACCGTACGGATGCCGGGTCCGCGGCTCTACGTGGCGCGTGTCGAGCCTTATCGCCTTTCCGACCTCAATCGCCTCCTCGCGTCCATCCGGGACAACCCGCGGGTGAAGATCGATCCCATCGGCAAGACCGTCGGAGGACGGGAATTGGAGGTTGTCCGGATCGGGGATGTGCAGGCCCCTTACGGGGTTTTTCTGCGGGCGCGGGCGCATCCCTGGGAAGCGGGCGGCAGTTGGGTGGCGCAGGGACTTATCCAACGCCTCCTTATGGAGGATGAGCAGGCCAGGACCTATCTCCAACACTACTGCGTTTATGTCCTGCCGATGGCCAACAAGGACGGCGTGGCCCTGGGGCGGACCCGCTTCAACCTGCAAGGCAAGGACCTCAACCGCGATTGGGACAAGCCCGCCGACCCTCAACTGGCCCCGGAGAATTGCGCCCTGGAGAAATGGCTCGAGGGAATGATCCAGACCGGCCAGCCTCCGCACCTGGCGCTGGAAATGCACAACGACGGCGGCGGTCTCCTGCACATCAGCCGGCCCCAGGTGCCCCGGTTAAAGGAATACCTGGCGCGGATGGCGACCTTCGAGCGGTTGCTCCGCCAGCATACATGGTTCACCGAAGGCAACACCGGGGGAGGCTTCCGGAACTCGGGCACCTTGGGCGACGGCTGGCTCGAGCGGTATGGGATCGACGCCGTCGTTCATGAATTGAACTGCAACTGGATTGCCGGCCTGAAGGACTACCCCTCGGCGCGGCACTGGCAGGACTACGGGGCAAAGCTCGCGACTGTCTTCTACGAGTATTACGGCGATCTCACCCGATAGAACCGGGCGGGATGATTCGTCCACTGGGGATCGCTGAAATAGGACAAGCCTCCGATGCCGGTGACCGGCAGGCCGCCGATGGTGGCCGGGATGCTCACCGGGCCTCCGGGACCGGTGTATTGAGTGATCGTGATCGCGCCGTTGGTCGTGGCGTAGTTGAATTGGCCTTCCGCCATAGCAGGCAGCGCCACCAGCAGCGGAAGAACCCTGGAGGCCCGGACCCGGTGCGAGAGAGCCGTTGTAACGGTAAGGATTCCCAATCCTGCCTTTGTCGGTCCCACGGACGTTCCCCTTCCGCCGAGAAGCAGTCCCGCGCGACCGAAGGGGCCGTCGCCGCTTTGCTCTGCCGGCCCACTCCAAGACACCGCTTTGTCCACGGCCCTGAAGACGCGGGGCATCTCTGGAAATTGCGCATTGACAGGGGGGGCGATCAAACGCACGTTTGAAACAAGCGATTGATTTATGCACCGAACCCAGTTGATAGCCGGAACGCAAGCGGAGCCTGGCGCCACCCAGACGCGGGAGCGCATTTTGGACGCGGCGGAGCGGCTGTTTGCCGAGCACGGGCTGGAAAGGGTCTCGACGCGGGACATTACGGCCCTGGCGGAGGCCAACGTGGGAGCCATCAATTACTACTTCGGCAGCAAGGAGGGTTTGGTGTTTGCCGTGTTCGACCGGCGGCTGAGGCCGATTACGGAGGAGCGATTGACGGCATTGGACGAGGTGGAGAGGGGAGCGGGAAAGGCGGCGCCGAAGGCGGAAGCCGTGCTCAGGGCCTATATCCGGCCCGCGGTCCAGCACGCGCTGAACCCCACAGGGGGGGGCGCCAGTTTTGCCAAGCTGATGGGACGGTTGGTCGGGGAACCGGGAACCACGGTCGTTGAGAAGCTCAAGAAGACCCATTTCGACCCTTTGTCGCAGCGATATGACGCCGCGCTGCGCCGCGCCGTTCCCACGCTCTCCGAAGAGGCGCTGGTCTGCGGAAAGACGTTCATAGTGGGTTCATTGCATTATTTGCTGTTGATGCTGGATCAATCGCTGCCGTGCATCGTCCACCGGACGCCCAACTGCGATGATCTGGTGAGGCGGCTGGTTCGCTTCGCGGCCGCAGGGTTGCGGGCGGCCTGACTCTTCCACGTCCAACCACCCCTACCCCCCTATGAGGCAAACGACGCCTAATGTTCACGCTCCGGATGCAGGGAAACGAGGTCTCCGGGGCGTTATGTGCCTTCTGCTGGCGGTGATGGCGGGTTGCGGCCCGAAGCAAGGCGGGCCGGCAGGGGCGGGGCCCGGAGGTCCAGGCGGATTTGGCGGGCCGCCGCCGGAGGTGAGCGTGGTCACCGTGACAACGGAGCCGCTGACGCTGACCACGGAATTGCCGGGGCGGATTGACGCGGTGCGCGTGGCGGAGGTGAGGGCCCGGGTGGCGGGTATCCTCCTGAGGAGGCGGTTCGAGGAGGGGGCGGACGTGAAGGCGGGGGACGTGTTGCTGGAGATCGACCCGGCCCCGCTGCAGGCGGTATTGGACAGCGCCAAGGCGGCGTTGGCCAAGGCGGAGGCAAACCTGAAGCAGGCCCAGGCCAAGGCGGACCGCTACAAGGCGCTGGTGGAGTTCAACGCGGTCAGCAAACAGGACTATGACGAGGCGACCGCGATGGCCTTGCAGGCGGAAGCGGAGGTGCTGGCGGGCAAGGCGGGCGTGGAGACGGCCTCGTTGAACCTGGGCTATGCGACGGTCACCGCGCCGATCACGGGGCGGATTGGCAAGGCCAAGGTGACCGAAGGGGCGCTGGTCGGGCAGAACGAGGCGACGCCGCTGGCGACCATCCAGCAGCTCGATCCAATTTACTTCGATTTTACGCAGTCCAGCACAGAGGTGCTGCGGCTGCGGCGCGCGCTGGAAAACGGAAAGCTCAAGAGTCTGGCGCCCGGTTTGGCCAAGGTGACCTTGTTGCTGGAGGATGGCACCGTCTATCCGCATCCGGGGAAACTGCTTTTTTCGGACATCACGGTGGACCCGACGACGGGCATGATCACCCTGCGGGCCTCGGCGCCCAATCCGGAGCATCTTTTGCTGCCGGGAATGTTCGCGCGCGGCCGGCTCGAACAAGCCGTGGACAGCGCGGCCCTGACGGTGCCGCAGCGGGCCGTCGTGCGTGGGCCGGACGGTTCCGCAACGGTCCTGGTCGTCAACGCCACGAACACGGTCGAGGTCCGCGCCATCCACGCTGAAGCGACGCGGGCCGACAAGTGGATCGTGTCGGACGGTCTGAAGCCGGGCGATCGGGTCATCGTGGAGGGTCTGCAAAAGGCGATGCCCGGCAGCCCGGTGACGCCGGTGCCGTTCGTGATGGGGGCGGACGCCAAGTCCGGGGTTAGGGTCTCGAAGGCCGCACCCCTTTGACATCATGGCCAGGTTTTTCATTGATCGCCCGGTATTCGCGTGGGTGATATCGCTGCTCATCATGCTGCTGGGCGGGCTGGCGATAACCCGGTTGCCGGTGGCGCAGTATCCGAACATCGCGCCACCGTCCATCTCGGTCACGGCGACGTATGCCGGGGCGTCGGCTGAGACGCTGCAGGACTCGGTGACCTCGGTCATCGAGCAGCAGTTAAACGGGATCGATAACCTGCAGTACATGTCCTCGAGCAGCAGCGCGGCGGGGGAAGCGGAGATTGATCTCTACTTCCGGCCGGGCACGGACCCGGACATCGCGCAGGTCCAGGTGCAGAACAAGGCGCAGTTGGCGACGCCCAGCCTGCCGGCCGTGGTGCAGCAGAACGGGGTCGTGGTATCCAAGACCGCCCGTAGTTTCCTGTTGATATTCACGCTCTCCTCTCCTGGCGGCGGCTTGGACGAGGTGGGGCTGGGCAACTACATCGCGGCCAATGTGCTGGATCCCATCCGGCGTCTTCCGGGGGTCGGGGAGGGGTTCATGTTCGGGACGCAGTATGCGATGCGGATTTGGCTCAACCCGGACAAGCTCACCAGCGTTAACCTGACGCCGGCGGACGTTGCCGGCGCTTTGCAGGCCCAGAATATCCAGGTGCCGGTCGGGCAACTCGGGTCGCGTCCGGCGGTGCAAAACCAGCAGTTGAACGTGACGGTCCAGGGCCGGGGGACGCTCCGCACGGCCGAGGAGTTCGGGGCGATACTCTTGCGCGTGAACCCCGACGGCTCCCGGGTCCGGCTGCGGGACGTGGCCCGGGTGGAGCTCGGAGGCCAGGACTACAGCATGCAAGCGCGGGCCGACGGGTATCCGTGCGCGGCGGTGGCGGTGAAGCTCTCCGCTACGGCAAACGCCCTGGCCACGGCGCAGGTGGTGCGCGCGAAGGTGGCGGAACTCTCGAAGTTCTTTCCGCCCGGCGTGCGGGCGAACTTTCCATACGACAGCTCGTTGTTCGTGAGGATTTCGATCCAGGAGGTCATCAAGACGCTGGGCATCGCCATTCTTTTGGTATTCCTGGTGGTCTATCTGTTTTTGCAGAACCTGAGAGCGACGTTGATTCCGACCATCGTGGTGCCGATCGCGTTGCTGGGAACGTTCGTGGCGATGCGCGTCTTCGGGTTCTCGATCAACGTGCTCACGCTCTTCGGGATGGTGCTGGCCATCGGACTTCTGGTGGATGATGCCATCGTGGTGGTGGAAAACGTCGAACGGATCATGAGCCAGGAAGGGTTGCCGCCGCGGGAGGCCACGCGCAAGGCCATGGGCCAGATTACCGGCGCCTTGATCGGCATTTCCCTGGTCCTGACGGCGGTTTTCATCCCGATGGCACTCTTCACCGGTTCGGTAGGGGCGATTTATCGGCAGTTCTCGCTTTCGCTGGTTTCCTCGATGTTGCTCTCGGTGTTCCTGGCCCTGTCGCTGACCCCGGCGCTGTGCGCGACGCTGCTCCAACCGGTGCGAAAAGGGCACCATCACGAGAAGGGCGGTTTTTTCGGGTGGTTCAACCGGGGCTTTGCCGCCAGCGCCGAAGGCTGCCAGGGCCTTGCGGCGGTGGTGGTGAGGCACTCCGTCTTCTGCCTCGCCGTTTACGGGGCGATCCTGGCCGCGGTTGCCATGCTCTACACGCGGCTGCCGTCGTCCTTCCTGCCGGAGGAGGACCAGGGCTACGTAATGACGATGGCGCAGTTGCCGGTCGGAGCGACGCAGGAGCGCACGGTGGCGGTGCTCAAGCAGGTGGAGGACTTCTATCTCAAGCAACCGGAAATCGAGGACCTTGTGACGGTGGCGGGATTCAGCTTCAATGGGCGCGGGCAGAATGCGGCAATGGGATTCATGCGGCTCAAGGACTGGGGCCTGCGGCACGGCTTTGAGCACAGCGCCCAGGGCCTGGCGGGGCGGGCCTTCATGGCGTTCGCGCCGATCAAGGATGCGATGGTGTTCCCGCTCATCCCTCCGCCCATATCCGAGCTGGGCACCTCTTCGGGATTCGATTTTCAATTGGAGGATCAGGCCGGCGTGGGCCACGCAAAACTGATGGAGGCGGTCAACCGACTGCTCGGCCTGGCCGCCAAGGACCCGAATCTGGCCGGCGTGCGCATGCAGGCCTTGGAAGACGAGGCCCAACTCAAGATCGATCTGGACGAGGACAAGGCCTGCGCCTTGGGGGTGTCTTTGGCGGACATCAATACGACGTTGCAGACCTGCTTCGGCTCGCTGTATGTGAACAATTTCGTCAACGGCAACCGCGTGCAGCAGGTCATCGTCCAACTGGACGCCCCGTATCGGATGCTGCCGGAGGACATCGGCCGGGTGTATGTCCGCAACGCGGGCGGAGGGATGGTGCCTCTGTCGGCGTTCACTACGCTGCGCTGGATTTACGGGTCGCCGGCGCTGGCCCGATATAACGGGCTGCCGTCGGTGGAGATCGTGGGCACCGCCGCTCCGGGCAAGAGCACCGGCGAGGCCATGCAGGCGATGGAGTCGATCGCCGGTCGGTTGCCGCGCGGCATCGGCTACGAATGGACGGGCCAATCGTATGAGGAGCGGTTGTCCGGGTCGCAGGCGCCCGCCTTGTACGCGCTCTCGGTGCTGATCGTATTCCTGAGCCTTGCGGCGCTCTATGAGAGCTGGTCCATCCCGCTCTCTGTAATCCTGGTGGTGCCTCTGGGAATCGTGGGCGCGCTGCTGGCGGTCACGCTGCGCGGCTTGCCCAACGACGTCTATTTCAAGGTGGGCCTGCTGACGGTCGTCGGACTCTCGACGAAGAACGCCATCTTGATCATCGAGTTCGCCAAGGAAGCCCAGGCGGCGGGGAAGGGTCTGATTGAAGCCACACTGGAGGCACTGCACCTGCGGCTGCGGCCGATCCTGATGACTTCACTGGCCTTTGTGTTTGGGGTGCTGCCGCTGGCGCTGAGCCACGGGGCCGGCTCCGCCAGCCAGCACGCGATTGGGACCGGGGTAGCCGGGGGCATGGTCACGGCCACGGTGCTGGCCGTGTTCATGGTGCCGGTGTTCTTTGTGGTCGTCCGCCGCCTGTTCAAGGCGAGGCCGGCCATCCAAGCTCTTCCCGGACAAAGCGACGCGGCGCCCGCGGACCGCCGGAACGAGTAGAGAACAGGACGAGATGAAACCCATTCCTTTGCTCCTGGCGGCGGTGGTGATGCAGGCGGGATGCACCATGGCGCCGCGGTATGAGCGGCCCGCGGCGCCCGGCCCCGCGTCCTGGCCCAAAGGCCCGGCCTACGCGGAACCCGCGCAGACCAACGCCGTGCCGGCCCTTCCTGCGGCCGAGTTGGGCTGGCGGGAGTTCTTCGTCGAGCCGCGCCTGGCGAGGCTTGTGGAACTGGCCTTGTCCAACAACCGCGACCTGCGCGTGGCGGTGCTCAACGTCGAACTGTCCCGCGCCCAGTATCGCATCCAGCGGGCGGCCTTGCTGCCGACGGTCAGCGGGAATGCCATGGGCTCTCGCCAACTCATTCCGGCCGGAGTGAGCGGGTTCAGCCAACCGCTCCAATATACGGAGTATGGCGTGAGTGTTGGAGTGATCTCCTACGAACTCGACCTGTTCGGACGGGTGCGCAGCCTCAAGGCCGAGGCGCTCAACCGCTACCTGGCCACCAAGGAGGGGCGCAAGGCCGCCCAGATGGCCCTGGTGGCGGAAGTGGCCATCCAGTACCTGGCCGAACGGGAGGCGGACGAACAACTGGGCGTAGCGAGGCAGACTCTGAAAGCGGTGGAAGATTCCCTGGGCTTGAACAAGAGGAGCTTCGAGAACGGCATCGCCTCCGAACTGGACTTGCGTTCCGCCGAGGCGCAGGTCGAGACCGCCCGCGCCAATGTGGCGGCGCTGACTCAACTCCAGGCCCAGGCGGAGAACGCCCTGGTGCTCCTGGTGGGCTGTCCGCTCCCATCCAATCTTCCGCGTCCCGACCTGTTGGAAGGCCAATTCGTGCGCGGGCAAGTCCCCGAGGGCCTGCCCTCGGACCTGCTCCAACGCCGCCCGGACATCCTGCAGGCGGAGTATCAATTGGAGGCCGCCAACGCGGACATCGGCGCGGCGCGAGCGGCTTTTTTCCCGCGCATCATCCTGACGGGCGCGGCGGGGACCTCGAGCCTCAAGCTGGAGGACCTTTTCACAGGGGCGTCGAAGGCGTGGAATTTTTCGCCGCAGATCACGGTGCCGATCTTCGATGCCGGCAATAACCGCGCGAACCTGGATGCGTCCAAGGTGAGCAAGCTCATCGAAGTGGCGAACTATGAGAAGGCGATTCAAACGGCGTTCCGTGAGGTGGCGGATGCGTTGGCCGCCCGGTGCATGCTCGAGCGGCAACTGGCCGCGCTGGAGGCCCTCGTGAAAGCCGAGCAGCGCCGCTACGACCTGGCGGAGCTCCGCTACCGGCACGGCGTGGACAGCTACCTGAACGTGCTCTCCGCCCAGCAGGACCTCTACAACGCCCAGCAGAACCTTATCCGCGCCCGGACGGCGCGGCTTTCGAGCCTGGTGACTCTCTATAAGGCCCTGGGCGGCGGCTGGCTCGAACACACCAAACCCTGATTTTCCCATGAAAGCAATTCCAAGCCTGATTCTAGCGTTGGCAGCCCTGGCGGGACTGACCGCCTGCCAAAAGAGCAAAACAACCACGACCCTGCCGCCCGTCAAGGTTACGGTGGCCCTGCCTCAGCAAATGACGCTGACTAATTGGGACCCGTATCCGGGCCACATCGAGGCGGTAGAGGCGGTGGAGGTCCGCGCGCGGGTGACCGGATACATCGATTCCATTCATTTCATGGACGGAACGGAGGTGAAGACCGGGGACCTGCTGTTTGTCATCGATCCGACCCCCTACCAGGCGGAGCTGGATCGGACAATGGCCGTGAGGCGCCAGGCGGAGACGCACCTCGAACTTGCCCGCAATGACCTGACACGGGCTGAGAAGCTGCGGGGGACGAAGGCGATTTCCGAAGAGGAACTGGACCTGCGCGCCAAGGCGGCGCACGAGGCGGAAGACGCCGTGAAGGCGAGCCGGGCGGCCGAGGAGGTCGCGAAGGTGAACCTGAATTACACCCGCATTACCGCGCCCGTGGGCGGTCAGATTAGCCGCCGGCTGGTCACTCCGGGCAACCTCGTCCAGGCCAACGGCACGCCCATGCTCGCCACGCTCGTAACAGTGGCGCCGATTTACTGCTATTTTGACGTGCAGGAGGAGGCCTTCCTGCAGTACCGCTCCTGCTTTCAATCCGGGCCGGCGGACAAATCGTCGCTTTCGATGCCGTGCGAGCTGAAGCTGGCCAACGAAGAGGACTTTCGGCACCGGGGCCGGGTGGATTATGTCGACAACCAAGTGAACTCCAAGACGGGCACGATCCGCCTGCGGGCGGTTTTTGCCAACGAGGATCGGGCGTTGGTGCCCGGGATGTTCGCCACGGTGCGAGTGCCGGCCGGGCCGCCCGTTCAGGCGCTGGTAGTGCCCGACACGGCGGTCATGACGGACCAGAACTATAAATTCGTGTACGTGGTAAGCGCGGAAGGCACCGCCGATGCGCGCCCGGTCAAACTGGGACGGTCGCACGGGCCGCTGCGGGCCGTGCTCGAGGGGCTCACGCCGCAGGACCGCCTGATCGTCAATGGCCTCGTGATGGTGCGCAGGGGAGCCAAACTGGAGGTGCAAGGGGACGACTCGCCCGCCGGCAAGGCCAAAACCACCGCGGCCTCCGCCGCGCCAACCCCGCTCCACGCCGGGCCATAGCCCGCCTTTTCCGACCTTGGGCCTCAGACCTCTTACCGACGCACCCGAATACGCTCAGATGCCATCATGACTTTCTCCCATTTTTTCATTCGCCGGCCGATTTTCGCGGCCGTGCTGTCCATCTTCATTGTGTTGCTGGGAGCCATTGGGCTGCTCACGCTGCCGGTAGCCCAGTATCCGGAAATCACGCCGCCGACCATTTTTGTGATGGCGAATTACCCCGGGGCCAATGCCGAGACGATGGCAGACACGGTGGCAACGCCGATTGAGGAGCAGATCAACGGGGTCGAAGACATGCTGTACATGTCGGCTCAGTGCGCGAGCGACGGTTCGATGCGGCTGGCGGTCACGTTCAAGGTCGGCACCGATCCGAACATGGCGCAGGTGCTGGTGCAAAACCGGGTGGACCTGGCCTTGCCACGCCTGCCTGACGTGGTCCGGCAGCTTGGGGTGACGGTGCGCAAGCGGTCGCCAACGATTGCGATGCTCATCAGCCTGGTTTCCCCCACCGGCAAGTACAACGCGGTGTATCTGAGCAATTACGCCTACCTGCATGTCCAGGACGTGCTGCGGCGGCTGCCGGGCGTGGGGGACACGATCATTTTCGGGGCGCGCGATTATGCCATGCGCATCTGGCTGGACCCGGACAAAGTATCGGCCCGCGATCTGACCGCCGGGGACGTGGCGGCAGCCATACGGCGCCAGAACGTCGAGGTGGCCGCCGGCCAGTTCGGCCAGGCGCCCCAGCCGGTGGACAATCAGTTCCAACTGGCGGTCCGGCTCAAAGGCCGGCTCACCACGCCGGAAGAATTCGAGAACATCGTCCTAAAGGCCGACGCTGAGGGCCAAGTGACCCGCTTGCGAGACGTGGCGCGCGTTGAACTGGACGCCAACGACTACAGCATCGATGCCTTGCTGGACGGCAAACCGGCGGCGGGGATAGCGATATTCCAGCAACCCGGCTCGAACGCCATCGAGACGGCTAATGCCATCGAGCACACGATGAAGGAACTGAAGAAGGCGTTTCCCGAAGGGTTGGATTACCGGGTGGCCTTCGACACCTCGGCCTTCATCCGCGAGTCAATCCGCGCAGTGCTCCACACGCTGATCGAGGCCATCCTGCTGGTTGTCTTCGTGGTGGTGCTCTTCCTCCAGAATTGGCGGGCATCCATTATCCCGCTTGTGGCGGTGCCGGTCTCGCTGGTTGGCACGTTCGCGGCGATGGCGGCGCTCGGATTCTCCATCAACAATCTCTCGCTTTTCGGCCTGGTCCTGGCGATTGGCATTGTCGTGGACGACGCGATTGTGGTGGTGGAGAACGTGGAACGGCACATCGCGGAGGGGCTTGCGCCCGTGGAGGCGACCAAGAAGGCGATGGAGGAGGTAAGCGGGGCGGTGATCGCGATAGCACTGGTGCTGAGCGCGGTGTTTATTCCGACCGCTTTCATTCAGGGCATTACGGGCAAGTTTTATCAGCAGTTTGCCCTGACGATTGCGGTCTCGACGCTGATTTCGGCCTTCAACTCCCTGACGCTCAGCCCGGCCCTGGCGGCCCTGCTGCTCCAACCTCATCACGCCCAGAAGGATTTCGTCGGACGGCTCATTCATGGGGCGGTCGGGTGGCTTTTCGAGGGCTTTAACCGGGTGTTCGACGCCAGCCGGTCGGGTTACGCGGGGACATTGCGCCGGCTGTTGCGGCATTGCGGCCTGGGGCTGACGCTCTACGCGGGCCTGCTTGTCCTGACCTGGTTCGGTTTTACCAACGTGCCCTCGGGGTTCATTCCGGCCCAGGACAAGGGCAATATTTATTGTTACCTGCAATTGCCGGACGGGGCGTCGCTCCAGCGCACCCGTGAGGTGAGCCGGAAGGTGATGGAAATCCTCAAAGGCACTCCCGGCGTCGCGGTGGTGTCTGAATTTGCGGGTTTGTCATTAGTGAGCCTGGGCAACAGCGCCAATGCGTCGAGCATGTTTGTCCGTCTGGCCCCCTTCGAGGAACGGGTCAAGCAGGGCCTGAGCGGACCTGCCATCATCCGCGACGTGCGGGCGCGCATCGCCCGGGCGAACATCCAGGACGCGATGGTGGGTGTGTTCGGCCCGCCGCCCGTGGACGGTCTGGGAACGCTGGGCGGGTTCAAGCTGCAGGTCGAGGACCGCGGCGCCGCCGGCTACCAGGCCCTCGAAGAGGCCGTGCGAGGGCTGACCGCGGCCGCCAACCGGGACCCGCACATCGTCGGGGCGATGTCCACCTTCCGCGCCAATGTTCCCCAAATCTTCCTGGACGTGGACCGCGCCAAAGCGGAGTCCATGGGCGTGCCTCTGGACGGGGTCTGGGACACCCTGAACATTTATCTGGGTTCGCTTTATGTGAATGATTTCACATTTATGGGCCGCCCGTTCCACGTGACCGCCCAGGCGGACGCCCCGTTCCGCCGCCACCCCGAGAACGTGCTGAACCTCAAGACGCGGAACATCCACGGAGCGATGGTCCCCTTGGGCACGCTGGTCCGCGTGCGAGACATCGCCGCCCCCGTGCTGGCGGGCCATTACAATATGTTCTCGGCGGCGGAGATTACCGGCAGCACGCCCCCCGGCACCAGTTCGGGGGAGATGCTGCGCGCCATGGATGACCTGGCCCAAGAGGTCCTTCCGCCGGGCATGTCCATCGAGTGGACGGAGCTGAGTTACCTGCAGATTCTCGCGGGCAACACGGCCGTCTATATCTTCCCCCTGTGCGTGCTGATGATGTTTCTGGTGCTGGCGGCCCAATACGAAAGCTGGTCGTTGCCGCTGGCGATCATCCTGGTGGTGCCGCTCTGCCTGCTCTTTGCCATCGGGGGCGTGTGGGCGCGGGGGTTGGAAAACAACCTGTTCACGCAGATTGGCCTGGTCGTTCTCATGGGGCTGGCCTGCAAGAACGCGATTCTGATCATCGAGTTTGCCCGCCAGTTGCAGGAGGCGGGCAAGGAATCGGCCGAGGCCGCGCTCGAGGCCTCCCGGCTCCGCTTGCGGCCAATCCTCATGACCTCCCTGGCCTTCACCTTCGGGGTCATTCCCCTCATGCTCTCCCACGGCGCCGGGGCGGAGATGCGCACAACGATAGGGACCGCCGTGTTTTGGGGCATGATCGGGGTCACGCTCTTCGGGATTTTTTTGACACCGGTGTTCTATGTGGTCATCCGGCGGATGCTTGGCAAGAGGCAACAAGCGCCCGGCCATGAAGCGGCCCCCCGGACGGCCACAGCCGGCACCGCGCTCGGCCTGCTCCTGCTCGGCACGGTGTCGGTTGCCCTCCTCAACGGCTGCGCCGTCGGCCCGAACTACCATCCGCCGAGTGCCTCCGTGAGCGCCTCGTTCGCCAACACGAACCAGGCGCCCACCTCGGCAAACCAAACGGCCGTGACCTGGTGGCGGAGCTTCAACGACCCGGAGCTCAATCGGTTGATCGATCTTGCCGTGGCCTCGAACTATGACCTGCGCATCGCCGCGGCCCGTGTGCTCGAAGCCCGCGCGATGCGCTCCCAGGCCATCCTCAGCGCGCTGCCCATCGTTCACAGCGATGCGAAATACAATAAGTCGCTCGCCAGCCAAGACTCGGAGCCGGGGTACGCGCGCGCGCAGCGCGAACTGGCGCTGTTCAACACCGGCTTCGATGCCACGTGGGAGGTTGACCTGTTCGGGGGAGCGCGCCGGGCTATCCAGGCCGCCTCAGCGGGGCTGGCGGCCACCGAGGAAGCGCGGCGCGACGTCCTGGTGAGCCTCATCGCCGAGGTGGCGCGCAATTACTTTGAGTTGCGCGGCGCGCAGCACGAGCTGGAGGTGGGACGCAAGAACGTCGAGAACGAACGCCAGACGCTCGAACTGACCGAGGCGAGGCTCCAAGCCGGGCGCGCCACGGAACTGGACACCGATCGGGCCCGGGCGCAATGGGAAGCCGCGCAGGCCGGACTGCCACCGATCGAGGCCGCCATCAAACACGCGCTCCACCGAGCCAGCGTGCTGGTGGGGCGACAACCGAGCGCCCTCGAAAGCGAACTGGCATCTCCCGTTCCCCTGCCGCCGCTGCCGCCGATGCTCTCGATCGGCACCCCCGCCGAGCTGCTGCGCCGACGCCCTGACATCCGGGCCGCCGAAAGGTCCCTGGCCATGGCCACGGCGGTGGTCGGGGTCCAGACGGCCAATCTCTTTCCCAAGGTCACCTTCAACGGCAACCTGGCCTTCGAGGCGAGCCAACTCTCAGGGTTGGGGGGACCCGGCTCCGATGCCTACTCCTTCGGACCGGGCATTACATGGGCGGCGCTGGACCTGGGCCGGGTGCGCGCCGCCATCAAGGCCGCCAAGGCGAGCGCGGAAGTGCAACTGGCCACTTATGAGAAGACCGTCCTGACGGCACTCGAGGAAACGGAGAATGCGCTGGTGGATTTCGGGCGCCAGCAAGCGCAGCGGGACCATCTCGCCGCCTCCGCCCACTCCTCCGCCCTGGCGGTGGACCTGGCCAACCAACGCTACGAAAGCGGCATGGCGGATTTCCTGACCGTCCTGGACGCCGAGCGCACCCAGTTAGCCGTCGAGGACGAATTGGCCCAAAGCCAGACCCGCACCGTCACAGCCCTGGTCGCCGTCTATAAGGCCCTGGGTGGCGGATGGGAAATCGAGCGCCAAACGGCGGCTGCGGCGACGCCGAAATAGCTGGGTGACGGTGCAAGAGTCCGCGGCAGGGCGCATCACTTTCCGCTGGCGGAGCCGGGGGAACCTCGGCACAATACTGGCATGTTTGATCGTCTAAGCCCATGACAACCAAAATCCCGCAAACGCAGGAAGCGGTGCAGTTGATCGGACCCGACCAATTGCAACTCAACCGCTCCAAGCCGGTGTTTCGTCCCGGCCCGCATCAGGTTTTGGGGCGGGTCGAGGTGACGGGCCTCTGTTTTTCGGACCTCAAGCTGCTGAAACAGTTTTCGGGCCACGCCCGCAAGTCTGCCGTAGCCAGCGGGGTTGACCCGCAGGCCCTGGCCCAGATGCCCCACTACGTGCCCGGCGACAAGCCGACAGTGCCGGGCCATGAAACGGTCATCCGCATCGCCAAGACCGGCCGCGGAGTGACCCGCTACCACGTCGGGGAGCGTTACCTGGTGCAAACCGATTACCGCTGGGCGCCCACCGCCGGCTCGAATTCCGCTTTCGGCTACAATTTCGAAGGAGCCCTCCAGGAATACGTGCTGCTCGATGAGCGGGTATTCACCGCCCCCGACGGCGAATCCATGCTGATCCCCGTCCCCGAGGACCTCTCCGCCTCGGCCTTGGCCCTGTGCGAACCGTGGGCGTGCGTCGAGAACGCTTACGTCGGGAAACAGCGCCGCACCCTCAAGGCCGACGGCAAAATGCTCGTGGTCGGCGAAACCCCGGTTGCCCCCTCACAACTCGCCAATCTTTTTGAAAGCTACGGCAAGCCCGCCGACATCACCTGGGCGGTCGCCGGGCAGATCGCCGAACTCAAGGACGCGGGCTTCGATGACGTCGTCTATTTCGGCGCGTCCGCGGAAACCGCGGCCCGGCTCTTCCCGAAGGTGGGCGTCCACGGGCTTTTCAACATCGTTCTGTGTGGCGGCCATTTTGGCCGGCCGGTCGTCTCCCAGGTTGGCCGCGTCCACTACGGCGGCATCCGGGTTATCGGCGCCACCGGGTCTGACCCGGCCGCTTCGATGGCCTATATTCCCACCACGGCGGAAGTCCGGGCCAACGACAAGATCAACATCATCGGCGCCGCCGGGCCGATGGGCACGATGCACGTCTTGCGCGACCTCTGCCAGGGGGTGCCCAACGTTGCGGTCTTTGCCGGCGACCTCAGTGACGAGCGCCTGGCGATGCTCCAAAAGCTCGCCGCGCCGCTGGTCGAGAAGAACAAGCTCAGCTTCCGCCCCTACAATCCCGCCAAAGAGAAGCTCGCCGGACAGTTCGACTACATTGTCCTGATGGCGCCGGTCCCGGCCCTGGTCGTCCAAGCCGTGGCCGCCGCCGCCCCGCGCGCCATCATCAATATCTTCGCCGGCATCCCCGGCACCGTCACCGCCGAACTCGACCTCGACGCCTACATCGCCAAGGAGCTCTATTTCATCGGGACGAGCGGTTCGACCCTCGAGGATATGAAGCTGGTGCTGGCCAAAGTCGTCGCCCGTCAGCTCGACACGAATCTCTCGGTGGCGGCCGTGGCCGGGCTGGACGGCGCCATTGACGGCATCCGGGCGGTAGAGAAGAACCTGATGCCAGGGAAGATCCTCGTCTATCCCTCCTGCCACGGCTTGAAACTGACGCCCCTGCCCGAGTTGAGCGGCAAGCTTCCGCTGGCCGGAGGTCTATGGAACAAACAGGCCGAGGACGCCCTGGTCAAGGGGATTGCCAAATCATGAGCGGCCATCTCCAGGACCAAATCGCCATTGTCACCGGCGGCGCCCAAGGTCTCGGCCAGGCTATCTCCCAGCGCCTGGCGCGAGAGGGCTGCCATTTGATCATCGCGGACGTCAACGAACCCGGCGTCAACGCCGCCGCCGGCGCCATCTCCCAGGAAACCGGCCGGCGGGTCCTGGGGCTGAAGGTGGACGTCACGCGCGAAGCGGACGTCCAGGCCCTCTTCGAGCGGGCGGTGCGTGAGTTCGGACGGGTGGACATCGTTGTGGCCAACGCGGCGATTCTGATAGCCGAGCCGATAGCCGACGCGGACGCCGAAAAATGGCGGGCGGTCATGACCGTCAACCTTTTCGGCTACTTCCTGACGACCAAGCACGCCTGCCGCGTCATGAAGCAGCAGCGCAGCGGGTCGATCATCAATATTAACTCGAAGTCCGGCAAGAAAGGCAGTTCGGCCAATTCCGCTTATGCGGCCACCAAGTTCGGCGGCATTGGCCACACCCAGAGTGTGGCCCTCGAAATGGCCCCCTTCAACGTGCGTTGCAACGCCGTCTGCCCCGGCAACCTCCTGGATTCTCCCCTCTGGACCCATCCTGAAAAGGGTCTGTTCGTCCAATACCTGCGGGCCGGCAAGGTCCCGGGCGCCAAAACCGTCGAGGATGTCCGCCGCGCCTACGTCAACCAGGTTCCCATGAAACGCGGCTGCTCCTACGACGACGTCTGCAACGCGGTGGTCTTCCTGGCCTCCAGCCAGTCCGCCTACATTACCGGCATCGCCTTGAGCGTCACCGGCGGGCAGGAAATGAACTGATTTTTCTTATTATGCATAACTCTAGCCTGACGGACGTCTTGACCTTATCTCACGAAATCGGCCGCGAAGACCGCGGGTTGGCCATCCTTGGCGAGGGCAACACCTCGGCCCGGCTCAGCGACGATACCTTTCTCGTCAAGGCCAGCGGCACCTGCCTCGGCACCCTGGAAGCGCCGGACCTGGTCGAGTGCCGGTTCTCGGCGCTGCTTCCTCTGCTGGAGCGCGATGCCATGACTGACGCCGAGGTCGACGAGGCGCTGCTGGCCTCTCGCACGGACCCCAAGGCCAAAAAACCCTCCGTCGAGGCCGTCTTCCACGCGTATCTCTTGTCCCTGCCGGGCATCCGGTTTGTCGGCCATTGCCACGCCACGGGCGTCAACCAAATCCTCTGTTCGCCGCGCGCCCGGGATTTCGCCGAACACCGGATGTTTCCCGACGAGATCGTCTGCTGCGGGGTCGCCTCGGTATTCGTCCCCTACACGGACCCCGGCCTGAAGCTTTCCCAGGTCATCCGGCGGGAGACCGAGGCCTTCGTGAAAAAGGTCCAGCGCCAGCCTCGCGTCATCCTGATGCAGAATCACGGTCTCATCGCCCTGGGACCCACCTGGCAATCGATCATTTCGGCGCTGCTCATGGCCGAAAAAGCCGCCCGAATCTTCGCGGGCGCCGCCGCCATCGGCGGTCCCATCTTCTTCACCCCGCAGAACGTCCAGCGCATCGCTGGCCGGCCGGACGAGGCATACCGCCAGCGCGCACTCAAGATCTGACGGTGGCGCGTGGGAAGGTGAGAGCGTCGAGGGCACCGCAACGCCTTTAGGCTCTGCGCTCCGAGACGGGTCACTGCCGGGGGATTTGGACGATCAGGACAGAACTCGAATTAAGCACCACCGGCCAGTCCTTCGCTACCGCAGGCAGGAACTGAGGCAGATCAAAGCTCTGGCTCAGGTGCGAGCCAGTGACCGCCGTGAGGGCGACCGTGAGGGGCGAGACATTGACCAGCACCAACTTGGTGTAACCCAGTTCCTTGAGGCGGGCCAGCGCGTGAGCATCGTTCAGCCAGGCGGTGTCCCGGAACGTGAAGCCGCCCGTCAGGCCCTGCCGTCGAGCGCGCATGAATGGCTCGCCCCAGACCTGGCCCCAAACGATGAGTTTGTCTTCCGGCGCCGTGTGCTGCCTTAGGATTCGAGCCACGTCGTCATCGTAGGTGTCGAAGTTACTGGTGAAGTGCAGCACCTGCGAGCACTCGACCAGTCCCAGGACGGTGGTCGCGAGCACGAGCAGGAAGCGCCAGACCGGCCCTGCCCGCAGGGCCTGCCAGAGCCGCGGCTCGAACTCGTGGGCCGCCCTCGCGCAAAGCAGCGCCACGACGGGCGAGAAGATGAAAAAGTACTGCACATGCCCCCGAAACATAATGATCGGGGTGAATACCAGCGTCGCGCAGCCAGCCGCCAGCAACCAGGACCACACCGGCCACATCCGGCGCAACCGCACCGCGCCGAGCAACAGGAAGACCAGCGTGAAATTCCCCACCACGTAGGTAAGCAAGTGCCAGCCGCCGTAAATCCAATTGGATATTTTCAATCGAAAGGCCAAGTCCCCGAAGAACCACTGCTTCGCCCCACCTTGGGCGAAGACATTCAAGTTCATGAGCGGGAATTCGGCCTGGGCATAGACGCGGTGCGAGTAGGCGCTCCACGCCGCGAAGGCCGCGCAACTCACCGCTCCGGCTGTGGCTAAACCTAGCCAAGCTGTGCGAGACCGCCGATAACCCTGGAGCAGCCACAGAAATGTGGTCAGGCCCGCCGTCATGAAAAAGGGAGCCTTCGTGGTGGCGCTCAGGCATCCCGCCAGCGCCGCCGCCGGCCACCAGCGCCAACCGCCGCCGGCCATCATGCGGAATGCGCAATAGATGAACCAGACGGCGAAGGCCCAGGCCGTGCCATCTCCCCCGGCTTCGCCCGCGATCAGGATGGTGATGGGCTGGGTCAACCAAAAGAACAAGGTCCACCAGGCCGCGCGCGTCGAAAAGAGCCGGCGAGTCAAATCGAACAAGGCCCATGCGGAACTGAACAGGAACACCATGGAGACCACGTTGCCCCATCCATACCACACGCCGAACAGCTTCATCAGGACGGCGGTAATTCCCTGCCAGATCGGAAAGTCCAGCGGCGTGGGGGCCCCGTTGGCATTGAAACCGGGGATCACGGGCCGCATCAGGTCAATGTGCCCCCGGGCGTACTCCACCGCGGTGGCAAGGTGCTGGACGCGCATCAAACCGTGGCCGCTGGCCGCCATGAATAATTGGAGCGCCGCCAGGCAGATCGAGAAGAATACCACCAGGAAAATCAGATCGCCGTTGGACGGGGAATCCTGGTTTTGGCATGGCTCGTTGTCGCAGGATGAGTCGGGCCGGCTGGCGGGTGACGGGCCTTCCTGCTTCGTCGGCATATTATTCATGGAGAATTGTTCGTCGGGCGTTATCCGGTGGCATTCTTCAACGACAACCGGCCATTTTTCAATCCTCAATTTGGGGTTCGGGGTTTCCAGGCCGCAGCCCGGAGCTATTGAAGTTGCCCTGGCCCGTGGCCGGCTTATAGATTGGCCTGATTCTAGGCATGGCCAACAAGATTTTAATTACAGGCTCCAATGGATTGATCGGCTCGGAAGTGTGCGCCTATTTCGCCAGGCAGGGCTTTTCGATTCATGGAGTGGACAACAACCAGCGGGCGGTTTTCTTCGGACCCCAAGGCGACACCCGCTGGAACCAGCGGCGCTTGCAGGAGACGCTTCCGGATTTCACCCACCACGAACTGGACATTCGCGCCCGCGCCGAGGTTGACGCCCTGGTCAAAGAGGTCCGCCCCGTGCTGGTCGTCCACACCGCCGCCCAACCCTCGCACGACCGCGCCGCCGCCATTGCCTTCGACGACTTCGATACCAACGCCGGCGGCACCTTGAACATCCTGGAGGCCTGCCGCCGGCACTGTCCAGACTCGCCTTTCATCCACATGTCCACAAACAAGGTGTATGGCGACGGTCCCAACCGCGTTCCCCTGGTCGAGCTGCCTAAACGCTGGGACTACGCCGACCAGCACCGGGAACACGGCATCCCGGAGACCTTCCCCATCGATCAATGTCTTCACTCGCTCTTCGGGGCTTCCAAGGCTGCCGGCGACATCATGGTCCAGGAATACGGCCGCTACTTCCAAATGCCAACCTGCTGCCTGCGCGGCGGTTGTCTGACCGGTCCCAACCACACCGGGGTGGAACTGCACGGCTTCCTGAGCTACCTGGTCAAATGCAACCTCGAAGGGCGGGAATACTCCGTGTACGGCTATAAGGGCAAGCAGGTCCGCGACAACATCCATTCCGAGGATGTCGCCCGATTCATGCATCAGTTCTATCTCAACCCGCGCTGCGGGGAGGTTTACAACCTGGGCGGCGGCAAGGACAACTCGTGCTCCATCATCGAGGCCTTCGATTTGGTCCAGAGCATCAGCGGCAAACCCCAGAAGCACCGCTACGTGGACCAGAACCGGATCGGCGACCACATCTGCTACTACAGCGATTTACGCAAGATGAAGCAGCAATACCCTTCCTGGACCCTTACCTATTCGCTGCCGCAAATTGTCGAGCAGATCGTCCGGGCCTGGCGCCTGCGGCTCAAGAGCTAGGGTGGTGTTTGCCCCCTCTCAGGCGCCGCTCCCGGACACCACCCCGGCCTTCACGGCGCCGCTCAACAGTTCACAGACCCGGTCCACATCGTCTGTGGACATCCACGGCGACAACGGCAAGTTGATCACCTCCGAGCTGAGGCGGAAGGTGTTGGGGAACCTCTGCCGGTCCAAGTGTGCGGGAAAGGTCCAAAGCGAAATGGTATAGACTCCCTTTTCCCACAGGCGCTGCTTCACCGTGTTCCGGATGGCGGCATCAATGCGGACGGTGTAGTGGCTCAGTGCGCTGGACGAGGCGGCCGGACGGATGATCCCTTTGACGGCCTCGAGGTTCTCAGCGTAGCGGCGCGCCAGGGCCAGGCGGGCCGTGTGAAAGGAATGCGCCTGGCGGAGATTCCACAAGGCCAGGCCCCGGTCCAAGTGCGTGGAGGGCAGGCGCCATTCGGGGGCGCAGGTGTGCTCGTCGAACCACGCCTGAGGAATCTGGGCCTCGCCGCCCGCCGGACCTGATGGTCCTGGCTCCGTCGAACAGGTTGGGCGCAGCACTCCCCCGGCCCGGCGGAGCATGGGGCGGCCCCGGTACCAAAGCCTCCAGCTCAGCCCATAGACCCAAGGATAATGGGCGGCGGTCCGCAGCCCTATACCCAGGGCGCGCCGCAAAAGCAATTTGGAATCCCCTGGGGCCGCCGCCAGGTCGCGCAGCCGGCCCACGGCGTCGGCCAGCGCGCGCTCGCGCGTGAACCCGATGCCGCCCCAGCCCGCATACATGCTCTTGCCGTTGCCAAAGCTGATGACGGCGAAATCGTGCGGACGCAACCTCTCGAACAGGGCGGGACAAGGCACCGACATGGCCATATCCACGACGCGCACGACCGGCGGCGAGACCGCGTTGCGCTCCAGTTCCGCAAGGCCGTAGGTGTGTCCATAGACCTCGCAAAGCACCAGGGCGTGGCGTCCCCTCTCCAACACCGAGACGGACTGAGGTTCCATCAGGAAGCTCTCAGGCCCGGGGTCCACCAGGTGAAGCTCTCCGCCCGAGCGGACCATGGCCTCATGCACTACGGTGCATGAGAAGGACGGACCGATCACTTTGGCGGGGCTGTCCAGCGAAGCCCGCAGCGCCCATCCTATGCCGGCGCGGGCGGAAGGAAGCCATACCGCCCAAACCCCGCCGCTGGCCTCCGTGTAGGCCTCTTCCAGGCGCCGAAGGCTCCGGCTCCCCTTCTCGCTCAGCAAGGAGGCCAGGACCGTTCCCAGCCCAAAGCCGGGGCGATGAAGCGGAATCATAAGGAGCCGATGCAAAAATTGGAGCCAGCTCTTGGACTTGAACCAAGGACCTGCGGTTTACAAAACCGCCGCTCTGCCGCTGAGCTAAACTGGCTTATGCCTTTATCATCGGGCACTTACGCGGACCGGCCAAGCGCATGTTGAAGCCCGGTGCTGACATCGCGCGGACGACGAGAACGTAGTCCCGATTCCGAATCGGGAGCAGAGCGCCGCCGATATCCGACGATGCCCACGATGCGACCTGAACAAGTCACCCGAATCTCTTTCACCTGAACGAGGGTGGCACCCTTTGCCGCAGGGTCAAGCTCGAAGTCCCGCGTGCTCCATGCCTGCCCGTGTCCGAATCCACGCGTCACCACGCCACGCGCTTCAAGCCGCGCACCTTGTCGAAATGTCCGTCTCGGGTGGCCAGCGCCGTCTCATACTGCCGGCTAAGGGCTGCAATCCAGATGTCGTTTTCAGGAATCGGGGTCGCCGCGGCGCGCAGCTCTTCGCGGATGTCGGCGTAATGATCAGCGGTATCGGCATCGATCGAAACCAGCGCGCACGTGGTTTTCACCTCGACGATCCATCGCTCGAGCTTGGCGCGTTCACGGGACCTCCGGATGCCGAAGAGGAACTCCCCGAGCGCTAAGACGGGCAGGTGCCAGAGACGGTCTTTGGGCAGAACCCGCAACAGCCCGCGGTCGGCGCCGGCCCAGGCCGACAGCGCGTTGGTGTCGAGCATCATTTCCACTCCCCCGCATCAATCTGCGAGAACTCTTCGTCGATCACGGATTGGATGCGCCGCATTTCTCCTTTCGTTAGGTTGGGCGGCGGTCAACCCACGATTCTCTGTTCGGCTGATCCCCGGCACGTTCTCCGCCTGGCCATCGAACCGGCCGAGGGGGAGAATTGAGCGCCAGGCTCATTCGCCTGGCGGCATCCGAGCCCGGAGCAGGCGACGGCGCCTTCCTCCGGGCGCTACCCAAGGGCGCGGACTGGTACGAAATCCAAAACGGGAGGGACTTCCTCAAGGCTGAGGGGGGCTGGGACTGGGCCGTCGGCAACCCGCCCTTTTCCTGGTGAGCCTATGTGAGTTCACCGGCGGGGGGTGGACAGGTCAGCATCAACGAGGATGTCCGCCAACCCCTTCGCCCCAGATCAAGACGGATCGCCACCGTCTTCGTCATTGGCGATCAAGACCGCGAGTTTCCCCAGCGTTTCCGCTAAAACTTCTTTACCCAAGCGTCCAATAAAAACAGCCCGGCGGGTTTTCCAATCAAGGCTTCGCACCTGGTCGGCCAGTATCACGCCGGTTATCGGCAAACCGTCCGGCAACAAGACTTCGAATGGATAGCCTTTTACTTGGTTTGTGATCGGACAGGCCAGGAGCAAACCAACCTTCCTGTTGTATTGGCGGCTCGAAATGACGGCAGCGGGCCGGCGTCCTGCCTGTTCATGACCCGCCTGCGGAGTAAAGTCCAGCCAGATCAAATCACCGCGTTCTGGAGCGTATCCGGCGTTCACCAGACCTCTTTGCCTGTCGGCTCACCCCACCTGGTTTCCGAATGCAAGTTTGCTTTCCGCACCTGGGCCAGCAAAGCCCCCAACCTATAGCGGCTCTTTCGCACGGGGCTAATCACCAGTGTCCCCGACTTCAACTGAAGATCGACCTCCGTGCCGCTTTCCAAGCGAGTCTCCCGGGCGAACGCGCGCGGGATGCGAACGGCCAGGCTGTTGCCCCATCTCTGCACCGCGGTTTTCATCCCCATGTATCTACGATGAATCTACGCCGCAGGCAAGGAAGAATTGGACCGGGAATGAAAAGCTGGTTCGCTGAAAGAAACCATGGGTGATTTGAGGCTCAGGTTGCCGTTGCGCTTGGCGCCGTCGAGCTGGCTTCCGCGCGCGGACCTTGGTCGCGGGCGGTGGGTTATCGTCGCCTGGTTGCCCCCCCGCCCGGTTTGCGCGGTCCGGCACAACCCTTGTGGGGAGGTGCCGCGAAACTCGTTGGCGCCCGCTTTACGCCCAAGGGGAGTTTCGAATCCATCTATCTTGCCAGCGACCCCATTACGGCCTTCGTTGAGGTTTCCGCCTTACTCTTGTTGCCAGGTGGCCCCGTGCCTGTTCGCACCGCGCCGTGGGTCATCGTGAGCGTGGACGGGATAGAAGTCTGACACGCAATAAGGCGGGTCAACCCCGAGAGCCTGCGCGTTGCTTGTCAGTCGAGATCCAATTCAGCCTTGGCCTGTTCCCACGGGATGAGAGGCTCATTGCCGTTTTCGGCGACGGCGGCCTTTAAGTCCCGCAGGTCCTCCAAGTCCTCGATACGTTCTTGCAGGCGCTTCACAGTCTTGGCCAGGTCCTCGACTTTTTGAAGTACGGCCACATCATTCATAGGCGTCTTTTCTGTCTTTCACAGCATACACTTGGATTGCGTCTCCTGCGAGCAAGAAGAGCACCCGGAGGTTCCCGACGCGCAGACGATAATAATTGCCTCGGGCTTGCAGCTTGCGGACATCACCCCGCAGGTCTTCCCGCATTTCCTCCATCCGCCGGCCGATGTTGCGCCGGTGTTCTCCGGGGAGAGCCCGCAACTGCTCCCGCGCCTTCTTGCTGACCTCGATCCGATAACGCACCGCATCATTGTTCCAATTACAATTCCGCTTGGCAAGCGTTCCGCCTCAAGCTGGAGGAAGTGAGGTACATGGCCCGCGCGGTCGTTCAGTACTTTCCGCCTCCCGGCCGGACTGTCGAGCCGGGATCTGGCAACGGCGCTTTCCTCCGGGCGCTACACAAGGGCTTGGATCGGTTCGAGATTCAAACCGGGACGGACTTCCTCAAGGCAGAGGGGCGACGCGAATGGACCGTCGGCAACCCGCCCTTTTCAATGCCGTCAACGCCGAGTTCACCTTGGTGCGACAGGCCCGAGAGCGTGAGTTGGAGGAAAGCTCTTATGACCGAAGGACTGGAGCGCGGGTCGAGAGGAAATAGCGCCAGTCCACGCCCGATGCAACGAGGATGAACGTAAGGAGGATCGCAAAAAGATGCCAGAGGATTATCCCGGCCTTGAAGCAGCCGAGGATGTTGCCGGGCAGGGTCGAAAAAAACAGTTTCACACGTTTGCAAATCTTAGCCCGTTCGGATTGAGAATTGAAAATTGGTCAATGGTAATTGAGAGCCGATTCATCCGGGTGGACAGGTTCAGGTGGATTGCTAAGATGCCGGATATGAATCGGCGTAAGCCAGCGGCTCCAGCAGT
>CAZZFF010000052.1:0-41042 GCA_964653485.1 uncultured Verrucomicrobiota bacterium | reverse complement strand
CCACCAGTGGCTCTCCTTGTGGAATTAGCCTCACCCACCTTTAACCATACCCTCCACGGTCTTAATCCTCCTGTATAGTAGCAGCGGCGATATGAGTGAGTCTGCTGACCTGCGGGGAATTCTGAAGAGTTGGCCTTACGACCCGGACAAGGAGGCGCGCATTGTCCCGGGCGATGACGGGCGCTCGATTCTGCAAGTGCGCACGCCGCTGGGCATCGAGCAGTACGAACTCGATGGCCGCCCGGACGGGGCGCGCCCGTATGGGCAGGAATCGGCGCTGGACCATTACCTCGAACGCCTCGAGAAAGCCAAGGGGGCCGGCCTCGAAGGGGAATTCGAGCTGAGCGAGCGGGAGTGCGGCGAGCTCTTCAACGAAGGCACCCTCTATTACTTCCGCTATGTGCGCCTCTTCCAGCTCAAGGAGTGGGAGCGCACGGTGCGGGACACCGCCCGGAACCTGCGCGCCTTCGACCTGGCGCGCCGCTATGCCCAGCGCGAGGAAGACCGCCAATTCCTCGAGAAATGGCGCCCCTATATCCTCCGGGTCAACGCCAGCGCCGCCGCCATGATCGAGCTGGACCATAAGGCCTACGACAAGGCCCTCGCCATCCTGGAGCGGGCCATTGCCAAAATTGAAGCCCTGCAAGAATTGGACGACGAGACGTTCACTTTCGAGCAGAACCGTTCCCTCAACGGCTTGCGCGAAATGGCCGCTCAAATCAGGAAGAACCGCCCCCTCTCCGACATCGAGCGGCTGGAACAGCAACTCCAACGGGCCGTCGACCGCCAGGAATTCGAACGCGCCGCCCAGTTGCGCGACCGCATCCGGGCCCTCAAAAAGCAGCGAATCTGTTGATTGAGGCTTTCCCGGGGTGTGACCTTGGGCCGATATGCTGCGCGCTTTCAGCGCGTTCTGTATTGCGCCCCGTGAAAGAAACGCCAGTGAACCAATCCATGGGTTGATATACGGCAGTCACGCCAGCCCCCTACTGTAATCGAACACTCGCCGCGTTCGTTCCCCTCCTTGACAGACGCAGTTCGCACCCGGCGAAACTCGCCAGGTCTTCAGGCACGCGCCACATGCGAACATGCTCCTTCGGGCCAAGTGCGAACGGGGCTGAGATCGTTGTTTTCAACGGTATCGCGTGGCCTCCCGGTTGAACAATAGCGGCGACGAGGTGATACCCCAGATCTACGTCTCTGCCCGGATTCAGGCTGTCGCCGCCGTACCTGTATCCGCAGCCAAGGATGGTCCCGCTGAAGTCGCAAACCGTAACAGGGGAGCGCGACACCTCATAGACCTCAGCAAGTCTTCGCGAATATCCGGTTGGCTTCTTCGAGGGTTTCTTTGGAGCCGATGTCGTACCAGATGCCCGGCACGCGCCAGGTAAAGACCGGAGTCCGGGGGTAGAGCCATTGTATCAAGCGTCCGGGCTGGTCGGGGTTGTTGCCCTCGGCGACGTATTGTCGAATGAGGGGCAGCGTGGTTTTGGGATAGTAATAGAGGGCGATGCCGGTGATGCTGACCGTCGGGTTTTTAGGTTTTTCCTCGAAGAAGGTGATGCGGCCTGTGGTGTCGAAGGTGATGGCGTTGAACTTCTTGATCTGGTCGAGGTTGCCCACGTCATAGACGGCCAGGACGGGGGCTTGCTTCTGGCGGCAATAAGCGCCGAAGTCGGAGAGCGGGCGGCTGAACAGGTTGTCGCCGGCCACGACTATGAGGTCGTCGTCGAGGCCCTGGGACGTGAGGACAAAGTGCAGGTCGCCGATCGCCCCCAGCTTGTTGGAATCGTCGGTCGAACCGTCGTTGACGACGGTGAAATCGAGCTTCGCCTTGGTGGCCCGGTAGTGGGCGGACCATTCCTCAAAGTGCCGGACGAACTTGGCGTTGGTGACCACGTAAATGCGGTCCAGGCCGCCAATCGGCGCGAGGTTGTCCAAAACGTGCTCGATCATCGGCTTGCCCGCGACCGGCAGGAGCGGTTTGGGTTGAGTGAGGGTCAGCGGGTACAGCCGCGTGGCGTACCCGGCGGCGAGAATAATGACTTTCATTTGGCCTCGAATAAACTGGGGGCGATGCTCCGGGCAAGTTCCTGGCAGCGGGTCAGGATTTCGGTGGCGGATTCGCACTTGAGAGCGAATTCCGCCAAATCCCTGGCTTCGGTCAGTTTTAAGCGCCGGATGATGAACTTCACCGGCGGCACCAACGGGGCGGCGACGCTCAATTCATCCACGCCCAGACCGAGCAAAAGGGGCGCCAGGACCGGATCGCCCGCCATTTCTCCGCAAACCGAGACCCAGATACGATGGTTGTGGGCGGCCTCAACCGTTATTTTGATGAGTTGGAGAATCGCCGGATGGGTTGGCTCGTAAAGATGGGCGATTTTCTCGTTCATCCGGTCCACCGCCAGCGCGTACTGGATGAGGTCGTTGGTGCCGATGCTAAAGAACTTGAGGCGCTTGGCCAGGGAATCGGAGACGAGCGCGGCGGAGGGGGTCTCGATCATCGCGCCGATCTCCAGGTGCTCGTCGAACGGCACACCTTCCCGGCGCAATTCCTCCTTGTATTTCTCGACCAAGGCATTGGCCTGATTGAGTTCGTCCAAGCCGGAGATCATGGGGTACATCATCTTGACGTTGCCCTCGGCGCTGGCGCGGAGGATGGCGCGGAGTTGCTCGCGGAAGATGTCCGTCCGCTGGAGGCAAAACCGGATGGCGCGCCAGCCCAGGAACGGGTTCATCTCCCGGGAAGCGGGCATGTGGGCCAGGAACTTGTCCCCGCCCAGGTCGAGAGTGCGAATGACCACCGGCAACGGTTTGAGGGCCGCCGCCACCTCGCGGTAGGCCCGGTATTGCTGCTCCTCGTCCGGGGGACGCTCGCTGCCGATAAAGAGATACTCGGTCCGGAAAAGGCCGACGCCCTCGGCGCCGTTGGCCTTGACCTGCTCGGCGTCGGCGGGCTGTTCGATATTGGCGGAGAGGAAGACGCGGTGTCCGTCCAGGGTTATCGCGGGCTTGAGCTGCGTGTCCCGCAGCTTTTCCTGCAAGATGACCTGCTTGCGGATGAGCTCCCGGTACTCGGAAAGCGTTTTGTCGGTCGGGTTAATCACCAGGACGCCGTTGATGCCATCGAGCAAAGCGTGCTGCCCGCTCTCCAACCGGCCGCTGACGTCCTCCAGGCCGACGACGGCGGGGATGCGAAGGGAGCGGGCCATGATGGCTGTGTGGGAGGTCTTGCTCCCGATGTCCGTGGCGAAGCCCAGCACATGGCCCTTGTCCAACTGGGCGGTGTTGGAGGGCGTAAGGTCATGGCTGATGAGGATGCACGCCTCTTTGAGATGGCGCAGGTCCATCTCCTGCTGGACCCCGAGCAAGTTGTTGAGCACCCGGGTGGTCACGTCCCGCATGTCGGCGGCCCGTTCGCGGAGGTAATCGTCCTCGATGGCAGCCAGGGTCGCGGCGTAACGCTCGGCGACCGAGTGGAAGGCATGCTCGGCATTGACCTTCTGCTCGGTAATCATCCGGACGACCTCGTCCAGCAGAGTGCGGTCTTCCAAAACCAGGAGGTGGGCGTCAAAAATGCCGCCTTCCTCCGCACCCATCCCGGCGCTGACTTTGCGCTGGACCTCCAGGAGTTGCTGCCGCGTCTCCACCAGGGCCCGGCCAAGCCGGTTGATCTCCTCGGACACCTCCGGCTCCGCCAGTTGGCGCTTGGTGATGCTGGGCCGGGCTCCGTCCATGACGAGAATGCGGCCGTGGACCACTCCGGCCGCTCCCGCGGAAACCGGAATGCCACGGAAAGTCATCTCGCCTTTATCCGCTAGCTCTGCCATGGCATCTAAATAGCCAAGAATGGGCCGATTGAAAAGCATTTCTTCGGCGAGATTTTGCTTGCCTTATGCTCATCCGTTTTCTTTCACTGTTCGTGCATACTCCGTCCATGCCGCCATCGCCATGAAAAGCAAGAGTGCCAATCAACATCACGGTCTGCTCGCCGGGGGCAACTGGATTATTGACCAGGTCAAGCTGATCGACGTTTACCCTCAACCCGAACAACTGAGCAATATCCGCGGCCAGACCCAAGGAACAGGTGGAGCACCTTACAACGTCTTGGTCGATCTCGCAAAATCAGGCGCGCCTTTTCCGCTCTACGGCGCGGGGCTGGTGGGAAAAGACGCCCTTGGCGAGGAGATTCTCGCTGTGTGCCATCGCCACCACATCGACACCCGGCACCTGGGCACGACGACCAAGGCCCCGACCTCTTACACCGATGTCATGACCGAGCAGGGCCACGGCCGCCGCACCTTCTTCCATGCCCGCGGCGCCAACGCCCTCTGGCGTGGCGCCGGCCTCGATTTCGAGCGGACCCGCCCGCGCATCTTTCACCTCGGATACCTGCTCCTGCTCGACGCCCTGGACCAGCCCGACTCCAAGTTCGGCACCAAGGCGGCCCGGCTGCTGGCCCAGGCCCAGCGCGCCGGAATCAAAACCTGCGTCGATGTCGTCAGCGAGGACAGTGACCGCTTCGCCGAAATCGTCAACCCGGCCCTGCGCTACGTGGATTATTGCATCCTCAATGAAATCGAGGCCGGGAAAACCACCGGCTTCAAAATCCGCCAGCCCGGCTCTCAACTCGACACCGTGGCGGCGCGCCATGCGGCCGGCGCCCTGCTCCAGCAAGGCGTCCGGGAGTTGGTCGTCATCCATTTCCCCGAAGGCGCCTTCGCCCGCACGCGCCGCGGCGAGGATTATTGGCAGGCATCTCTGAAGCTGCCCCCCAGCTATATCGCGGGCACAGCCGGGGCCGGGGACGCCTTTTGCGCCGGCGTCCTTCTGGGGTTGCACGAAGGCTGGGATGTGCCCCGCTGCCTGCTCACCGGCGGCTGCATCGCCGCCGCATCCCTCTCCCACGCCACCTGCACCGCCGGAGTCAAGTCCTTGAGCAGCTCCCTGGCCCTGGCCCGCAAATTCGGCTTCAACCCCGCTCTCGCGGAGTAATTACGCCCTCTCCATGTACTTGCCGGTCCGGGTGTCTATCTTGATCTTCTCGCCGGTCTTGATGAAGAGTGGGGCCTGAACGGAGATGCCGGTCTCGAGGATGACCGTCTTCTGGACATTGTTGGCCGAATCCCCGCGGATGCCCTCCGGGGCATCGGCCACCGCCAGCACTACGCTGGAGGGCAACTCGATAGTCACCGCTTTGTCCTCGACGAAAGTGACAGTCACAATCGCGTTCTCCACAAGGTAGTTCTTGGCCTCGCCCACGATCTCCGGCGACAACGTCACCGTCTCGTAGGTGTCGGGATCGGAGAACACGAAGTCCTCGCCGTCCTTGTAGCTGAACTCCATCTTGCGCGTCACCATCGGCACAACGTCGATGCGTTCGGTCGAGCTGAACCGCACGTCCGAGGACTTGCCGGTCCGAATGCTGCGCAGGGTGGCCTGGACGAACGCGCGCAGGTTGCCGGGCGTGCGATGCTGGCTGTCCAGCACAACCACGATGTCGCCGTTGTAGTTGAGCGCCATGCCTCGCCGAATATCATTTGCTGTTGCCATACTCTCAAAAAATTGCGCCGCCCGGAGTTCCCGGACGGGAGCGGTCGAAATTAACCATAATCCGCGCCAATGCAAGCAAAGAAAAACCCAGGGCGATGTCTGCGGCGGGCTTGCTGTCCGCCGGCCCTCACCCCGCACATAAAAAAAGCCGCGCGGAAAAATCAAGGGCGAGGTGCCGCCAAAGGAGATAGGCGCTCCCGCAAGCGGGATTGCGGCCCTAAGGCTCGTCCTGACGCCCCGGCACTCAGATCTCAATTGCCGGCTCTTGGACCCGGCGTATCACCTCGCCACGCTCAGCATAGTCCAGCCCGTGGCCGTTTTTCAAGACAAAGTTATTCACAAGCTATTCACACCCTCCCAACAACGCGCCCATCCAGGACCCTATCCCGCATTCGTAAGGCGCGCGAGCACGTCCTGGGCTTCTCTCAAGATGGCCTGGAGATGCTCCTGACTCCTGAAGCTCTCGGCATAAATCTTGACCAGGCTCTCCGTGCCGGAGGGCCTGGCGGCAAACCAGCCGAAATCGGTGCCCACTTTGAGGCCGCCGATCGAGGCGCCGTTTTCCGGGTCGCGGGTCAGCTTGGCCACAATGGCGTCTCCCGCCAACTCGCGCCCGGCAACCGAATCAGGAGTCACCGTCTGAAGCGCGCGCTTTTGTTCCGGCGAGGCCGGGGTGTCGATTCGGCTGTACCAGCTTTGCCCGAGAAGGGCCGTCAGATGGCCGACATACTGTTCGGGATCAATGCCGGCGCGGGCGGTGATCTCCGCCGCCAGCAGACCCAGGATGAGGCCGTCTTTATCCGTCGTCCACACGGTCGCGTCCTTGCGGAGGAAGCTGGCGCCGGCGCTCTCTTCGCCGCCAAAGCAATAGGCGCCTCGATGGAGACCGTCGGCAAACCACTTGAAGCCGACCGGCACCTCGGCCAGGCGGCGGCCAATGCTCTGCACCACGCGGTCAATCACCGCGCTGCTCACCACCGTCTTTCCCACCGCGGCGCTCAGGGGCCAGTGCCGCCTCCGGGTATGCAGAAAATGGATGGCCGCCGCCAGGTAACGGTTCGGGTCCATCAACCCGCCGGATGGAGTCACGATCCCATGCCGGTCGGCATCCGGATCGTTTGCGAAGGCGATATCGAAGTCCTTCTGCAGCTTCACCAGCCCCTGCATCGCCCACTTGCTCGAACAGTCCATCCGAATCTTGCCGTCATGATCGACCGTCATGAAGCGGAACGTCGGGTCCACCTTCGGGTTGACCACGGTGAGGTTAAGGCCGTACCGCTGCCGAATCGGCTCCCAATAGTGGACGGCGGCGCCTCCGAGCGGGTCCACGCCAATCCGCACGCCCGAGCCGCGAATGGCCTCCATGTCGATGACCGAGGCCAGGTCCCGCGCGTAGTCGGCCCCAAAGTCGGCCTGGCTGGTTGTGGGCGCCTTCAAGGCCCGGTCAAAAGGAATGCGCTTTACCTCCCGGTTGCCTCCCTTGAGCAGTTCGTTCGCGCGGCGTTGAATCCACGCCGTCACATCCGTATCGGCCGGACCCCCGGACGGCGGATTGTACTTAAGCCCGCCGTCGGCCGGCGGGTTGTGAGAAGGCGTGAGCAGAATCCCGTCGGCCACAGCCTTATGCCCGCCTTGGTTCCACGCCAGAATTGCCCGCGAAATCGCCGGGGTAGGCGTGAAACCGTTGTCGCGCTGAATGACGGTGACAGCTCCGCCGGCGGCCAGGACCTCCAGGGCCGTGCGCTCGGCCGGCGCCGAGACCGCATGAGTATCCTTCCCCATGAACAGCGGCCCATTGATCTCCTTCGAGCGGCGGTATTCGCAGATTGCCTGCACGATAGCCAGGACATGCGCCTCAGTGAACGTCCCCTGCAACGGACTCCCGCGGTGGCCGCTGGTGCCGAAACTGACCATTTGCTCCGGCTTGTCCGGCTCGGGCTTCCGCTCGTAGTAGTCGCGTTCCAGCCTGGCCACGTCGATCAGCAACTTATCTGGCGCCGGTTTCCCAGCCAAAGGATCTATGTTCATGGTTTTGACGTCAAAAGCACCTTCCCAGTTTGCGCCACGCGCCGCCGGGACGCAAGCCGGCGACGCACAACGTACCCGGAGGGGTCTCGGCCACGCCACATTGGAGGGCGGCGGCAAGCGGCCTGCCGCGCCGCAGCCCGCGTCCTCGCGAGCGAAGGCGGGAGCGCGACACCGCTTTGGCAGGGGCGGCGTCCGGCATGTTGGACGTCCCGGGCGTCCGAAAACCCGACTCGTCGGGACGCTTCGCTATCGCGGCGAGCCCCAGGAGACCCCTTCGTCCGCCTTCCTGAAGACGATGATGTGCTGGCCGGGAAGGACCTCGATGGTGGCCATCCACGCAAGTGGGACTACGAACATTTCCTTCTTCACCTGGGCTTCGGTCATTTTGTGGAGGAGCTTGATGGGAACGCCGGGGTCTTCGAGGCGATATTCCACTAAGACAACCCGGCCCTCCGGCTTGAGGGCGCGGCAGATGGCCGTCATCATCTCGTAAGGGAAATCCAACTCGTGATACACGTCCACCATCAGGACCAGGTCCAGCGAGCCGTCCGGGAGCCGGGGGCTGATCGCGGTGCCCCGAATTGGAATGACGTTCGTAATGCCCAGCGCAGCCATGTTGGTCCGCAGCAGCTCGAGCATCTGCACCTGAACGTCCACTGCGAACACCTTCCCGCCGGGGCCGACCTTGCTCGCAAGCCGCCGGGTGAGATAGCCCGTTCCTGAGCCAATGTCCGCCACGACGTCGCCCGGCTTCAGACGCAACCGTTCGATGAGCAGTCCCGGCTGCTCCTCCTCCTCGCGTTGCGGACGTTCCAACCATTCGGCCCATTGATGGCCCATTACCTGGGCGATCTCCCGGCCCATGTAGAACTTGCCCGTCCCTTCCGGGTCGTGCTCCGCGCGCCATTCATATCGCGGGACGCCCGGCTCCGCGGGCGGCGGGTCCGCCTGCGGGCACGCCCAAGCCGGCCAGGTCAAGGAGAGGAAGAGAAAGCGCCCAGCAAGGCCGCGACGGCCGCGAGCAATCCTCGCGGCGTGTCGTCTCGGTGGAATAGACCTGGTCATAAACAGAATCATGCATGGCGCCATCACTCTTCGCGCGTGAGGCGGACCCTGATCAATCTCAACATCGGACCCGTACGCCGCTCTGGCAAGCGCCCTCGCCGGGCGAGTTGACAATTCGGCGCGGCGGGCGCAGGGAATGGGGTGGAAACCGATGCTTGCATCCATTGCTATCGTCCTGGCGGTGTTCGTGACGCTCGATTTGATCGGCTTGACCATCGCCGCGTTCTTTCTTCTCCGCAGGAAGTGAACGCGCGCCCCTTCGCGCTCGGGCCGTAGAATTTGCTTCTGCGCCGTCCCTGAGTTGTGGTAGAAGCTGTGCCGGGCCGGACGCCGGAGCGCGGGGTCTCTCGCGCGGCGCCCTTTTGAATCGAATAGTCGTCCTATGGACAAGACCTTCAGTTTCACCGTCAACGGGCAAGCCCGGACGGTCACAACGGACCCGGAGCGTCCGCTTTTGCAAGTGTTGCGGGAGGACTTGCAACTGACCGGGACCAAATATGGGTGCGGGGAGGGCCAGTGCCACGCCTGCACGGTGCTCATCAACGGCAAGAGCACTCCCTCATGCATCACCCCGGTCCGCAATGCCGATGGGCAGTCCATCCTGACGATCGAAGGCCTGGCCCAAGGCGAACGCCTTCACCCGGTCCAGGAGGCGTTCCTGGCCGAGGGCGCCTTTCAGTGCGGCTACTGCACGCCGGGGATGATTCTGGGCGTGGTCGAGATGTTGGCCCAAAGCCCCAAACCGGACGACCTCGAAATCCGCTCCCGCCTCCAGGGCCACCTCTGCCGCTGCTGCAACTACCCCAAGATCATCAACGCCGTCCACCACGCCGCCGCCCAGACCGAAGGGGCCAATGCCAATGGAGATAATCACCATGAATGACCATTCACTCCGGCATGAGGCGGCGTCGGCCGGCGAAGAGGAGTCCGTCGACTCCGTAGGTTACGACTTTGGCCTGAGCCGGCGGGGGTTTGTCAAGGTCCTGGGCGCCGGACTCCTCGTGGCGGTAAGCCCGATGCCGGCGCCGGCACAGCGGGGTGGCGGCCGGTTTGGCGGCCAGGGCGCGCGCACAATTTCCGCCCGAATCCATCTCGGCAAGGACGGGACCATTACGGTCCTCACCGGCAAGGTCGAGGCGGGCCAGGGCGCGCGCGCCGAACTGACCCAGGCAGCCGCCGAGGAATTGCGCGTGCCGCTCAGCCGGATTCAACTGCTCATGAGCGACACCGGCCTCGTGCCGGATGACGGCGTCACCGCGGGCAGCGGGAGCACGCCTCGAACGGTCCCCGCTGTGCGCCGGGGCGCAGCCGCCGCGCGAGAGGCGCTGGCGGATTTCGCCTGTCGGCAGTGGGGCGTCGAACCCGGCGCCGTCGAGGTGCGGGACGGCCAAGCCGTTCATGGCCCGACCCAGCGCGCCCTCAGCTACGCGGACCTTGCCGCCACCCAGGACGGGCCCAAGTCCCTGGAGCAGCCTATCCCCTCAGACGTGGTGTTCACACCCGTGAAGCAATGGAAAGTCCTGGGCACGCCCACCCCCAGGCCCAACGGGCGCGACATCGTCACCGGCGCTCACAAGTATCCCTCGGACATCCACCGGCCCGGCATGTTCTACGGCAAAGTCCTGCGCGCCCCCGCCTACGGCGCAAAGCTCACGGCCATCGACCTTGGCCCGGCCAAGGCGATGAAGGATGTGGCCGTCCTGCGGGACGATGAGTTCGTAGGGGTGGCCGCGCCAACCACCTTCCAGGCGGAGCAGGCCCTGGCGGCCATCGCCGGCACCGCGCAATGGGAGCACGCCCCGCATCCGTCGAGCAAGGAACTCTTCGCCCATCTCGCCAAGACTGCCCACGGCGGGCTGCCTGCCAACCCGTTTCAGGAAGAACTCGCCCAGGCCAAACAGGTTCTCCGCCAAACTTACCAGGTCGCCTACATCCAGCACGCGCCCATGGAGCCTCGCGCCGCCGTTGCCGAATGGTCCGAGGGCAAGCTCACCGTCTGGACCGGCACGCAGAATCCCTTTGGTTGCCGCTCCGAACTGGCGCGAGCCTTCCATCTCCCGGAGGACAGAGTGCGGGTCATCGTTCCCGATTTCGGCGGCGGCTTCGGGGGCAAACACACCGGCGAGGCCGGTGTCGAGGCCGCCCGGCTGGCCCAGGCGGCCGGACGCCCCGTTTCATTGCGCTGGACGCGCACGGAGGAGTTTACCTGGGCTTACTTTCGCCCGGCGGCCCTCATCGTCATCGAGGCCTCCCTGGACGGGCAAGGCGCATTGACCTCATGGCACTGCGTGAACGTCAATTCGGGCGGCTCCGCCCTCGATACCCCGTATCGCGCCGGCAAGAACCGCGGCCAGTTTATCAACGCGGATGCCCCGCTGCGCCACGGGTCCTACCGTGCCCTGGCCGCCACAGCCAATAATTTCGCGAGAGAGAGCTTCATGGACGAACTGGCCGCGGCCGGAGGGCTCGACCCGCTCCAATTCCGCCTGGCCCATCTTGAAAACCCCCGCCTGCGCGCCGTCCTCGAGGCCGCCGCCGCGCGTTTTGGCTGGCAGCAAGCCGCGGCAAACAAGACCCCAAACGTCGGCGTCGGCCTCGCCTGCGGCACGGAGAAAGGCTCCTACGTGGCCGCCTGCGCCGAGATCGAGGCCGATCCGTCCGGGAACAGCCTCGTGGTGCGCCGCGTCACACAGGTCTTTGAATGCGGCCCCGTGTTGAATCCCGTCAACCTGGCCTCGCAGGTCGCCGGCGCTGTCATCATGGGACTGGGGGGCGCCTTGCGCGAGGAAATGCGCTTCGAGAACGGCGAAATCCGCAACGCCACTTTCCGCAAATACCTCGTCCCTCGTTTCCAGGACATCCCTCAACTCGACGTTCATTTCCTCAACCGTCCCGACCTCGACCCAGCCGGCGCCGGCGAGACGCCCATCATCGCCATCGCCCCGGCCGTAGCCAACGCCCTCTTCCGCGCCACAGGAAAGCGCGTGCGCGCTATGCCCCTCATGGGCCAGCCCGCGGCAAGGGAAGAAGGATGAAAACCGTGGAGGTCTCGGCGAAATGAAGCTGCCGAACGTTCTCCTTGCCATAGTCGAGCCGGGGAAGATTGTGGATTACATCCTCAACCCGGCGCATCCCGACAACGGCGGCAAGGCGCGGTTTTTTTCGAGCTTGGGGTTCGGTCGGAACGATTGGGGACCACTGGCAGCAGCTCTCCGCAACGTGGCTGAGAGCCATCCTATTGCAAAGAGAATGGCATCTCCCCACGGACGGAAGTATATTGTCGATGGTCGAATCGAGACGCCGTGCGGAAAAGCGCCGTTGGTGCGGACGGTGTGGATTGTTGACCTTGGGCTCGACAGACCACGCTTGGTAACGGCCTATCCGCGAGATGAATGAAAGGCGAGAATGATCAAAGAACACGATCGAGTGGTGTTGAGGACGGCTGTGCCCCCCGAGGGGCTTGAAGCGGGAGACGTGGGCACCGTGGTGCATATCTACAGGGACGGACTGGCCTATGAGGTCGAGTTTACCACGCTGGCTGGAAAGACGGCCGCCGTGGTAACGGTAGAAGCAGCCCAAGTCCGCCCCGTCGGCAAGCGTGAAATCACCCACGCTCGCGAAATGGCGCCGGCTTGACACCGAGGCGCCCCTGATTGGCCCCGCCCGTCCCGACTTCGACCCAGGCGGCCCCAGGGACACGTCTCACATTTCCATCGCCCCCGCGCTGTAGCCAATGCCCTCTCTGGTTGCCTGTCACGGCCAGCGCAGGCGATAGAAACGACTCGGATAATTCGTCCACTGCGGGTCGGTGAAATAGAATGAGCCGGCGCTGAGGGTGTTGGTGCTCAGCGGAGACCACACAGGATTGGCCAAATTGGCGCTCGCCTCCACCACCACCACGATATTGGATGCACCGGTGATGGTGAACCCGAATTGGCGGCCCCGCACACCCAGGTTGCCGCCGCGGGTCTGCGTCTGCGCGTTCCACAGCACAGTTGGAAACCCATCCAGCGTCGAGCCCCAGCCCGTGGTCCCGGGCAAGTAATACAAGACTGCGTCTTTGTCGCCTGAGAACACTCCGAAGCCAAGACCGGGCAGGTCCCCCAGGAAATGGACTCCCTGAAGGACGGAGCATCCGTAGAAGGCCAGGTCTCCGATGCTGCTGACGCCGCTGCCGATCGTGACGCTGGCCAGGTTGGTGCAGGAAGCGAAGGCATAGCCTCCGATGCTGGTGACACTATCGGGGACCGCGATCGTGGCCAGGCTGCCGCACGAATCGAACGCACCCTCCCCGATGCTCGCGACGCCGCTGCCGATCGTCACGCTGGCCAGGCTCCCGCAGCCAAGCAAGACCCAATCGCCGATGTTTGTGACGCTGTTGGGGATAGTGAGGCCCGTCAGGTTAGTGGAACTGTTGAACGCGGAAGCACCGATGCTGCTCACGCCTTCGAGGACCGTGTAGGCCCCAGCCTTGCCCCCCGGGTACGCGATCAGGGTCGTCCGGCTCTTGTCGAACAACACCCCGTCCACACTGCTATAAACGGGGTTGGCCGCTTCCACCGTGATCGCGCCCAGGCTGCTGCAGGAACTGAACGCACTCTCGCCGATGTTGGTCACACTGCTGGGGATTGTCACACTGGCCAGGCTGGCGCAGTCCGAAAACGCGCCGTTTCCGATGCCCTGCACGCTGTTGCCTATCGTCACGCTGCCGAGCGCGAAACAGAACTCGAAGGCCTCTTCCCCGATGCTGGTCACGCTGTCCGGGATAGCGATGGCCGCCAGCCTGGCGCAGTCCCAGAACGCATCGGCCTCGATGCTGACGACACCGTCGCCCATCGTTAAATTGGTCATGCTGGCGCAGTCGGAAAACGCATATTCTCCGATGCTGGTTACGCTGTTGGGTATCGTCACGCTCGCCAGGTTGGTGCAGGCAGACAATGCGTAGTCCCCAATGCGGGCGACGCCGTCCGGTATCGTCACGTTGGTCAGGTTGACGCAACCGCTGAAGGCATAGTCCCCAAGGTTCGTGACGCTCCCGGACATCGTCACGCTCGTCAGGCTCGAGCAGTCCTCGAACGCGGCAACCCCAATGCCCCTGACCCCCGCGGGTATCGTGTACGCGCCCGGTCTTCCCCCGGGGTATGCGATGAGCGTCGTCCGGCTCTTGTCGAGTAAGACCCCGTCCACGCCGCTGTAAGCCGGGTTGGCCGCGTCCACCGTGATTGCGGCCAGGCTGCTGCATGAATCGAACGCGCCCTCGCCGATGTTGGTCACGCTGTTGGGGATGGCCACCCCGGTCAGCCCCGTGCAGTCCAGGAACGCTCCGACCCCAATGGTGGTGACGCCTTTGCCCATCGTTAAATTGGTCAGCCCGAAGCAGAACTCGAACGCCTCTTCCCCGATGGTAGTGACGCTGTCGGGGATCGTGACGCTGGACACATTGGTGCATTCCGAGAACGCCCCGGCCTGGATGCCGGTCACCGGCAGGCCATTGGCGACGCCGGGGATGCTCACCGTCCCCCCGGAGCCGGTGTATCGCGCGATGCTGATCGTCCCGCTATTGGTCGTGTAGCTGAACTGGGCCTGCGCCGCCACCGGCAGCGCCAACCCCAACAGCAACAGGGCGCGCCCCACCCTTACACGCCCAGCTTCGCCGCCCGCTTTCCACCGCTCCCCTCCACGTCCGGCCATGGTCTTCGGGGGAGCTGTTCTCGCGGCGGAAGTTTCTCTTTTCATAGCTTTGCGGTTTCCAATCTGATAGCGGATGAATCTAGTTTGACTTACCACACACATCAAAAGAGTGCAACCGGGGGACTCTATTCCCGGCTGTCCCTCCGAGGCACGTCGTGCCTCTCTCGAACGGTGAAAAGCGAACGGTGAAAAGCCTTCTCAACGCGAATCAATTCATGGATACTCGGCGCCGACGCAGATTATGAAGGTTCCGCTCGTCTCATTCGCAGCCATTGGCACGGCCTTTCCGGCGACGAACATCGCTGGGGAAGCGGGTGCTCCCAAGGGCCGGGTCGCGGCGGGTAAACCTCTATGAAGGCCACTCTGCAAGTTGTCAACCGAATGCAAGCCGATGGCGTCATCGCCAAATACGCCATCGGTGGCGCAGTTGGCGCGACTTTTTACCTCGAGCCGTCAGCCACCCTCGACATCGACATATTCGTCGCCTTCGGAAGTGCCTCCGGCAGCCTCTTGCTCTCGATGCAGCCGATTTACGACTACCTCACCGCACGCAAGTATCCGGTCGAAGGTGAGTACATCATCATTGAAGGGTGGCAGGTGCAGTTCTTGCCTCCCGGCGACGCCCTGGGTGAAGAGGCGCTGGCCCAAGCCGTCGAAACCCAGGTGGATAGTGTTCCAACTTGGGTCATGACGGCCGAACACTTGGTAGCCCTGGCCCTTCAGCTCGGCCGCGCCAAAGACTTCTCCCGAGTCCTTCAATTCATCGAGGCCGGTGTCCTCAATACCGTCAAACTTGACCAAATTCTCTCCCGCCATGAACTACTTGCAAAATGGGAACAATTCGGCGATAGGTTCCTACGGAAAAGATGAGCGAATACATGCGCAAAGTGCTCGAAGGCAAACGCGACACTCGCAGGCGTCTGGCCGCGTTGCCCTTTTCCCAGAAGCTCATCCTTCTGGAGAAGTTGCGCGATCGCAGCCTGCTTATCGCGGCCAGTTCCCTGCGCCGCCAACAACACCGCCGTCAGCCCGCTTAAGTTCACTCGATACACGCCGCCTGCGGCCCTGGGCTTGCGTGCGACCTGTGCTGCCTCGCGCGATCATGAACGTCCTACTCGTCTCATTCGCAGCCCTGGCCCTTTCCACCACGACCATCCTTGGAGCCACCGGCGCTCCCCGGGGTTTGCTGCCTCTCCAGCTTCGTTGTGAGTTTGTCGAGGACCCGCTCGGGGTGGACGTAGCCCAACCGCGCCTCTTTTGGAAGCTGGACAGCGGAGATCGTGCCCAGCACCAGAGCGCCCGCCAAATCCTGGTTGCCTCCTCCCTCGAACTCCTGGACAAAGAGCAGGCCGATTTATGGGACAGCGGCAAGGTCGATTCCGGCGAGACGATTCACATCCCTTATGGCGGGCGGCCCCTGGAATCCTCCCAGCAGGCCTTCTGGAAGGTCCGCGTCTGGGACCGCGACGGCCAGGTCTCCGGCTGGAGCCGGCCAGCCACTTGGACCATGGGGTTGCTCGACGAGGCGGATTGGCAGGGGAGATGGATAAGCGCCCAGGGCGCCGCCGCCCCGGACAACCCCAACGGCTGGCAGTCGCTCCTCCTGCGCCGGGAGTTCGCCGTGAAACCGGGCCTCGAACGCGCCATCCTCCATGTGTGCGGTCTTGGCCAATACGAACTCCGCCTCAACGCCCAAAAGGCCGGCGACGACCTCCTGTCGCCCGGGTGGACGAAGTATGACAAGACCTGCCTCTACGAAACCCGCGACGTCACCGGCCTGCTCAGGACCGGCGCCAATGCGGTCGGTTTGATCCTCGGCAACGGCATGTACAACGTCCAGGGCGGGCGCTACACCAAATTCAAAGGCTCCTTTGGCCCGCCCAAGGCGATTGCCCAGTTGGTCCTCAAGTACAAAGATGGCGCCAACGAGGTCCTCAGCACCGACGAGCAGTGGCACACGGCACCCGGTCCCATCACCTTCTCCTGCATCTATGGAGGCGAAGATTACGATGCCCGCCTCCAACCGCCCGGCTGGGACCTGCCCGGCTTTGCCGAGACCGGATGGGCGCCCGCAAAGGCCGTCCAGGGTCCCGGCGGGCGGCTCAAAGGGCTCTCCTGCGCCGCCCCGCCCATCCGCGCCTTCGAGGTCCTCAAGCCCCTCAGCCTCAAGCCCTTGCGGGCCGACACGACGGTCTATGACCTCGGCCAGAACGTCTCTCTCATGCCTCGCCTGGCCGTCAAGGGGCCGCCGGGGGCCGTGGTTAAGATCATCCCCGCAGAGCTGGTCAAGCCGGACGGGTCCGTCGACCGCGGCTCATGCGGCGGCGGGGCCTGTTATTGGCAATACACGCTGGCCGGGGGCGCCATCGAGAACTGGTTTCCGAAGTTCTTTTACCACGGCTGCCGTTACCTCCAGGTCGAGTGCGCCGCCCCGCCTGGTCAACAACTGCCCGCAATCGAGTCCCTCGAAGGCGTCGTCGTTCACTCCTCCTCGCCCGCCGTTGGAGATTTCGAGTGCTCCAACCCGCTGTTCAACCGCATCCGCACCCTCGTGCGCTGGGCCCAGCGCAGCAACATGATGAGCCTCATGACCGATTGCCCGCATCGCGAAAAACTCGGCTGGCTCGAAGAGGACCACCTCAACGGCCCGTCTCTCCGCTATGAGTTCGACCTGGCCCGCCTTTTCACCAAAATCATGAACGACATGGCGGACTCCCAGCGCCAAAACGGCCTGGTGCCCGACATCGCGCCCGAATATGTCCCTCTCAAGGGCGGCTTCCTCGATTCCCCGGAATGGGGCAGCGCCTTCATCCTTGTCCCCTGGCAGCAATATGAATTCACCGGCGATATGGCCCTCTTGCGCGCCCACTATGACGCCATGAAGCGGTACGTGGCCTATCTCGGCAGCCGCTCCACCAACCACATCGTCTCCCACGGACTCGGAGACTGGTACGACCTCGGCCCCAATCCGCCCGGCGTCGCCCAGTTGACCCCGGTGCCTCTGACCGCCACCGCCTTTTATTACTACGATTCCTGGATTCTCTCCCAGGCCGCGGCCTTGCTCGGAAAGGCCGACGACGCCGCGCACTACGCCCAATCCGCCGAGGCCATCCGCGCCGCCTTCAACGAGCGGTTCTTCACTGCCGCCACCGGCCAATACGCCACCGGCTCGCAATGCGCCAATGCCATCGCGCTGGTTATGGGACTGGCCCAGCCCGCTCAACGCCAATCTGTCCTGGAAGCCATCGTCAAAGACGTGCGCTCGCGCGGCAACGCCCTCACCGCCGGCGATGTCGGCTACCGTTACCTCCTCCACGCCCTGGCCCAGGGCGGCCGCTCCGACGTCATCTTCGATGTGAACAACCAGTCCGAGAAACCCGGCTATGGCTGCCAACTCCTCCATGGCGCCACCAGCCTCACCGAGGCCTGGGATGCCGGCCGCGCCTCTTCTCAAAACCACTTCATGCTCGGACAAATCATGGAATGGTTCTACCACGACCTCGCCGGCATCGGTTGCGACCCCGCCGGTCCGGGCTTCAAGAAGATCCTCATCAACCCGGCGATGGTCGGAGATGTCACGTGGGCCAAGGCCACCTTCAAGTCAATCCGGGGCGACATCCTCTGCTCCTGGACGCGCGGTGAATCGGGCTGCAGTCTGAAGGTCGCCATCCCTGCCAACACAACCGCCACCGTGTTCCTGCCCGCCAAGTCCGCCAAGGAAGTGACCGAGAGCGGCGTCTCCGCCGAGCGCAGCCAAGGTGTTAAGCTCATCCGCCAGGAGGCAAGTCGCCTCGTCTATGAGGTCGCCTCAGGGCAGTACGAATTCCGGTGGGGGCCTTGATCGGCGGTCCAGAGTTTCATTGCCAGGGCCAGCGGGCCTGATTAGGTTGGGGCCTCATGCAGGCCTCGCTCATAACGCGGCTGACCAACGGCCAGGACCTGGTCGGGCTTGTCGGGTTCCTGGTGATAGGGCTCTTCCAGATCTGGATGCTCGCCGATGCCTTGCGCCGCCGGGAATGGCTCTGGGCGCTGTTCATCTTCATCGGCGCGGGCCTCTCGGCGCTGTTTTATTACTTTATCGTCTATCGCGAGGCCCCCGCCGCCACGCGTGGCTTCGAGCTGCCCGGCGCTTATGACCGCCGCCGCATCAGAGAACTCGAAGCCCAAATCCATCACCTCGACAAGGCCCACCACTACTCCCAGCTTGGCGACATCTACTTCCACCACGGCAGGCTGGAAAAGGCCGAGGCCTGTTACCGGGCGGCCCTCGAACGGGACCCGGCGGACATCGACACCCGGGCGCACCTGGGCCAATGCCTCCTGCGCCAAAAAAGGCCCGCCGAGGCCCGCCCCCTGCTGGAAGGCGTGGTGGCCGAAAACCCCAAGCACGACTACGGCTACTCGCTCATGGCGCTCGCTGAAACCTTGACCGCCCTGGGCCAGACCGATGCCGCCCTCCAACACTGGCTCCAGGTCACCGCCAATCACTCCTACCCCCGGGCCAAAGTCCAACTGGCCGAGCTCTACATCGCCCGCAACGAATTCGCCCTCGCGCGCGCCGAGGTGGACGAGGTGGTAGCCGACGACGCGCACGCCCCGTCATTCCAGCGCCGGCGCGATCGGGTCTGGGTGCGTCGCGCCCGCAGCCTGGCCCGCAGGCTGCCGCGGCCCGGGAGGTGAGGGCTGGTGGTGAAAGCGTCCGAGCGTGGCAAGTCCTGCGAGCCCCACGCCCCACACTTCACCCGGCCCATTCAGTCCCGGAGTTTATTCCTGGGCGGGCGCCGACGGCGGCGGCCTCTTCTGAAGATAGGCCTTCCACAGGTCCAACTGGACATAGAGCTCCAGAAAAACCTGGGGCCGCAACTCGAAGTAACCGGCCATCAGGTGCGTCCGGGTCTCATCGAGCGCCGCATGCATGCCGGCCGCCACGATCATCACGGGCGCATACGGGTCCTTGGGCAGGGCGTCCGACCATGCGACATGGCGAAAGTCGCGCAAATACCAGGGCAACGGCCAGTAATCATCGTCGGGCGCGATGACCTTGATGAGCATTTGAGGGCCGAGCGGGTCGGCTTGGGCCAATATCTTGACCTTGTCAACCAGGCGCAATAAGTCTGGCCAGGTCTGGGCGAAGACATAGGGATTGCGGGGATCGGAAGCGAACGGGAAGCTGGCGCGCCAGGCCTGCCACCCAAGATGAGCGACACCCGCCAAGAGCACACCCCTGGCAGCCAGCCGCAAAACCCGCCCGCGCAGACAGCGGATGAGCACCGTGGCACCGACCGCAGCCAGCAGAATCATGCCGTGCCAAAAACCCAACAGGCACCAGGGCGTTTTGTAGGAAATCAGGCAATAGGCGGCGGTCAGCGAGAACGTGTAGAGGGCCAGGAAACGGATGAAGCCGGCATGGGCATGACCGAGCCGCTGCCGGGTGAACCCCGAGGCAGCGCCAACCAGGGCCAACACGCCGATCATTGCCTCGGTCCAAACCGGGCCTTTGTGGGCGTGGAACCAGAAGAGGCGGTGAAAATAGAACGTCCAGGGGTAGATATGGGGCGAACCGCCCCCCGCCCGCCCCAGCCACGAGCCATATGTTCGGATTGAATCCCGCGGGCCCTCGGCGTTGGTGAAGAACGACGAGAACAGCACCAGGGCGATTCCGAGCCAGACCGCCAAAGCGGCCGCCAGGTGAAACAAATTCAGGGGCGGGGCCTTCACGGACGGGCCGCTGGCATCCAGCCAGTGATTCCAGACGTGGTTCAACGCCAGCGCCAGGGCCGCCGCCGCCAGGGTGATGACGAAGGTCTCCTTCGTGGAGTGCATGAGGCCAACACCGGCGCCCGCCAGCAAAGCCCAACCCAGCTTGCGCGAGCGCCAGTAACGCCACCCCGCCGCCAGGGCCACGAAACTGAAAAAGACCAGCAGCATTTCATGAATGAAATACCGGCTGTAGAACACCATCGCCGGAGAGACGGCCGTCAGCACTCCCGCCGATATGACGGGCCTGCGGCCCAGGCCATCGGCGATGAGCGGCAGGAGCAGGATCAGCCCCAAGCCGAACAGCGCGTCCACGGCTCGGAGCCGAGCCTCGGAAAAGTGGTCCAGGTCGGGCGCGCCGGTCAGCCGGGCGAGAGCGAAAGTGAAGTAGGCGAGCGCCGGGCCGTGGTGCTCATTGGGGTCGTACTTGAAGGGACCGTATGCTTTGGCCACCCGGGCATCCCAGAGTTGGCCGAACTTGATGCCGTTGACCGCCTCATCATTGTGCATGGGGCGGTCCCCAAGCTTCGGGCCTCGCAAGGCCGCGGCCACGATGGCCGCAAACAGCAAACCAAAGAGTATCCAGCGACGGGTCATTCCGCCTTGGAAGAGGCGGCAACCTGAGGGACGGGTTTTTGGGCGCCGGAGGCGACGGCCGGCGTGCGACCGTAGATTTCGATCTCGGTGTACTCGTTCATCGCGCTCTCGGTGCTGCCCTTCGAGTAGAAGCGGAAGTAGCGGGCCTTGGCGCCCTTGGCATTAATCAGCTTGCCTTCGAAGGTCTCGTAGTACTCGCGGTCGGTGCCCACGCCCAGGCCCGAGGTGTTCTCCTGGTCGTTGTTGAAAATGGTATGCACGTTCTGGATGAAATCCGGGTCGTCGGCGGTCTGGACGATGACGTTGTGATAGACCTTGGCGGTATTGTGGGCATGCCAGATGACGATGGCGAACGTCTCGTAAACGCTGCCCAAATCCAACTGCACCCATTGCGTGCCCTTGCGCAGGAAAATAATGCTGTCATCCGAGGCGTCCTTGGTGCCGTCCACAACCTTGGCCAGCATGTCTGCGGAGGCGTTCTTGTCGCTGCACGTCACTTTCGCGCCAAGGGCCACATTCTTCAAGCCCGGCGGGACCATCATCGGCGGACGCGGCTTGTCCGAAAGCGGCTCGACGTTGGGGCCGACCTGGAGGTCTTTGGGTGTTCCCTTGAAGGCAGCCGCGGGCAACTCGAGCATCAAGGGCACGAGGTTGCCCGATTTGCCATCCGCCGGCTTTGCCTCCGCGGCATTTTTGGGGTTCTTGGGAGCAGCGGGGGCGCAAGCCAACCCCAAAAACGAGACGCCAACAATCAGCGGGAGTGAGACACGCCCTCCGAACAGGTTGCAAGATAGTTTCATCATATTCTTCTTTCCGCGGACCTTAGCCGAATCAATTCCCGGCGACAAGCCTGAACCAATCAGCAGACGAATCGGGCGGCCCGGTTATTCGAGCCGCTCATAAGAACCTTGGGTTTGCCGCCAGCGAGGCATCACTTTTTCGTCTCGCTCGGCTACCGGCCCGTCACGTCCATGGACACCATTCGGCGCAGTTCGAGTTCCTCGTAATGCCTTTGCAACCGCCTGAGTCGAAACGGCAGGATCGATAGCACGAGCACGCCAAGGCCCAGCAAGGGGCTCCACACCGCATAACTCTGTCTCAGCCCCAGCGCAACCAGTCCAAGCACGGTCGCCACGCCGCCCAGGCCGATCATGACCAACACCGTGCCCACGACAAAACCACGGGCCTTACCCCGCGACGCCAGCCAAGCCAGCAAACCAGACAGGCACCCCAGGGTCGCTCCTCCTATCCCGCCGATGCGCCCGGCCATGTCCTCCGGCCACCACTCCCCGGGCGGCGCTGCCGTCGGATTGCGCAAGCTCCCGCTGTATTCCACCAGGTTGATCGGCCCCAACCACACCGTCCCGTTGCCAGGCAAGTGGAGGTTGAACTCCAGCCGAGTCGGCGGACCGTTCCCGCCTGTCCAGTCAAAGGGCAGCACAAACCCCCGCCAGTCCGACGTGCCCCTCAACTTGCCCATCTCGCCCGATTCTCCCAATGTCCGGCTGAAATACCGGCCTCCGGGCATGTTCGGCTTGAGAGGCGGAAACTGGTTCCACAGTTCCAGGTAGCCGTCGCCTTGGACGCCCTCATATTTGACCTCCCCCACCAGCGCGTAGAGGCGCTTTGCAATCGGCGGCGCCGAAATCCTGAGGAGCTGGACCGACAGCGGCGCGTCGTTGGTATTCGACACTTTCAGCGCGGAGCGACCGTCGAGTTGGACCACCGCGCCGCCGGTCGGTTGACGGGCGCCCGCCAGCTTTTGCCAATCGTACCGCGCCAGCGTCTGCTGGGCCGGGCAGGTCGCGGCCAGCGCCAGTAACGAACCTGCTATCCACGAGGCGTTCATTCGCATCCTTTCTGTTTCTGTTGATTCTGTTGTCGATACGCGCTTAAGAGTTGTTTGAAGGTCGCGGCCTCGATCTTGCCGTCCGCGAATTGTGCCCGCAGCAGCCGCTCGTAGCGATCCTCTATCTTCTGGTCATCCAGAATCCTGATCTTCTGGATCAGCCGATCCAGGCGCAAACGCAGCGTCGGGTAGGAGACCCCGTATGCCTCGGCCAAGTCCTTGAGCGACCCGGAGAGCAGGACAAACCGTTTCAGAAAGGCCAAATCCTCCTCTTCGAGCGAGTCCACCCAGTACCTGTTTCCGAGAGCGGGCATAAATAATATCAAGTTGTACTTTCATTCTATATTCAATATTATTAAAGTCAACATCTGTTTTATTGAGTTCTGGGCTATTTGTAACCTTCTCGGATGGTGGGGGCGGAGCGCTATTGGCTTGCAGCGAACCGGGCTTCGAGGCATAGTGCGATACATCGACATGAAACTGGAGAAGACCAGACGCCGGATCGAATTGGGGCGGCACATTGTAGCTGACCCGGAGATCTGCGGAGGACAGCCGACGTTCAAGGGCACCCGAATTATGGTGTGGATAGTCCTTGAGCAGCTTGAGGACGGCATGTCCTGGGATGAAATCGCTGGCGAGTGGAGCGGAAAGGTCTCGAAGGAGGCGATCACCGAGGCCATCGCGATCGCCGGTTCGGTCGTGAAGCACGAGCCATTCCGAGGATTCCATGTTGGTGCTCGACGAAAACCTGCCCGGCAGCCAACAGCAGTTGCTGCGTAAGTGGCGCATCCACTTTCGGGTGGTGGGCGCAGAGGTGGCCTCGTCTGGGACGAAGGATGAGAATTTGGTTCCGGTCTTGCACGCTCTTTCACGCCCCACCTTTTTTACGCTGGATCGCCATTTCTACCGCCGCGACTGGGCGCACTCAGGTTATTGCCTTGTTTAGAGTCATGAAATGGTTGATACGTTCCACGTTGTCCAGTTCGGTCTCCTGGGCTCGTTTCAATGGCGAATCAACCCCACGTCAAGCCAGGCTGATAGCCAGGGTTTGGCCGGCGGCGAGGGTCAAGGGCTGCTTCAGGGAAACGATTGCATTGCCTTCCTTAAAAACAAAGCCGCTCTCGACCGGCTTGCCATCCATCTCCACAGCCGCGGTGCGGACGGAGGGCTGAGCTTTCAGGGTAATCTCAGCGAGGGCGAAGCGGCCTTCCCGGACAATAAGTTCGTTGCGCTGGCCGTGGGCGTCACGGGTTTGGGCCACGCTGCCCCAGCCTTCGGGGCCGGTAAACGGGCACTTGAAGTTGGCCTCGGTATGACGGGGGCCGACATGGAGGGCGCCGCGCGGGCCGTCGTAGTTCCAGCCTGAGAGCGCCAGCAGCAGGGACCAGGAGGACATGGCGCGCGCGTAGTGGCCGCCGCATTCGATTTCATTCCACGGGTTGCGCGTGATGGGCGGACGAGGCACTCCGTCGTAGCGGTCGCGGGCGGCCTTCACAATGGCCAGGCCCTCCTCGATAAGCCCTTCGTAGATCATGTGCGCGGCAACCTGGTACTCGATTCCGGTCCAGACCTCGTCCGAGTAGAGCATGACGTGTGCGGGACGCCCGCCCTTGGGCCAGGTGCAGATGATGAGACCCTTATCCTTGGCGCCCGCAAAGGCGCGCGGGGCATGTTGCCAGCCGGTGAGATCGGACTTGAAATTGTGCTTGAAGACGGCCCGCAAGGCGGCGACGACCTTGTCTTCGGGGAGGATGTAGCCCAAGCCGAGCTGGTGCGCCCACCATTGGCCGATGAGTTGGTCGGCCATGCAGCCGGGGCCAACCTCGCCCTGGCGTTCGAGGTAGCCGGGAAGGTGCTGCTGGAAGTACTCGCCGTTCCAGCAAAGCTCGACGAGCTTGTCCCGGCCCTTCTCGAACACGGCGCGGAACCGTTGGGCGGCCGCTCCCTCACCCATGCGCCTCGCCCAGGCCTCCCCCGCAAGCAGGGCCGCCAGGTAGTAGCCGCTGATGAACGTGGTGACGCCGTGCAGCGCTTCATCGTAGGTGTTCCACTGGTCGTCCTGGAGAATGCCGGCGGGCTGGCCGCCCGCGGTTTTGGCGTCGCGGGCGATAAGGTACTCCACCGCGCGGTTGATGTGAGGCCAGTACTCCTTGAGGAACGAATCGTCTGGGTGGTTGAGGGCCTCGCGGTATGCCTTGAGGATGCAGCTTGCGTGGCCGTCGGAGAAGGGCTGCTCTCCTGACGGGCGCGGCGGCGAAGGGACATCGGTGCGGTTGTTCACGCCGCCGTCGGCCCGCTGTTGGTGCTTGAAGTCGATGCGGCGCATGTCTCTCTCGAGGTCGGGAAACAGGCGGGCCAGCGATTGTTCGTAGCCCCAGACATGGGTGCAGGTCGGATCGCAGCAACCGTTGGACCCTTCCCAGCCATACACATCGCCGTTGGCGATGCGGAAGACGACGCCGATGTGGCGCAGGATGGCGACGTTGGCGGTGACACAGTCCAGCAGCCAATGGGGCAGCGTGCTGTCATAGAACGAGCGGCGGAAGCCCTCGGTGCGCCCGCGGAGCAGCGGGTAATCCGCCGCAGCGGCGCGAATCACGGCCCGCGCATCGGGCCAACGGGTCGCGTAATGGCAGCCCATCCAGGCCTGGCTGCCGTTGTATTTGTTAGGATAGTGCCAGGCCAGCAGGAAGGGCACCTCAAGGGTTGCCCCCGGAGCGACGCTCACCGTGGCCGCCACGGCGCCGTTGACGGTGCGGCCAAGGGGTGAGGCCGGCTTGAGCCTGGCGTCCCGCGGAGGGGCAAACCGGCCTGCGGCGGAAAACAAACTCCACGCCTCATCCATTTCTTCAAACGCGGGCAGCACCGTCACATCTCCGGCAAGCGCGGCAAGGGCCAGGGTGCCAAAACCCGGCGTCTTGGGATGGAGACCCGCGGGGGCCGAGTAGGCGGCGCCCACCAGGCCGCAAAGGAACGTATAAGCGCGCTGACGTTGATGGCTCAAGCCGGCGTGCGCCGGGTCGAGGATGGGACCTCCAGCCAGGGCCACCCGGCCCCGCCCAAGGGCGCGCGCGATGACCCGAACCCCTTTTCCAGCGCCGGGCTGAGGCGCCGGAAGCTCAGCCTCGGTCGCGCCGGGCTGAAGGACGAGGTTGTCAAAGCCAACGGCCGGCTGACTGCCTGGCCGGTTGTCCGAAGCGCGCAGGCCGCTGAACCGCGCGGGGAGCAGTTCTTCCAAAAGCGCCATCACGGCGGCGTCTCCGGGCAAGTCGGTGAATTCGATCTGGTCAACGTTGATATGTCCCCACCCGCCCCTTTCCTCATCGACGATCTCGATGTGGGCCGTCCGGCCTTCATAAGGAGCGGCGTCCCACAGCGCCGGTTCGAGCCGCTCGTTGTCCTTGCCCGAAGCGGCGCAAACGACTTTGCCCTCGACAATGAGGCGGACCTGAGTGTTGGGATGGCGTCCGCCGCCAACCAGGAACCGGATGAAACGGCGCTCGACCGTGAAGCTCTTGCTGACGAGACGCCCGGTCGTAGCGTCGCCGCCGAGAAAGCTATTGACCAGGCCGCCGCCGAGAAACCCGGACACCGGCTGCTGATTCGGGAGGGTACCCCGGGCCGGTTCTTTGCCGAAGGCCTCGCCTTGGACCTGCCAGTTCTCGTAACCGTGTTCGAAGTCCTCGAACAGGATGTCGGCCCGATGCGAACTCTGGGCCACAGGTTTGCCCCCGGTCCAAGTGGCGTAGGCCTGAAGCAGCGGCATCGTTCGGCCCGAGAAGACGAGCGTGGCGCCCGCCTGGACGGCCTCGCGCGCGGCGCGAAGGAACGGGGCGGAGAGGTCCACGGCGGGGTCTTCAAGCCAAATCACCGTGTGCGCCGCGTCGGCGGGCTCCGCGGCAGGCGTCGCCTGGCCCTCCAGCACCCGGACGGTAAGATTGTCAGGCCGATCGAGCGGCGCCGCTGTCAGCGCCTTCATATTCCCCGCCGCGCAGAGAGTGACCGGCTTATCCAGCGATGGCTGGCCCGCGGCCTGGGCGCGCATGAAGATTCCGCGTGCGCCGCCTTCTTCGAGGACCTCGTTGACGTTGTCGCCGAAGCACGCGTTCAAGCTCGAGTTGTTTCCACCCGCGGCGTCATAACCGACGGGGTTCTGCATCAGGGCGGCCAGGGAAACGGTTTGCGGCTGGGCGGAGGGATTTGTGACGGCGAAGACGAACACCGCCAAGGGCATGGAAGAAAAGGCCGAATCCAGCGGCGCGAAAGGGCTAAAGGCGCTCAACTGGATTTGGACCGGCAGGGCGGCGTCCTCGAAGCGGAGGCTCGCCAGCGGGTAATCCCCGGTCATCTCGATTTGCTGGACGCGCGGCCACTCGGGGCCGCCGGCGGTTTGAAGCAACCGGGCCGTGTCGCCGGCCTTGACGGCGAAATGAAAGGGGACCTGGCCGTCGCGGAGGGTATTGAAAAGCTGCCACGTCGTGAGCTGGCCGTCGGCGCCGATTTCGATGTTGCCCGTGCCGATGCCGCCCAGGTGCATTCGCGCGTCCGTGTGCCGGCCGGACAGATAGGTCCGCGGTTTGGCCGGGGCGAAGAGTTCGCGCCGCCAGCGTTCCAGTTCGTCGGGCGAAAGCTCGAAGGCCCCCCAGGCCGACGCCGTCAGGAGGCCGGCGGTGCCCGCGCCCATCAGGCCGATGAAGTCGCGCCGGCTCAGATCACCGCCTTGAGCCCCGCAGTTTCCGGAACAGTTGCACCTACGTTGCCGAGGATCGCGGAAAGGTGGCGCTGACCCTGTACTTACGGGCGATTCATGGGGTTTTTGAGTCATTCTCGTGAGAGGTTGGCGAGCCCTGGAACGGGCGAAAACAGGGGGACAGGGGGGCAAAATGAGGGGGGCAATGAAGAGCCACGGCCTGTGCTTTCGTTTGCCATTCGCCCACCCTAGCCGGGGCACGACCGGCTGGCAAGCCTGTTCAAGAGCGTTCACGGTTTGCTAAACCGAAAAACGCGGGGGGCGGATTACCCGGTACGACAGGGCGTACTCAACATCTCCACCGTCTGGAACCGCTCGGCGAAACGGGCGCCCCCTTCAGATTCATCGTCTGCCTTTTTCCAAAACCGGCGTGAAGTAGTGAATCCGCGCGTGCCGGTATCCCGCGAGTTTGGTGTCCGTGGTCAGGAGCGTGAGTTTGTCGATGCGCGCGGTAGCCACGATGAGTTGATCGGCGGGGTCGTTGACCGGAAATTCCGGCAGTCGGGTGGATTCCACAACGATGTCGGCGCTGAGCGGCAAAACGCGGACTTGAGGCGGCAGAGCGGCGTTGATCCACGCGGGCAAATCCATCGGCAGCGGCAGTTTTCCCTGCTGATGTTTCTTGGCCGCTTCCCAGAGGCTAAAGATGTTTAAGCCGAGCGTCTCGTCAACGTCGGCAACGATCTTCCGTATGTCAGCCGGCAACACCTGCTCGCGCAGGGCGCTCATCAACCACACGCTCGTGTCGAGCAAAAACCTCACCTCATAACCTCCCATTCGACATCCACCGGGTTGTCGATGTCCACCGGGATTCCATAAGGGCTGGGGGTGCAACCGAGCAGGGTCCCGGGTTTCCCTGTGGACTTGGGGACCAAATCAGCCACGGGCTTGCCGCGCTTGGTGATTTCAATGGTCTCGCCTTTCTCCAGCCACTTGGAGAGCCGGGAAAAGTCGTTGCGGAGCTCGCGAATTGTTGCCGTCTTCATGGTGATACATTTGTATCACGACTCGACCAAGTCAAGCTCGCCAGCCGTCGGGGCATCGGCGTTGAGCCGGGCCAGCGGGCCGGCCAGGGTGGTCGCCAGCAGTTTACACGGGAACCAAGTCCGCCTCCAGCGGTTTGTCCTTTCGGAAGCGGCTCACGCCGAGGATGCTGAAGCCAGTGACGAATTATCCAGCCCGCCTCCGCGAGCGGCAGGAAGGGAGGGGTTGCGCCGCTCCCGCCATCCAGAACGCCAGTTCACGCCCGCGACTCGGTTCAGAGCCCCGCAAGCAACTCGGACACCGGAACCGTAAAGCCTTCGAGCAGCCGCGACTGAGCCTGCTCCCCGGGGCGCCAACGTCCCGCCAGTTGGTACTCCCCGGCGTTGAGGTGGAGCACCTCGATGGTCTCGGCTTCAGGGTCGATCAGCCAATACTCGCGGACGCCGTGTTGCTCGTAGAGGTCCCGTTTGTCGATCCGGTCGCGCCGGCGTGATTCGGGCGAAATCACTTCCGCTACCAGGTCGGCGGCTCCCATGACGCTGCCTCGAATAAGGCTCAATCGCTCCTTGGCAATGAAGATCACGTCGGGTTGAGTTGCACGATGCGGGGCCAGGACCATATCGATGGGGGCGATCCCGGTTTCTCCAAGCCCGCGCCCGGCAACCCAGGCGTCCAGGAACTTGTAAAACCGGGCCACGACGCGTTGGTGGAAAAACGAGGGAGCGGGCGACATAATAACCTCTCCATCCCACAATTCGATCGGCAGGTTGCTCTCGGGCAACTCGGCGGCCAACTCGGCGAACGTCCAATGACGATCCTTCCATTTGCCTGCCTTGGGTCTGGACCGGGCTGTTATCACATCGAGAATCAAACGCCAAATCCCCGGCCCGTCAAGCGAACACTCGATTGGGCTGCCTTCTGAGCAAAGGCGGGCGAGTCGGCCTCCGGGAGGTAGAGTTTGCCGAGGGCGGAGGTGTCCCAGTAGCTCATGCGCTCAGTCGCCGCGGTCTTCGTCCAGGATTTGCTCCAGAGTGGAGCCCGTCTTGCCGGTGGACAACCGCTCGCGTGCCGGTTCATTTCTGCATCTCGGCCGTGTGATGGTATTCTTTGCAGGTGAAAAGGACCGCTGCCAGGCCCAGGAAAACCAGAGTGGCGACGACCGGCGCCACGACCGAGATAGGGACTCCGCGGGCGGGCCAATCATAGATGCCTTGCAGCGCCGGGTTGCGCGAGAGCAGGCTCTTCAGATGGCGGAGGAGGGAGAGGGTGTTGATGTTGGTAGGGATGCGGCCGATTCCCATCTCCACGATAAAGCCATAAACCAGGGCCATGGCAAAGTAGCGCTGTGAGACCTGCCCTAGAAAGGCGCCCAGGGCGGCCCAGGCGGGCACGGCCAATATCTGGGCGGCGAGAAAGAGAGGGAAGAGCGAGCCCAGGTCCGGGACCTCCCGCAGCCAGCCGGTGGCGAACACCAACGCTGTCTGCGCCAGGAGCAGGAGTTGGAGCCACGCGGTCTGGGCCAGGTACTTGAGCACGAGCAGCCGCGCGCGGCTCGCCGGGCGCGTGAGCAGAAAGCCCAAGGTGTCGGCTTGCAGCTCGTCCCGGATCAACCCGCCGCACCCTTTCACGCACCTGAGGGGCAGGATGACGAAAAAGTAGAAATCAATCAGCCAGTGGTAGAAGGCCCCCGTGCGGGTCCAAAGCAACTGAGGAGGGCGCCGTTCGGCCTCCAGCAGCTTGCGCTTCTCGAAGTTCTCGAACCGGGCGAATTGCCGCTCGTCCAACAGGGGTTTGACGCGCTCGTGGATGCGCTCATAGCAGGCTCGGAATCGCTCCCGTTCCCGGTCGGTGTTGGACACGTGGGCCTCGCCCCGAGGCAAGTCGTTTCCGGCGCGGGCGAACTCTTCGGTGAAAATCTGGCGCAGTTGGGCCTCCTGTGCCGGTTGGAGCGGGGTGCGCGAGCCGCCCAGCCGCCGTGCAAGCTCCCCGAATTGCCTCTCAGGAGCGGCGAACAACGAACGCCCCCGGGACCAAGCCTCGGACGTCGGGGTCGTGATATAAACGAGGACGGGCAGGATTAGGAGACCGACAACCAGCAACGGCGCCTGGCGCCAGGTCAACTGACTCTTCCAAGTCAGGCGCCATATTCCGCGCAGCCCGCCCAAAAAGGATGGATGCAACTGCAGACGGGTCCGCGGCAGAGCAGGCACCGACGGAGGAGGTTGGAGGGAATCAGCCATTGGATACGTCAGGTGGTCACTTTGTCAAAGATGTCTTTGAGCGAATGGCTCTGGCTGCGGAGCGCATAGACGGTTACCCCGCTGTCCAGAAGCAGGCCGGTCCAGCGGGCGTAGAACGCGGAGGCATCCTTGACCCGGATGCGGAGCGAGCTCTCGGCGTCGAGATCGAATCCGAGCAGCACCCCGGCGTCGAACAAATGGCGGGCCAACCTCTCGGGCGAGTCGCACTGGATAGACAATTCCTCGGACCAATCCTTGAGGTCGGTGCGGATTTCCCGCTGGCTGCCGGAAGCCAGGATGCGGCCCCAGTTCAGGATGAGGATATTCCTGGAGAGCGACTCCAGTTCGGCAAGAATGTGGCTGGAGATGAGGATGCTCACGCCCTCGGCGACGAGGTCTTTGAGGAGACGCGCCATTTCCTGCCGGCCCATGGGGTCCAGGCCGTTCATCGGTTCGTCCAGCACCAGCAGGTCCGGGTCGTGCAACAGTCCCTGGGCCAGCTTTACCCGCTGTTTCATGCCTTTGGAAAACTGGGCCATCCGCTTGGGCCAGTGCTCGCGGGCCAATCCGACCCGGTCCAGGATGGCCTCGCAGCGGGCCGCCCCGGCCTTACGTTCCAGCCCGGACAGGGCCGCCAGGCTCTTGAGCCAATCCACCGGCCGCAGGTCCTTGGGCACGGCCTCGCCCTCGGGGCAGAAACCGATGCGCTGAATCAGGGGCGGGTTGTTCCAAGGCGCCTGGCCAAAGACCGTCAGACGGCCGGAGCTGGGCTTAAGCTGGCCGGTGACGATCTGGATGAGAGTGCTCTTGCCGGCGCCATTGGGGCCGACCAAACCGGTCAAGCCGGCATCGATGTCGAAGCTGACGTTGTTCAGCCCCATCACGATGCCGTACCAGCGGCTCAGTTCGCGGGCCTGGATGATCGCGCTCATTCGGGTTTCACCCTCCGCGCCAGTACCCCGACGGCCAGCCCCAGCATCAGGAGCAGTGCCACCGCCGCGCCGCCCAGAGCGGGCGAATTCAATGCGGTCATCGTTTGCGGATTGATATTGCGCAGCATCTCACCCAGAAGAGGCACGTTTTCTTGCGCCGTCTTGAGGTCGGCCCCCAGCCGGAAAACGCCCAGCGCAATCTGGTCCAGGTTGTAATTGAAGCTCAGGTGCTGGAGCCAGGGACGGGTATGCACCGCGATGGGGCCTATGACCCCGCCGACGATCCACCAGAGGTACCAATAGGCCGTCGTGGCTTTCTCCTTGCTGGACACAGCCGAGACACCCAGGGCCAGGAGGCTCAGAACCGACATGCTGCACAGCCCAAAGAGCAAGACATGGCCCAAGGCCGCCCGGGAATGCCAGAAGAACCGCCAGTCGGGCGCCAGCAGGTTGCCCATGAACCAGGCGGCGCATACCGGCCCCAGCCACGTCAGGACGATCAGCCCGGAGGCAGTGGCGAATTTCCCAAGGAGGTAATCCCCGCGGCTCACGGCCTTGGAGGCGTAGATGATGATCGCATTGCTGGCCAAATCGCGCGTGATGAGCAAGGGGATGGTCATGCCGAGGGCGAAAATGCTCACCCGCATCAGGTACGTGACGAAATAATAGAACAAGACGTTCTGCGTCGTGCGCACCGAGATTTCCGGGTGCTGCTCAAGCCAGTAGGTGAGCAGGCGCGCGAAGGCCTGCAGCCCCGGATTGAGGTTTGGAAGCGTCTGCACCACCACGCTGTCGGCCACCAGGAGCTGTCCGGCCAGGAAGAGCAGCCCTGTCATCACCAGCCCGGCGCACCAGCACATCCCGGCCAACTGCCGCATCCCTTTGACTTGGAGGCAGGCGCCCAAGCCATTGCGGGCAATGACCCAGCGCCGGCCCCACAGCCCCAGGTGGACGCCCTGCCAATGCTGATAGTTGGTGTCATGAAGCGGCATGAGACATCTCCAGGGCTTGCACAAAGGTTTCCTCCAGCGCGTTGGGGCTGGGAATGATCTCCAGGGGCGCGATCTCCAATTCGCGCAGCAGTTCCAGCAGCGGGTTGAGCGAGTCGGCCTTGTGCTCGACCTTCAGGTGCCCGTTGGGCAGCAGCTCGCAGGGCCACTGCCGGCGCGCGCACGCCGCCTCCAAATCCGCATGCCTCCCCGCGATGACCACCTCGGCGGCGCCCCGCTTTCGCGCCTTGAGGTTCTCCAGCGTGTCATGCACCAGGAGCCGGCCCCGGGCGATGATGATAATCTGCTCGCAGATGCTGTCCACATTTTGCAGCAGGTGTGAGGACAGCACCACCGTGATGCCGTAAGTCCGCCACAGGCTCGCGATGAGGTCGAGTATCTGGACCTGGCCCTTGGGGTCCAGGCCATTCGTCGGTTCATCCAAAAACACGATTTCCGGGTCATGGACGATTGCCTGGGCCAGCTTCATCCGCTGCTTCATTCCGGTCGAGTAAGTATCCGCCTTGCGGTAACGCTCCTGGCCCATGCCGACGAAATCCAACATCTCGTGCGCGCGCTGGCGGGCGACCTGGAAGGGCAGGCCGCACAACTGGGCGCAGTAGGTGACGTATTCGCAGCCGACCATGCCCGGGATATGGCAATCCTGCTCCGGCGTGTAGCCGACGCGCTTGCGGATGTCCCGGCCCTCGCGGCCAACCTCCCGGCCCAGCACGCGGGCGGAGCCCGATGTAATGGGCTGAAGCTGCAGCAAGCACTTCATCAGCGTGCTCTTGCCCGCCCCGTTCGGGCCTAGCAGCCCGATCGCGCCCCGCGCCACTTGCAGAGTCACCCCATCCAATGCCCGCTGGTGTCCATAAACTTTGGATAAGGCTTGAGTCTCGATCACCAATTGCGGCGCCATTTCCCTCTCCATAGTGGGTGCGGACCTTGGATTGGGCAAATAGAATCCGGCCGTGCTGGGCGCACGCAGGGAGCCGCTCTTTGAACCTGGAGGTTCCAGTTCCATAGTTTGATCCGCATTTCCGTCGAGTCCGCGATTCTTACGGATGATCCTACGAAAGAACCAGCGTAATCATTCAAGGGGGAACACATCGCGAGGTTGGACAAGAGCCCGCCGCCTTCGTCACGCGGACGCGCGCCCGCGCTTGTCGGGCAAGCCATTGCGCGAGCCTTGGAGAAGTCGTTCGTCAATCCCATTCAAGGCCCGCCTCCGTTCCTTCGAGCGAGCCGGCCGAACGACAGGGCCGGGAGCCTGTCCCTCACTTCTTCTGCGCCCCGCCCGCCGGTTCGATTTGCACCTGCTGGTCGAACATGATGCGGAAGAGGGGGAGGCGCCTCACGACGTCATTGAAGGATACGTAGAGCATGAAGGAGATGAGCACCGCCGCGAAGGCGGTGGTGGCATACTCCTGGACACGGCCGCTGAGAGGGCGGCCGCGGATTTTTTCGATGACCGCCATCAGGATGTGCCCGCCATCCAGGACCGGGATGGGCAGCAAGTTGAGGATGGCCAGGCTGATGTTCAGCAGCACCATGAACCGGAGGGCGAGCCGAAAATCGGCCCTGACTTCCGTCGCCAGCATCGCCAGGATGCCCGGCGGACCGCTCAGGTCGCTGAGGTGGACGCCGGTTTGCCGGGGGTGCATCAGGGCGCCGAGCAGATCGAACGTCTGCCCGCAGATGCTTGTGACCAGTTCCCAGGGCGGGGGACCTGGCCTTTGGACCTGGTAAACAGAGGTCTGGCTGGGCCCGAACTCGATGCCCAAAAGGCCGGCCTTGGTGGACGGATCGAGCTTGGGAGTCACCGTAAGTGTCACAGCCTTGGGTCCGCGCAGAACGCAGATAGCGGTAGGCTGGAGCGGGCGCTTCCTGATAAGGTCCTGAAGCTGCTGTTCGCCCACGACAGGCACGCCCGCAAGAGATTCGATTTCGTCGCCGGGCATCAGCCCCCCCTCGGCGGCGGCGGTGCCGGCCAGAACCCTGTGAATGACCGGACGCTCCCTGGGTTCGAGGTTCAGGAGCTTGAGCCCAATGAACTCGTTGACCTTGGCGGTCAGGAGGTAGGTCTTCCGAGCGCCGTCCCGTTCGAGGGTCACCGGCAGCACGTTGGTCCGAGCCATCATGACCGTCGTCTGAGCGTCTTCCCAAGAACTGACCGTCTTGCCGTTGACGGCCACGATGCGGTCCCCGGAGCGAATGCCCAGTTTGGCTTCGGCAGAGTCAGGCTCAACACCGCCAATGATGGCGGGGTTCACCAGGACCGGCAAACCCAGGAAATAGATGACGGTGGCGATGAAACACGCAAACACGCCGTTCATGGCCGGCCCCGCCAGGGCGACCAGGATTTTCGAGCCGGGGCTGGCCGGGGGCAGAGGTTCCGTGTCCTGGCCTTTGCCCTCGAGCGCCGTCGAGGTCACCATTTGCGGCAAAGCCACAAAACCGCCGGCCGGAATCCAGCGCACCGCGTAATCAATGCCCCCGCGCCGCCAGCCGAAAAGCTTGGGACCGAAGCCGATGGAAAACCCCTCAACCTTGAGCCCGCGCCAGCGCGCTACCAGGAAATGGCCAAATTCATGAACAAAAATCGCCGCGCCGAAAAGCAGCACGACAACCCCCGCCACATACACCCAATGCAAAAACGCGATCAAGGAGGCCGCTGGTTCAGGAGGAGGATACCGCCTGTAGTTTGTAGCTCAGCGTGCCGAAATACCGCCGTTTAAGGCCGCGTTTCTTGCGCTGCCGCTCCCGCGCCTTAACCAAGTGCTTCAGACACCGCGACCCTTGAACCGCTGGCTCTCCACACTCGGTGCATCGGCTGTCCCGCTGCATCCGCAACTGATACTTCCGCTGCCGGGAGATCGGCAGCTCTGTAAACTCGTCTTCTATGCGTCTTCTCATGCTTCCATGTTCCCCATGTTGTACCCACACCGTGTTTGACTACCCCACCCGACTTGGCACTCAATATTTATTATTTATACCCGGAACGCCGTTTTGTCCATGAAAGCTTTCAAACCCCATATCCGCCTCGCCTATTTTGGATTAGATTACTTTACGACGGTGTGTTAGTGGTCATGGGCGTTCAGGTTATGATCCGAAATGAAGTATGACTAGGCCAAAGCCGTTCCGGCCGGCGCAAATCCGCCCTCCTCTGCCGCGCTCGTTTAAGGATTTGACCCCGGCCCGGCACTTTAACCCTCGGACCTTCTTTCGGGAAATGGTCTGGAAGGCCCTCTTGACGCGGCGCACCGGCACCCAACGCCGCCCCGCCTTTCCCAAACTCTCCTTCGGCCAGGTCGCCATAACCTGGATTGGACATGCGTCGTTCCTGCTTCAATTCACCGACCTCAATGTGCTGATCGACCCGAATTTTGCCAACTGGCTCTTCCTGCTCAAGCGCCTGAAACGCTCCGGCCTGCGGCTCAAAGACCTGCCCCCCATCGACCTCGTCCTGCTCACCCACGCCCATTTCGACCACTTCCACAAACCCACTCTCCGCCGCCTGCCCCACCCCAAGATCGCCGTGATGCCCTGGGGCATGGGCGACCTCGCCTATAACCTGGGCTTTGGCCGCATCGTCGAACTCGAATGGTGGGAAAGCTTTTCCACTCAGAACTGGACCGTCATGCTCACGCCCTGCAAACACTGGGGCGCCCGCGTCCTGCGCGACTTCCACCGCGGCTACGGCGGCTTTGTCCTCAAACACCAGGGCCGCACCATCTACCACGCCGGCGACAGCGCCTATTTCGACGGTTTCAAGGAAATCGGCAAAGCCTGCGCCCCGGAGATCGCCCTCCTCCCCATCGGCGCCTATCACCCCGCTTCTTTTCGCCGCGTCCACATGGGCCCCGACGAGGCCATCCGCGTCTTCAAAGACCTCCGCGCCCAATGGTTCGTGCCCATGCACTATGGGGCCTTCCGCCTCTCGTTCGAAGACATGGACGAACCGCCTCGCTGGTTGCGCCAACTGGCCGAAGAGCAGGGCCTGACTCGCAAGCTGAAATTCCTCGAAGAGGGAGTTCCATGCGTGTTTTAAGTCCTTGACACCCCAAGACCTGGGGCGGTACTCTCTCTCTAGCTACCATTAGCAGTGGTCTGTTTTAGCCTTTATGCGCTGCCCCAATTGCGGCTGCCAGGACGATAAAGTGGTCGATTCGCGTGGCTCACGCGAAGGGGCCACCATTCGCCGGCGCCGCGAATGCATCGCCTGCGGGTTTCGATTCACCACTTATGAAGAAATCGAGCGCGTCGGTTTGGCAGTGCTCAAACGCGACGGGCGCCGCGAGGAATTCTCGAGGGAGAAACTGCTCCTGGGGATGAAAAAAGCCTGCCAGAAACGCCCGATCAGCCAGAAGGTCATCGAAGACCTCGTCGAGCGCATCGTCAATAAAGTGACGGACACCTGCGAGCGCGAAGTCCCGGCCGAAGAACTGGGGCGGGCAGTCATGCAGGGCTTGCGCGAGATTGACGAGGTCGCCTACGTGCGCTTTGCCAGCGTTTACCGGCGTTTTCAGGAAGCCACGGACTTTGTCCAGGAAGTCAGGAAACTGGAGGGAAAAGCATGATCGCGCTCGCCTCGGATTGCCTGGTGTTCCAGTTGGCCAGCGGCGAAAGCGTGCCGCTGTCGGTGGAGATGATTTCGATCGAGTTGCTGGGAGGCACCGCAAAGTGGTTTGACGCCGAGTTTGTCCGCCACGCCGCCAACGCCGTTTTTCATTACTTCAAGCAGGACTTGGACCGCCGGACGGTGACGGTGGGCGAGTTTGCGGGCGCCCTCGAGAAGGTGCTTCGCGGTTTCACGCCGCCGGCGACCCAGCCGAGCCCATCGCAGCCGGGCGTGGCGGAATCGGACCTGGGCCGGCTGGCGCGCGAATCGGGCGAGGGCCTCGAATTGTTCTTCTTTCCACGGCTGCGGGAAGAGCTGCGCCACAAAATGCGCCAGGCCCCGCGAGTCGTGCGCTTCCGGGGGCTGCGCTCATGCGCGATGCAGCTCGCCGGCGCGCGCCGCTGGACCTCGCGCTGCCAGTCCTTCAAGGAACAGATCGTTAGCTTCCTCCGTGGCTGCCTCACCGCCGAAGCAGGGCGGACGCAACTCTCCCTGGTTGTCGAGTGAACACCTCAACAACCGCCCCCGTTGAGGCAAAGTTCGTCCGAGGTCTGGGCCTGGTGGACTCCGCGATGCTCGTGGCCGGCTCGATGGTCGGTTCGGGCATCTTCATCGTCTCGGCCGACATCTCGCGCCAACTCGGCTCGGCCGGGTGGCTCCTGGCGGCCTGGGTGGTCACGGGCCTGCTCACCTTGAGCGCCGCGCTCAGCTACGGCGAATTGGCCGCCATGATGCCCCACGCCGGCGGCCAATATGTCTATCTCCGCGAGGCCTACGGCCCGCTCTGGGGCTTTCTCTACGGCTGGACGCTCTTTCTGGTCATCCAGACCGGCACCATCGCCGCCGTGGCCGTCGCCTTCGCCCGTTACCTCGGCGTGCTCGTCCCCGCCGTCTCGCCCTCCGCCTGGATTATCCCGCCCGTCAACCTCTCCGCCAGCTACGCGCTTAGCCTGTCCTGTCAGCAATTGGCGGCCATCCTCATTGTGGTCCTGCTCACGCTCATCAACACGCGCGGGCTACACATCGCCAAACTCATCCAGAACGTCTTCACCTCCGCCAAGGGTCTCTCGCTCCTGGCGCTCATCGCCGTTGGCCTGGTCATCGGGCGCAACCCCGAGGCCCTCAAGGCCAACTTCACCGACCTCTGGACCCCGCGCGGCGTATCGCCCATCCACCCCGATTTCTCGTTCGTGCCCGCTGTGGCGGCCACCTCGGGCGCCTTGGGCCTGCTCATCGCTTTTTGCGCGGCTCAGGTCGGGACGCTCTTCTCCTCGGACGCCTGGAACAACATCACCTTCACCGCCGGCGAAGTGAAGAACCCCAGACGCAATCTGCCTTTGTCCCTCCTCATCGGCACCGCCCTGGTGACCGCACTCTACGTCCTGGCCAATGTGGCTTACCTCTGCTTGCTGCCCCTGGGGAAAATCCAGCACGCCCCTGACGACCGCGTGGCAACGGCGGCCATCGAGGTCGTCTTTAGCGGCGCGGGTCCCGTCATCATGGCCGTCGCCATCATGATCTCGACCTTCGGCTGCAACAACGGGCTTATCCTGGCCGGCGCGCGGGTCTATTACGCCATGGCCCGCGACGGCCTGTTTTTCCGCTCCACCGGCAAACTCAACAGCCGCGGCGTGCCGGCGGCCGGATTGATCCTGCAATGCGTCTGGACCGCGCTGCTCATCCTGCCGCGCACTCGCCTGCGCGACCCCCTCACCCACGGCCCGCTCCTCGATGCCGCCGGCCTCGAACAATATGGCAACCTTTACAGCGCCCTCCTCGACTACGTCATCTTCGCCGTGCTCATCTTCTACGTGCTGACCATCGCCGGCCTCTTCGTCCTGCGCCGAAAACGCCCGGATGCGGAGCGCCCCTATCGCGCATTCGGCTACCCCCTGGTGCCTGCCCTCTACATCGCCACCGCCTCCGTCATCATGACGGTCCTCCTCCTCTACAAGACCCAGACCTCCTGGCCTGGCCTGCTCATCGTCCTGGCCGGCGTCCCCGCTTACTCCCTGTGGAAGCGACGAGGCGGGATTTGAACCGACGCCAACGTAGCGGCGTCTCGGTAGAACGCCGCTAATGTCGCCTCCTTCCCAGGAAACGAACAGAACAGTTAGGAGCCGTAAAGGTCGTTTCTTCACGGCGACTTACGAGTTGGGATGCCTTGAACCAACGACATTTCCTTGACTTTCGCGCTCTGGTCAAGCATCTAGCGGGGGGCAATGAACAGACTGCCCATCGAACCGCCAAATCCATGAATCTGTTTCGACGCAAGAAGGTCACGGATCTCCAGGCCGAGGCCCTGACGGATCACAGCCTCAACCGCGCCTTGGGACCTGTGAATCTGACCACCCTGGGCATCGGGGCCATCATCGGGACCGGCATCTTCGTTCTGACCGGAACGGCCGCCGCCCAGAACGCGGGTCCAGCCATCGTTCTTTCCTTTGTGTTCGCCGGCCTGGCCTCCGCCTTTGCGGCCCTTTGCTATTCCGAATTCGCCTCGCTGGTCCCGATGTCCGGCAGCGCCTACACCTACGGCTACGTAACGCTGGGCGAGATATTCGCCTGGATCATCGGCTGGGACCTGGCCCTGGAATACGCCGTCGGGGCGATCACCGTGTCAGTAGGCTGGTCCGGCTACGTGATTTCGTTCCTGAGAGACTTCGGGATAAACATCCCTCCGCAACTCTCCGCCGCCCGCGGCATCGAACTCGTCCAGGTCCCCGCCGGCTTAGCCGCCGCGTTGAAAGTGAAGGTGGGATGGGTCGCCTTGAATAGCGGCCTGGCCGCGCAAATGAAGGCGCTGGGCGCCGCTCCGGACACTCTGCCGCACGTCACCGCCATCTTCAACCTCCCCGCCGTCTTTATCGTCGCCTTTGTCACAATGATGCTGGTCATCGGCATCAAGGAATCCGCCGGCTTCAACAACGTCATCGTCTTCCTCAAAGTCGGGGTTGTCCTCCTCTTCATCGTCGGGGCTATCCGGGCGATCAACCCGGCCAACTGGCATCCCTTCATCGCCCCGAACGCGGGCCACTGGGGGGAATTCGGGTGGTCGGGCGTCATGCGGGGGGCCAGCCTTGTCTTCTTCGCCTATATCGGCTTTGACGCCGTCAGCACCGCCGCCCAGGAGGCGAAAAACCCCCAACGCGACATGCCCATCGGAATCATCGGCTCGTTGTTGATTTGCACCGTGCTCTACATTCTCGTCTCCGGCATCGCCACCGGACTTGTCCCCTACGCCCAACTCGACGTGCCGGAACCCATCGCCCTGGCTGCTGACCGGGCCAATATGGGCTGGATGGCCCGCATCATCAAAATGGGCGCTATTGCCGGCCTTTCATCCGTTATCCTGGTCATGATGCTCGGGCAAACCCGGGTCTTCTGGACGATGTCAAAGGACGGGTTGCTGCCGGAATTTGTCAGCAGAGTCCATCCCCGGTTCAAGACCCCCTGGCTCGTGACCATCACCACCGGCGTGGTGGTGGCCTTCTTCGGCGCCGTGATGCCTGTGCGCGACGCCGGCAATCTCTGCAACATCGGCACCCTCCTGGCCTTCGTCATCGTCTCCATCGGCGTGCTCATCCTCCGGGTCCGGGAGCCGGACCTCCCTCGCAGATTCAAGGCGCCCCTGGTTTGGATCGTCGCCCCGTTGGGCGCGATTTCCGCCTTGGCCTTGATGGCAGCCCTGCCGTTGATGACCTGGATTCGCTTGGGTGTTTGGTTCGCCATCGGCATGGTGTTCTATTTCGGGTACGGAGTACGCCACAGCAAGCTGGCTCGACCCGCCCCTGCGTCGCCCCCGCAAGCCGCCGGCAGCCGGCCTCCCGCCCAATGATGGCCGCGGGTCGGTCACGAAGCCGCGGATTTTTTCCAAAACGGGGCTTGCATTTCCGCCCCGTTCCCGTAGTTTGTCCAGACTTGCTTGGAAGCGAGCGTAGCTCAGCCTGGTAGAGCATCACGTTGCCAACGTGAGTGTC
>CAZZFF010000051.1:0-41339 GCA_964653485.1 uncultured Verrucomicrobiota bacterium | reverse complement strand
AAGCAGCAGGTTCAAGCCCACCGGCGGCGCCAGGAAGCCCAATTCCATGTTCGCCAGGAAGATGATGCCAAGATGGATCGGGTCGATGTGGAAGGCCACGCCCAACGGCACAAGCAGCGGCACCACCACGATGATGGCCGCATAAATCTCCACCAACCCGCCTACAACCAATAGAACCACGTTCAACCCGAGAAGAAACAGCCACTTGGATGTGACCGCGCCGGTCGCCCATTGAACGAGGTTGTCCGGCACCTGGGCGTCGACCATGTAATAAGTGAAGCCCAGCGCCACTCCGAGGATGAGCAGCACTCCTCCCACCAGCAGTCCGCATTGCGTGATGACGCGCGGCAGGTCTTTGAAAGGGCGCAAATCGCGATGGATAACGGTCGTCACGAGCAGGGTGTAAGTGGCCGTGACCGCGGCGGCTTCGACCGTGCTCGAGACGGTAAAGAGGCTAACCAGGGCAACGACCGGGATGAGCAATTCCCATTTGCCATCCCAGAGCGCCACCCGGGCCTCGTGCCAGCGAAAGACGGGGCGGTCTGCCGCCTCCTTGGGACCTCGGAGAATGCCCCACCAGGAGGTCAGCAGCACGAGAACCATGCCCGGCCCGATGCCGCCCAGGAACATCTGTTCTATGCTAATGTTGGCATGCCCGCTCTGGTTGGCCACCACGGCGTAGAGGATCAACGGCAGGCAGGGTGGAAACAGCATGCCCAGGGAACCGGCGCCCGTGAGCAGGCCCAGCGCGTTGCGCTCCGAGTAGCGGGCCGCGATGAGCACCGGCATCAATACTCCTCCCAGCGCCAGGATCGTGACTCCCGACGCGCCGGTGAACGAGGTGAAAAACGCGCAGACCAGCGCGGTCACGATGGCCGGCCCACCGCGCAGTTGTCCCACAAGCGCCTGAAAAACCCGGACCAGGCGCTTGGACGCCCCGCTCTCGGCCAGGAAATAGCCCGCCAGCGTGAAAATCGGGATGCTCGGCAGCAGGTCGTTGGTGGTCAGGCTGTAATGCTTCAAGGGCACTGACTGGATCGGTTCGCCGTGTCCCCAGAAGAGGATGAGCGCCGCGCCGCCCAGGGCGGTGAACAGGGGCGCCCCCAGAAGGGTCGCGACCACGAGCGCCGCCAGCGCGGGAACGAGCCAGCGTTCCGGCCCGCCGGGCGACCAGAGCGCCAGGCCGCCCACCACCAGTCCGACGGCAAGGGCCAGGCCGCGCCCGCCCCATCGGGCGGAGGCATGCCACACCAACCGGCAAGCTACCACCCCGAAGCCCGCCGGCAGGATCAACTGCACGACCCAAACCCGAATGCCATACACCAGGACATCGCCCAACGGCCGCATGTCGAGCACGTATTGAACGCTGGCCACGCAGAGACACGCGCTGATGGCGGCGGCAAAACCGCCGCTAAAAATCCGCGCCGCCGTTTTGGTCCACCCCTTAAGCAGCGTCTGCGCCGGTGAAAGGGCCAGCAACCGCCCTTCCCGCGCCGCCACGGCGCCGCCGACCATCCCCACGACGAGGGTCAGATGCTGCACGATCGTGCTCGAACCCGAGATGCCCGTCTTGAACACCCGCCGGAGGATGATCTCCAATACCGGCAGCAGCATCATCGCGCACAGCGGCACGATCAGCAGGACGTTCTCGGCTTGGCGCGCCCAACCCAACCGGGAGTTCCCAGGACCCGGGTCAATCGAGGGACCGTCGCTCATTTGCTTTTTGCGCCGTCCGCAGCCCGGTAATCCCGCAGTATCTTTTGCACTTCGTCGTATACATCCTCGGGCACGATTTCTCCGCGGAGCAGACCTTGGACTTTGTCCGTCGCGTTGCGCCATTCCTGCTCGACCTGGGGGCTGACCTTCTGCACCTGCAAGCCGCGTTTGACCATTGCCTGCACCGCCCTGTCGTTCTCCGCCCGGCCCTCCGCCTTCACGTTCTTCCCGGTTTGGGCGGCGGCATCGAGCAGCGCTTGGCGGCTCTGGGCCGGGACCCGCTCCCAGGATTTGGCCCGGACCACCATCGCGCCGACCAGCGGCGCCCAGTTGAGTTCGAGCATGTGCTTGGCCTGGCGGTCGATCTGGCAGGCCAGCGCGTAGAGCGGCGGAGTGTCAATCGCGCTGACCGTGCCGGACAAAAAGCCCTGCAGGATGCCCGCCGTCTCCAGCGATACCGGGTTGAAGCCGGCCGTCTTCCAAATGTCGTATTGGTGCGCGTCCCCCGCCCAGGAGAAAATCTTGAGCTTCTTCAGGTCGTCCGGGTGGAGCACCGGGGCGGTGGTGAAGAAACGCACCCAGCCGGAGTCGCTCCAGAACAGGACGACGTAGCCCTTGGCGGCCAGGCGCTTTTCCAGCAGGGGCCGCAGTTTCTGGCCCACATAGTCCACCTCGTCGAGGGTGCGGAAAGACATGGGCATGTTCTGCAGGCCCGAAACACCAGGTTCGATCTTGGAAAGCCCGACGGCCGTGAGGAGTCCCGCATCCAAACTGCCGGTTTGCATGAGGCCGACCATGTCCGATTCGCTGCCTTGGGTGCCCCCGGCGTATATCGTCAGCCGCACGGCGCCCCCGGTGGCGTTCCGCCATTTCTCCGCCATGGCCTGGAGACTCTTATGGTACGTGCTGCCGTTGGGCGCCAGGGTGCCCAGTTTCAGGTTGATTGGCTTTTCAGCGCCCGGCATTCCGCTCGCCAAAAAGGACAAGGCCAGGGCCAGACCCGTAGCGAGCCGGCCCGGAAGATTCAAGTGATTCATAATAAAGCGTTGCGACCCGGGAGTCATGACCGGTGAGAGGGCGCGGGCCTATTGGCCCGGGTTTTCGGTCTTGAGAAAGAGTTGGTCCGCGCGCCCCAGGAGCCACTTGGCGCGGCGTTGCATCACCAGGTTCACCAGCCGCCACTCCGGCTTGGCGTCCGCGTCCACCGCCAGCGCCTTCTCCAGCGCCGCCCTGAACCCCGCGAGGTCCTGCTTCTGAATGCAGACCTCCTCGGCCCAGGAAACCCAAGGTGAGGCCATCCCGCCGCCGCTCAAGGCCATCGCCCGGTCGAAGTGGCTTTTGGCCCGCTGGGCGGCTTCCTCCGTTCCTCCGGGGCGGCTCATTTCGTAGGCGATAAAGAAGCAATGAAGGGCCCCGTCGCCGAACCTCTCGTCCAGCTCCAGCGCGCGCTCCATCATGGCCTCGACGATCGGCAGGTCGGCTATCAGGTCCGGGTTGTCTTTGGAGTCCGAGATGGCGCCGGCCCAGGCGGTGCCGGTCCAGTAAAGCAGCGGCACGTCCTTCGCCGCGGCCAGGCGAACGGCTTTTTGGGGATCGGCGCGCAAAGCGGCGCCGAAGCCCCGATGCCGGACCTCCAGCCCGCGCAGGCCGTAATCGCGCGCCCGCAGGTAAAGCCTCCGCGCCCGCCCGCGCAGCGCCTCCGCCGCCGCCAAGTCCTTGTCCTCCGTTTCCTCGCAATCCTGTTGTACGAAGGCGTAGGCGAACTCCGTGAAGCCGCTCGCCGCGGCCAGGAGCAAGGGCTCATGGCGCGGGCTCTCGGCCAGCAAACTCTCCACCAGCTTCAGGCTAAACGGGGCCGCCGCCCGGACAAGCTCCGGGTCGTCGTCTGAGGCGAACGTCGCGCCACTGCCGGCGAAGGCATCCCCGATCTTATTGACGGCGATGTGCTTTATCGAACACCCGCACAGGGACGCCGCCGCCGCCATCAAGCTGGCCACCAATGCTATTCTCATGTTGTCGTCCGCAGGCGCATTCTTCCCGCCTTGCCCGGACGGCGGGGAATCTAGTAAGACGACACTGAACTGGCGACACATTTGTTGTGCAGGAATCGGTCGTGCCGTCCGTTCGCAGGCCATGAAACGCTGCCTCTCCGCGGGCAACGAAAACGCCGAGACGCTAATTCCCGGGGAAACGCGCCGGGAAAACCGAGTCGGGAAGATGGAGCGAGCGCATGGTGTTGCCGCCCGCGTGGCTTGGTGCTAAGGTTGCCTGCGTGGGCATGAATTATCTCGAACATCTTGAACGGCGGCGCGATGTGTGCGGCGGCGAGCTCGTCGTCAAAGGCACCCGCGTAACGGTACGCACATTGCTCGCCAGCCTGTCAGAAGGCGCGAGGCAGGAGGAAATTCTGGCCGACTTCCCGACTGTCTCGGCGGAAGCGCTGCGCGCGGTCATCGCCTTTGCCGCAGCGTCCGCCGAGGAAGATATGCCCGTGCCGCCCGTGCCCGCCGCGGCATGAGAATCAAGCTGGACGAGAACCTGCCGGAAGCGTTGCTGTACGAACTGGCGACCCTCGGCCACGAAGTGGATAACACGCGACTGGAAGGGATCGCCGGAAAACCCGACCCGGATGTCTGGCGAGCCGCACAAGACGGCGGGAGATTTCTCATCACGCAAGACTTGGATTGGTTAGCGAGCAGGGCCAGGCGCGGCGGGTTGGTGGCCCGGAACGCGCGGGAAGGCGCGAACCGGACTCGTCGGGACGCGGTGGTACGGCCCGAAATCCCTCATCGATGCCTCATCAACTCAGTGGTTCCGCGACCGTCGGTGTGGCGATACTGCATGTGTGATCCCCGCTGCCTTAGCAGAGAGAACTCCAGGTTCTCAAGAATGCGGCACACCTCCCGCGGCTTCAAGACCGGAAGCTTTCCCATGAGTTATGCCACCTCGATGGTCTGCGTCCCCACAAACTGGGCGTCCAAGGCGGGTTCTCCGTCCTCCAGCAACATAGCTATGACTTCCTGCAAGTTTCGCCTCAGCTCGTCCAAGGAGGCGCCTTGTGAGTGCGCCCCGGCAAAACCAGGCACGTAGCCGACGTAGAGTCCGGTCTCCGGACATCGCTCAACTACGGCGGTAAACGACTTCATGCCCCGAATGCTATACTCGCGGGGACCGGGCGTCAATTCATGGGTCCGATAACGTCCGGGTCGACACCTCAATGACGGGGTTGCCGACGGCCCAATCCCAGCGCCCCTCTGCCTTGAGGAAGTCCCTCCCTTTTCGAACCTCGAACGAATCCGCGCCTTTGGGTAACGCCCGCATGAAGGCGCGGTTGCCAGCGCCCGGCTCGACGATCCGGCCGGAAGGCAGAAAGTGGTCCATGCTGTAGTTCATGCGAGTCCGCGGTTGCGGCTGGATGGAGAATGCATTACTTGTAGGGTGATGAAAGCGGTTGCACTGACAGCCCATTTTGATGGCGAGAGAGTCCAACTGGATGAACCCTTCCAGCTTCACCCCAATGCGCGGCTGGTGGTCGTGGTGCTTCCCCCGGATGACGAACGCCACACTTGGTCGAGGTTTTCCGCCAGCCAGTTGTCGAAGGCTTACGGCGACAACGAACCGGAATACACGGCGGCCGATCTGCGCCCATGAACGAAGGCGACATCGCCCTCGCTCCTCTTCCCCAAGCCGACGGCCAGATTAAGACCCGCCCCGTCGTTCTGTTGCGGCGACTGCCTCCTTTCGGCGATTTTCTCGTTTGTGGTGTCAGCAGCCAGCTCCACCAGCGCGTCGCCGATTTTGACGAAACCATCGCGCCGGCTGACGGAGACTTTGCCGCCAGCGGACTCAAGGCGGCGTCGCTCATCCGGCTGGGTTTTCTCGCGGTGCTGCCGGATCTGGCGTTGCTGGGGAAAATCGGCTCGCTGTCATCGGAACGCCGGCAACGCCTGCTGGCCAATCTCTGCCGCCAACTCCGTTCGCAGCGCCAGCCGGGCGCGAAAAAATAGCCGGCGGTCAGCTCGATGCCGAACTGGGCCAGTCGGGCGGGATGGGCAGGACGCACAGCTCCACCAGGGCGAACCGCGCCTGGCGCATGTCCTCCTGGCGAGCCCGGACGAACCACGCGGGGCCGGCCCGATGAAGACCACGTTGTCTGCGACCTGCATGGCCTTCTGGAGAAACGCGCGGAACTTCACGCTTCCGGGCCAATTCGGACTCCTGGTAGGCCACAGCGGTAAGGCGCCGTTACGAAGTGACGTCATCGTATTTATGTTCATGAAACATGACGTCGCTGGCGGACGGACTCTACCGGGAGCGCGTCGTCAGCGGGCGCCGGTCGCCAGCCAGCGGGCGCACTCGGGGCCCAGCCGCGCGGTGGCGAGGCGTTCGTATTGCTCGATGTCCTGCGCCGTCAGGATGCCGCTCCATCTTTGGCTGGTTCCCTGGAAGAAGAACGATTCGTGTCCGCCCTTGAAGATTTTGCCCTCGAGCGGCGCGAACAGTCTGGCACGGGCCTTCATGTAGGCCAGACCGCAGTGCTCGACGATGGCCTCGAGACGCAGGCCCGCGCGTGGAATCCCCAGAAAGCCGGCGAGGCGAAGGATTTCGCCGGCCAAGTCGGCCCTCAGAGTGTTGAAGTGCGTCAACAGCACGTTGGGGGCGGTCCGCACGGCCCACCAGCTCCGCACATTCTCGAAGAATGAGCCATGGGGAAAGCCATCGTCGCGGAGCCATTCGAGGAAGAACTGGCGCGGGGATTCGGGTATCGGCGGGTAGGCAGGCAGGCGCTCGCCGCGAGGGTCGTAGTGGCGCCATTGGGCCGTATTGAACTCGTCGAGCACGTTGCGCAGATGGCGGTGGAAGCTCCAGGCGACGTCCCGGCCGTCGCGGGCAACATAGACATATCGGGCCAGGGGCGAGAGCGGGAGGGCATCGGCGGGCAAGTGCGTTTTGATGAACCGGCGGTGGTTCTGCGCCCGCAGGGCCGCCAGCATCTGCTCTTGGGGGGCCAACCGGAAGTCCAGCCACGGCGAGAGCAGGGCCACCGGCACGTCGTCCGCCCCGTTGAAGACGAGTTGCGACACGATCTGCTGCGTCAGCGTGGTGCCGGCCTTGTGGTAAGAGGCGATGACGACGTCGCCTTCCCGGAACTCGAACTCATTCCAGATACGGGAGTCCGCCTCGATGGTGAATTCCTCACGCGCTTTCCGCGGCCGGGAGGCCGTGGTGGGTTCACTCATAAACGTGGTCGGCGCGCTTCCGCACGGCCTCCGGGAGTGTGAGCCCGATGGCCGCGGCGTTCGTGGCGTTGATCACGGTCTCATAACGGAGATTGCGGCCGTTGAAGAAGGGGATGTCGCCGGGTTTGGCGCCCCGGACCACGCGGGCCAGGATCTCGGCGAACTTCCTGGCGGCCAATTCCTGGTTTACGCCGTAGCCAAGCGTTGCCGTGCCGGCCCGGACCTTGTCCAGCAGCACAGTCGCCACGGGCGCCTTGAGGTCCGCGGCGGCGTTGGCGAGCGCCGGCGCCAGGAGGCCCTGGTGCTGGGTGGGAGTCAAGAGTATCGCATCAGGCCTCCGGCCGGCCAGCGCACGAACCGCGTCCGGGATATCGGAGGGGAGGGTGTATGCCTGGGCGAGCAGTTGGATGCCTCGCGCCACGGCGGCCTGCCTGGCCTTTTCGATTTGCTCCTTGGACTCGTCATCGCCCGCGAAGAACAGCGTTCCGAGGGTCTTGGTGGAGGGCTTGCACTCGCGGAGCAGGTCCATGAGCGCGCCGTAATCGGGCCAGTAGTAGAAACCCGTGACGTTGCTCAAATGCCGGGTGTCGGACTCCCCTGCCCCCAGGCTGGACGGGGCCGTTAGGATGGAAAAGACCTTGGGGATCTCGGGCACCCGGCGGATAGCGTTGAACAAGGTCTGCGGTTGGAAGGTGACGAGGATGTCGGCGCGCTCCTGCCGGGCGGCGTCCATGAGCATGGAAAGCGTGGCGATGTCGCCCTGGGCGGAGAGACTCTTCATCCGGTAGTCTCGCCCTTCGTTCAGGCCAAATTCCTTCAGCCACTCTCCCAGGTGCGCGCCGTAATAGGCGGTCGGATCGTCGGGGACGAAGCTGACGGTCACGATAAGCTGCGGGGCGCCCGAGGAGGCATCGGCGGGGCGGGGTTTGGACGAAAACAAGAGGACCGCCAGCCCGGCCCCGAGCAGGACAACAACGGCCATCAGAAGCAGGCTGGTTCGCGGCCTTCCCTCACGAGCGGGCCTGTTGTGTTCCGCATCACTCATGCGGGCACAGCCTAGCGTGGCAGCCGCGAAATGGCGATACATTTGTCGCCGCACTGGCGCTACTCCAGAATGACATGAAGGGGGTCGGCCGGATGGCGCTTACTTAAGCGCATTTCAGGTCGGAAACACTCCCCAATCACGGCATAAGGCCTTAACCAACTCGATCCCGCTCAGGTCGCGCGGGATTCTCATCCGGCGGCCAGGACTTCATCGCGCACCAAGTGCAGCCGAATGCGGCGCGACGTTGCCGGCTGCAGTAGTTCTTTGCGGGAAGCCTCCAGCACCGCAATCACCTGCTCCCGCCGCCCGCTGGGGAAGCCTTCGAGAAAATCATCAATAGCCCATCAGGAGTGTTGAATCCTAATTCCCGAGGAAACGCGCCGGGAAAACCGAATCAGGAATGGAGTCCTTTGAGTTCGAGTGAACTTGGATCGTGCCCAGGTCAACGGGAGCCGATTCGCCCGGCTCGTCGGGCACGGACACGTCTTGCTCGATCGAGGCGATTGCCGGGCGAATCACGCGCTGGATCAAACCCTTGCCTGTGTAAGGCGAATCGGCGAGCCGAAGATGAAGCTGGTACGATCCGGGCGCGACGTCTTCCACTATGAAGGAGCCGTCCGCGGCAACCTGCAGCGGGAACGACCCGCAGGCGCGCGCATACGCCCGCCATTCTGTCGAATCATCATAGTAATCAAGGAGCTTGATGCGCCCGGCGAAGTCGATGGCTCGAGGGGGCGGCTCATAGGCGGGCCTTTTCAAGTTGGTCCCTATCGAAGCGAAATTCAGGCAAGCCGGCCAATCGACCTCGCTGCCGTCCTCCATGGCCAACCGGCCGATGATGGTTCGGCCCCGGCCGCCAATCTGAAGCTGGGTCGTTTCTCCCGAACGAACCTGGACCGCGGTTTCGTGCGAGACGGGTTGGTCCTTCGCTTCGACCACATGAACCCGAAGGTCCCCGGGCGGCACCAATGCCCAGGAAAAACGGCCCTCCGCATCGGTGGTTGCGAAATGGAAGGCAACATTCAGGCCGTCGTTGACGAAACCATGAGAGGCCAACATGGGAGCGATTGAAAGCTGCCGGTCTGGCGCCGGGCGTCCGGAGAGAAGCAGGCGGCCTTCGATCCGGCCCCAGGGCCGCATTTGCACCGTGTAAGGCTGGGTTGAACGGTGCAGTCGCAGGAGACCGAACCCGTCTGCCGGGTCGGCCGCGACAACGGTATGGGCGTTTGGATCGTGGCTGAACCTGAAGCGGCCTCCGGCATCGGTGGCCGCAATGATGCCGCCGCCGCGATTTGTGACGAACTCGCCATCGACGAGGCTGACGGCCTGTTCGAAGGTCAAGAGAGCTACGGGGGTATCGGCGGCAGGCCCTCCGTCCGCCCGCAGGACGATGCCTTGGATGACATTGTTGGTGTCTTGCTTGTGCAACAGAAAGTCCAGCACTTGTTCCGAAGGGTGAGAGCCCATCGGCGGCGACATGGCCGGCTCATAGCCGTCCGCTTCGATGCGGACCCGGAAGGGAGGTTGAGGCTCCGTGAAGTCTATGGAGTAAGCGCCCAGATGGCCGTGTCTTGTATGGATGCGGTCATAGCCGGCGCTGCTGTCCTGGCGGCAGGGAATCGATTTGAAATAGGCAATCGGCTCCCGAGTATCGGCGTCCAACACCGTGCCGGAGACGTTGAGGGACTTCGTCAGCCGAATGGTTGGCTGGGGATTGCCAGGAGGCAGCGTGACATGGCGCCTGATAAAGTAGCCCTTGGCTCCGGCATGGAAGACCAGCCCGCCCAGGGCATTGGTTGGGATGCCCTCGAAGCCAATCCGGCCCGTCGCGTCCGAGGTCGCGCGAAACTCGCCGTTGTGCCGGACCGGCAGGTCAGCCGTCGCCCAGGCTCCCGGAACGGCAACGCCCTCCTCGTCAATGATCCGTAAGGCGAAGCTCACCCCACGGTTCAGCCGAAAGACCGGCGCCCGCGTGTTCGAGCTGACCTGAACGTCGAGCAAGCAGGGGGCAAAGCCCTTGGCCCAAGCGGAGACTTGTGCGCGGCCTTGGGGCAGGCCCGTCATTCGGAAGCGCCCGTCGGCCCCGGTCTTCACGCCGCCCTGCTCGTAGTTCGAGTCCCCAATCCGGCTGACCTTCGCGCCGGCCAGAGGATTGCCTGAGTCCTCGAGGACAAGGCCCTCCAGTTCAAACCCCGGCTCGAGGACCATCGCCGCCTTCGACCCCAGTAAATCCTCCATCGCCCGAAATCGCGAGTCATCGGTTTTGCGTGACCCTGGGTCGGCCCTGAACCGCTCCGGAACAAAGTCCGGGTGCTCAACCATAACCGAGAACTGCCCGCATCCCGGCGGTATGAGCGCGCAATTCCAATTCCCCTGCGGGTCCGTCAAAGCAGCCGCGACCGGCTCGATCCCGAAACCGAGACCTTCATGGGCCGGCTCCGCGGAGCTGACATCGCCGCCGGGAAGAACCAGGGCAATCCGGGCGTCCCGCACCCCTTTGCCTTGGGAATCCACCACACGCCCGCCGATGCCCACCGCCCTTTCGAGCCTCAGCACGTAAACCGAGGGCGGCGTTTCTTCATCTTCCTCACCCGCCCGCCAATCATAGGATTTAGCCACAAAGCCGTCCTTCACCGCCCCAACGTCCAGGCGCTCCAGCTTGCCATCCGGCAGGGGAACCGCACACAGCCCCTGGTTGTCGGTGACCAGGTCCTCCCGGCGAATCCGCTCTCCGTTGACGAAGTAGCTGACCGGCACGCGGGCCGCCGCGATGCCCTTTCCTGTATCGGCGGCAACGACGCGGAAAAGGAATCCCAGCCGGTCGGATACCGTCCCGGCGTATGATTGCAGGGCATTGTTGGTGATGCTTGGTGGTTTTTGGACCGCGGCGGCCTTCCGGGCTTCCCGGCTGATCGCGCCGCTCGCGGCATGGAGCCTGGGGGCGTGAACATTGCAGAGTACCAAGACCAGCAGCGCGACCGAAACACCCACGGCGGAGGCCAGCTTCATTTTCGCCCAGTGCCAGGCATTGAGAACGTCGCGCGCCAGTTGCGGCAGCGTCGCCGCGGCCGCGGCCGAGGAGGTCCTGAGCACGCTGGGCGCCAGGCTTTCCGGAGCCGCTTCCACGGTCCTTTCGGCCAGGAAACCGGCCAGCAGCGCGCCTCCGAGGGCAACACCGCGCCGGCTTAAAGAAGCCCGCAGTTTCTCCACCGTCCGGCTGACCCGTTTTTTGGCCGCTTCCTCGGTAATCCCCAATTGCCGGCCGACTTCGAGCAAGGACATCTTCTGATAGAATCTGAGGACGATGGCCGAGCGGTCGGCGTCCGAGAGCGCGGCCACGGCTTCGTCGAGGCAAGGGGCCAGTTGTTCCCAGAGGAGTTCGGTATCGTCGGGTTGGGCATGGGTCATCATAGCGGAGGCTGTTTCTTCGCGGCTCTTACGCCGCCGTTCCGCGCGCAATGAGCATTTTGCCACAAAGCAAGTGGTCCGGAAGAGCCAACCGCCCGGGAGCGTACCCGGGCGCAGGCCGGCAGCCTTGCCCGCCAGCAAAACAAACACCGTTTGAACCACGTCCTCCGCCAATTGCGGGTTGCCCACCCGCCGCAGTGCGGCCGAGTGGACCCAGTCGATGTGACGCCGGACCAGTTCGGCGAAAGCCGCCTCCGAGCGAGTCTTCGCGTAATCCTCAAGGAGTTCCCAATCGCTCACTGTGCGCATTGTCTTCTACTAAAGAATTGCCGCCAACCAGAAAAGGGGACACCGGGAGGCTGGCTTCGGGCGGAGCGTGGGAGCGTCGCAGCCTTTGCTTGTCCACTTCCCGGTTCGCCCCCCAAAAAAATCCTCGCCTGAGACTTGTTGTAAAACCGCGGAATGCTCGGATTACGCGGAATTCAGATGCGGAATTTGGAGACGGGCCCGCTTTTCAGTACCCACCAAAAAGCGCCTCCAGCCCCCACAGCGAGCATGAGCATTGCCAGCACGGAAGTGGATTGGCTCAACCCCGGGCGGCCGCTGCTTGACGGGTGTGGTTGAGCGCTGGAGGTTCCCAACATGCTTGGGTGCCGGTACCACCAACCGTGAATTTCCGCCAGGCGGGTCTGGTAAATGATGCCTTGGCGAGTCAGCAGTCCGAGCGTGGGTTCGTCGGCGGGGGCGATGAAGTCGGGAGAGTGAAGGCCGGAAATCCACAGTTGTCTGGAGCCATCCCTGTATTCGAACACCTCGAATCGGGCGTTTTTGTGCTGAGCGATAATGCCCGGAACCTGGCCGGCGGCAATCCTGCGGACCTTCCAGTCGGTGGCCAGGCCCAGCAAAACGGCCAGGGCGACCATTGCGCACGCAGCCAATGCGGCAAAGGCTTTGTCCACGCGGCCTTCGTTCCTTGCGGCAGCGATGGGGCGCGGCTCGGATGGCTGGCGGCCGCGTCTGCGCAACAAGGTCACCGTGCCCGCGACGACGATGAAGAAACAGAAAGCAGGCATCAACAGATGGAATGCCCAATTGCCGAGCGACCACAACACTGCCCGGATGCCAAGGGTAAAGTCCCGGTTCTCAATTCTCGTTTTGTAGCTGATGCCTTTTTCAGCCAGCAGCCCCAAGGTGCTGTTCTCCGCCGGCGCGTGAACAACATACTCCGTGCCGTTTTCGCGCACCTCGGCGTTGAGATGGCGGAACCCGTTTCGAAGTTGTGTCAGGGAGAATTCGATGTCGCGCCCCTTGGCATTGGCGATCAGGTTTTGAACTTCAGCGGTGGACAGGTACTGGTTTGGGGGAAGAGGGATGCGGGAGTTTGTACTGGCGACCAAGAAGAAAAATGTCAGGCAAACGAGAGCCCCAGTCATTGCCAGCAGCACCCATATCGTAGTGGATTTTCCAGCCCTACCGGAGACTTCCGCGCCGCCGGCCGTCTCAGGGCGGATTGGCCGCCGTCGCTGCCACACCCAAATGACAAGAGACAGGGGTGCCACCGTATAGATGAAGATAGGAACGGGGTAGTTGATCACAATTTCCCCCAAGGGCCTGAGTCTTGCGACGGGCAGGTTAAAGGTCTGCCAGATCAAGACCAAAAGCACCGGAGGCAGAACGACAAAGAGGAGCATGCTGGCTCCCATAATGCGCCAAAAGGTGGCCACGGACTGGCGAGCCCGCTCATCGTGCTGGCGGTCGCCTCCCATCTTGTACCCGATGTACCCGCCCAGCGGCAAAACCGGGGCCATCCAGTAAACGAAACCCAGAAGGATGTGGGAGCTGGCCTGGAGGAATCCGCCCAAGGCCGTTGTCTTGGCTGCCACGCCGCCGTGCTGCGCCAGCGTCGTGCCGACTGTCGCCGCCTTGGCGGTGGTGGCCAGCAGCGGCAGGGCGGCGATCACGCCGAGCGTGAAGGTCTCGCCCGGACGGGTTTGTTTGAGCGCGCCGGCGACAAAGGCGAGGAATTGCTCCTGCAGGAGTTTCCGCCCGCGCGACAACCGTTGCTTCACGGCGTCCTCACTGAGACCCAAATCCCGCGCGACGCCCTCGATGGATTGCTGTTCGCGGTAAAACAACACCAACGGTTCGCGATAGATTTCCGGGATGCGTTCGAGCGAGCGCCAGAGAATCGCTCTTTCCTCGTTGCCGATGGCCTGGTCCGGCGGCAGCGGTTCGGGGGAAACCCATTCGTCCACCGCCTCCAGCGATTCGGCTGCATGGTCCGGCTGATGTCCCTGGCGCCGGAACTCCTTGCTGATGAGCGAACGGGCGATGCTGCACAGCCACGGCCGCAGCTTGGCCGGCTCACGCAATTCCGCAAGCTGCTTCCAGGCGGACAGGAAGGTCTCCTGGGCGAGGTCTTCGCTCCGGCTCACGTTGCCGGTGGCGCAGTACGCCAGCGACGAGATCAAGGTCTGATAGCGTTCAACAATCAGCCGGAAGGCATCCCGATTTCCTTCCAGGCTTTCGGCCACCAACTCGGCATCGTTGATATCCGCCCTTTGCATCGCTTCGGGAGTCATCATATCACCTTGTAAGAACCCGAAAAGCCCAAGGAGGTGACAGAGAAACCATCAAGTCAAGGGGGCGGCCGCGATGGGGCGCAGCAGGCGCAGGCGGGGGAGACCGTCCGCAAGACAACACTTGGAACGTGGAGGGGGTGCGGCCGGCCCGGTCCGTTCGGTCGCATCGCGGCCGTTCACGATTCTGTGCGGGTTATTTTCCGGTTGCAACGCCGGGCCGAATCGGAGCGGCCTAAAGCCAATGAAGCCCACGCCATGACCCCGAATATTGGTGTGGCGGAATGACCACGAAGCCAGCGTCGCCATGGAGCCACCCCCGTGAACGTCGCAGGCATACTCCGCGCTATCGGGCCAAAGCAGCACGGAAGTCGGCCTCAAATCTCCTGGCTTCGTCGAGGGTAAGTACCAAGCGGGGCCAGGCATCTCTCAACCGTGTCGCGCGTTTCTGGTAATCGTCCACTCGCTTTCTTGTTCGATGTTCGACCGGTTGCTGACTCAGCCGGTCTTCCGGTTTCGCCCAGCACTCGATGCCTCGCCGAACGGCGAGATCTTCCGGAAAGAGTGCGGCGAGAACCCAGGCGTCGGTGTTCTTTGACGGCGTGCATAAAACCGTCCGCGGAGGCGCCGCTTCCTCACCAGCCCAGCGCAGGAGCACGGCTCGAAGGGGGTTCGTGGAGGCGGAGGGCGGAGGGCAACGTCCGGAGCAAGGGAGATCCTGAATGCTCTCGATGATGTTGCCGTTGGCGTAACATTCGTCGGCGACGTCCGCATCAAGGTGCAGCAGCAGCAGGTCGTAAGCGTCGTAGAGAACATCGTCACGGAGCGACGTTCCCGAGCGGGCGACGGCTTGCCGGCACCACCGATAGACTCCCACCCATCCCGTTCCAATGGCGCCGAAGGGCAAAGACTCCTCGGGTTGCAGTTGCTTGAGAATAAAAGAGCGGTCGCAGAGAATGCTGGCCAGGGCCGCCTCAATGACCACCCGTTCAGTGGGCCCTTCCCCAACCAGGGCGACCCGCAAGGGCTCAGACATTGGGAACACCTCCGATGAGACCGTTGATCCACATCCGGGAAAGCGTCCAGCCCTTGGCCGCCATATCACGATGCTGATTGGTAACCACGAATCGCCGAACCTGCGTCGTCCCACGATTGTCACGATCCACAATGAAGAGCCGAATACGGTCGTCTTCCAGAGCCAGGCCATCCAGGATCAATGGATTATGCGTTGTCATCAGAATCTGGCGCGGCGGATCGCGCTCGATCAACCAAGAGCACATGGCTTGAACGAGGCGCTTTGCGAGGAGAGGATTCAACCCATGGTCTGCGTTGTCCACCGCAAGGAGTTGAGGGGCCTCAGGATGAAGGCAAAGGACCGCCACGAACAGGATGTAGAGCACGCCGTCGCTCACCTCGTCACGACTGAGAAAATAAGGCCCCCCCTTATCGGTCCGAAGAAACCGATCCACGATGCCGAGATCGAGCCTGTCCGCCGGCGCCTGAAGGGAGCCCTGTCCTGGCGCAACATCCAGGATGGTGGTATAGTCAACCCATTCCAGCATACTGCGGAGTCGAGCGTCCAGTTCTCTGCCTGCACCCTCCCCTATCAAGTTGCGCGATTCAAACAGCGCGTCCGCGAGACGTCCTCCGGATAATCCAACAGGTTCCCGAACCTGAGGGTCCTGCGCCCAGCCCCGGAGGACGGGGGTGTCCGGGGTGTACACGGCGTAGGCCGCCAGCGACCTTAGGAACACAGCCGCGTCACTGCGTACCGGCATGTCGGCCAATTGCAGGGCCGCTAAACCAGATTGAGGATCACCCCGTCTTGCCTTCTCGGGACCGACAATGACTTGGCCGTTGGCACACCATTTCTCTTTTCGGAACTCCCACGCCGTCGGGCGGTTTCGCCCGGGACTCGAGAGGCTTGCAGAATAGCTTGCGTGATCCCCTTCGGCAGTGACCACAGTATCCGCATCCACCGGACTCGTTGGAAACAAGGGGCGGTTGAGCCCGCTGGGGCGGCACCCGCGCCTTAGGAGGGATTCCACGTCAACCCGCCCGGATGCTGCCGCTGCGAGCACGCTGAATCCCTCAAGCAGATTGCTCTTGCCGCTGCCGTTCGCGCCGATGAACACGTTGACATTCCCGAGATCCACTTGGGCGGATTCAATTGACTTGAACGATTCAATGGTGAATTTCCTGATCATGCACCTTCGCGAGCCTACCCTTTGTCGCACGCCAAGGAAAGTCATTCATCGTCCCCGCAAAGCCACGCACGATTCGACCCTCGACCCTCTCCACCGGCGCGCACACAGTTCTCAGGAGGGGCTTATGAACATCCCAAGCTCTCTCCGCAGTTCATGCATTTATAGCAGGCACCGTTGCGGACGGCGACGTAGCCGCAGTTGGGGCAGGTGGGGGCGTCCGTCTGGAAGTGGGCGAGGGATTCGCTGAGGGTCTTGACGGGCTGGTAGGCCGCCATGGTGATTTGGGAATGGCCGTTGCCATTGGTTCGCTTGCCGTTTGCCGCGTCGGAGAGGTCGTTCTCTTCGGCGATGGCGAGTTCAGGCACCGGACGGTTCACTTTTTTTTTGACTTCTTCCTGCAGACCGGGGATGGCCAATTCGGGCTGGTTGCGGCTGGGCGCATTGGCTTCGCGGTAGCCGGGGACGAACTCAACCGCGAGCCATCGGAAGACATAGTCGATGATGGAGGCGGCGTTGCGGATGTCGGGGTTTTTGGTAAAGCCGGAGGGCTCGAAGCGGACGTGGGCGAACTTGCGGACGAGGGCATCGAGCGGGACGCCGTACTGGAGGGCCAGGCTGGTCAAGGTCCCGATGCCGTCCATCAACCCGCCGATGGTGGACCCTTCCTTGGCCATGGTGATGAAGAGTTCACCGGGCAGGCCGTTGTCGAACGAACCGACGGTGAGGTAGCCTTCGTGGCCGGCGATGTCGAACTTGTGGGTGACCGCTTTGCGGGTGTCGGGCAAGCGGCGGCGCAAAGGCTTGCCGACCTCTTTGCTGAGGCGGGCCACCTCGGTTTCGAGCTCGTGGATGCGGTTTTCGAGGGTGGCAGCGGCTTCGGCCGGGGCGGCTTTGGCGTCGGGTTCGTCGGAGCGCCGCGTGCTCAGGGGTTGGGAGCGCTTCGAGCCGTCGCGATAGATGGCAATGCACTTGAGGCCCATCTTCCAGGCCTGCACGTAGGCATCCCGGATGTCCTTCACGGTGCTTTCGCCGGGCATGTTGACGGTCTTGGAGATGGCGCCGCTGATGAAGGGCTGGGATGCGCCCATCATTTTGAGGTGGGCCATGTATCCGATGCTCCGTTTGCCGCGGAAGGGTCTGAAGGCGCAATCAAAGACCGGCAGGTGCTGGGGCTTCAGCCCGCTGGCAACGGTCTGGTCTCCTTCCGCGACATCCTCGATCGTGTCGAACTTCTCGATGTGCCCGGTGATGCGTTTGGACTCCGCGGCATTGTAGCCGAGGCGTTCGAGGGCTTCGGGCACGGTGTGGTTGACGATCTTGAGCATGCCGCCGCCGGCCAGGAGCTTGTATTTCACAAGGGCGATGTCCGGCTCGACTCCGGTCGTGTCGCAGTCCATGAGGAAGGCGATGGTGCCGGTGGGGGCGAGGACCGTCACCTGGGCGTTGCGATAGCCGGCCTTGCGTCCCCGCTCCAGGGCGCCATCCCAGCAGCGCCGGGCTTCTTCTTTCAAATAATTGAATTCCTGGCTGGGCTGGATGTTCTCGACGGCGTCGCGATGCTGCTGGATGACCCCAAGCATCGAATCCACGTTGTCGGCGGCCAGCGGCTTGGGCACGTGGGCGCACCGGGCGTCATGGTAGCCCTTGAAGGGCCCCATGGCGGCGGCGATTTCGGCGGATTGCTCGTAGGCGTGGCCGGTCATGACGGCGGTGATGGCCCCCGCCAGGGCGCGCCCTTCGTCAGAGTCGTAGGGAAGCCCGTAGCTCATGATCAGGGAACCCAGGTTGGCGTAGCCCAGACCCAGGGTGCGGAAGATGTGAGAGTTCTCGGCGATTTCCTTGGTGGGGTAGCTTGCGTTATCCACCAGGATTTCCTGGGCGGTGATGAACAGGCGGACGGCGGCCTTGAAGCGGTCGACCTCAAAGACGCCGTCGTCGCGCCTGAATTTCATCAGGTTGAGCGAGGCCAGGTTGCAGGCGGTGTTGTTGAGGAAGACGTATTCGGAGCAGGGGTTGGTCGAGTGGATCGGCTCGGTGGCCTTGCAGGTGTGCCATCGCTGGATGGCCCCGTCGTATTGGAGGCCGGGGTCGCCGCAGGTCCAGGTGCCTTCGGCGATTTTGGTGAACAAGGCCGCGGCGTCTTTTCTCTGGAGCGGTTTGCCCGTGGTCACGGCCCGCGTCCACCATTCCTTGCCATCGAGGGCGGCCTGCATGAAGCCGTCGCTGACGCGCACCGAGAGGTTTTCGTTTTGGTACATGACGCTCCCATAGGCGTCGCCGTTGTAGGAGCCGTCGTAGCCCTGTTCAATGAGGGCCCAGGCCTTCTTCTCTTCCTTGAGCTTGGCCTCGATGAATTCCTCGATGTCGCCGTGCCAATCGCGCAGGGTGTTCATCTTGGCGGCACGCCGGGTCTTTCCGCCGCTTTTGACGACGTTGGCCACCTGGTCATAGACCTTGAGGAACGACAACGGCCCGCTGGGCTGGCCGCCGCCGCTGAGCTTCTCTTTGCCGGAACGTATCGGGGAAAGGTCCGTGCCGGTCCCGGAGCCGAACTTGAAGAGCATCGCCTCGCTGTAGGCCAAGTGCATGATGGACTCCATGTTGTCGGCCACCGACTGAATGAAACAGGCGCTGCACTGGGGGAATTCGTACTGGGTTTTCGCCCGCTCGGCCTGGCCGGTGCGGGGGTCGCAGAACCAGTTGCCCTTGCTGGAGTTGTTGCCCACGCCATATTGATGGTAAAGACCGACGTTGAACCAGACCGGGGAATTGAACGCCCCATACTGGTTCAGGCATAGCCAGGTCAGTTCCTCATAGAAGACTTCGCCCGCCGCCTTGCTGAAATAACCGTCCTTGACGCCCCAATCCGCTATCGTGCGGCAGATGCGGTGGAGGAGTTGCCGGACCGATGTTTCCCGCTCCGGGGTGCCCTGCTCGCCGTAAAAGTACTTCGATACCACCACCTTCGTCGCCAGCACCGACCATGACTTCGGTGCTTCCACATTGTCCTGTTTGAAAATGACCTTTCCGGCCTCGTCCGTGATCTCGGCCGTGCGCCGTTCCCATTCGACCTGGTCGAATGGCTTGACCGCCGGGTCGCTGAAGACGCGCTCGATGATCAGTTCTTTTTTGTCCGCTGGAGCGCGGTCTCTGGCGGCGCGTCTGGCCCCCAGCGCCGCGGCACGGCGCCTGCCCTGGCGGGGAGTGGTTCCCGTAGTGTCTTCGCTGGTATCAATCATGATGTCTCCTCTTGAACTAGTGCGATTTCTTTCGTCACCAATTGACCGGCCATTCGATGGAAAAGCCGGACGTTTCGAGCTAAAATTGTGTTTTTGAGATAAATCGGCGTCGCGCTATGGAGGCGGCCGGAACCCCATTAGTAGGGGAACGATGCAACCTTACCTACTATATGTTGGGGAGCAAGAAAATTCTTCAAAAAACTACGCAAACGTTACCGCCCCGTGGCGCGGAGAACGGAGAGCGTCATTCCCCAAGGACCACATCCTCGCGCGGGAGCCAGCCCAGGCGCGCACCACCGGCGCTGACCTGGAGCCATTTGTCGTTCCGGTCCAGGACTTTTAGCTCGGCCCCGTCGTGAGCGGTGAAGGCTTCCTTGGACTCATCGAACCAACCGGCGTGAACGACGACCTCGGGTTTCACAACGATGGCGATGCGAGCCAAGCGGGCCTGGCAGACGGCCGCAACCAGGCAGGCGGCCAGCAATACCGTCGCGGCGGCGGCGGCCAGCACGGGTGTCCGGAGGGTGGGCTTGAGGGAAGGCCGCCATTGGAGGAGCGCCAGGAGCACGAACAGCAGCCACAGGGCGGCGGCGGCCATGACGGTCCATTCGTTCAGGGTGAGGCGGCCGAGCCATCGTTGGGAGCGTCCGACGGGCAGGGTCGGCCCCTGGACCTGGTTGCGAGCGAACTGGAGATTCGCCCGCACGTCCGGGTCGCGCGGGGCGAGGCGCTCGGCCTGCCGGTAAGCGGCGATGGCGCGTCCGATGTGGCTGGACTTGAACGCGGCGTTGCCGAGGTTGAAGTAGAGGGCCGCGGAGGCCCGGCCCCCTTGGAGGAGCCTCTCGTAACTGGCCGCGGCCTCGGCGTACCTGCCCTCTTCGTAGAGTTTATTGGCGGCATCGAAGCCGGCAGGCAGGGTCTGGGCGCCGGCAGCCAGGGGCCAGAGCAACAGCGCGAGGAGCAAGAGTCGTCTCCCGCGGTCAGGGAATCGAAGCGGCTTCGTCATGTCTCCAGGGCCTGCAATTCGCGCAGGGTCGCTTCGAGTTTAGGAATCAGGGCGGCCAACTCCTGGCTGCTCTTGATGGGGGCATAACGGGCCAGGTTGCAGCTTTGGAACAGGTCCTGGACGCTTCCCAGAACGGCCTCGGGCACGCCTCGCGGGCGGAGATGCTCTTCGATCACCGCTTCCGTGATGGCCGAGGCGGGCAAGTCAAGCCGCTCGCCCAGTTGCTCCTGGAGCAACCGGAAGAGGGCGGCGAAAAACTTGTCCGACTCGTTTTGGGCCGCCAGGCGGCGCAGTTCGGCAAGACCGTCGCGAATGATTTGAGTCAACTGCAATCGCCGCCGGAGGCGGGGATTGTTGGCCAACCGCTCCGCCTGCCGGCGCCAGGCAAGGGCCCAGGCCCAAGCCAGGACCGGGATCGTCTGCATTGCGAGAAACCACGGCCGCCACACCAGGGGCGGGCCGGTCTGGACAATGGCCCCCAGCCGCGGCTTGATGTGGACGATGTCCTGCGCCGGCGGGGGGGCATCCTGGGCGGGGTGTCCGGCGGCGACAAAGGTGGGTGCCGCCACGGAGCCGCCCGGGCGCACGAGGAGCGGCGTCGCAGGCTGAGTCAGCGTGCGATAGACGGCGGCATCGGGGTCGAAGAAGCTGAACGAGAAAGGCGGCAGTTCTTTGACCTCGGCGGTTTGGGGCACGACGATTTGCTCGAAGGTCCTGGCCCCCTGCAATCCGAATTGGTCCGTGCTTTCCTGCGGTTTCGAGACGGGCGGGAAGACCTTGAAGTTCCGCCATTCCGGCTGGTCGGGGAAGACCAGCCCGTCCAGGGCGCCGCGGCCCGCGATTCGGACCCGCAAGGTGATCGGGTCGCCGGCCATAAGGTTGGTGGGACCCGCGGTCACGGTCATCGTGTAATTGCCGACGGCCCCCTTGAAACCGGGCGGGACATTTTGGGTGGGCCAGGGAAGGCACTGGAGATTCGTGGTCTCGGTGGCGAGCACGAGCCGCTTTTGCTCGCCCCTCGAGAACGGGCTGCGCATGCCGAACTGCTCGAAGAACGGATCGCGCCGGCCGTCCTGCGAAGGCAATTCCATGACCGCGTTGAACGTGGCCGGTCCGAGGCTGAGGACACCGGTCTTGACGGGCTTTAGGGTGAACAGGATCGGCAGGACCCGGTAGGAGACCCCGCCGATGCGCGCGTTGCGTTGCGCGCCGGCCAGCATCTGTTGGCTGACATTGAATCCCTCGGCGGGGAATGAGGTGCGGTCCATGCCGTTAATGGCCACCCCCTCCCGGACATAGAGCTGGATTTCGGCCTGCATGGGTTCACCCAGGTAGAGCCGCTGCTTGGGGAGGACGAACTTGAGAAATACCGGTTCCCTGCCGGAAGCCACGGCATCGGGAGGCGGAGCGCCCGGCTTGAGCACCCTGAGTTTGATGGGTTGCGTGGTCAGTCTTTGGCCCTCGACCGTGGCCGTCAAGGAGGGGATGGTAAAATCACCCGCCTGCGCCGGCGTGACCGCAAAATTGTACGTTACCGAGGAGGTGGTTTGGCCGTTGACCATCGTGTACTGGCTGGAGGGACCTATGTATGCAACCCTGAGCCCCTGGATGGCGGGCAAGCTGGGGACGCCCGGCTCGGACCCGGAACCGCCCTCGATCGTCAACCCCAGCGTCACACTCTCGCCGAGGGTGATGGTGTCCCGATCGACCGCCGCGGTGAAAGTGGTCGCGCCGGCCAATGTGGTGCCTGCCCAGAGCCAAAGCACAACGAGGCCGCAGGAGAAAACTCTCCGGCAGCCTGCCATTCCAAACTCGCGCCATAGCTTAACCATCTGCGTTCGCCAAGTCTTGCCCCCCTCCAGGCCCCACCGCAAGTTTCTCTTGGCTAGCCTTAACCAATACCCAATGCAATAGCGGACGGTACATGGACAATTCACTTCGGGTTTTGTTCGAGCCGTTGCCGGGGTCCGTGCCGTCCGTAAAGGAACTTTTCACCGGTGCCAAGAAACTTAGCACCCCTTCGGCTCGTTACCGGCCCACAAAGAGCGAGATGGGCCGCAATTGCGCGATTCCGGGGCCTGGGATGTTTGGCATGATTCTGGCTAAGTCCGTTTTGTGCGCTGAACGGTCACGATGGGTCGAAGAGGCCGGCAGCGCGTAAGAGTAAGATTTAGCGGCGACCCACCGCTCCCTGTGGCTTGGCTCACGCCCGCGACCAGCCACAGGGTTATTTTTTTCGGGCCTCTTTCGCCCAGGCGTCCTTTAGAGTGATTGTGCGGTTGAAGACCAGGGCGCCGGGGGCGCTCTCTTTATCGAGGGCAAAATAGCCCAGGCGCTCGAACTGGTACCGGAGGTCGGGTTGGGCGTCTTTGAGGCTTGGTTCGCACTTGGCGGTGACGCGCTCCAGCGAATGCGGGTTGAGGAAGCTCTTGAAATCGCCCCCGGCATCGGGTTCCGCCATGGTGAACAGCCGGTCGTAGAGACGGACTTCGGCCTCCACGGCGTGGCGGGCGCTCACCCAGTGGATGGTGCCTTTGACCTTGCGATTGGAGGTGGGGCCGCCGGTCTTGCTGCCCAAGTCGGCTGAGCAGCGCAACTCGACCACCCGGCCCGAGGCGTCTTTGACCACTTCGTCGCATTTGATGATATAGCCATATTTGAGCCGCACTTCCCCGCCGGGGCGGAGGCGGAAGAACTTGGGCGGAGGGCTTTCCATGAAGTCGTCCTGCTCGATGAAGAGTTGCCGGCTGAAGGGGACCGCGCGCGCGCCGGCGGAGGGGTCTTCAGGATTGTTCAGAGCGGAGAGTTGCTCGACCTGGCCCTCGGGGTAGTTGGTGATGAGGACCTTGACGGGCCGCAGCACCGCCAACCGGCGCAGCGCCCGGCGGTTCAGGTCCTCGCGGATCGAGTGTTCCAGGACGGAGACATCGGTGAGGCCGTTGTACTTGGTGATGCCGATGTTGTAGGCGAAATCGCGGAGCGCCTGGGGCGTGACGCCTCGGCGGCGCAAGCCGCTGATGGTCGGCATGCGGGGGTCGTCCCAGCCGGCGACCAGCCCTTCCGTGACAAGCTGCATCAGCTTGCGTTTGCTCATCACCGTGTAGCCCAGGCTCAGGCGGGCAAACTCATATTGGCGCGGGAGCGGCCGAGGCAGGCCGAGGTTTTCGAGAATCCAGTCATAGAGCGGGCGATGGACTTCAAACTCCAGCGTGCAGATGGAGTGCGTGATGCCTTCGATGTAATCGCTCAGGCAATGGGCGAAATCGTACATCGGATAGATGAGCCATTTGTCTCCCGTGTGATGATGCTCGGCGTGCCGGATGCGGTAGAGGACGGGGTCGCGCATCCAGATGTTGGGGGAGGCCATATCTATCCTGGCCCGCAAGGTGCGTTTCCCGTTGGGGAATTCCCCGTTCTTCATCCGCGTAAAGAGGTCCAGGTTTTCCTCTACGGAACGGTTGCGGAAAGGGCTGTCCTTGCCGGGGTGGTCCGGGGCGCCGCGGTATTGGTCGGTGTCTTCGGGCGACAGGTCGCAGACGTATGCCAGGCCCTTGCGGACCAGGACGAGGGCGTATTCGTAAAGCTGGTCGAAGTAGTCCGAGGCGTAGAAAGGCTCGGCATCGGCGGAGGTTTGCGGGTTGAGGAGCGGCGCCAGGCTGAAGTCGCGCGCGCCATTGACGGTTCGCGCCTCGGGGGTCTTGCCCTTGGGTTTAAGCCCCAAGCAGTTGTCGGCCCAGGCGCTAATGAGCCAGCGGACGTCTTCGGTGATGGAATCCACGTATTCGACGTCCTCCTTGGTCGGATTGGTGTCATCCATTCGCAGGTTGCAAACGCCCCCGAACTCGCGAGCGATGCCGAAATTCAGGCAGATGGACTTGGCGTGGCCGATGTGGAGGTAGCCGTTGGGCTCGGGGGGAAAGCGCGTGTGTATCTGAGGGTACTTGCCCTCGGCGACGTGGGCCGCGACGATGTCCCGGATAAAATCAGACGGGTGCGCTTCGGCCCCGGCCGGCAAATCGCCCCCAGGCGTTCCTGTTTGATTCTGTGTAGCCATACGAATGTTCTTCACTCTACGCCGTGCGCCTCGATGGGCGCAACATAGCCATCGCGATCCTAGGTAACCATGGACCCCTCCGGAAGTCCATGGGATTCATGCTGGGCGCGCCAACGAGTCTCATTCCGTCATCCCCATTCCGCATTCCCCTGGCGGTCCCGGTATGCTACGCTGTGCTTTTCGGGGATGACGGATACACGAATAGAAGAAATCAGGACCCTGCTGCCGCAGGCGATGCTCTCGGATTGGGTGCGGCTAGGCTCCAGGCTCGTCCGGCTCATGCGGGACCGTTTGCATGCCGACGCGCACAACGCCGTCCTGGAGCGGTTGCTGGCGCAGGCGCGGGCCTCGGTTGCCTTGCGGGAACGCCGCCGCCAGGGCGTGCCTGTCGTCAGCTACCCGCCCGAATTGCCCATCACCGCCAGGAGAGAGGACATCCTTGCCGCGATTCGCGGCCGGCAGGTCGTGATTGTGGCCGGGGAGACGGGTTCCGGCAAGACGACGCAGCTACCCAAGATGTGCCTGGAGGCGGGCCTGGGCATCGAGGCCAAGATCGGTTGCACGCAGCCGCGGCGGGTGGCGGCGCTCTCCATTTCCCGCCGCATCGCCGAGGAGTTGAACGTCCCCTGGGGCCGTGAAGTGGGCTGCAAGATTCGTTTCGACGACCGCTCCAGCGCGGAGACCTGCATCAAGCTCATGACGGACGGGATTCTCCTGGCCGAAACCCAGGGCGACCCGCTGCTGTCCGAATACAACGCCCTCATTTTGGATGAGGCGCACGAGCGGAGCCTGAACATCGATTTTCTGCTCGGCTACCTCAAGGGCCTTTTGGTCAAACGCCCCGGTCTGAAGCTGATCATCACCTCCGCCACCATCGACACCGCGGCCTTCTCCCAGGCATTCGACAACGCGCCTGTGATCGAGGTCTCGGGCCGGCTCTACCCGGTGGAAACGGTGTATGCCCCCTTCGACACCGACTCGGAGGAGAGCGGCGACCTCACCTATATTGACGCGGCCATCCGCGCCGCCGAACAGGCGCTCTGCCAGTCCGGACAGGGTGACATCCTCATCTTCATGCCCGGGGAGCGCGACATCCGCGAAACGGCCGACCAGCTCAAAGCGCGGCTGGAAGACCGGGCGGAGATCATCCCGCTCTTCGGCCGGCTCAGTTCGGGCGACCAGCAGCGGGTCTTTGCCCCTGGAACTCGGCCGAGGATCATCGTCGCCACCAATATCGCCGAGACTTCGCTCACCATCCCCGGCATCCGCTGCGTCATTGATTCGGGGCTGGCGCGCGTCAGCCGCTACAATCCCCGCACGCGCACCAAGCGCCTGCCCATCGAGCCCATTTCGCAAAGCAGCGCCAACCAGCGCAAAGGACGGAGCGGACGTCTGCGCAACGGGCTTTGCATCCGCCTCTACTCCGAGGCGGATTTCGCCGCCCGCCCGCCCTACACCCAGCCCGAAATCCAGCGCGCCAACCTGGCCGAAGTCATCCTGAGGATGAAGGCCTTCAGGCTCGGCCAAATCGAGACTTTCCCTTTCATCAACCCACCGGCGCCGGCCGCCATTCAAGGCGGCTATGCGTTGCTGGAGGAATTGGGCGCGGTGGACCAGGCCCACGAGTTGACTCCCCTGGGACAAGACCTGGCCCGGCTGCCGATTGACCCGACGCTGGGGCGGATGCTGCTCCAGTCCCAGCACGAGCACGCCACGCGGGAGTTGCTCATTATCGCCGCCGGCCTCAGCATCCAGGACCCCCGCGAGCGGCCGCTGGAACAAAAGGACGCCGCCACCGCCGCTCACAAACGCTTCGCGGACCCGCGCTCCGATTTCCTCTCCCTTCTCAACCTCTGGAATGCCTTCCACGACCAGTGGGAGACACTCCGCACGCAGAGCCAGCGCCGCAAGTTTTGCAGGGCCAACTTCCTTTCCTATCTGCGCATGCGCGAATGGCAGGACCTTCACGCGCAACTCCACGAAGCTCTCGAAGCGCTCGAAGACCAGGGAAGACTCCGTTTGAACGAGAGCAACGCCGACTATGACGCCATCCACCGCTCGATCCTCGCCGGACTGCTTGGCCACGTCGCCACGCGCGCCGAGCGCAATATTTTCAAAGGCGCGGGCAACCGCCAGTTGACGCTGTTCCCCGGTTCGGCACTTTACGACCGGACCAAAGCCCGCAAACATCCCGCAAGGACCAAAGACCCGCACCCAAAGAAGGCGCCGCCGGACGAATCGTCAGGCTCTCAGCCCGAATGGATCGTTGCCGGCGAAATCGTCGAGACCTCGCAACTCTTTGCCCGGACGGTGGCGGGCATTGACCCGATTTGGATTGCGGAGATGGCCCCCCACCTTTGCCGCGTCACCTGCCACAACCCGCACTGGAGCGCGGGCGCCGGCCGCGTCCTGGCCGAGGAGCGGACCACCCTCTACGGCCTGGAAGTTCGCAGACGCAACGTGGCGTATGGGAACGTCAACCCAAAGGACGCCACCCAGATATTCATCCGCTCCGCCCTCGTCGAGGAGGAGACCGCGCCCGAGTCCGACCCGGAACCGGACGAAGTGCCGGAACGGTCCGCCCGGTCCCGCGGCGCGCTGTCGTCAGGAGGCAGAGGCGCGGAGTCCGGCGGCCCGGCCGCGGTTGCGCGGACAATCTACCCCTTTATCGAGCACAACCTCGGTGTTCGCCAGAAGATCGAGACGTGGCAGACGCGCATGCGCCGCCACGACCTGGCCGACCTGGACCAGGCCCTGGTTGACTTCTACGCCAAACACATCGAGAACGTCTCCTCGTGGCACGAGTTGAACCGGCTCGTGCGGGGCCAGCATGACCCGAAGTTCTTGTGCGTGTCCGAGGCCGACCTTACCGGCGGGCTGGATTTGAGCTACGACGCCGCGGCGTTTCCGGATTCCGTGCCGCTGGGGGGCCAGTCTGTGCCCGTCAGTTATTCATATTCCCCGGGCGAGGAGCGGGACGGGGTGACGCTCAAGCTGGACACGGCCCTGGCGCAGACGCTTTCCCCGGCCAGCGTGGAATGGGCGGTGCCGGGTTTGCGCGAGGCCCAAGTGGGAGAGCTGCTCCGCGCCCTGCCCAAGAGCCTCCGCCGCCAATTAATGCCCTTCCCGCCCAAAGTGGCGGAGATTGCCCGCGATCTGCGCGCCGGCGGCCCTTCCCTCTTGCACGACCTCTCGGCATTCATTCAGCACCGCTATGGCGTCCAGGTCCCCGTCTCCTCCTGGCCGGCCCAGGCCCTTCCGCCCCACCTCCGGCCGCGCATCGAGGTCCCCCGCCACGGCCTGCAACCCGTGCTGGCTGGACGCGATCTGCTCCAACTCCGTCAGCAATTGGAAACGGCCAAGCCCGAGCCGGGCGGCGACCCGCCTGCCTGGACGCGCCTGGCGGGGCGCTGGGAGCGTTTCGGATTGACGGCCTGGAACTTCGGCGACCTGCCAGAGCGGCTCGTGGCCGACGAAGGAGGGGCCGCGCCCCTTTACGCCTGGCTCGGCCTCCAAGTCGATGACGGGCATGTGAACTTGCGGCTCTTCCACAGCCGGCAGTCGGCCTGCAACGCCAGCCTGGGCGGCCTCCAAAGGCTGATCGAGTTGGCCCTGCAAAAGGACCTGGCCTGGCTCCAAAAAGACCTCCGCGCCCTTGCCCGCCTGGAGCCGCTTTTTGCGGACCTCTGTTCCGCCGAAGAACTTGAAGCCGCCGCGTTCCACAGCCTCAAACGCCACATCCTGCCGTCCGCCCTTCCTCCGGCTCTCGCCGAATCCAGCTTCCGCGCCTCCCTGGAACAGGTTCGGGGCCGCTTGCCCGGCCTCGCCTTCCAACTCGTCACGCTCGTCGAGCCGATCTTCAAGCTGCGCCAGGAAATCCTGCGCCGCCGCAAGCCCGCCCCGGCCCCTGGGCGCGCACTGAACGACCTCAGATTATTACAATTGGGCGTCCGGCCCGCGCCGGCCCGCCCATCCGACCCGTTGGCGGGAGAATTGGAGGCGCTCGTGCCCCGGAATTTCCTGGAGGCGATTCCCTTCGGGCGGCTCCCGCAACTGCCTCGTTACCTCAAGGCCCTGCTCACTCGAGCCGAGCGCGCCGCGCTCAACCCGCTCAAAGACCAGCAACGCACCCACCAGCTTGCCCCCTACATCGAAGCCCTCCGTCAGTTCCAAGCCGCCCCGCCCAAGTCCCAGGAGGCGCGCCAGTGGCTCGACGATCTCCGCTGGATGATCGAGGAGTTCAAGGTCTCCTTGTTCGCCCAGGAGCTGGGGACCGCATTTCCAATCTCGGCCAAACGCTTGGACCAGCAGGTGGAGCGCATAGGAACCGGGGCATTGGCCCCCGAAAGCTGAGGCACGCGTTCTCATAACCCTGTTCGGACAGGCTCTTGATGCCGGCCCGCGCGCCCTTGACGCATACGCTATTCTGTCGGCCAAATGCGGCGGCGAGATCGTGAGATTACCGACAGGAAGGAAATCGAGGAGATTCTCTCCCGGTGCCGGGTTTGTCACCTGGCATTGTCCAGCCCCGAAGGCAGGCCCTATGCCGTGGCGCTGAATTACGGCTATGCTTCCGGAACTCCGCCGGCGCTCTATTTTCACTGCGCTCGAGAGGGCACGAAGCTTGATCTGATCCGCCGGAATCCACGCTGTGCCTTCATCATCGACCGGGAGATCAAGCTGGCCACCGGGCCGGTGGCCTGCGATTGGAGCATGAAATACGAGAGCGTCATGGGCGCAGGGGCCGTCGAGATCGTCGCCGACGGCGCTGAACGGCGCCTTGCGCTGGACTGCATCATGGCCCAGTACGGCAACCACTCGCCCGCCTACAGTTCCGGTGCTCTCGAAAAGGTGCTCGTTCTCAAACTCACTATCCAGGAGCTGAGCGGGAAGCGAAACGGCTGAGCTTGCGCCCGGCGCGGGCGCAGGCCGCTCTTGCAGCGGTCTCAGACTGGAGCAGTTGTTCTCGCGCGTGGAGCCTGGCGCGTTCCAAATTAGAGCAGCCAGAACGCCACGAATGCTCCGGCCGTTCCTATTGCCACCAGCCACCAGAACCAATGGATGCCTGGCGGTTTCACCGCCTTGCCACTGCGGAACTCCTCTTTGATGAACTCTCCGTAGTTGAACTCTTCGTCCGGGAGACCCAATCCGTCTGCGCGGGCCTCCTCCGACCAACCGGTTCGCTCGTCCGAACCGCATTCGGGACAGGCTTTGGCTCTGGGCGGCACTTCCGCCCCGCAATGTGGACAAATCTCAGGGGCCACGAGGAGAATATAAAGTGTCGAGGGGCGGGTGTCGAGGGGCGGGAGGAGCGTCGAAGCGTCGAAGCAAGAGCCTGGGCGTCTCCTCGTTCCCCTGTATCGGGAATTGAGAATGGTTTCCCAATAGCCAATTCTCAATATTCAATTCCCAATCGGCCTCTTCCGAAAAGAGATGCAGCCCTGCTCAGCCCGAACGCCGTGGACCTCGGCCCCCATCGGAGTAAAACCCTGAAAAAGGGGCCGGATTGAGGTCAGAAAAACTTAACGATTTTTTTTAAAATAGTCGTTGCAATACTAAACCGCTTTGCTATATTGCGCGCTCCGTTTCCCTGCGAGGGGGGGCGGACAGCATAACCTGCGGGACCGATAACTGACCGCCCATCCGGGGGCAGGAATGATGGCTCCGCACTCCAAGTAGCTGACTTGGGATGAGTATTTGATTTATGCCAGTGAAGACATTTAGACCGCTGACGCCGTCCTCACGTTATGTAACGTTTGCGGACTACAGCGACATTACGAAGGTCAAGCCCGAAAAGAGCTTGATCGAGACCCGCAAGCGTACTGGCGGGCGCAATGTCTATGGCCGCGTCACTGCGCGTGGCATCGGCGGGGGCAACAAACAGAAAATCCGCCTGGTGGATTTCAAGCGCGCCAAGCACGACGTCGAGGCGGTGGTCAAGGCCATCGAGTATGATCCTCGCCGCACGGCCCGCCTGGCCCTGCTCGAATACAAGGACGGCGAGAAGACCTATATCATCGCCCCAATCGGGCTGCAGGTCGGCGCCAAGATCACCAGCGGTCCCACCGCCCCTCCGGAATTGGGCAACTGTCTCCCCTTGCGGGCCGTGCCCGTGGGTCTGCCCATCCACAACATCGAGCTTACTCCCGGCAGGGGAGCCCAGATGGTGCGCACCGCCGGCGGCGCCGCCACCTTGATGTCGCGCGACGAGGGGTACGCCCAAATCCGTCTGCCCTCCGGCGAGATTCGCAAGGTAAACGAGAATTGCTACGCCACGATTGGCCAGGTTGGCAACGCTGAGCACGACACCGTCATGCTTGGCAAGGCCGGCCGCTCCCGCCACCTCGGCATCCGCCCAATCAACCGCGGTGTCACCCGCAATCCCGTTGACCATCCCAACGGCGGCGGTGCCGGCAAGTCCAAGTCCGGCGGCGGCTGGCAGCAGCTTACCTCCCCCTGGGGGCTGTTGGCCAAGGGCTATCGCACCCGCAACAAGAGAAAATACTCCAACCGCTTCATCCTGGTCCGCCGCGACGGCCGGCCCATGAAGAATAAATGATGATTCAATGAACCGGCACTACTTCATCACTGTATCGCTTATTCCCGCTTAATCCCATGGGACGCTCAATTAAAAAAGGCCCGTTTGTGGATTTTCACCTGCTGGAGAAAATCCAAAAAAGCAAGGACGCCAAGTCCAAGGCCCCGATCAAGACCTGGTCGCGGCGTTCGATGATTACGCCCGACTTCGTGGGGCTTACCTTCAGCGTGCATAACGGCAAGATATTCAGCCCCGTGTTCGTGACCGAAAACATGGTCGGCCACCGCCTGGGCGAGTTCTCCTTTACCCGCACGTTCAAGAAACACGGCGCTCACACGGCCAAGGCCGAAGCCAAATAACTTTATGGAAGTTCACGCGATTACCAGGAATGTGCGGATGTCCCCGCAGAAAATGCGGGAGGTGGTGCGGCAAATCCAGGGCCTGCCCGCCGCCCATGCCAGCGCCGTCCTGGCCGTTGTGCCCCGAAAAGGCGCCCGGGTGGTGGCCAAGACCCTCAAGTCCGCCATCGCCAACGCCGAGGACCTCAAGACCCACAAGCCCGAATACAAAGGCATGAAAACCGAGCGGCTCCGCGTCAAAGAGGCCGTCGCCCAACGCGCCAACATCCTCCGCCGATTTACTCCCAAAGCCCGCGGCTCGGCCGGGCCGATCCTCAAGCGCAATTGCCACGTGAAGATTACTTTGTCAGATGATTAACTGGTATGGGACAGAAAACTAATCCTATTGGCCTGCGAATCGCCGTCAACCACGACTGGCGCTCGAAGTGGTACGCCGGCAAGAAAGAGTTCGGCAAGCTCCTCACCGAAGACCGGGAAATCCGCACCCTCCTCAAGAAACGCCTCGAATCGGCCTCGGTCCCGCAAATCCTTATCGAACGCGCCGCCAACCGCTGCCGCATCACCATCCTGACCGCGCGGCCCGGCATCGTGATCGGCCGCAAAGGCGCCGAGATCGATAAGCTCAAGGAGGAACTCAGCCACATGACGGGCAAGGAGATTTACGTCGACATCGTCGAGGTCAAGTCCCCGGAGATCGAAGCCCAGTTGGTTGCCGAGAACGTCGCCCTCCAGCTCGAACGCCGGGTCTCGTTCCGCCGCGCCATGAAAAAGGCCATCCAGACCGCCAAAGACTTCGGCGCCGAGGGGATTAAAATCCGTTGCGCCGGCCGCCTGGGCGGCGCTGAGCTGGCCCGCGTCGAGCAGTACCATTGGGGACGCGTTCCCCTTCATACCCTGCGAGCCGATATCAACTACGGTTTTGCTGAGGCCAATACGGTCTATGGGAAGCTGGGCATCAAATGTTGGATTTGCAAGGGCGAAACCCGCGGCGACAAGGCCCAGGCCGACAAAGTCCAGAAGCCCCAGCCCGCTCCCCAGGTTCAACCGCCCCCGACCTCCGTCCCCCTTCCCGTTTCCGTCCCGCCCGTCCCTGAACCCGTCGCCCGTTGAACCGCGCCTAGAAAGACCCCTTTATGCCCTTGATGCCCGAGAGAGTAAAGTACCGCAAGATGCACCGCGGCAGCCGCACCGGCATGGCGACGCGCGGCCAGACGGTTGCTTACGGCGAGTACGGATTGATGGCCCTGGAACGGTGCTGGCTCGACACCAAGCAGATCGAGGCCGCGCGCGTCGCCGTGGCCCGCCAGATGAAACGCCACGGCAAAATGTGGATACGCGTTTTCCCGCAGAAGTCCTTCACCAAGAAGCCCCTCGAAACCCGCATGGGCAAGGGCAAAGGCCCCCTCGAATCCTGGGTGGCCGTGATTCGGCCCGCCAACATCCTCTTCGAGGTGGACGGCGTCACCGAGGCCGTGGCGCGCGAGTCGTTGCGCCTGGCGGCCACCAAGCTGCCCATCAAGACTAAATTCATCTCCCGTCACCGGATGGGCTAGACACGATTTTCCCGGCTCATGAAAAAGACTCAACGGAAAGAAATTCAGGAAAAGACCCTGGCCGAGGCGCTGGCCGACGTGCGCACTTGCCGGCAGGAGATATTTAACCTTCGTCTGCAGCAGGCCAGCGCCCAGCTTGAAAAGCCCGCCCGCCTCCACGTCTTGCGCCGCAACATTGCCCGCATGCAAACCCACATTACGCAGCTTCGCAAAAAACCTGCATAGTCCTCTGTATGGCTGACATCACCCCCACCGCCCCGGCAACCGTTGCCGCTCCCGCTCCGGCGCCCTCGGCCGCCACGCCCCCCTGCGCCCGAGGCAAGCGCAAGGAACGCGTCGGCGAGGTCATCTCGAACCGCATGGCCAAGACCATTATCGTCCGCGTCGAGCGCCGGTTCCCGCACCCCAAATTCAAAAAGGTCGTCACTGGCTACAAGAAATTCTGCGCCCACGACGAAAAAGGCCAGGCCAAAGTCGGAGACCGCGTCCGCATTGAGGAAACCCGCCCGGTTTCCAAGACCAAACGCTGGCGCCTGGTGGCCGTCGTAGAGCAAGGCGCGGGTGTGGCGCCGGTTGCTGTGTGATGCTCAACTCCCCTTCCCACCCATGACCCCTGGCAACCAGGCACTTTGATTTATGTTACAGGTACGTTCCATCCTGGATGTGGCTGACAATACCGGCGCCAAGCGCGCCGCAGCCATCGGTGTCCTTGGCCGCAACCAGCGGTATGCCCACATCGGCGACATCATCAAGGCGCATATCAAGGAAGCAGCCCCCGACGGCACCGTCAAAAAAGGCGAAGTCGTCGACGCCGTGGTCGTTCGCACCCGGCAGATCATCCGCCGCAGCGACGGCTCCTCCCTCCGCTTCGACAGCAATGCCATTGTCATCATCGACAAGGAATTGAATCCGCGCGGCACCCGTATTTTCGGGCCGGTCGCCCGCGAGTTGCGCGAGAAGAAATTCATGAAAATCGTCTCCCTGGCTCCCGAAGTCATCTGACACCCAAGCCTTATCACCCCTCCCTATGCGCAGATTTCACGTCAAAAAGAACGATGAGGTGGTTATCCTCGCGGGCGCCGACAAGCACAAACGCGGCCGCATCATCGCCGTCCTGGCCAAGAAAGAGCGCGTCATCGTCGAAGGCGCTCACATGACCAAGCGGCACACCCGGAAGAGCGCCGCCAATCCCCAAGGCAAAATTGTTGAACGCGAAGGCCCCATTCACATCTCCAACGTGATGAAAGCCGAGTCCTTCGACGCCCGAGCCGCCCGCCACGCCGCTCCAGCTTCACAGTCTAACCCGGCACCGAGCCAATGAAAGCCCGACTTTACGAAAGATACGTCAAGGAAGTGATGCCTGCCCTCAAGGCCAGGCACCAGTACGCCAACCCGCACCAGGTCCCTCGCATCGAGAAGATCGTCGTCAACATGGGCGTGAGCGCCTCGCTGGAAAAGAGCGCCATTGACGATGCCGCCAAGGACCTTGCCCTCATCACGGGCCGTAAGCCCGCGATCAGCAAGTCCCGCCACAGCATCGCCAATTTCAAGCTCCGCGAGGGGCAGCCCATCGGCTGCCACGTCACCCTCCGCCGCGACGCGATGTACGAGTTTTTTGACCGGCTCATCGCGACCGCCCTGCCCCGCATTCGCGACTTCCGCGGCCTCTCCACCCGGTCCTTCGACGGGCGCGGCAACTACTCTCTGGGCGTGAACGACCAGACCATCTTTCCAGAAATCGAGTTGGACAAGATCAAGCGCCAACAGGGCATGGACATCACGATCGTGACCAGCGCCCGCACCAACGAGGAGGCCCTGGACTTCCTCAAACTCATGGGCATGCCCTTCGCCGAGGCCGGCAAGGCCAAGTAACCCTCATTTTAATCCGCATTCGAAATTCATCTTATGGCAAAAATGTCCTGGATTGAACGGAACAAGAAGAAGGCCGAGACCGTGAAGAAGTACGCGGCCATTCGGGCCGACCTGAAGGCCAGGCGCGACTATGCCGGCCTGTCGAAGCTGCCGCGCAACGCCGATCCGGTGCGCGTGGTCAACCGCTGCTCGATGAGCGGGCGGCGCCACGGGTTTCTGCGCAAGTTCGGCTGCTCGCGCATGACCTTCCGCGAAGGCGCCCTCAACGGCCTCATTCCAGGGGTCACCAAGGCCAGTTGGTAATCCTTATGAACGACCCGATTTCCGACATGTTGACCCGCATCCGCAACGCGCATCGCGCGCTGCTGCCGGTGGTCGAAGTCCCCCACTCCAGGATGAAAGAGAGCATCGCTTCCATCCTCAAGGGCGAGGGCTACATCGCTGATTTTTCCGTCGAGGCCAAGGCCAGGAGCATGAAGCTCAAACTCAAGTACCAGGGCAAGAAGGGCGTCATCGAGGGTCTCCAACGAGTCAGCAGTCCCGGCCTGCGCCGCTACGTTGGCTCCACGGACATCCCCCGCGTCAGGGGCGGCTTGGGCGTGGCCGTTCTTTCCACCTCCGAGGGCCTCATGACCGGCGCCCAGGCCCGCAAGAAGAACCTTGGCGGGGAGTTGATCTGCTATGTATGGTAGCCGCAGTCCGCAACACATTTAACACTTTCAGGCCATGTCACGAATAGGAAAACAACCCATCGCCATCCCTCCCAAGGTGAAGGTCCAGGTCGCCGGCCAGCAGGTCTCCGTCGAGGGCCCCAAGGGCAAGCTCAATTGGCAATTGCCCCGCCGCACCAGCCTCAAGGTCGAGGAGGGCAAGATTATCGTCAGCCGCGAGGGCGATGACGCCCAGGCGAAGGCCCTCCATGGCTTGAGCCGCGCTCTGGTCAATAACATGGTTCGCGGCGTCACGGAAGGCTTTGTGAAAAAGCTCGAAATCCAGGGCGTCGGCTTTAAGGCCGCCGTTCAGGGCAAGAACGTTACCATGAGCCTTGGATACTCGCATCCCATCGTCTTTCCCATCCCCGAGCAGATTAAGGTAACGGTGGATGAGAATACGAAGATCACCGTCGAAGGGCCCGATCGCCAGGTGGTTGGGCAGGTCGCCGCCGAACTGCGCAGCTTCTACCCGCCTGAGCCTTACAAAGGCAAGGGAGTTCGCTATGCCGATGAACACGTCATCCGCAAGGAAGGCAAGACCGTCCAGTAATTTACCCCGGCGCGGCCAAGGCTGCGCGAAGGTTCACGGCAAAACCCGTGTCCAATACAAATGAGAACCGAAAAAAAACAGGAACTGGCCCGGAAACGCCGGTGGCGCGTGCGCCGCAGGATCACCGGCACCCAGGCGCGTCCGCGCATGGCCGTGTGCTTTACCAACAAGAACATCCATGTGCAGTTCATCGATGATATCGCCGGCGTGACTCTGGCCGCGGTCTCGACCACGAGCAAGGCAACGCCCGACCGGGACAAGTTGGCTGCCAACGCCGCGAGCGCCAAGATCGTCGGCGGCTTGGCTGCCCAGGCCGCCTTGAGCAAGGGGCTCAAGCAAGTCGTCTTCGACCGGAGCGGGGCTCCGTACCATGGCAAAGTCAAGGCGCTGGCCGAGGCGGCGCGCGAGGCGGGACTGCAATTCTAACACTTAACCGAGAGAGATACTGTGGCTGAAATCAACAAGACTGAGGGCGGCGACCACCGTGGGCCTCGCGGGCCGATGCGCGGACGCCGCGCCAGACCGGAGCCTGAGGTGACGCTCGATGAACAGACCGGCCATGAACTGACCGAGAAAGTCGTGTTTATCAACCGTTCCGCCAAAGTGGTCAAGGGCGGACGACGTTTTAACTTTAGCGCCCTGATTGTGGTGGGCGACAAGCAAGGCCGTGTAGGAGTGGGTTTGGGCAAAGCCGGCGAAGTCGCCGATGCCATCCGCAAGGGCGGCGAAATGGCTCGCTCCCAGATGGTCGGCGTGTCCCTCAAGGACGCCACGATTCCCCACGAAGTGATCTCCCGTTATTGCGGGGCAAAGGTCCTCCTCCGGCCCGCCTCACCCGGCACCGGCATCATCGCCGGCAAGACCGTGCGCGCGGTCCTCGAATCCGCCGGCGTCAAGGATGTCCTGAGCAAGTCCCTCGGCTCGAAGAACGCCGCCAACGTGGTCAAGGCCACCTTGGACGCCCTGCTTAGCCTCCGGTTGCGCGAGGACATCTACAAGGGCCGCGGCCTGGAAATCCATAAGCCCCAACCCGTCGCGCCGCCCCCTGAAGCCGCAGCCCCAGCGCTGCCCCAGGCGTAACCCTGATCCCCGGCAAAAACCCATTTTCCTATGCGATTACACGATCTCAAACCACGGCATGGCGCGCGCCATCGGCGCAAGCGTTTGGGCCAGGGCGAATCCAGCGGCCACGGCAAGACCAGCGGGCGCGGCGGCAAAGGCCAAACCGCCCGTTCCGGCAGTTCTATCCGGATTGGCTTTGAAGGCGGCCAGATGCCGCTCATTCGCCGCATTCCCAAACGCGGCTTCAACAACTCGGAGTTCGGCACCCGCTACCTGCCTGTCAACCTGGAAGCCCTCAACAGCTTCGAGGACGGCGCCAAGGTGGATGAGGCGGCCTTGCGCAGCCTCGGCCTGGCCAATGGGCGGAGCGACGGCATCAAAATCCTGGGCAACGGCGACCTCACACGGAAGTTGACAGTCTGTGCTCATGCGTTCAGCGCCTCGGCCAAGGCCAAGATCGAGGCCAAGGGTGGCACCTGCGAAGTCATTGCGGCCAAGCAGGCCCGGCCCGTAAAGCCTGAACCGGCCAAGACGGAGGGGGCCAAGTCTGATCCAGCGAAGGCGTCCTGATTTTTTCTCAAACTGACCATGTTCTCCGCCATTGCCAACACATTCAGCAATTGCTTTAAGATTCCCGAACTTAAGTCCAGGATTCTCTTCACCTTGGTGGTCCTGGCAATCTGCCGGCTGGAGGCGGCCATCCGCATTCCGGGCCTCGATGGGCAGGCCCTGACCGACTTCTTCAACACGAAGGCCGGGCAGAATGCGGGCAATTCGGTGTTGGGCCTCTACAGCATGTTCACTGGCGGCGCCCTCGAACATTGCGCCTTGGGCGCTTTGGGCATCATGCCCTACATCAGCGCCACGATTATCATCCAGTTGCTCACCGCGGTGTGGCCGCACCTCTCGAAGCTGGCCCGGGAAGAAGGCGGGCGCACCAAGCTCATTCAGTACGGCCGTTACCTTACCGTCATCCTCTGCCTTGGCCAGGGGTTTGTGATGGCTCTCGGGTGGGAGAATCCGGACAGTATCTTCGGGCAGGGGATTGGCCGGTTGGTGCTCTACAGCGATGCACACCTCTGGTTCTATCGCCTCCAGACTACGCTGGTCTTGACCACCGGCACCATGCTCCTGATGTGGCTCGGAGAGCAGATCACCGACCGCGGCATCGGCAACGGCGTGTCGCTCATTATCACCATAGGCATTCTGGCCCGCCTCCCCCAGGCTATTTACGCTCTCCGAGACATGTTCTTCCCCAAGAACCTCCAGGCGGAGTTCAATCTCGGCCATGCAATCGCTCTCCTCCTGCTGCTCATCGGTGTGATTGCCGGCGTCATTGCCATTACCCAGGCCCAGCGCAAGGTCCCCGTCCAGTACGCTCAGCGCGCCGTCGGGCGCAAGATATTTCAGGGCACTACTTCCTTCATGCCCTTGCGCGTCAACTACTCGGGCGTCATGCCCATCATTTTCGCCCAGGCAATCCTCATGTTCCCGCAGAAGATTTTCCTTTTTCTGGGCAAACGATTGGAAATCAAGTTCTTCATCGAGATCGCCCGCGTCCTCGCCGAAGGCGCCCTTCTCTACATCACCATATACGGGTTGATGATTCTCTTCTTCTCCTATTTCTGGGTGGCTACTCAGTTCAACGAGTTGCAGATTGCCGACGATCTCAAGAAGAATGGGGGATATATCCCGGGCGTGCGGCCCGGCCAGGCGACGAGCGACTACCTGCACAACGCGATGAGCCGCATCACCCTGGCGGGCGCCATCTTCCTCACGATCATCGCCGTCATCCCGATCTTGTTGTATCGCTGGCTTAAGATCCCTTACGCCGTCTCCACTTTCTTCGGCGGCACGAGTATGCTCATCTTGGTGGGCGTGCTCCTGGATACGATGCGCCAGATGGAAACTCATTTGCTGATGCGCCATTATGACGGCTTCCTGAAGAAGGGCCGACTGCGAGGGAGATTCTGATGCCGGCCTGCTGGCGGATCGGGAGTGAGTCCAGCCGCCCAAATGGTCCAAGACCATGATCATTTTGAAGAACGAACGGGATTTGGAAGCGATGCGGCCGGCGTGCGTTGTCGCCGCTTGCGTGCGTGACGAGGTCGCCGCGTTCATCAAACCCGGCCTTACGACCACGGAAGTCGATGAGTTTGCCGCGTCCCGGATCAAGAGCTATGGCGGCAAAAGCGCCTTTCTTGGCTACCGGAAGTATCCGTGCCATATCTGCATCTCGGTCAACGAGCAGGTTGTTCATGGCCTGGCGGGGCCTCGGCAGTTGCAATTTGGGGACATCGTCAGCCTCGATGTCGGGGTCGTTTACAATGGGTTTGTCGGGGACACCGCTCGGACGGTGGCCGTCGGAGGGTGCGGGGTGCTGGCGCAGAAGTTGATGGATGTTACGGAACGAGCCCTTCAGGAGGGCATATCCCACGCCGCCCCGGGCCGGCGGGTGGTTGATATTTCGCGCGCCGTGCAGGAGTATGTGGAGAGCAACGGGTTCAGCGTTGTGCGTGAATTCGTCGGGCACGGAGTGGGCCGCTCGATGCATGAGGAGCCGCAAGTGCCCAATTTTGTGGATGGCAAGTCGTCGCCGAAGCTGCGGCCCGGCATGACCCTGGCAATCGAGCCGATGGTCAACGCCGGGGCGCCCGACGTAAAAATCTTGAATGATGGCTGGACAGTCGTTACCCAAGATGGTTCACTGTCCGCCCATTTTGAGCATTCGGTGCTGATCACCGAGGATGAAGCGGAGATTCTGACATGGCCAGCGAAAACGCCATCCAGGTTGAAGGCGCAATAGTGGAAGTGCTGCCCAACCAGACATGCCGCGTGGAGTTGGCCAACGGCCACCGGGTGTTGGCCTATGTGGCAGGCAGGGTGCGGTTGGGCTTCGCGCGCCTGGCGCAGGGGGACAGGGTGCGGCTGGAAATGTCGCCCTACGATTTGTCCCAAGGGCGTATCATTGTGGAAGATTGAACGGATTTATGAAAGTTCGCGCATCGGTAAAGAAGCTTTGCGAAAACTGCAAAATTGTGCGGCGCAAAGGCGTTATTCGGGTGATCTGCAGCAACCCACGCCATAAGCAGCGGCAGGGTTGACTCCGGCATGGCCTGTGTAACTGGTTTAACTTAGCTTGATAAATTATGGCTCGCATCATCGGAGTAGAAGTTCCGCCCAATAAGCGCATTGACGTAGCGTTGCGCTACATTTACGGCATCGGCGCCAGCAACGCGAAGGTCATCCTGGCCAAGGCCCACATCGATCCGGGGATTCGCGCCAAGGACCTCACCGAGCAGCAGCTTTCGCAGATCGTCCATGCGATTCAGGACGGGAAGCACGTCATTGAAGGAGACCTTCGCCGGGAGATTGGCATGAACCTGAAGCGCCTCCAAGGCATCAAGTGCTATCGCGGGAACCGCCATTTGCGGGGTCTGCCCGTGCGCGGCCAGCGCACCCAGACCAACGCGCGCACGCGCAAGGGGCCGCGCAAGACCGTGGGCGTGGTCCGCAGTCCAACCGCGAAGACCGGCATCCATTAAACCATAGGTTTTAAAAGTATATTATGGCTGAGGAAACCAAGAAGAAGCCCGCTTCAAAAAGCGAAGGCAAACCCCAAGGGGCGTCTGAGAAACCTGCCGGCAAACCGGCGGGCGACGCGGCCCCCGCAAAGGGGGCGAAGGCGGGCGATGCAGCTCCCGCGAAGGGTGGCAAGAAAGCCCCGGCCGCGGCCCAGGCCCAGGCGGGAGCCGCTCCTGCGGGCGGAGCCCCGGTCCCCGGTGCGGCGCCGGCGGCGCCGGGCGCCGAAACCGCTGCGCCTGTCGCGGCCCCATCAGCGCCGACCGCTGCCGAACTGCTCGCCGACGAGCTTGCGGGCAAGAAGATCGTCAAGGCCAAGGGAGCCAAAAACATCTTCATCGGCATTGCCAACATTCTGGCCACGTTCAACAACACCCAGGTGAGCATCACCGACATGCAGGGGCATGTCATCGGGTGGTCCAGCGCGGGACGGGTTGGATTCAAGGGCTCTCGCAAGAGCACCGCCTATGCGGCCCAGCAAGTTGCCCAGGACGCGGCCCGGCAGGCGATGTCCCACGGGATGCGCGAGATCGAAGTGCGCGTCAAAGGCCCGGGTTCCGGCCGTGAATCCGCCATTCGCGCCTTGCAGGCCATTGGCCTGGAGATCACCACCATC
>CAZZFF010000050.1:0-42815 GCA_964653485.1 uncultured Verrucomicrobiota bacterium | reverse complement strand
CTGGGGGGACTTTCACCCCCGGATGCACACGTCTTCTCCGAGCGCACCGATAATCAATTCTCAATCAAAGGCGCTACCACCATGATTTTGTGCCGTCTTTCCGGGCGGAGACGCGGGCGGCCAGCCAATCGGCGTCCTTGCTGTTGGGGGTGGCGACGTTCGAGACGTTGTTGGTGTAACGGATGGGGGGCATGGTGCGCGCATCGAGCCACTTGTGAATTTCCGAGTGGCCGTCGGCGAAGGACAGGCTGCCTGCCCGGTTGTGGTAACTGGCGGGGACATCGATGAGCCTGGCTTGGGCCCGCTGATCGGGGTCGTGCATCTGGAAGGCCCATCCCGCATCGTTGATGCTGTCGGGATGCTCATCCAGGAGAGTCAACAGGTTCGCGGGCGACGGATTGATGATGTCGCCTTCCTTCTGGAACACGATGTAGTTGGAGGGCGGCAGCCAATTGGCGGTCGAGCCGGAGCCGATGGCCTGGTTCATAGAGAGGCTGCGCACTCGCGGATAGAGGCGTCCGGTGATCTTCACGGTGCTTGCATCCGCCGGGCACCTGTAGAGCGGAGGCGAGGTGATGTACTTTCCAAACAAGGCCGTTTCTCCGTCGACCGTGCCGACCAGTTTCGAGGTGTTTGTGTTGTCGGTGTTCTCCCCATTGTAATCCAGCCAACCGTGAATCCAACCGCCGGTGTCGACACGGTAGCGTTCTATGCCGTTGAAAGCCGCGTTGCGCACCAGTTTGCCGTTATTGTCGTCAGGGTACATTTTCCAGGCGACCATCAGTTGACGGATATTGTTCAGGCAGGCGATGCCCTGGCCCTTGGCCTTGGCCTTATTGAGGGCGGGCAGAAGCATGGCCGCCAGGAGCGCAAGGACGGCGATGACGACCAGAAGCTCGATCAGCGAGAACGCGGCGACGAGGGATCGCGGTCGAAGTTCCTGGGATGCGTTCCAACGGCGGCGCATAATTCCGCATGGGGGGTCATCACCTCTGCTTCACACTCACTTTTCCGGGCGTGGCGATGATTTTTCCAGGTTGGACGGTTACGGCGGCGGAGATTTCGGCGCGGTTGCCGGAGGCGTCGCGGATGATGGCTCTGACGGTGTGAACGCCGCCTTTCATTTTGGTTTGAAGACGGTCGTGGCCGGTGATGGACTGGTGTTCAAAGCGCCAGGCTTCGACGGGCACAGGACTGAGGGCATCGGCGGATGAGCGCACCTCCAAGGCGACGTTCATGGTGCCGTCAGCCTCGGGTTGTTCCTGGCCGCAGAGGACAATCTGCCAGGTGATCTTGGGTTTTGTCGCGGAGGGGGCCAAGGTCACGCCGGAGGAGGGATTGGAAGGAACGCCCGGCAGGGGCGGAAGACTGGCGCCTTCGGAGGGCGGGCGGGTCGCGCCGGTCGCGGTCGTGCCGCCGGCTGAAGCCGGCGCTCCGGACGCGGGCCGCGCCGCTTCCGTTGCGGTCTTGGGCGGCTTATTCGCGTTCCGTTCAGCGTCGAGTTGGCTGGTTTGCCGCGGGGGCCGGCTGAGGAGCCGGGACCCGTTCGAGCAGAGCCACCAAGCGGGCAAGAGCAGCAACAGGAGCAGCAGCAAGGCGGTGAGGGCGCGCCGGAGGTTGTAGAACTTGTCCGGGCGAAGTTTGCCGGCTGCCGCGGCGGCAGGTAAGGAGGAGTCACAGGTGCGCTCGCAGCCCCAGAGGATTTGTAGTGTGCGGTTCCACCAAGGCCCGGCCAGCCGGTAAAGCTCGGGGTCATGGGCGATGTCGGGCAACTTAAACCGCTCGATGAATTCGAGGTTCTGGGGTTGGGCGCGCTGGGTATTGGCTTTGAGTTTGAAGTCCTCGATTGCCTTTTGCAATCGTTCGAGCTGCCGCGCCGGGATGCCGCGGCGCCCGACGGGTCTGCTCCGCGAGAGCAATTCCTTGCGGCCGGCGTCGAGATGAAACCGTCCAAACTTGCCCCGCTCGTCCTCTTCCGACTCGACGGGCGGCAGGAACTCGGCGAAACCGCCCTCGCGAATAAGCTGCTGGGCAACGCGGTCCCAGTAGCAACCGGTCTGGCTGAACGCGCGCAAGGGCTGGTATTCATCGGCGCGCGCAAGCAAGCCTGTCCTGGTGGGTTGGAGGGGCATAGACGCCTTAGCCGACATCCGCCAGGAATTGCCATTTGCCGGCGGCATCGCGCACGGCCCAGCCGGAGACGGCGCGAACTTCGACCAAGCCGGCGGCGGAGGGCTGCATGAATCTCTTATCGATGCGGTCGCCTGCGCGCACGGCCTTGATCTCGAAACGTCCGCCGGCGGCCTGGGTGAGGGCCTGGGCGAGCTTTTCGGCATCTTCGGGGCAGGTCTCGTACATCGAGTGGCCGAGGTCTCGGACCAGTTCCAGGGGCAGCGGTCTGGCGGAGCTTTCCATGGCGGTGGCGGTATGGAGGCGGGCCAGGAGGATGGCGGCCGTCGGCTCGGCGAGGACGCGGGCCAGGAGACGCTCGCGCCACGGGCGCCAAGCTTCGGCGCGCAGGGCGGCGGGCCAGAATTGGGCCTGGAGTTCGAGGACCCGGGTTTGGGCCTGACGCTCGGATTCCGCGCTCTCCCGGCGAAGGGCCTCGGACTCGAGGAGGCTGGCCTCGCGCGCGCGCAGGTCGTCTTCGACCCGCTTGAGGCGGCCGGACTCCGCGACGAGGTTCTGTTGCAGCCGCGCGAGGATGTCCTCCAGTTCCCGGAGCTGCCGGGCGCGCGACTCGTTGGCTTCCGCGACGAGCTTGACCGCCTCGGCGTTCAGCCGGTTGGTTTGGCTCGCTTCCTCCGCCGCAGGCGCAGGGGCGGTCGAAGCGGAAGCCGGCGGGGAGGCGGAAGGGCCCGCCGGCGCGATTGGCGGTGGAAGGCCCCTTCCGGGTTGGGTCGTGGAGGGGTAAGGATTCATATTATTTGGAACGTTCCGGCGTCAAGCCAGTGGCTCTCGGCCTCGAGCGTGCATAAGGCCAGTTCGACGTCGCCGCCGGTGACGCGCTGGCCGTTCCAGAAACCGTCGACCGCGACGATTCGGAGGGCTTCGGCCTGGGGCACTTGCTCGGCTTCATCGGCAGCGGAACCGGAAGGGCTGACACGTTCCAAGGTCAGTGTCAGGAGGGCGTTGACGGGGTCGCCGCCGCTGCGGTAGCGGTTGCGGTCGCGCCATTGCAGGATATAGACCGGCTCGGGCCGGGTATCGGCGGGCAACATGCGGCGGCCGAGGCGGTCTCCAATTTGGAGCCGGCATTGGTTGCGGTCCTGGTTGGGAGCGAGCAGGAGGGTGCCGAAGCGGGTTTGGGCGTTTTTGGGCATGGTGCCCCAATAATTGCGGGTGAGCAGATGCGGGGAGACCTTCCGGGTGATATGCCAGCCGGGTCCCATAAGTCCGCGCTTGATGGCCTGGTAAAGCGCGGCGCCGGCGACGGTGACGGTCTTGGCGTCATGAATCCGGCCATCGAGGCTCAGCGGATACCACTCGCCGACGAAGGCGTCCTTTGCGAAGAGGATGCGGTGGGACAGGAGCGGCAACTCAGCGCGGAGCAGGCTGCGCAAGGCCGCCAGCTCGGAGGGTTTGCCGCTCACGAGGACCAGGTCGCAATCGAAGGCTTCGACGACTTTTGCCAACGAGCCGAAGAGTCCCGCGAAGTTTTGGCGAATGCACTCCGCCAGGCGCTCCTGCGAGTACGCGAGGGCGGTGTCCGGCTCGATCAAGCGAGCCGGCGCGCCGGCGTTTTGGCAGAGGGCATTGAATTCCTCGATGAGATGCAAGTTGACGCGCAACTCGCGGGGGGTCGGCGGCGGTTGGGCCGCGGATTCCTCGCGCGCGGAGGCGGCCAGCCAGCCATGGACGATGGGAAGGAAGACCTGGCGCGTGATGCGGTTCCAACGAGCGCGGTCCTCGCCTTTCTGGCGGGCCAGGAGCGCGGCGAAAGCGCGCCGCTCCCCGGGGTCCAGGCCCTGCGCCAGGGCCGGGAGGAGGACCGATTCAATAATGCGCCGCACCAGGCCGTCTCCGGCGATCGTGCTGCTGTCGCGATAGAGGACGGTGGCAACGAGGTCAACCCCTTCGCCCGGGCGCTGGTCCTGGTATTCGACGAGGGTGATGTCGGTCGTGCCTCCGCCGATGTCGAGGTTCAGGACGCGGGCCTTGGCCATGGCGCCGTGGCCGCGCCCGACGAGTTCGAGCCAACTCCCGCCGCCCTGGCCCATACGCCGCATCTCGTCGAAGATCAACGGCAGTTGGGCCGCCACGGCCTCGTCCAGCTCCATGCCGAGGGTCGGCCGGTCGCCGCCGGCAGTCACCAAACGCCGGTCGGCGAAGTGGGTGAGAGCGAAGATATCGAGGGCCTTTTGCCATTTGCGGCGGTAGGCATCCAGTTCCTGGGCGGTCCAGCCGGGCGGAAAGGTAACGGTGACTGAGGCCAGGCGCGCGCGGACGAATGGCTGGCCGGCGGGCCGGCCGGAGGCGGATTGGAGCTGGCGATAGGCGGCTTCGAGGACGGCCAAGGCGGCCCAGGTGAGGGCATCGGCCCGGGGATAGGCGGGTTCGTGGGGGCGGGAGGGCGGGCGAGCCGCCGCGTCGGCGCGCTCGGGCGGCGGGCACTTGGAACCGTCATCGCCCAGGGTCCAATCGTCCCCGTTCTGGTCCAGGAACCGGAGGACCGTGCCGGAGAGTTTTTCCAGGGCCTTACCGGCCTGGACGTTCCTGGAGTTGGGGTGCCAGCGCTGCACGTTCATGGTCCAGAAGGTGAGGCCGACGTGGCTGAGGTCGCCGACCGGGGTTTGGTCCCAGAGGTAACGCTTGGGGGAACTGAGGAAGTAATTGCCGCCGGCGCCGGGCTCGAGGTTGGCCAGGATATCGGCCGCCGGGGGGCCGAGCACGGCCGGGGACATTTCGACGAAGAGATGCGGCTGGCGCAGGGTGCGGGCCACGACGCGCTCCCCTCTTTTTTTGAGCGGCCACACGCCGGTGGAGGCTTCTTCCCAGCGCAAGTCTTCGACCGGTTGGGGCAGGTAAGGCGGGAGCTTGTGGTCCAAGGGTTCGAGGTTGGCGAAGGTGGTTTCCTGAAGGACGAGCCAGGAATCGATCATGGCAAAAGAGTCTTCGACGTCCTTGGCGGCGGGCCGCGGCTCCTCCTTGTGGTAGCCGAAACGCACGGGCTGGGTGATTTCGGAGAGCGTGCCGCGCGCCGCCTGATTGCGGGTCAGCAGCAAGGCCACGGAGCGTGTGTTGCCAAAGTCCACAATGAGGTCCACGTCGACCATCCTGCCGACCGACTCCAACCAGTGAATCTCCAGGTCGATGCTGAGGGAGCGAGCCAAGGCCGATGAATCTCGGGGCGCGGTTGGCGTCAGGGGCAGATAGACGCTCAGGCGCCGCACACCGCCGGCCGGCTGCCGTGTGGCATCGGGGAAGACATAGGGCGTGGCCACTTTGTCGGCGGGCGTGTATTTGGCGGCATCGGCCGGGCTGACCGTTTCCTCGGGTTGGAGGGCCCAGCCGCGGTGCGCGTTGCCGAGGTTGGTCTCGATGGCCAGAAGGACGCCGCTTTCTTCCGTGGGCAGGCCCTCCGCCTCGCGCTGGGCGAATTGGTAGCGCAACCAGCGCAAGGGAGTGCCCGTGGTGTCACGGACCTCGCACCATGGAAAGTCGTTGTTGCGGCAGAGCTTCTCCAGTTCCGGGTTATCGCGGAGTTGGCGCTCCGCAAAGGGAACGAACGCAAAGTGGTGCCCGGTGTCGGCGAAGACGTCGATGACGGCGGGTCGGGCTTGGGCCTCGGCGACGGCCCGAAAGGACCCCGCCTGGGACGAGGCGCCGTCGTTGGATGTTGGTTCCAGGAAGGGCATGGGGAAACAATTATGAAGGATGAAGGATGAAGGATGAAGGATGAGGTGTGAGGGAATAGCGGGCAGGAGGAGGTGATTTCATAACTCAAAGTTCATAATTCACCCTTCTCCCCTGTCAGGCGGGGCAGTTCGTTGTCCCCGGGCTGAGGGGGGCGGGCGGTCGCGGGGGCCGCTTTGACTGCGTCGAGGTGCTTCAAGAACGGGGCCAGGAATCCGAGGTAGTGCGGGGAGTGGCGGTCGTTGCGTTCCTCGGGGTCGGATTGTTCGCGTTCGGCATAGCCGCGGAGCCGCGGCTGGATGGTGGCGGCCAGGACGTTGGCCTGTGTGTCGTCGGCGGGATCGAAGCCGCGGTGGGGCGGGCGGCCGTCCACGCCGAAGCAGATGAGCTCGCCCAGGCGAACCGCAAGGAGGCGGCGGGCTTGGGTGGCCTCAAGAGGGTCGTTCAAATGGCCCAGGTTTTCGCGCAACCAGCGGTGGAGGTTTCCGCGTAAGAGCGCGTAGTCCGCCAGGTAGCCCAAGTGGCGGCTTGCGGCGGCGGCGTCCTTCAGGCCGAGGTCGGCCCAGCCGCCATCGCGGCCCTTGGCCAACTCGCGCCAGCGCAAGAGCTGCCGTTCCAGGTAGGCGCGCCAGTCGGGGTTTTGGTTGCCGAGGGGGATGGGTTCCAGCGATTCGGCGTCCACGTCGAGCAGGCCGCGCAGGCGCCGGCTTGCCTGGGCCGCTCCGTCGGCTTCCGGGTGCTGCTGGCGGGCACGGTCGATAGCGGCTTCGATTGCCCGCGCCCAGGCCTCCAATTCCTGTCTGCGCACGGAGTCGCCGGCTGCTTCCGGGGGAAGGGCCTCCGCGAGAAGAGCTTCCAGCCGCCCTGCCAACTCCCGCGCCCGGGCGGCGACCAATGCGGGCACACGCGAGCCTTTGGCCTGGGCGGCGAGGGCATCCAGGAGGTAATCATTGCCGCCGTCGCCCTCGGCGGCGCCGCCCCGGATCATGGCCGAAAGCGAATCCATACAGCCGCCAAGGTGGCGGCGGAAATCCGCGCTGCCGGCGATGAGGCGGGCCGCCTCTTCGAGTTGAGCGCCACGGCCGCGGATGCAGCCTTCATCGAAGCGGGGATAGGTGGTGGTAAAGAACCGGACGCATTGGGGGTTGCCAAGATCGCCGAGTTTGTTGAGAAACTCGAACACCGGGGAGAAATCGGCCGAGGGACGCTGGAGTTCAAGGCTGTCGACCACGCCGTTGACGAGGCGGGACGCGAAGGTGAGCACGAGGTTTATGGGGAGGGTGTCCGGCGGCGGTGGCCAAGGCTGGCCCAGGGCGCGCGCCCAGGCGCGAATGCCGGCCAGCAATTGGCCCGGCTGCGCGGGAGGCGCCAGGATGCGGTTCAGGATGGAGAACCCGTCGATGCCCAGTCCGCGCGAGCGGCTGACAACCATGCTGGCCGTCTTGCCGCGTTTTAGGACCTGGGTCAACAACTGCGCGGGGGACATCTGGTCGGGCCGCTGGCGCGAGCCGCCGGGATAGGTCAGGGCCACGCCGGGGAAGTCGAGCAGGTCGGCCGCGTCGAGCAACCGCGCGGCCGGCGAATTGGCGGCCAGCAAGGACGCGTTGACCGGGAGGGTCATTTCCCAGACCAGACCTTGCCACAGGCCAAACTCCCGGGTGTCCGCCAGCAACGGATTGGGCAAACCGGGGCCGACGCAAAATGCAGGCTCCGTGGTCTGAAAACCCAAGGCGCCGAGCGCGGGGCGCGCAGCTTCGGGGCTTTCGCTCTCCAGTTTTCTATAGGCATCGATGTCCAGAAACAACCGGGCCGCCTCATAGGAACAGAGGATCGGGCGCGCCGCCGCCAGGCCAAGGACTTTTGCCCGTTGCTCGAGCAGGCTCCGCCACAGGGCGGTCAGATCGGGTTGGGCGTCCCAGAAGAGCCACGTGGTAAAGTCGGCCAGGGCGCCGGGGTCGGCGCGGAGCAGAGGATCGGAGGCCAGGCGCGGGCGGAGGGCCTTCCAATCGGGCCGGAGGTTGCGATAGCGGGGCCAGTCGGCGGCGATGAGGTCGTCCAGGACATTGAGGACGCCCTGGAGCCGCTCCCGAACCGGGCGATTGGCGGGGGGGTGGGGGCGAGAGAGGGTCTTGAATTCCGCGAGGCGGCGGTCGAGACCGGCGGCCTCGTGGAACGTCTCGCGCGCTTCAGCGGAGCGGGTGTCGCATTCCATGAGGTAGCCGGCAGCCAGGGCGTGGAGCAGTTGCTCTTCCGAGGCGAGCTTGACTTCGACCGGGTGGCGTGGGTCGGGGATTTGCCGGCGGAGGGTGAATCGGGTGAGGCAGCCGGAGGCATCGCGCTGCTGGTTGTAAGGATTGAGGTAAACGCAACCCGGTTTGTCAGGCCGGCCCACGAAGGCCACCGGCGCGTCGGCGGCCCATTGGAGGGCGGAGACGGCGTCGGGGCGGGCCGGGGCATCCAGGTAGCGGGAAAGCAAGGTGGACTTGCCGCTCTGAGAAGGTCCCCACAGGGCAATGCATGGCCGGCCCGAGGCGGATGCCCCTTCGACCGCCAGGGCGGCGTCCCGGACTTGGTAAAGTTGGTCGAGCCAGGCGCCGCTCAGGTCGTACTCCCCGGCGCGCTGGGCCCCGTATCTCCAGTACCAGTCCAGAACGGCGCTTCCCATCGCTGACAGAGCGCCTCTCATCTGGATGTATCTTGTGCGTCCCGGCGCTCCGCGCAAGAGAAAAAGGAGGAAGTTCGGCGGCGTTCTACCGAGACGCCGCTACGGGGGGCATGGTGCATTGGGAGGCGGAAGGGGATAGTCCGGGGTACAAAAGACGCCGCCCGGCGAACCGGGCGGCGTCTCGCAACAAACAGACCGAAAGGTCCGGGTCGTTAATCAGCAATGCCGATCAAGATGAACTCCCCGCTGATGCCGCCATCCAGGAAGAAGCCGGCACCCTGCTCCGCCGACGGCACGATAAGGCCGCTAATAGGGATGGCTGCGGTGGCACTGGCGCCATTCGCATTGATGAAGCTGCCGGAGATGATCCCCGTTGCGGGATCGATGGATAAGGTCAGTGAATCCGAGGTTCCATCCAACACCGCGGTGCTGCCATCAGTATTGATGAGAATCTCGTTGGCGAGCGGGATTCCCGTTTCCGGAGTCGCCGTTGAATACACGTCGCCAAAGACGACCCAGGCATACTTGAAGGGAAGGACCGTCGCCATGCTGCCGCTGGACGGGTCATAGCCCGAGCCGACGACCGTCGATTGGTTGGTGAAGCCGGCCGTGTAGCCGTTGCTTCCGTTGGCGGTCGCGAGCCAGGAGACAATGGAGTTCGTGGACAACTGGACGGCCTGACTGCTGTTGGTGATAAACTGCAGCCACCCGTATAGAACTTCCGTATTGGTGCCATTCGGGACCGAATAGAGGGGGTAGTATCCATACATGCACATCTTGGTGGCCGCGACGCTGGGGATCGAGGAGCCATCGGCCAACAACCCGGTGCCCGGGGTCAGGCTCACGCCGCCACCGCTGGCGATCTTGAGCCCAACGATACTGTCACCCACCGGTTCCTTGTTGGTCGGATTGTCGCTGCCGAGGACGACCACGTTGTAGTTGGTCGGGGCCGCGTTGATCGTCTTGATCGCCATCACGTCGACCGCCGGGAAGTCGATTCCAGGGTGCGTGTTCGCAACGGTTCCTGTGATGGTCATCGAGGAGCTATTGAACGACAGGCTCAACTGGAAGTAGTTGCTTGGAGCATACGTCTTGAAGGTCTCCAAGGTGTCGGGATAGACCGTGTCGAAGGCATTCGTGAAGAGCCACACGTTGGTGTAGCTGTTGAGGCCGCCATTGGTCCCGCAGCCGTTCTGAAGGGAGCCGGCGATGGTGCCGTCCGCATTCAGTGTCAGGCTGATGAAGCCCGATGACTGATAAGCGGCGGGGCCCAAGTCGGTCGTGCTGTAGTAGAGACCTTCGTACGTTCCCTGGTAGCTGTCATAGATGGTCGCTGGGAATACAAATGCGACCGTTTGGGTCGAGGTGTATACCCCGCCGGGGCTGCCACTGTCCGTTGCCACGATGGTGACCGGGACGGTCTTGCCGGCCCCCGCGTTGATCGCCGTGAACAACAAGTTGCTGCCCACCAGGTGGGGCGCCGCAGAGAAGTAGTTCGAGCCGGCGGTGGTGGTGTTGACGGCGAAGGAAACCGTCTGGGTGCTCTGCCAGGGCGAAGTGCCGGCTGACGAGTAGCCCGTAATCAGGTGCGAGATGGTCAGCGGCGTGTCGTATTGACTGACTGTGTAATTCGTCGTGAGCAAGGTGAATACGGGGGGCGTATCCACGGCGGCGATGCCCAGCACGAAGGTGGTCGTGAAGGTGTTTGTCCCTCCCATGACGACGGTGTTGGTGCCGACGGTGCCGGTGTTCCAGACCTGCATCACAACCGTCACCAGGTTGGTGCCGAATTGATTCGGAGGGGTGTTGAATTTCAAAGTCCCGCTCACCGGATCAATGGACAGGTTCGTGAGTGTCAGCTCCACGTCCGACCTCGGCTGGGTAGTGCCCGGCCAGAGGTAGGTCTGGGAGTTGGCGCAGGTGATATTCGTGTTGTTGAACGAGCTCGGGGGCGTTGCGGTGCTGCCGGCGAGCGCGGTCGCGAACCCGGTTTGGCTAACGGCGCCGGCATTTTCGTTTACGACCAGGTAGCTTGGCACAGTCAATGTAGGCTGGTCCTGGGCGATCTCGAGGACGAAGGTATTCGTGGCCCAATTGGTCCCGCTGTTGTTGGTGCCGCCCCACACCTGCATCACCACGGTCACCAGGTTGGTGCCGAACTGATTGGGGGGAGTGCTGAGCGTCAGGTTGCCAGAGCCCGCATCGATGGTCAGGTTGGTGAAGCTCAGGAGCACGTCCGTGTTCGTGATCGCTTTCGAGTTGTTTGTCAGAACATACGTCGCCGAGTTGTATGCGAACATGGCGGCGTTTTGGGCGTTTCGCTGTGTATCGCTGTGCGCGTGGGTGCTGTTGTAAATGGCGGTCGCGAAAGAGTCCACAGTGACAAGACCCACGTTTTCGGCAACCACCTGGGTGATGGGCAGGGTAAATGCCGGCTGGTCCGCCGCGATCTCCAGGACGAAGGTGTTTGTGGCGGTGTTGATGGCGCCGTTGGCGGTGCCGCTGCTGTTGGCCAGCACGACGGTCACAGTGTTGGTCCCGCAAACATCGGGCGGCGTGCTGAAGGTCAAGGTGCCGCTGCTCGCATCGATGGCGAAGTTCGTGATATTTAAGACGCCGGTGCCATTGGTGAGTGTGAGGCTGCTATTAGTCGGGTTGGGATAAACCGCGGATGAATAAAACGCGAAGCTAAGCGTGTCGGTGCCTTGATCGCCATATCCATTTGCGCTGGCCTTGATGGACGCCGCCGTCACAAAGTTGGCGATAGCGACCTCGCCGATATTCTCGTAAACGAGCGTCGGGTTGGAGCTGGCCAGGGCGAACGCGGGGGGATCGGTATAGGGCAGCACCGAGAAGTAGAAACTCGCGTAGGCGGTATTCGTGCCTGTCGCGTCGGTGGCCTTGAGTTGAACCACGGTGAAGCCCGTTTTATCGAACGTGGGATTGCTGTTTGCGTCGACGGTGGTCGAGCTGGAGGGGGGACTGATCGTGAGCACAAAGTCCTGCGCGTTGGTGCCAAAGGCCGCGAGGGGGTACGGCTCGTTCGTGCTGGTGAGGCTGGTAGTGCTCACAGGCACAGTTGCGATCGTGCCGTCACTGCTGTTGGTCACGGTCAAGGTGAAGTTCGCGCTCGGCACGCTGTTGAGGCCGTAAACCTGGAGGACAACCGTGACGTTGGTGGACTGCTGGAATACGTTCACATCGGGCGCGACGATATTAAGAAGACTCTTGCTATTCGTAACCACGGTGAGCGGGGTGACACCGATGAGGAAGGTGTTGGTGTAGGCGTTGTTCCCGCCGTAGAGCGAGCTTCCACTATTGGTCATGACGACCGTGACCAGGTTAGTGCCGAAGCTGTTTGTAGATGCCCAGAAGGTGAGGGTCCCGTTGGTATCAATGTTGACGGCGTTGGTGGAGTAGGCGTACTGCACGACGCCGCCGTTGGTGCCGGTGATGTTGGTCGTGATAATCCCGTTGAAGAGGACGTTTGTGCTGCTGAGGCTGGTGGCGGGCGTGGTGCAGGTGAAGCCGTACGTCAGTTTGGATTGGTTGGCCGGCCCGGGGCTGAGGTTCTTGAGGAAGTTCTTGTTGGTCACCAGCCCGGAGTTTTCGGTGGTCAGGACGATGGGGGCGGAGACGGTGAAGGACGGGGGTTCATCGGCCGCCTGGACGTTTGCGGTGAAGGCGGCGACGGCGCTCGACGCCTGGCCGTCAGAGGCCTTCAGTGAAACTGTTGCGGCGCCCACGATGCTGCCGGCCGTCACAGTCAACGGGAAAGCAGCGACATTGGCGTAGCCTGCGTTAGCAATGCGGGCGTAGGCGGCAAGCGTGGCCGCGCTGTTGTTGGTGGCCGCCGCATTGAACGGAGTGCCCGTCGTGACCGTCACGTCTTTGTTGTTCACGGTCGGGACCAGCGAGAGGTTGCTCCAGGTGGTGCCCGCGCTATAGACATAGACGGTCAGGTTCGTAAATTGGCCCTCGGGGATGCTCGGATTCTGCAGGGTCACGATATCGATGACCGGGGCGACATCCGATTTCGTCACTTCGAGGAGGAAGGTATTGGTGAAGCTGTCCACGCCGCCATTGTCGGTGCCGCCGTTATCGGTCATGATTACGGTGACGAGGTTGGTGCCGTAACTCTTGGAGGCGGGCTCGAAATAGAGATTGCCGCTGACATCAATTTGAGGAGCGCTGCTCATGACCACGTTGGCGGCGCCGCCGGAGATCTCGCTTACGGTGAAGTCAAAAACCTGGGACTTCTCATTGGACGGTCCGGCCGAGAGGTTGAGCAGGAACTTCGATATCTTCACCGCGCCGCTGTTTTCAGCGACAACGACCTGATTGGTGGAGAGCGTGAACGAGGGCGCCTGATTGACGGGCGTGATGGTGACGGGGATGGTGGCGGTATTGGTCACGCCGAGGGCGCTCGCCGTCAGGGTGATGGTGGCATTGCCCACGGCATTTGCTAACGGCAGGACCGACAGAGTGGTCGTGTAGGTGGTCTTGCCGAAGAGCGGGTCCGCGTTGGGCGCGGCCGTGAACTGCCCCATCTTCACCTGGATAACACCCGCCGGGGCCACGGTGGCCGTCATCGATAGCTGGTGGGCGACGAGCCCTTTTTGAACGGCCGGGGCGGAAATCACGACCGGGACGCTCGTCGATGGACCATTCTCCAGGAATGTCACAAGGGCGGGAGTGTTAACGAACACGACCGGGTACGTCGTGGCGGCAGCCGCCGACAGCGTCCCCACAAGGGCGAGCAGAGCGGTTGCCGCCGGGGCTCGCACCCAGCTTGGAAGAACAGGAGCGGCTTGTTTCCGAACCTGCTGATCGGCACACAGAATTCGACTTTTCATCATTTTTTCCTTACGTTTTTTGCAGCCGCTCATCCTCAATCGGACGAGGACATCGGCGATGTTTATTGTCCCCCGGGAAATTACCGGGCCTAGCCGTTTATCGGACGGGAGAGGGATTGCTTTAGTTGAAAAGGGTCTTATTCGGGTGTTATTCGGGTGTTGGGATGCCTCCCACGGGCGCCAGGCCGGCAAACATGGCCCGACAGTTTTTGCCTATGTCGGCCGGCGCGCGGTGTCACAGCCGGTTGTTTCATGCGAGTTTAGGCCAGATTCCCTCGTGGCATGTTTGTTGCTTAATATCTGCTGGAAGACATTTCTTCGCGTGCTATGACAGAATCGAAATTGCCCGCCGGCAGCCCCGCCAACGCCGCACCCGTCTTGGACGCTTGCGTCAACCGGCAGCCGAGTGTGCCTCCAAATGGCCGCAACAAGAGGGTGGTGGTCGTGCTGGGCATGCATCGCAGCGGGACCTCTCTCCTGACAAGCCTGCTCGCGGAGGCTGGGGTGGATTTGGGCGAGAAGCTGATTCCCGGCGACGCGAACAACGAAGCCGGCTATTGGGAACAGGCCGAGATAAACCGCACGCAGGACAGGCTCTTGCACCAGCTTCGCAAGTCGTGGGCCGGTCCCGCATGGATGAATCCACTCCCGCTAGATTGGCGGCAACTGGGAGCCGGAGAGCGGCTGCGGTTCAAGGAAGAGCTGAGCGCGATTGTGCGGCAGGAGATGTCGAAGGCCAAAGGCATTTGGGGGTTCAAGGACCCGCGCACGACGCGGCTCTTGCCGTTGTGGAAGGAGGTTTTCGCGGGGCTCGGAGTCGAACCGGATTACATCCTGGCCATTCGCAACCCCGCCGACGTGGCGGCGTCGGTTGTCAAGCGCGACAAGGTGACGACCTCCCACGCGGAAATGCTGTGGCTGTTGCACAATCTCGATGGCATCCGGGAGGCCGGGGATCAACTGCGGTTGGTGACCAGTTATGATCGCTGGTTTACGCATCCGCAGGAGCAGGCCCGCGCGGTGACGCGCGCGCTCAACCTGCCGCCGCCGGCCAACGAAGACCAGTTCATCGAGGCCCTTAGGCAGCGCATCCGTCCGGACTTGCGCCACTGGCAGACTCAGCGGGCTTATTCGGTGCCGTTTGTCGCGGAGACGTACCGGCTGCTGGAGCAGGCCGGCGCCACCGGGCGGTTGCCGGAGGAGCTTCGACGGATTGACGCCGAGGTGGACCGCGCATTCAGGACCGCCGAAGGATGGACGGTCCTGGCCCCCAACGGCGGGACCCAACAGCCCGAACGGCCCCCCGCCCGCCCGGAGGACGCGAGAGCGACTTCGACGCGGCAGGCAACGGGCGATGGCACGGTTGCCTCTGCATCCAAATCAAAGCCGCTAGCGCGGCTCATCGCATTTTACCTGCCGCAGTTTCATCCGATCGAGGAAAATGATCGTTGGTGGGGCAAGGGTTTCACCGAATGGACCAACGTCGCGCAAGGGACTCCCCGCTTTGCCGGCCATCATCAGCCGCAGATACCGGGCGAGCTGGGCTTTTACGATCTGCGTTTGGCGGAGACTCGAATGGCCCAGGCGGACCTGGCCCGGGCCCACGGCATAGAGGCATTTTGTTACTGGCACTATTGGTTCAATGGCCGGCGGATCCTCCAACGGCCGTTCGAGGAGGCCCTCGCCTCCGGGCGCCCGGACTTTGGCTTTTGCCTGGCGTGGGCGAACGAAAACTGGACGCGCCGCTGGGACGGACAGCAGAACGAGATTCTGCTGAAGCAGACCTACGGCGGCGAGGAGGACGACCGCGCGCACTTCGAGAGCCTGCTGCGAGCCTTCCGCGACCCGCGCGCCTTTCGCATCGACGCCAGGCCCGTCTTTCTCATCTACCGTCCAGCCGGGCTGCCCGACGTGCGCCGCACGATAGACCTTTGGCGGGAACTCGCCCGGCAAGCGGGGCTGCCCGGCATATACATGATCGCCGTCATCACTTGCTTCGACGCGCGCGGGGCCGATTGGACCCGGATGGGATTCGATGCGCAACTCCATTTCCAACCGGACTTTTCCGATGAGATGATGCGCTCGGCGACGGTGCTTGAGAGCACCGGCGATCGGGTGGTTCAATACGCGGAGGCATGGCCCCTGATGAGCCGCGCCGCCCGCAGCGTGTCCGGACACGAAACACTTGGCTGCGTTACGCCGTGCTGGGACAACAGCGCCCGCCGCAAGCGGGAAGCGGTCATCATCCACAACTCGACCCCGGCCGAATATGGCCGCTGGCTGCGCAGGGAGATAATCGGAGTTCAAGACCGCCCGGAGGAACATCGCGTGGTCTTTATCAACGCCTGGAACGAGTGGGCGGAAGGAAATCACTTGGAACCCGATTTGAAGTGGGGACGCGCCTACCTGGAGGAGACGCTCCGCGCCAATGAAGCATCCCCCTCGGCGGAGGAGTCCGGCGAGATCGCCGCGCGAGCCCGTTCCGGCCAGGCCCCGCAAGCTGAGTCCGTCGAACCATTGCCGGGGCGGGCCGCACCGCCGGTCTCGGTGATTATTCCGGTCTTGAACAAGATCGAGTTGACCCGCAAATGTCTTGAGGCCCTGAGGAAGAACACTCCGGCTGAACTCTGCGAAGTCATCGTTTGGGACAACGGGTCCAGCGACGGCACGCGGGCTTTTTTTCACCAGCGCGCATCCGATAACGCTCCGCGGTACTTTCGCAGCGAGGAAAACCTCGGCTTCGTCGGCGGCAACAACGCCGCCGCGCGGCACGCGCGCGGCCGGTTCCTCGTGTTCCTCAACAACGACACCGAACCGCAGGCGGGCTGGCTGGAAGCGATGTTGGGGACCGTCGAGGCCTCCCCGGACATCGGCGCCGTCGGCGCGAAATTGATTTATCCGAACGGCCAATTGCAGGAGGCGGGGGGCATCATCTTCCGAGACGCCTCCGGGTGGAATTACGGGCGAACGGAGGACCCTCGCGAGCCGCGCTTCAATTTTCCACGCGAAGTGGATTATTGCTCCGCGGCCTGCCTTCTCGTGCGCGCCGAGCTGTTTCGCCGATTGGGCGGCTTCGACCCACGCTACGCGCCCGCTTACTACGAGGACACCGATCTGTGCTTCGGGTTGCGCCAGGCGGGTTACAAAGTCGTTTACCAGCCGCGCTGCCTGGTCATCCACCACGAAGGCGCCACCGCCGGTCAGGACTTGAACAGCGGATTCAAACAGCATCAGGGAATCAACCGGCAGACGTTCTTCGACAAATGGAAGACAATCCTCGCTCAACAGTGCCCTCCAAATCCGGGTCTGGCGCGCCGCGCCAGCCATCGGGTGCGCGGACAGCGGATTCTTGTCATTGATCCGTTCCTGCCAATGTACGACCGAGCCTCCGGCTCAAGGCGGCTCTTCGAGATGCTGAGAATCCTCGCTGCCGAGGGCCACGGCCTGACCTTCATCGCACGCGACGGCCAGGGCGGCGAACGGTACGCCGCGGAGCTCGAGCGACTGGGCGTTGAGGTCTATGCCGGAGACGCCGAATGGATGAAGGAACACGGTCTTCCGGTCAACTGCCGGCCTTTCGATCTCAAAACGCTGCTGCAGGATTCGCAATATGACACCGTCATGCTGAGCTTCTGGCACATCGCGGACCAGTACTTGGCCCGCATCCGCGCCTGGTCGCCGGCATCCCGCGTGGTGATCGACACCGTGGATGTCCACTTCCTCCGCGAACGCCGCGAGGCGGAATTGTGCCACGACCAAAAGCTCCTCCAGCAAGCCGAAATGACCCGCCGCGCCGAGCTGGGAATCTACCGCCAAGCCGACGCTCTGGTCACCGTGACGGAGGACGACCGCCAGGCGCTGCTGCGGGAGCTTCCGGAGAGCCGGATTTTTGTGGTGCCGAACATTCATGAATTGTCCGGCGACACCCCGCCCGCGAACGACCGCGAGGGTTTGCTCTTCGTGGGCAATTTCTGCCACCGGCCAAACGAGGATGGGGTGCTCTTCTTTCATCGCGAAATCTGGCCGCGCATACTCCAGCGTGTGCCGGGCGCGCGGTGGACCATCGCGGGCAACAATCCCCCGGCCGCCGTGCAGGCACTCGCCGGCGCCTCGATCCAGGTCACGGGCTACGTGCCGAGCCTGGAGCCGTTCTTGCGCTCGCATCTCGTCTCCGTCGCGCCGCTACGCTACGGCGCCGGCATGAAAGGCAAGATCGGCGAAGCCCTCGCCCACGGCTTGCCGGTCGTCACGACGGCCATCGGGGCCGAAGGCATGGGCCTGAAAAGCGGCGAGTGCGGCGCGCTCGTCGCGGATGATCCCGAGACCTTCGCCATGCACGTCGCGAGGCTTTATGCCGACCGCGAACTTTGGAACCAAACGTCCGCGCAAGGCCGGCGGCATATCGCATCCAATTTCACCCCGGCGCACGTCGGGCGGCAGTTGGAGACGCTCCTCAAATGGAGCGCATCGTTCACATCGATCATCGTCCTGGCCCATAATCAATGGGAGCACACCGAGAAATGTCTGCAGAGCATTGCCCGCTGGACGCCGGAGGCGCACGAGGTGATTCTGGTGGACAACGGCTCGACCGACAAGACCTCGGAAGCGCTGAGCGGACTGGCTGCGGCGAACCCGCGCCTCCGGGTGGTGATCAATCGCGACAACCGCGGCTTCGCCGCCGGCAACAACCAGGGTCTCGCCATCGCGCGGGGCGGGAACATGGTGTTGCTGAATAACGACACCGTCGTGACGCCAGGCTGGCTGACGCGCCTCCTGGCCGTGCTCAAGCGCCATCCCGAAGCCGGCATCGTCGGCCCGATGTCCAATCGCGTCTCCGGCCCGCAGCTCGTCGGCAACGCCGGCTACACCGATCTTGCCCAACTGCCCGCCTTTGCCGAAAGCTGGGCCGCGGCGCACGACGGACAGAGCTTTGATCTGGCCCGCGCGGTGGGCTTCTGCCTGCTGGCCCGCCGCCAGGTCATCGAACGCATTGGCGGACTGGACGAGCGTTTCGGAAGCGGCAACTTCGAGGACGACGATTTCTGCATCCGCGCGCAACTGGCCGGGTTCCGCATCCTCGCCGCGAAGGATGCCTTCGTCCACCACACCGGCGGCCAGACGTTCAAGGCCGCCCAAATCGACTATCGGGCGAGCCTGTTGCGAAACTGGGACCTGTTCAAAGCCAAGTGGGCGATGCCGAAGGATTTGGCGCCCGAAAACGGCTATCGGCTCCCGACGGCGCCCCCGCCGGGGACCGGCTTGAGGATTCCACTGCCGGACATTCGGGTTTCTCACACGCCCTCGCTCGAAGGCCGGCTTTGGACCGATAAGATTTCAAGTCCCATCGCCAATCACGACGCGGCTGACACCTCGTCCGAACCGGCGAAGATTCAACTTCCGCCCTGCGCGTTGCTGGGCAACTTGACGGCCGCGCGCGAGCTTCTAAACCGCAACCAGCACCGCCCCGCCTGGGAAGCGACGGTCCGCGCCCTCACCCTCCGGCCGTTTCATCCGGAAGCACACCTGTTGCTGGCCAAGATCGCCCTGGCCGCCGGGGCCGGCGAGGCCGCGCGGCAATGCGCCCAGCGCGCCCGCCAACTCGTTCCCGAATGGAGCCCCGCCAGACAATTCCTTAACGGGCGTCTGCGCGGCAAGGCCATGCCTCGATGGCTCGCGTTGCCGGCGGCCCCGGCGGCGGTGCCCCGCCTTTCGGTCTGCTTGATTGTCAAGAACGAAGAAGAATTCATGGGACAATGCCTCGCATCGGTCCGCGGCCTCGCGGCGCAGATCGTCGTCGTGGACACCGGTTCCACCGACCGCACTGCGGCCATCGCCGGGGAGCACGGCGCCGAGGTCCATCCGTTCGCGTGGTGCGACGATTTCAGCGCGGCCCGCAATACCGCCCTCGAATACGCCACCGGCGATTGGGTGCTCGTGCTCGACGCGGACGAGGAATTGCCCGCGGGCAGCCACGAACCGTTGCGCCGCCTCATGCGGGACAAGTCGGCCATTGCCTGGCGCCTGCCCATCATCGATGCCGGCCGGGAAGACGAAGGCTGCAGTTATGTTCCCCGCCTCTTCCGCAACGCGCCGGCCCTGTTTTTTGTCGGGCGCGTCCATGAGCAGATATTCTCGAGCCTTGAGGTGCGCCGCCGCCAATGGGGCCTGGAGAACCGTCTGGGCGACGCCCCTTTGCGCCATCATGGCTACCGCCCCGAGATCGTCAACAACCGCAACAAGATCGAGCGGAACCTGCGTCTCCTCGAACGGGCGGTGGCCGAGATGCCCGGCGAGCCGAACCTGCTCATGAGCTACGGCCTGGAACTGGCCCGCTCCGGCCAGCGCGAACGGGGGGTGACGGAGTATTTCAGGGCCTTCCACCTCATGTCCGCCCAGCCCGCATCGATGGTCGTGCCCGAACTGCGCGAGACGCTCCTCACCCAACTCGCCTCACAACTCACGGCGCTCAAGCGGTGGGATGACCTGGCCCGATTGCTCAACTCACCGCTGGCCCAGGCGGGCGGCTTGACCGCTTCGCTTCATTTCGCTTTAGGCCTGGCGCACCTTGAACAGAAGCAGTTCTGTGAAGCTGCTGATCAGATGCGCCAGTGCCTCGCCAAACGCGACCAGCCCGCCCTGGCCCCAATCAACAAGGAAATCCACCAGGCCGGCCCGCGCCATTGCCTGGCGTTGTGCCTGGACCAGATGTGCCAGCCCGAGGCCGCCGCGCAGGAGTTCCGCGGCGCGATCGAGGACGACCCAAAATCCCGGCCCGCCCGGCTCGATTACGCAGCCTTCCAGGCTGCCCACGGCGAGCCGGTCCAGGCGCTCAACCTCTACCGCGCGCTGGCCAAGGAAATGCCCGACGACCCTCAGGCATGGCTGCGAGGCGGCCGCCTCGCCCTGAGCACGCCTCAGTTCGGTGGCGTCGCCCTCGATTGGACTTCCGAAGCGCAACGCCGTCTGCCCGGGCATCCCGCAGTCGTGCAGCAGCGCGCCGAGGCCCTCACGCTCGCCGGCCAATGCGAGCCCGCCCTGCCGTTGTGGCAGCGCCTGGCGGCCTCCTTGCCCCCGCCCGCACAGGCGCGCGCCATCGCCGCCCTTGTTTTGTGTGAAACGGTCTCCGGGCAGAATGCCACCGCCCCGCCCGCCGCCCTGGAAACCTCGGTCAGCCGGGAGTTTGTGGCGTGGTACCAGCGCCTGGTCCGGTTCAACGCCCGCACCGCGGTCCTGGCGCTCAACGACCGTGTCGAGGTGCTCCAAGGCGCCATCCCCACCGCCGCCCGTCTCCTGGCCGCCGCTCTGGCCCAAGCGCAAGCGGCGCCCAGTCGATAGGGTGAGTTCAGATCCTCGGCAGGACGCCACGCCGAGGGCGGGGACTTTTGAGGATGATACCATAGGGTCAGGAAGGGGCCGTCCAGGCGCAAGCGAGATGCCCGAGCGGACAAGCGGACAAAGGCGGCGCTATTCTCTTGGCGACAAGGGGGTTTCGGGGGGTTATACTGTGCGGCTTCGGGCACCGGCCGCCTTGCAGCCGGCGCCGCCTGTGTTATGGAAGAACCGATCCGCAAACCGCACTTTGGCTGGCAGCCGCTTACGCGGCGAGGCGTGGCGGCGTTTGCTCCAGGCTCGGTCGGGAGATTGCTTCTGGTCCAGTTCATCGTCGCCCTGCTTGCGGCGGGGGCCGTGGTGTGGTTCCTGCAGGCCGCTTGGTTTTCCGCGATCAGCGAGGCAATCACCCATTTGCCCGCGCAGGGACAGATTCGCTCCGGGACCTTGGACTGGGCGGGAGAGTCCGCCGTGAAATTGGCCGAGAACCATTTCCTGGCCCTGGCCGTGGACCCGGCCCACACCGGGGCCGTACGGTCTCCGGCCCACTTGCAGGCCGAGTTCGGACGCCGCGATGTCGAGGTCATTTGGCTGGGCGGCTATCTGAGCATCCCTTACCAGCGCGACTGGCTGCTCATGTTCAACCGGACGGAGCTGGAGCCTTGGTGGGGAGCCTGGGCGCCGCCTCTCCTGGCGTTGGCTGCGGCATTGACCATCAGCGGCCTGATGCTGGCCTGGAGCGTCCTCGCCAGCCTGTATTGCCTGCCGGCCTGGCTGGCCGGGTTTATGGCCAACCGTCAGTTGACCCTGGGTGGCAGTTGGCGGCTGGCGGGGGCCGCGCTCATGCCCGGCGCCCTGCTGATGACGGCGGCGATCCTGGCCTACGGCCTGGGCGCCCTGGACCCTCTGCAATTGGCCATGGCCGCCGCCGGGCACGTTCTCCTGGGCTGGGGCTATTTGATCGCCGGCGTGTTCTCGCTGCCCCGCCACTCCGCCGCCCCAGCCGCCGCAGCCAACCCTTTCGCCGAACCGGCCCGCCCCTCCAACCCGGACTGCAAAAGCTGAGTGTGATTGAATGTAGCGGCCGGTTACTATAATCTGGCCTCCATGAAGTGCTTGGTCAGCTTGTTGCGCTGCTTGCCGCCGTTGCTTTTAGGGTTGTTCCTGGGCGGCTGCATTCCGCAGGGACAAGGCCAGAATGATGAGGAGAAAGAGCCTCACTTCCTCGCCGGCAAAAGCCGTGTCAGCATGATGGATTACCCGGCGGCCGTCGAGTCGTTCGAGAAGGCCCTGACTCTCAACCCGAATTCCGCAGCCGCTCATTTCGAGCTGGGCTGGCTTTTCGCCCAAAAAGTGCCGGACCCCGCGGCCGCCATTTATCACTACGAGCGATTCCTCAAGCTCCGGCCTAATGCCCCGAACGCGGATGTCGTCAAGCAGCTCATCCTCGCCTCGAAGCAAGAAATCGCCCGCACCGTCTCGGTCGGACCGGTGACCGGCAAGCAGCAACTCGACCTGGAGAGACTCGCCGAAGAGAACAAGCGGTTGACGGAAGAGAACCGGCGGCTGGCCGAGGAGGTCGCCAAGTGGCGCACCAACGCCCCGGCATTTGTGCGTCCCCAAACCAATCCACCCGCCCGAATCACACAACCCGGGCTTACCAACACCCAGGTCCCGAGCCCCCTCCTGACCTCCGCAACCACGGCGCCCCCCGTCCTGACCGCGGCCTTGCCCGGTCGAGACCCGCACCCGGCGGAGGCCCTTAATCGCCCGCCGCCCGGCCCCGGCGCCCTTGCCGCGCCCAAACCCACCGCCCCGGCTCCAACGCGCGTTCATGTGATAAAACCCCACGAAACGCTCGCCGGCATTGCCAGGCTCTACGGGGTGAAGATCGAGACCCTCATTGCCGCCAATCCCAAAGCGAACCCGAGACACCTGCGCCCGGGCCAGACGCTGAAAGTGCCGCCGCAATGAATTCTAAAAAATAGTTTTGAACACTCCCATCGCCATGGGGTCAATTATCCAAATCGTTCCATTTGCCGCGGGGTCGGACGTGAGCAGGGTATTGGTCTGCACGAGTGGCCGGAGCAATGAACCCCTGGCGGCGAAGGGCAAAGCCGGCTGAAAATTTTTTTTGACACCCGTGCGCATTTTCGGTAAAAGACAAGCTGGTTTGTGCTTGGTGTCGGCATTGTTTCTGCGGGTGTGAATAAGCAAAGTAATTGTTTTATGAAAAGAATCGTTGCCTCTGTCGGTTTGGTTGCCCTCGGCACGTCCGGTTTGCATGCGGATACGGCGTCGAGTTTAACATCTGAATCCACGAAGCCCTGGAGCATCTCTACGACCCTCCGCGGATTCTATGATGATAACATCAACAGCGCCCCGGACAACGCCGTGTTGACCGGCGTGAACGGGGAGCGCTATCATCGCGGCACACTGGGGTTCGAGGTCAGCCCCGCCATTACCGTCAGTTGGCCCTGGGAGCAGACCACCGTCAACCTGGGCTATGTCTATTCCTTCAAGGACTACCAGTTCAAGCCGCTGGGCAACACCGACACGGTGGACATGACCCACTCGTTCAACGCCTCCCTGGACCATTCCTTCAACGAGCTCTACCACGCGAACATCCGGGACTCCTTCGTGATCGGCCAGGAACCCGACTTCCTGCGCGCCGGCAATACCTATTCGACGTTCCAGCGCCTTTCCGGCAGCAACATCCGCAACTACGGCAATGCGACCCTCGACGGCCAGCTCACCCCGCTGCTCGGCTTCGAGGTGGGTTACGGCAATGCCTACTATAACTACGCCGACCAGCCCTACTCGCCGATCAATCCGGTGACCGGCACCGGGCTCCAAACCACCGAGGCTGGGTTGCTCAACCGCATGGAGCAGACCGTCCACCTCGATAGCCGCTGGCAGTTCACACCCGAGACTGTCTTTGTGGTCGGCTATCAATTCCAGGACATGGATTTCAACGGCAACGAGCAGATCGCCCCGGGCCCGCTGGGCCAGGCCGCATTCATGAGCGATTCCCGCAACAACCATGGTCATTACGGCTATGCGGGCGTCGATCAGACCTTCAGTCCCTCCCTGACCGGCTCTCTGCGCGTAGGCGCCCGCTACACAGATTACTACAACGACCCGACCGCCTCCGACAACGTCACGCCGTTCGTTCAAGCCAGCCTGCGCTGGAATTACGGGGTCGAAAGCTACGTCGAAGGCGGTTTCACTCATGATCGGGCCGCAACCGACCTCGTCGGCAACGGCGGCACCAGCGGCATTACCTTGGACTCGGAAACCTCCGCCGTTTTTGCCACGGTCAACCACCGGCTCATGCCCAACCTTTACGGCAGCCTGACCGGCCAGTATCAGTTCTCCGAGTACAACGCCGGCTCGCTCGCCAACGAGGCCGATAACTTCTACACCATGGGTGTCAACCTCGAATACCGTCTGAGCAATTACCTCTCGACGCAACTCGGTTACAATTACGACCGCCTCGAATCCGACATTCCTAACCGCAGTTTCGATAGAAACCGGGTTTACTTGGGCTTTACTGCCAGTTATTAGTTGACTCGCCATGTTCCGGGCGGGGGCTTGGCGGCTACGGCTAGGCCCCCCTTTTTTTTAGCCTCACCGCGTTATGGACCCATTGAAAGTTGCTCCACCCCAGGAAACCAAACTCCATTTCCTTGATTATTGGCGGATCATTCGCATTCGCAAGACCGTCATCCTCGCCGTCTTTCTCCTCGTCGTCATCACAGCGACGCTGGTGACGTTCATCTTGCCTGAGAAATACTCGAGCACCGCCCGCATCGAGGTTGAGCGCGACCAGTCGGACATCCAGGCGCTGATGCAAAGCCCCATGGCCATGGGGGCTTACGATCCGTATTTCATCCAAACCGAGTTCGAGGTCATCCAGTCCGAGTTGATCCTGGGCCGCGTCGTCGATGACCTGAATCTGCAGGACGTCTGGGGCAAGACTTACGGCAACGGCGAGAAGCTTTCACGGCAGGACGCCATCAGTGTGCTCAAGCGGAAGATGGCCCTGCACCCCGTTCGCAACACCATCCTCATTGAAATCCAGGTGTTCAGCGAGAAACCCGCCGAGGCCGCCGAGATTGCCAATGCCATCGCCAAGGCGTACCAGGAGCACCGCACCTCAACCAGAGCCAACCTCAGCAAGAGCGGCATTACCTCCCTCCTCCAGCAACGCGAAGCCAAGGAGACGGAGATTGCCACCCAACAGGCCAAGGTGGACAAGCTCCGCCAGGACCTGAAAATCCCCGACTCCACAGCCAGCGAGTATTCCTCCGGGCCTCTTCTGACTCAGGAGTCGCTGAAACACATTAATGCGTTGCGTCTTGAATCCGAGGCCGAGTTTGTCCGGCAGAACACGTTGCTCTCGCACCTTAAGGAACTGAGCAAGGAGAAATTGGCCCAGACACTCTGCACGGTGGTCCAGGAAAACCTCCTGGGCAATCTGCTCGAACAGAAGACCATGGCGGATCAGAGGCTGATCTTCATCGAGAAAGACTTGGGCACCAACCATCCGGACGTGATCAAAGCCCGAGCCTCAAAGGCCGATCTTGAGGAGAAGATTAGCTCGCGCGTCGAAGGCGACATGCTCGGGTTGGAGACCAAGGTCGCTTCCCTGGGGGCGAGCCTCACCAATCTCACTGAAGAAGTGACCAAGGCCACCCAGGAGGACATTGACAAGGCCAACACAAGCCAGCCGTATTTCGATGCGAAGCGCCGCCTGGAGGAGCTCATCAAGTTCCGCGCCATTCTGGACAGCAAGATCGCCGTCGAGCAGGTCGACAAGGAGCTGCCCAAGAGCATCATGGTGACGATCATCGACAAGGCGCAGGTGTCCGCCACGCCGGTGCAACCGAACAAGCCCCTCAATATCGCCCTGGGCATCATCATCGGGCTGGTGGTCGGCGTTGGGCTGGCCTTCTTTATCGAGTACCTCGACACCAGCGTGAAGACGATCGACGATGTCGAGCGCGCACTGCAAGCCCCCGTCTTGGGGGTCATTCCGCAGAATGTGGGGTTGATGTTGGATGAAGGGGCAGAAAGCCCCCACGCCGAGGCGTATCGCGTGCTGCGCACCAATATCCTATTCTCCCGTAAGGACGACAAACTCAACAGTATGGCGGTGGTGAGCGCGGGCGCCGGCGAAGGCAAGTCGACGACGGTCTTCAACCTGGCCTCCATCTTCGCCCAGAGCGGTCAGCGCGTCATCGTGGTGGACTCCGACCTCCGGCGCCCCACCCTGCACAAGATGCTCCACGTCACCAACAGCATCGGCCTGACCAATTACCTCCTCAAACAGAACACCCTTGAGGAGGTCATCCAGACCACCAACAATCCTTCCCTGGACTTCCTGGCCAGCGGCAAGCTCCCCAGCAGTTCCCTGGGCATCCTCAGTTCGGCCCAGATGAAAGACCTCATCGGCGAACTGAAGCAACGCTACGACTTCGTCTTCTTCGACTCGCCTCCAATCATGGGGGTGAGCGATGCGTCCATCCTCGCCAGCGAAATGGACATGACCTTGCAAGTCATCCAATACCGCCGCTACCCGCAGCCGATGAACATCCGCGCCAAGCAGCTCATCGAGAAGGTGGGCGGCAACCTTGTTGGCATCGTCCTCAACAACATCAACATGTCCCAGGACGAGAGCTATTACTACTACAGCGGCTACTACCACGATTACTATTATCGCAGCAGCAACGACGAGGCGGATTCCGCAGCGGGAAGCGGCGCTGCGTCCAAGGACGGAAAAGGCAAGGCCGAGGCGGGGGACAAGGCCAAATTGGACATCAAACAGAAGTATTAATTCACTAACTCAACAATCAGGATCGGCTACATGACAAGCATGAACATTGGCAACGACGCGCGGCGGTTGGGGATTGTGTGCGGGTTGCTGGCGGTTGCGTTGTTCGCGGCGGGATGCCGCACATCCCCTGCGCAACCCGGCGATGCCGGGGCGGGCGCCAGTGCGCCGCAGGCCACCGCCGACGCCGGCACCCCCTCCGCAGCCGCGCCAAACGCCGCCAAGTCCACTTCCGACCTTTTGCGCATTGGCGACTCGGTGAATGTCACACTCCTGGATTTGCCTCAACCCCAGGCCCCGATGGATGTGACCATCAAGGAAGACGGCACAATCACGCTGCCCCTGTTGACCCAGCATATCAAGGCCGAGGGCAAAACGACGGGCCAGTTGGAGAAGGACATTTGGCAAAGCTACGTGCCGAGTTATTACAAACACATGACGGTCGTCGTAAAGGCCCAAGGGCAGTACTATTCCGTCAAGGGCGAGGTGAAGTCACCGAACCGCTATGCTTACAACGGCGCCACGACGGTCCTCAAGGCTATCACCGCGGCGGGAGATTTTACCGATTTCGCCCGGAAATCAACCGTGAAGGTGTTCCGGTCGGACGGACGCATCGAGACCGAGGATTGCCGCAAGGCATTGAAGAAGCCCAGCCTGGACTTGCCGGTTTACCCCGGTGATTTGATCAACGTCGAACGCCGGACATCGCCTTTTCAGAAGTGATTCAGTTCAGCATTCTGACCGGGAAGAAGGCGGGCGTCACCTGGGCCGCCCGGCGTTATCCCGTGCGGATTGGACGGGCGGCCACCGCGGACCTCCAATTGGACGAGGAAGGCGTCTGGGATCGGCATTTGCAGGTGGATTTCAAGCCGCGCGACGGTTTCTACGTGAGCGCCCAGGCAAACGCCTTGGCTACCGTGAACAGCCAGCCCTTTCGCGAGACGCGGTTGCGCAATGGGGATTGCCTCGAAATCGGCGCCCTCAAAATGCGGTTCTGGCTCGGCCAGACCCGCCAAGTCGGCTTGCGCTTTCGCGAGTGGTTGACGTGGGCGGCCATCGCCGGCATTTGTCTGGCCCAGATTGCCCTGATCTACTGGCTTGGGGCCTGACTCAAAGAAGCACGTCCTCGGGCCGGACCTCGAGGCACTCATCGTTGTCCTCCCAGACCACGGCCGCGTAATACTCGAGGAATCTGGGCGCCAGGGACTCTCCCGCCTGCCGCAGGAGCGCCTCGGCCTCTTCACTGGCCCGTTCGTAAGCGCCCTCGTAATCCCCGGCCCTTCGGCGCTGCGCATCGTCCCAATGCGCGACGGCGTGGACGGGGGCGTATTGGGCGGCCCAAGACTCGATGTCACCGCGAAGGCCGGCGGGAATCTCGTCAAAAGGCGCCAGCGTCTCGTTGCAATGCAGGCAGATCAGCCCCGTCTCGCGCACGTCACGGGTCAGGAGCGGCAGCATCGGGGCCCGGCAACACCCGGACTCGGTGTAGGCCGCCGGGGGCGTCACCATAAGCTTGAGCCAGACCTGGCGCTCGTGCGCCAATTGGGCTCCCAAACGGTATGCCCCGAGAAGCGGATGCGAAAACCGCCAGGCCCTTCCTTGCAGTTGGCCGAGGGTCTGCGCCAGCCACCGCGCCAGCGTCAAATCGTCAAAATCCCGAAAGGCCACGCCATACTCTTTCCAGAGCAAATCCACTGGAGCATCGGCGTTAGTACTCATGGCTCGAGTGTTACCGGGACGGAGCGGAATGTCCAGATGAACGTGCAGGCAAAAAACAGGTTGGACAACCGCCTGCCGGAACTCGTACAATAGTAGAAATGATATGAAAAACAGTCCTCTAACAAGCATTCTGCTGGCCGTCCTGGCAGTGAGCGCGGTCTGGTCGGTGATATCATGCATGCAGTACGTGAACAACACGCGGGAGCTCCGCGAACTGCAGACCCGGCTCTCTGCCATCCAGTACCGGCAAAACGCCTTTCAGGCGTTGCTGGCCGATACCAAGGAATACGGCAAGACCCACCCCCAGATCGATCCGATCCTCGAATCGGTCGGCCTGAAGCGGAATGCCCCCGGCTCCCCCGCCGCCCCCACCACCCCAAGCAAGTAAGCAAAGGCCACTATGGACAACTTGGAAAACAACCCGCCAGCCCAAACCGAGCCTGAATCGTTGCCGACCCAGTATGACTCACTGCGCCAGTTGGTCGTATCGGTCCTGGTGCTGGTGATCGTCATCAGCGGCACTCTGAACGTCTTCCTCCTCCGCCAGGCCAAAACTTCCAGCCAGGAGCTGGAGACCTTCCGCCCGCAGGTCAATGCGATCGTGGCCCAGTACCAAAAGAACATCGGCCCGGCCATGGACGATTTCATCCATAAACTCGTGGGTTATGGCAAGACCCACCCTGACTTCGACCCCATCCTCACCCGGTATCTCCCCAAGCCCTGGCCCACCGGCCCGACTCCGCTCCAGGCGCCAGCCGCTCCGGCGAATGTGAACAAGAAGTAAGGGTCAGCCTCCCGCGACCACCCGCACGATTTCCAGACGGTCCTCGGCGTGGACCCGGCGTTTGGGGAACTCGGAGGGCGCCACCGCTTCCCCGTTCTGTTCCACTACAACGCTCCTGGGGGGCAGTCCCTGGGCTGCCAGGAACTCCTCGATCGAGCACGGGAGGTCCGCTTGGACTCGCTGGCCGTTGGCGATGACAAACAGAAGGCTCACGATGTCAGGAAAACCGTCATTCCGGTGAGTTTCTCCACAGGTCCTCAGGCCCCGAAAGCCCCCGCCTCTCCGGAGGTGAGAGCGGCATCCCAGTCTTTCCACACCGGTTCGTAGCCAAGCCCGCGAATCAGGTCGGCGACTTCTCCCGGGGAGCGGGTGTCGGCGATGGCGAATTGCTCGGTGGCGCCACCGCGCGGTTGTGAGACGGCCCGCGGAGCGGGGTCTTCCGCGGCGGGCATCGTTCGTCCGCGCACCGTGTGATGCAGGCGGTCCCGGCCCGCGCCCGTGTAACCGCCCGGTTCAGTGTGGCTGCCCGCGCTCATCAAGGTCACTCCCAGGCGAAGCAGGCCGTCTCGCATTTTTGGGGATTCGCGGGTGGACAACACCAGGCCGGCATCGGGAAAGAGCAGGCGGAAGGCGCATAGGAGCTGGACGAGGTCGCGGTCGCCCACCCGGGTGAGGGGCTGAAACTCGCCCGCACACGGGCGCAGCCTGACGAACGAAATCGTCACGCAAGCCATCCAGCAATGACGCAGGAGGTAAGCCGCGTGGGCCGCCACCGCAAGGGCCTCGTAACGCCAATCCGCCAACCCGTAAAGGGCGCTGATGCCCAACCGGCGGAACCCCGCCGCGTAGGCCCGCTCCGGGGTTTCCAGGCGCCAGTCAAAGTTCCGTTTCGGCCCCGATGTGTGCATCTCCGCATAGACCGCGCGGTCATAGGATTCCTGGTAAACCACCAATCCATCGGCCCCCGCCGCAGCCAACGGGCCGTATTCGCGAGTCTCCAGAGGCCCGACCTCGAGCGAAATGCTAGGAACATCGGCGTGCAGGGCGGCGACGCAGTCGCGCAGGTAGGTCGTCGAGACGAACTTGGGATGCTCGCCGGCCACGAGCAGGATGTTCCTGAAGCCCTGTCGGGCCAACTCAGCGGCCTCCCGGCGCACTTCCTCGATCGAGAGGGTCACGCGTAGAATCGGGTTATCGCGCGAAAAGCCGCAATACCTGCAATTGTTGATGCACTCGTTGGAGAGATAGAGGGGGGCGAAAAGCCGAATCACCTTTCCGAACCGCTGCTGAGTCAATTGCTGCGAACGCCGGCCTATGTCCTCTAGAAAGCCCGCCCCTGCGGGCGAGATCAGGCGGGCAAAGTCCTCCAAGCCGAGCTTTTGCTTTCCGAGGCTCTCCCGGACGGCTGCCGCGGAAGCGCCCAGAGAGTCTTTTACCAACGCCGCCAAAGGCAATCGATCGAAGTGAGTGGCAAAGCTCATCAATCCCCCATCTTAAGCCAAAAGCAGGACGGGTCAAATCTCGAAACAAAGCGGTGTCGCGCTCCGCTTGCCACCGCACTCCACGACGGCCTAGCGGGGACCTTCCGACGGACTTTGTCACTGGCCCCGCGGCGGGGTGGCCGAAGAGCGGCAGTCGCTGGGTTTTCAGCCTGCTGACGAACAAGCTTGTCTGACCGGGGTAGGGAAGAGTAATCGCCGTGGCCTGTCCGATGAACAGTTGCGGGAAGAGAAACCGTGTAGGGGTTCTCCACTACACCGGAGTCGTGTCCGGCGGTGGCAACAGGATCATTCCGAGCCATGACAGACACCTATCGCACCCTGTGGAAGGGTAGAAATAGAATGAGCATGGTGAAACAACAGTTGGAGTTGAGCCTGGGGTACGCCAACGAATCGCACCAACTCTCCCGTCGCGCCGGTCTGCATGGCAAGACGCAGTGCCGGCGACAGAGCCGGAGCCAATGGTGGTTCGCCCGCATGCGCCAAGTGGTGGAGAACGCTGTCGAACGGACCGGCCCACGCTCGATGGCCTGACTTGCCTGGTCCGTCGGGTTGCTTTCTTCAGGCAAACTGAGGGACCTTGATGAGTTCGCCGCCTTTAAGGGCAGATTGATGGGCGACGATGCCGGCGATGGTCAGATTCAGAGCCCAGGCGATGGTGACCAGAGGCTCCCGATCCTGGAGGATGGCGGTGACGAACTCGTTCATCAGGTGGCCGTGCGAGCCGCCATGGCCGCCGGCGGCGACGCCGGGGGGCAGCGGGGGTCGGAGGGTGTTGGGCAGTTTCGATTCGAGGCCCTCGTATTTGCCGTAATAGGCGCCTCTCTGCCCGCGGACGCGGCCCATTTCTCCCCCAAAGCCGGGCGTGTCCCAACTGACCCCCATGCGGGCCATCCCGCCCTCGCTGGTGCGGAAGAGGGCTATCTCGGTGCCAAAGGGATTTCGGTAGCGGTTGTTGGCCGGCTGCAGGTGCTCGATTGCGCTGGGCTTGCCCAGGCAGCTCACCTCGGTGAAACTGCCGCCCGTCACACCCACATAATAGGCATTCGAGTGCGTTGGATACCACTGGGGCGGCAGGCCGACACGCCAGTCTTTGTAGGAGGGGATGGGCTGCTCCATGTAGTGAAAATATTCGCCCTCGGAATAGACGAGCTTGCCGAGGCCGCCGGCGCGGTAGATTTCGCGCATGGCGTGGAGGTCTTCATGGAAGCAGGAGGTTTCGAACATCATGTACCTGCGGCCGCTGGTCTTGACCGCCTCATAGAGTTCGTGGGCGTCCTCAAGGGAACCGAAGACCGCCGGCACAGCGGAGGCGACGTGCTTGCCGTGCTTCAAGGCCGCGATGCAATGGCGCGGATGGCTGGGGGCATCCGTGGCAACGAACACCGCCTCGATGCGGTCGTCTTTGACCATTTCCTCCAGGGAAGGATAGGTCTTGCCGCAACCGCACACTCGGGCCAACTCCGCGCAACGGTCGGGAAAGAGATCGGTCACCGCCGCCACCTCGACATTCGGGTGGTGTTGGAAGCCGAACTCGGCGCCGAACTTGCAGACGCCATAGCCGGCGATTCCGACGCGGATTTTGCGGTCTGAAACGGGCTGCCAGCCCTTTGAGGCCGCCGGGTCCTCGGGGGCTTTCTCGAATCCCTGGATCGGTTTTTCCTGAGAAAAGGCGGGCTGATGGAATCCCAGGGCGGCGGCGCCCAATCCGAGCGTCCGCATGAACACGCGCCGAGTCACGGAGGCACGCGCAGCCCGGTCGCTTTGTGGAGAGGGGCGCAAATCAGGTGAATTCATGGCGGGAGCATGGTCCCGGCGGGAGCGGTGTCAAGACTCAAGAATCTGCTTGCCTTGAGGAGCGCGGGGGAGCATAAGGGCGGCATGCTTATGCGTCATTTCTTGCGAATCAATCTTAGTCTCCTCATCATGAGCGCGGCACTGGGCGGGGCGGTGGCCGCGGACAATCCTTTTCTTGGCGGTTGGGCGCTCACGCTGCCCGGTGGTGCTCCGGGCTGGCTGGGGGTCGAGGAGGCGGATGGAGGTTTGAAGGCCGCGATGCTCTGGGGGTGGGGGAGCGTCGAGCCCACGGCATCGGCCAAGGTGGAGGATGGCAAGCTGGTGGTGAAGCGGACCCACAACATCCAGCGCCGGGAGGCCGGCAAGCGTGTGAGCAAGACCCTCGTGGAGACCATCACCGCGACTGTGGACGGGGACAACATACAACTGGCCAGCGTGACGCCGCGCGAGAACGGCCAGGGCGAAGACAAGAGCACGTTCTCGGGCAAACGGATTGCCCCGGTGCCGCCAGCGCCCGATTTGGCGAACGTGAAATTTGGGGAAGCGATCGAGCTTTTTAACGGGAAAGACCTCACTGGATGGCGGTTGACGGACCCCAACGCGGTCAACGGGTGGAGCGTCAAAGACGGTCTCCTGGTCAACGAGGTCGTGCAGGAGGAGGGCAAGCACAAGAACTACGGCAACCTGCGCACGGACCGCGAGTTCGAGGACTTCAACATCACCCTGGAGACCCGGGTCGCCAAGGGCGGAAACAGCGGCGTGTATCTGCGGGGCATTTACGAAGTCCAGGTTGCGGACACCTACGGCAGGCCGCTGGACCCGCACAACATGGGGGCCGTCTATAGCCGCATCAAGCCGACGGTGGCAGCCGAGAAACCGCCAGGCGAGTGGCAGACGATGAATATCACCCTGGTGGACCGGCATGTAACGGTCATCCTGAACGGCACGCGCATCATCGATAATCAGCCGGTGTTGGGCTGCACGGGCGGCGCGTTGTGGTCGGACGTGAACCGTCCCGGCCCAATCTACCTGCAGGGCGACCACACGGGCATCGAGTACCGGAACGTGGTGCTCCGGCCTGTGGTTAAGTGAGGGTTGGAACCATCCACACGTCGCGAGAAAAGCACCGGATTGAGCAAAATGAGCGCTATTTCAGGGCCGCATAAGCGCGGCGTTACGGGAGTGGTGTCCGGGTGCGCCCGCCTGGTGACAGCGACTTTGCTGGGCGTGGTGCTGGCCATCCAAAGCGCTTCCGCGGCCGGCCAGCCCAAGCCGATCAAGATCGGCGCGCTTTTCTCGGTAACCGGGCCGGCGTCGTTCCTGGGCGCGCCGGAGGCGAAGACGGCGCGCCTGCTGATCGACAAACTCAACGCATCGGGCGGGGTAGGCGGGCGGAAGTTCGAGTTGGTGCTCAAGGACACCGGCGGCAGCCCGGAGAAGGCGGTGTCGTTCGCCAGACAATTGATCGAAGAGGACAAAGTGCTGGCGATCATCGGACCGTCCACGAGCGGGGAGACGATGCAGATCAAGTCGCTGTGCGAAGAGAACAAGATGATACTGATCTCGTGCGCGGCGGCGGAGGTGATTGTGAACCCGGTGGCCAAGTACGTATTCAAGGTGCCACAGAATGACGGCCAGGCGGTGACCTGGATTTACCGGACCATGAAAGAGAAAGGGATTCGCAAGATCGCGGTCTTGAGCAGCAACGACGGTTATGGCGCGGCGGGCAGGAAGCAATTGCAAGAACTCTCCAAGGCGGAGGGCATCGAGATCGTGGCGGATGAGGTCTATGACCGGCAGGCGACCGACCTGAGCGACATTCTTACCAAGGTAAAGAGCAAGTCCGGGCTGCAGGCGGTGGTGAACTGGTCGATCGTGCCGGCCCAGTCGATTGTGCCCAAGAACATGAGGCAGATGGGGCTGGACGTGCCTTTGTTCCAGAGCCTTGGGTTCGCGAACCGGAAGTACATCGAGCAGGCGGGTGTGGCCGCCGAGGGCATCCTTTTTCCCGCCGGGCGTCTGTTGATCGCGGAAGACCTGCCGGAAGACCATCCGCAGAAAAAGGTGCTGGTCACCTACAAACACGATTACGAGGCGGCCTACCATGAGGAGGTCAGCACCTTTGGCGGGCACGTGTATGACGCTCTGATGATAGTGGTCGAGGGTCTCAAAGAAGCGGGCGGACCGGACCGGGAAAAGGTCCGGGACGCCATCGAGCACCTCAAGGGGTTCGTTGGCACCGACGGCATCTTCAATTATTCGGCCGCGGACCACACCGGCCTCGACATGAACGCCTTCGAGATGCTCACGGTCAAGGGAGGCAAGTTCACCACCTACAAAAAGTAGTGACTGGAGAGAACTTAGCCCTGCAATACTTGCTGTCGGGGATCACCAAAGGCAGCGTGTACGCGGCGGTGGCCGTTGGGTTCAACCTCATTTACAGCGCGACCGGGGTGCTGAACCTTGCGCAGGGTGAGTTCGTGATGTTGGGCGGGATGGTGGCGGTGACCCTGGCGCAATACGTTGCGCTGCCGGTGGCGGTGAGCGGCGCGGTGGTGATTGTCGCGCTGACAGGCTGTTTGCTGGAAATCCTGTTTTTCCGCAAGCTGGACCGCCATTCGGTTCTGCATCTGATCATCATCACAATCGGCCTGTCCATCGTGCTGCAGGAAGCGGCCCTGCACATCTGGGATGAGAAGGTGCGGTCCCTGCCCTATTTCACCGGCAACGAGGTTTCTTCGGTGCATTTCCTGGGGGCCACCATCTCGCCGCAGGTGTTGTGGGTGCTTGGAACGGTAGGGGTGACGGTGCTGGCGCTGCAAGGATTTCTGCACTACACCTTGCAAGGCCGGGCAATGCGGGCGTGTTCCTCGAATCCGGAAGCGGCGATGCTGGCGGGGATCAACCTGCGCACCATGCGGACGCTCGCCTTCGGGTTGAGCGCGGGGTTGGGCGCCCTGGCGGGGTGCGTCATCTCGCCGATCACCATGACTCAGTACGAAATGGGCACGCCCCTGGCCATCAAGGGCTTCGCCGGCGCCATCCTGGGCGGCCTGGGCAACCCAATGGCGGGGGTCTTGGGCGGATTGCTGGTCGGCGTCCTGGAGGCCGCCAGCGTCAGCCGTCTCCCGGCTGCTTACAACGATGTCGCCGCATTCGCGGTCTTGCTGCTGGTGCTCTTCGTGCGGCCACGCGGGCTCTTTGGCGCCGGCAACGCCGGAAGTGTGAGGGAAGGATGAAGAGCCGGGGGGGAAATCCGAAATCCGAAATCCGAAATCCGAAGGAGGAAGGCGGAGGTTCGGGAGGGAATCAGGGTTTGCGCGCCATTGGCGCGGGGGCATTTCCCTTCGCGCTGTTTGCGTTGACGGCGATCGGCGCCGAGGTCGGGATGCGCGCCACCGGGACGGAGTATTGCCTGACGCAGCTCACGATGGCGCTCTACTACGCGCTGGTGACGCTGGGCCTATGCCTGGTGATGGGCTATGCGGGCCAAGTGTCGCTCGGGCACGGCGCCTTTTTCGCCCTGGGGGGATACACCTCGGCGGTGCTGACGACTCACGATGTATCCTGGCTGCAGGGCGGAACGCTGGCGCCCTGGTTGAAGTCGGCGCGCCTATTGGTTGCGAGACAGGATTCCTACGGCAGTTCGCTGCTGACGGTATCGCCTTGGGCGGCGTTTTTGGCCGCGATGGTCCTGGTGACCGCGGTGGCCTGCCTCATCGGTTACCCGGCGCTGCGTTTGCGCGGCCACTATTTGGCGATGGCGACGCTGGCCTTCGGAGTCATCGTCAACAAGATGCTGCTGGCGAGTTCGCTGGCCGGCGCGGCCGACGGGATCAACGGCGTGCCGGAATGGCATTTGGCCGGCGGCTTGACGGTCTCCGGCAAGGGCCTGGCGCGCGCGCAAAACTACTACCTGGCCTGCGCCATGGTGCTGCTGACGGTGCTGGTGCTCCGAAACCTGGTTCACTCCCGCGTGGGCCGGGCCTTGCAGGCGATTCATGACGGGGAGACCTACGCCGCGGCCATGGGCATCGACACGGCGCGCTACAAGCTGAAGGTGTTTGTTTTGAGCGCCCTGCTGGCCGCAATGGCGGGGGTCTTCTTCACGCACTACACCGGCGGCATCAGCCCCTCGGAGGCGGGGGCGTTCAAGTCCGTGCGCTACGTGGCGCTGGCTACCGCCGGGGGCATGGGCAACCTGTGGGGAGTGGCCGTCATGAGCACCGCTTTGAACTATTGCTCCTTGCGGGGCTGGTTCGGCAGTTACGACAACGCGGTTTTCGGCGCGCTCCTGATCCTGCTCGTTTCGTTGGCCCCGGAAGGGCCGCTCAAGCCGCTGGGAACATGGTTGAGGGGTTTGGCAGGCAAACGCTGGGTCCCCCGGCCGGCGGCGGGAGAACGACGCGCGGCATCGGAGACGACGGCCTCGAGGGCAGCCGAAGGGAGGGCGGGCCGTGGCGCTGCTTGAAGTCACGAACCTCCGTCGCAGTTTCGGCGGCCTGGTCGCGGTGCAGCAGGTTTCTTTTGCCGTGAAGGCAGGGCAGATCAAGGCCATCATCGGTCCCAACGGCGCCGGCAAGACCACGCTCTTCAACCTGATTTGCGGGCTGCTCAAGCCCGAGAGAGGACAAATCACGTTCCGAGGAGAGTCCCTCAGCGGGCTGGAGCCGTACCGAGTGGCGCGGGCGGGCCTTTCGCGGACATTCCAGAACCCGAGCCTGTTTCCATGCATGAGCGTGCTGGAGAACGTCATGGTGGGCCGCCACAGGCGGAGCCGCCGGGAGTTCTTTGCGTGCGCCGTGCGCTGGCCGGGCCAGGCCCGGGAAGAGAGGGCCATCCGCCAGGCCGCCCTGGAGCAGTTGGACTATGTCGGCTTGACAGATTTGGCGGCCTGTCCGGCGGGCGCGCTTGCCTTCGGCCAGCGACGCATGGTCGAGTTAGGGCGCGCGCTTGCGGCCGAGCCTGAGCTGCTGCTCCTGGACGAGCCGGCGAGCGGGTTGAATACAAGAGAAAAGGAAGACCTGGGCGAGTTGATTCGCAAGATTCGCCAGCGGGGCATTACGATTCTGCTCGTCGAGCATGATATGTCCCTGGTAATGGGGCTGTCGGACGAAATACTGGTCCTGCACAACGGCACGCCGATTGCGGAAGGGCCGCCGGCGATGGTGCGGAACGATCCGAAGGTCATCGGCGTCTATTTGGGCGGAGAAAGCCAACATGTTGCTTCAGGTAAAGAATCTCAGATGCGGCTACGGCAGTCTTGAGGCGGTGCGCCGGGCCAGCCTGCACGTGTGCGCCGGCGAGATCGTTGGGTTGCTCGGCGCCAACGGCGCGGGCAAGTCCAGCTTGCTGCGCTCGATCATCGGCTTGCTGCCGCCCTGGGAAGGAGAGATTCTCATCGAGGGCCGGGAGGTGCGGGGCCAGCCGGCCTGGCGGAGCATCAGCCATTCGACGGTGCTCGTGCCCGAAGGCAAGATGATCTTCGCGGACATGACGGTGCGGGAGAACCTCCTGCTGGGGGGCTACCACAATCCGGACCGGGCGTTGCAGATGGAGTTCGTGCTCGAGCGCTTTCCGAGGCTGCGCGAGCGTCTTCGGCAGTTGGGCGGCACGCTTTCGGGCGGCGAGCAGCAAATGCTGGCCCTGGGCCGAGCGTTGATGGCCCGGCCCAGGCTCCTCCTCCTGGATGAACCCTCGATGGGGCTTGCGCCGAAGATGGTCGAAGAGTTGTTCGCGGAGATTGTGAGGATGAAAGACCTGGGTCTGACGGTGCTGCTGGTGGAACAAAACGCGACGGCCACCCTCCGAGTCGCCGACCGCGCTTACGTGATGGAGGCCGGGGAGATTATCCTGGAGGGCGAGGCCGCGGACTTGCTCAACAACCCGGAAGTCAGGCGAGCCTACCTTGGGAAAGGATGAAGGATGAGCATTTTTGATCGTCGTTACGAACTGATGCCGAGGGCGGAGTTGGAGCAACTGCAACTCGAGCGGTTGCAGGCCCTTGTTGCCCGGTTGCGCCGCAATGTGCGGCGCTATCGCGAGAAAATGGCCGAGGCGCGTTTGGACTCGCTGGCGGACCTGGCAACCGTGCCATTGACCGACCCGGAGGAGGTCGCCGCGAGTTTCCCCTACGGGCTGTTCGCGTTTCCCCTGCGCGAGGTCATTCGGCTGCACTCGACCCTGGGGCCGGAAGGCAAGCCGCTGGTGATTGGGCATACGCGCAACGACCTGGCCCAGTGGGGACGATTGGTGGCCCGGCAGTTGGCGGCCAGCGGCGTTACAGCCAACGACGTTGTGCTCATTTGCCTGGGCGGGACCGTCCACCCCGGCGCGTCGGGCTACATCCTGGGCGCCGAGCTGATCGAGGCCTCCGTCATCGCCGAAGACGCCCTTCACATCGATTACCAATTGGCGATGCTGCAGAACTATCGGCCCACCGTTCTTATCACCACCCCGAGCAACGCCTTTACGCTCATTCAAAGGCTGGAAAAGCGGCGGCTGGACCCCCAATCACTCCATTTGCGCGCGGTGTTGCTCTCTCGTCCCGTGGACCCGGAAGTCCGCGCCCAGATTGCCGCGGGCCTTTTCGCCGCCGTCCAGTGCAACTTCGGCATCAGTGAAATCCTCGACCCGGGCCTTTGTGTGGAATGTGAGGCGGGCCAGTTGCACGTTCATGAGGACCAATTCCTCCCGGAGGTGTGCGAGGGGGAATTGATCCTGACAACCCTGGGCCGCGAGGCGATGCCTCTGCTGCGGTACCGCACCCGGATCGCCGCCGAGCTGCGCCGCGACAAATGCCCCTGCGGCCGTACCGGCGCCATGCTCCACGTCGGCGCCCGGATGGACCGGCGGTTTCGCGTCAAAGAGACCTTCTTCTATTCGCGGCAAATCGGCGAGATACTGGCCCAAACCCGCGCGGCGGGGCACCGGTTTCTCATCGAGCCCTCGGAGCGGCAACTCCGGATGGCCGTCGAAATCTCGAAAGACCTGTTTGCCGGCACGATTTCAGGGGCGGAGAATCCCAAGCGCGACATCGAATCCGAGCTGTCCGCGCGGCTTGGCATCGAGGCGGACGTGCGTTTCGTCGAGTCTCTGCCCGAGGCGGCCGGAGAGCAGGACGCCGGCGGAGCGTGACCAGGGGGCGCGGAGCCGGAGCTCCGCGCCACGGAAGGCTTACTTGGCTTCCTTGCCGCGCCCAAAGAGGTGGTCGAAGGGAAGGTCTATCGAGCCGCCCAACCAGAGTTTGGAGTCGGTATTGTTGCCGTCGAAGGTCTTGCGGGCGTGGAAACCGTAGCGGATGTGCCGACGGCGGGTGGTGTAACTGAACCCGGCGTCCACCGACTCGCTGATTTCGCGCACGTCGGACATGTAGGTAATGCCCCCCTGGCCCGGTTCCCATCCGGCGGGCAGGCCGATGTTCTGGCCGGCAATCGATTGCAAGTGCCGGTAGCCGACATCGAGTTCCCAGCCGCGGATCTGCTGGAACAAGCCGGCGGCGGTAATGTATTGGTCGGCGCCGATGGTGTGCTCCCACCGATAAAGAGCGTCACCCCAGATGCCGAAGCCGGGCCAGCCGACATGTTTGCGGAACAGGATCGAGGGTTCGATAGCGGCGGAGTGGTTGCCCGGGGCGAAGGCCAGGTAACGGTCGTAGCTGCCGGGCACGATGCCGCCCGCTCGAAACGTCAACGTGGGCAGCCACAGGGGCAGCCACGACGCGTTGGTCTTGGTCTCGTTGAAAAACTGGTATCTCACGCCAAAGGACGTGTCCATCGTGCCGGTCGTTTGACCGACGGCGGCGTTGGCATCGTAGGCACGCCAACCGATCGTGGTGGCGCCGAAGTTGACGTCCGCAGCCCACCGCTCGGTCAGGCCGTAATCCAAGGTGAAGTACCCCTGCCGGATGTCATTACCGTAGCTCTCGCCGTCGGAGGCGTGAACGGTGATGTTGTGACGCTGGTTTGCGGCCCAAATATAATAGGCCTCGGATTGTTCATACAAGGTGCCGAATACCAGTTGCGCTTCCGCAGGCACGTCTGCCATCTCCGCGAAGGGGCGGCGGGGCGTGTCCTCGGACGCGGGGGCGGTTCCCGTTGCCGCCGCGAAAACCGCCAAGCAGGCCAATACCATCGAGCGCCGGGCCACGCCCGGCTTCAATCTTTCAAAAAACTTCAATTCACAATTCGCATTTATGTTCATACTCACATCATGGCGAGAACGCCGAAGGGCCGGATGCTACCAATTCCCTGGTCCGCGTCAAAAGGAAATCAAGGGCAACCGCATCCGGGGTGACGACGGCATAAGAATAAGTATTGACATCGCCCTGGATTAGTATAGGGGCAGCAGCACGGGAGTTGGTCTTTGGAACGATGCTTGGGAGCCTCTCACGCCGCGCCGGCGTTGAATTCGTCGGCGTGGTAGGAGCTGCGGACCATGGGGCCGCTGGCGACGTGGAGGAAGCCCATGGCGCGGGCGCGGCGGCCGTAGGCCTCGAATTGGGCCGGGGTTATGAACTCGAAGACCGGGATGTGGTCGAGTGAGGGCTGGAGGTATTGGCCCAAGGTAAGCAGGTCGCACCCAATGCGGCGCAGGTCGGCCAGGGCGGCGTCCACTTCGGCCTCCGTCTCGCCGAGGCCGAGCATAAGGCCGGACTTGGTGTAGATGCCCTGGGGACGCTTGGCCTTCACTTTGCCCAGGACGTTCAACGAGCGGTCGTAGGTGGCGCGGGAACGGACCGCCGGGGTGAGACGGCGCACGGTCTCGATGTTGTGATTGAAGATGTGCGGATTGGCGGCCAGCACGGCCTCGATGGCGGCGTCTCGATCGTTGAAGTCAGGCGTGAGCACCTCGATGACGATGCCCGGATTGAGGGCGCGGACGGCCTGGATCGTGGCGGCAAAATGGCCGGCCCCGCCGTCGGGCAAATCGTCGCGGGCCACAGCGGTGATGACGACGTGCCGCAGCCGCATGCGCTGGGTCGCCTGGGCCACGCGCGTCGGCTCCTGAGGGTCCAAGGGAAGGGGTTTGGCGGTCGTGACCGCGCAAAAGCGGCAGGCCCGCGTGCAGCGGTCTCCTCCGATCATGAAGGTGGCGGTGCCTTTCTCCCAGCACTCCCAATGGTTTGGACAACGGGCGCTCTCGCACACGGTGTGCAGCTTGAGCTCGCCCAGAAGCGCGCGGGTTTGGGCAAAACGGTCGGTCGTCGGGAGCCGGATGCGGAGCCATTCCGGGAGCCGGGGGCGGGCCTCGGGTTCAACGAGATTCGATTCGGGCATTTTTTTTCTCCAGTGTCCTCCAAAATTCAGCAAGCTGGTCCGGGCCGAAGTCGGCCAGGAGTTGCCCATCCGCATCGAGCACCGGCGCCAGCTCCTGGCCGGAAAGCCGGATCATCTCGTCGTATGCGGCCTCGTCCGCGATAACATCAATCTTCTCGTATTCCACACCATGATCATCAAGCCAGCGCACCGCTTTTTGACACCACCCGCAGTAAGGTTTGATAAACAGACGAATCCGTTTCGGTTTCACATCCATACATTGCTAGAGAGAGGGCGACTTTTCAAATGCGGAGTAGCGCCAAGTGGGAAGGGATGAATTCTGAAGCACGAGCTCCGCGGGCCTGTCCGAGGCAGATTGCCGGGAATGGGCCGCGCTGAGGGGTCACGCGGTGATCAGCGCAAGGTACTGCTCCGGGGTCAGCAAGGAGGCCATCTCGGCCGGATTGGAGAGTTTAAGCTTCCAGAGCCAGCCCCCGGCGTACGGCTCGGTATTGACCAGGGCGGGGTTCGCGACGACCGCCGAGTTGACCTCGACAACCTGGCCGGCGAGCGGGGAGTAGATATCGCTGGCGGTCTTGACGGATTCAACCACGGCGCAGGCGTCGCCCGCTTTGACCTGGCGGCCCGAGGCCGGCAATTCGACGAAGACGACATCGGTCAATTCATGCTGCGCATGGTCGGTGATGCCCACAGTCGCCACGTCGCCGGAGAGCCGGACCCATTCGTGCGACTTCGCGTATTTCAAGTCCGAGGGAACATTTGCCATAGAGAAAAGAATGGATTGGGAGTCAATCAGGTTTTCGGTAAAACGGTTTGGGCACCACCAAGGCAGCGGCGCGCTGGCCGCGGATTTCGATGGCCAAGGGTGTATCTGTCTGGGCGAACTGGGAGGGCAAACAGGCCATGCCCAGCCCGATGCCCAGGGAGGGGCTTTGGGTGCCGCTGGACACCTGGCCGATTTTCTCCCCTGCCCCGCCCTGGCTCCAGACCGGGTAGTGGGGACGCGGGGGCGCGGATTTGCCGGCCATCTTGAAAGCGACCAGCTTGCGGCGGACTCCTCTGAGTTTCTGCTCGGCCAGCACGGGGCGACCGGTGAACTCGCCTTTATTCAAGGCCACAAAGAAGCCGAGCCCGGCTTCGAGCGGCGTGGTGGTCTCGTTCAATTCGTGGCCGTAAAGGGGGTAGCAGGCCTCGGT
>CAZZFF010000049.1:0-44228 GCA_964653485.1 uncultured Verrucomicrobiota bacterium | reverse complement strand
GTCCTCCGCCCTCCGCTCTCCGCCCTCCGCCCCCCGTCCCCCGGTCGCCGCCTCGATCAGCTCCCAGAACTTCGGGTTCTGCTCGAGAGCCTGGTCCTCCTGCATCTTGAGTCCGGAACGGTAAAAAAAGTCCTTGAGGGTGTGGCAGTTTAGGATGCGATGCACTACAAGTCCCAGCTCGTGCCGCTCGAAATAAACCCGGTAATCGCCCACCCGGAACCGGTGCAGAACCCGGCCTGCGCGCTCAAGTTTCCCAAAGTCATCCAGTTCCGTCTTCATCACCTGCTGAGGCAGCCCGCGGAACTCGCCCAGAATTTGCAACTGCAATTCCTTGGGCATACGCGCCAACTCAGCCGCGCTGGTCGGATTGAAGATGATCTGGAAGGGACGCATGGGGAGGTTGAAAGTTTAGGGTTGGGAGCTGAGAGTTGAGACAGATCACTTGTGCAGCAGGGACCTCCTCAGGCCGCTCAAATAGACCAAATCCGCGAATTGAACCGCCTCTTGCCACACATTCAGTTCTTCAAAGTTAAACATGCCACACCTGTGAGCTCTTTCCTCCGGCTCGGGTATTCAATGGGCGCGAACAATCTCCGACCTCACCTTCTCGCGAAACCCTTGGCCCTCAACTCTCAACTGTCAACCCTCAACTCCCAAGTGGTAGCGCGTACGGGAATCGAACCCGTCTTTCAGCCTTGAGAGGGCCGTGTCCTAACCGATAGACGAACGCGCCGACCCGCAACTGGATGAATGCTAGCCGTTCGGCCGGTATTGTCAATGTTCCAGCGGGCAAAAAGAAAGCCGCCCTCGCGGGCGGCTTTTTGAAAAGAAAAAACTGCAAAGCCCGAATTACTTCCGGCGGCGGAAGATCAACAGGGCGGCAGCGCCCAAGCCAGCCAGCGCGAACGTGCCGGGTTCCGGAACGGCAGTCATAACCAAGTCACTGGCGCTGTTCCAGCCGGTTATATTCGCGGGCGTGGGAGCAGGGGTGACCGTGTAGTTAGCGGTGGGGTTCAGGAAGGCGATCACGCCGGCGCGGGTATTCGCATTAGCGCCGTTGAGCATCGCGCTCCAACTGGCAGCGCTGGTATTCCAAGCGGCAAGGCCCAGGACGACCGTGCTGCCAGCAGGGGTGACGTCGGGCATGTTCACCTGACCCAGAACGAGCGTGCCAGAACCAGAGGGCATCGTCTTATTGGCGAAGGTCGTCTCGAGCTTGAACCCGGCGGCCACCATGGCACTGTAGGCCGCAGCCCCTGAGCCCGGAGCGGCAGCGATGTCGATACCAGCGGGAACGCTTGTCGCGCCGCTGAGTTCCCACACTTCCAAGCCGTAGGTGCCGCCGTAATAGGCGCCGCCGTTGGCCGAAGTCTGGTCAACAGTCACGCCGTAATTGAATGTGCTGGCAGAATTGTCCAAGTTAATGGAACCCTGGGCAAAGGCACCCAGCGCGAAAGCGACGGTTGCTATGCCTGTTAATGCTAGTCTTTTCATAGTTCGGTTTAGTATTGAGTTTTCTTGTAGTTTTCTCCGGTTCTTTTTTGTTTTTGGCGTGTCTTTGACCGTCTATTGGACGGTGAAATAGTTGCTCCAGACGGCGCCCGATCCGCTGTTCAGCCAAAAGCCTTCGCCAATGCCGATGCTGGGTTCAGCCGGACTCCAACTCGGATTCGTCTGCCCCTTGAGCTTGACGTAGCTGTTGATGACGTAAGAGCCGCTCGCGGTGCTCCATTGATAAACCGAGTCATTCAGCAGCGGGGTGTATCCCAGGACGGTCTGGATGCCGCCGGACAGGGGAACCATGGAGGAAACGAGACTGTAGCCGCCTCCGGCAATCAGGTTCGGGTTAACCAGCCCACCCTGATCGACCTGGCCAACCGTGATGAGGTTGGAGGACGTTCCGGCAAGACCGCCGGCGGGGATGGACAGCCAAGCGCCTTGGCCCGGATTCAGCGTGTAGTTGGCATTCCACGACGGGGCAGTGGCGCCCTTGAGCTTGACAAAGCTGGCAATGTTGTACGCCGAACCGCTCCAGGTATAGACCGCGGAGTTGAGGGGAACATTCGTCCCGAGGACGTTGGAGGTAGTGTTATTGGTGCCTGTGCCGTCGAAGTCGAGCTGGTTGGCGATCAGGTTGAACCCTTCAACGAGGGGGATGTTGATGTATCCGACGACGTTTAGCGAGTAAACGTTTTGCGCCACCGAGGTAAAGGCGCCCGCCGCGGCGACTGCCGCAGCGCAGACTAGCACTTTTGTTCTCATACTGTTTGTAGTTTGTGTTTTACCGTGTGTGCTCAAACTATCTCAGAGCGCAAGAGGAGTGTCAACACCATTTTGCACTTTTTTTTGAACGTTTTTCCGGCTCCATTTCGCAGGAGAATCTGCCCTCGCGACGCCTTAGTCCTGTAATCCCTCCAGGTTCGGTTCGAGTTTTCGTCCTTCCTTGAGCAGCGCGGCCAGGGTGAGTTCGTCTTTGCGATAGGCCGCCTCGCGGCCAAGGATGGCGGTGAGCGTTGAACGCACCGAGGGCGCCACGGTGGCGTTGGCGCAATCCCCATCGACAACGGCGGCATGAAACTCGTTGATGTTCACGCGGACGCCGCTGGTGTAGAGGTCGCCCACGTCCGCGCGCACCGCGGCGTCCCGGCCCCGCAGCACCACGCTTCCGAAATAATCCACGTCAATGAACCCGTCAGCCCCGTAAGCGCGCGCGCGGATTTCGTCCTTGATCATCGGGACAGTCTGGATGCAAGTGAAGGACAGCACCAGGTCGTTGGGGAACCAGTACGTGACGGCAAAGTGGTCGTAGATGCTGTTCGCGGGACGGAGCTTGTGGCCGCCGCTGCCGCGGGCGCGAATCGGGTCGGCATCGATGATCCAGGTGGCGATGTCCAGGGCATGGATGCTCTGCTCGACGATGAAGTCGCCCGAGAGTGGCAGGACAAAATACCAACTCCGCAACTGCTCTTCCGGCTTTGCGGGCGGTTCGCCGCGTCCGCCGCTGGACCAGGGATAAAACGCCTCCGCCAACACCAGTTGCCCGATCGCGCCTTTGTGGACCTTGCCGACGGCATTGCGGAAGTGCTCGTTGGCCCGGGTCTGGAAATCCACCAGGAACACCTGCTTCCGCGCCGTAGCCCGTTTGCCGGCCTCGGCAATCACCTGGCACCCCGGCGCATCGACCGCCACGGGCTTGGCGAGAAAGACGTGTTTGCCGGCTTCGACGGCGGCGGACGCGTGATACGGATGGAAGTAAGGCGGCGTTTCAATGACCACCGCGTCGAGCTTGCCTTCCAGCAGCCGCTTGTAGCCGGACAGACCCGTGTGACGGCGCGAGGGGCCAATCTCGAACTTCTGCCCGACGGCGTCCGCCTTGTCCTGGAAATAATCGGCGCAGGCGACCCAGCGGTATTTCCCCGAATCAGCGAAAAGCCCCGCGATCCAACTTCCCCGCCCCCCGCACCCAATGAGACCGATTTCGAGCGAGGAATTGGCCGCGGTGCCGAACACAATCGACGGCTTGAGGACTGTCATCGCGGTGGCCGCGCCCGCGCCAGCCAGAAAGGCGCGCCTCCGGAATCTGTTGGTATCAGAGATCATAAATTCCTTGCGGATGGGGGTTTTTGTTTGCATTGCCGCCGAAAAGTGTAACAAAGTGCCGGGTATCAAGCAAACGCGAAAACAACCGACCCATGAATACCCAAACCCTTCACAACTTGGCCCGATGCGCCGTCGCGGTGGCGGTGTGCCTGTTCAATCCACCGGCCTACGCGCAACGGGGGCGTGGTCCGCAAGGACCGCAGGTAGTGTCGCCCGAAGTGTCCGCGGAGCGCCGGATCACATTCCGCATCCTGGCGCCCAAGGCGCAGGCCGTGCGGTTGAGCAGTGGTGACATCCCCGGAAACGGGCAGGGCGCGCCCCTGGCCAAGGGCACGAACGACGTTTGGGAAGTCACGATCGGCCCGGTCGAACCGGGCACATACCGCTATAACCTCAACGTGGACGGCGTTGCGGTCATTGACCCCCGCAACCCTGCCGTCAGCGAATCCAACAACAATGTCTGGAGCTTGGTCCATGTCCCCGGCTCCGACTTCGCGGACACCAAGGATGTTCCTCACGGCGCGGTTTCGGCAGTCACCTATTATTCGAAATCACTCGGCAAGTTCCGCCGGATGCATATCTATACCCCGCCGGGCTACGAGTCCGGCAAGGGCAAATACCCCATCTTCTACCTGCTGCACGGCGCGGGGGACTGCGACGAGGCCTGGACCTCCGTGGGGCGGGCGGGCTTCATCCTTGACAATCTCATTGCCGCCGGGAAGGCCAAGCCCATGGTGGTGGCGATGCCCGCCGGCCACACCCGCGCGTCCGGATTCGGCCCTCCTCCCGCGGCTTCCACCAACAACGCCGCAGGCCGCCCGCCGGCGGACGAATTCGTTGAGGACTTCTTGAATGACATCATGCCCTACGTCGAGAGCCATTACCGCGTCCACGCTGACCGGCAGCATCGCGCGATTGCCGGCTTGTCGATGGGCGGCAGCCAAACGCTCAACATCGCCATGCCCCACCTGGACAAGTTCGGTTACGTCGGGGTCTTCAGTTCCGGGTTGATCGGGTCCTTTGCCGGAGGCCGCGGCCGGGGAACCAACGCCCCCGCCGGACCCACCTGGGAGGAGCGAAACATAGCCGCCCTGGATGATGCCAAACTCAAAAAAGGCCTCAAACTCCTCTGGTTCGCCACCGGCAAGGACGACTTCCTCATCGAGACCTCCCGCCGCACGGTGGAGATGCTCAAAAAGCACGGATTCGACCCCGCATTCAAGGAAAGCGACGGCGCCCACACCTGGATCAACTGGCGCAACTACCTCGACGAGTTCGCCCCGCAGTTGTTTCAGTGACCTCCTTTCGCATGGAGTGCCGTGGCAAGCGAAGCGCGACACCGCTTTAGCTTCCGAGGAAAAGCGCGGCGCCGCTCTTGCTCTGTCACCGCGCCCCATGCGGGCGCGGTCGCATCAAACGAACAGGCCGGAGGCTTGTCCCGCTTCGATGCCCCGCTAAAGCCCCAGGTCAATCGTGTTCGCCCCGCCGGCCAGCTTCTGTTCCTTGCCGTGCCAGACGAAGACCCCGGTGATGGCCGGGGGCAGTTCAACGGTGCCGCGGCAGGCATCCCCCTCGAATTTCAGGTTTAAGGCGATAAACCCGTCGGGGTGGGGGGTGCGGCTGACGATGCGCGGCAGCTTGCCCGGCTGGGGGGCGATGCGGACCGTTCGGAACCCCGGCGAGGCCGGGCGGACGCCGGCAATGCTGGCGTGCAGATGGAACAAGGGGTGGCTCCCCCAGGCATGGCAGTCCGAGCGCGTATCGCCCGGCATCTCCACGGGAGTCTTGAGTCCCTGTTTGACCAGGTCTTTCCAGAAACCCATCCGGTCGACAATGAGGTCGCCGCGCCCGAATTTTTGCCACGTCTCCAGCAGGTAGAAGCTGAAGTAAATGGTCGCGCGCTTCAGGTCCGGCGCGGCCAGCAACTGGTCGAAGCAGCGCCGGGCCTGCTCCCCGGCAAGGGTGTCGGTGAGCAGCGCGAGGCATTGGCCGTGTTCGCTGAATTGGTCGTGCGCGAGGTTGTCGGCGACAAGGCCGCGCGGCTCGTCCCAGAACTTGGCCCTCACCGCTTGGGCCGTGCGCGCCGCCTTGAGGCGCAGGCGGGCGGCCAGGAGCGGTTCGCCCAGCGAATCCTCAACTTCGGCGGATTTCTCCAGGGCATAGACGTAAAGCAGGTTGTTGAGGGACGAGACGCCGGTCACGCCGTCGGGGGCGTCGCCCTCGCGCCACTGGGGCACCCAATCCATGAACGGCCAGCCCGGCAGCTTTTCCAGCAGCCCGTCGCCGTTCACGTAAGGTTCAAAGTGCTCGAGCATCGAGCGCAGGCCAATGGCGCGGGCCTTCACAAAGGCGCTATCGTTGCGCCAGAACGCGTAGTCGTTGAGCATCAGCGCCCAGATCATCGAGAAGGTCGGCGAGTGCTGCGGCAAATAGGAGGGAAATCGCTCATTCACAAAGCCCCAGTTCCGGCGCGAGAAATCGAAAAGCTCGATGGCGCGCTTGACCAGCCGGTCGTCGCGGGTCATCACGTCGGTGGTAAGCAGTTCCAACCGCGCGTCCCCGTCATACATAAGCTGCTCGTAGAACGGGCAGTCCATGTAGGTTTCGTGCGAGCACATCTGGATGCCGCGGACCGCCAGGGCGATGACCCCCGGCAGTTCGGCGTCCCCGGCGTCAAAACCGCCCTCGTTCTCGTAAGGATAGCGGCTTTCGTCAAGAGCGAGCCGGTGAATGACCAGCGGTTCGGCGGCGGTCTTGATCGAGATGCGGCACCAACGGCCCGCCCGCCACCACAGGGTGGTGAATTCCCGGTGGTCCCCGCCGGAAGGCAGAAGCGTGTCGGTCATCCCTCGAAAAGTCTTGCCCACGAACTCGTCGCGCCGGCCCTTGGCCTCGGACTTCGGCTGATACAGCGACTCGGCCCAACTCCAGGCCAGCTTGCCGTCCGCGCCGCCGCTCACTTCGCAAACCGGGTACGCGCAGTAGTAGTTGCCGAGGTCCCAGAGCACAAATTGCTCCGAGTGAGGCGGAATCACGATCGAGGCCTTCCCCTCGATGAGCGCCTGCCAGGTCGGAAGAAGAGGGTCGCGGGCCTGCTCCGCCCGGACCGTCTCATCCGCTCCGAGGGCGCCCTGGCCCAGCGCCACCGCGCGGCCCACGGTGATCTGGCGGTCCAACTGATCGGGCAGCGTCGTCGGGAAGAGCTTCCAACCCGCCGCGCTCTCGCCATAAGGCGCGTTCTGAAGCGGGGCGCGGATGACTTGCGCCCGGACGTAGGCCCCTTCTTTCCATTGCGGCCCGCAATCGCGCGCGATCAACTGCGCGCCCACAAAGAAAATGCCCGGCGCGAAGTCGCAACCCTCCAGCTTGGCCACTTCCCAGGCCGCCTTCCCGGTCGTGAGCTCCGCGTCATAGTCCCCCTCCGCCTTGAGAATGAACCCCCCGCGCCAGGACATTTGCGCGACCGGCGCGTAGGGGCCGATGCTCCACGCCAGCGCCTCGAGACGGTGGCTCCCGGGGCTGAGCCGCAACTCGTATGTCGCGTAGGACCAATGCTCAACGTCGGAGCGGTCCGGCCCCCGGGCGATGCGATGGCCGTCCAGGAACAACTCGAACCGCTCGTCCGCGCTCACGTGAATGCGCGCAGGCGAGGCAGCGGCTTCAAACTGTTTGCGAAACCGCAACAGCACCGGCTTGCGCCAACCGCTCGAAAACACATCGCCGTGCGAAGGCGCCGGCGGGTTCCCGAACTCCGGATGCCATATCCACGCCGCCTCGTCGATCGGCTGCACCGGCACTATCCCCGTGTCCCCCATCTGCAATCGCGGCGGAAGAAAAACCTTGCGGACGACCGGAAGACCGTTTTCCGCCGCCGCGGAAGAAAGCGCCGCGGCGACGGCCAGCATGAGACCAAAGCTCAACCAGCGTTGCATAAGCCACGCAGGGTAAAAGGCAACGCCTGCGAGTCAATGCAATACGCACCGCCCCCCGCCTTCGTCGGGCGTAGGACGCAATTCCTGACTTCGTTTCCTTCGTTTCCTTGGTGTACGCCACTCGCTTTGTGCGCATCTCGCACTTTTCGGAAGAGGCTGATCGGGGGAAGAGGCTGATCGGAAATTGAGAATTTGGGATTGGTAAATGAGGCCGGGCAGCATCATTTACCAATAACAAATTCTCAATAAACAATTCTCAATCTGCCGGCGCACTCCAGAATACCACTTTGTCCACCCCTTCAACGGCGCCCCTGTCAACGGTCCAACCGGAACCGTGGGGGGGGGACGCCGCAACACCCTCAGGGAACAGTCCCGGTCTTCAGGTTCGCGGTGGCGTGAGAAGCGGTCCAGTACCAGTCGGTGTAGGGCAGCGTCCCGGCCGCGCCGGCGGACCGCTCCGAGGCATCGGAGCTGAGATGGTAAAAGCCGCTTTTCCACTGGTGGACTTCCGAGTGTCCGTCCGCAAAGGCGAAGCCGCACCCATTCGCGTGCATGTCGCTCGGGAAATCCACGCATTCGGGGACCTGGGCGATGACAGCCAGCCCGGCGTCATTGATGCTCCATGGATTCTCGTCCACAGTCGTAAAAACCTGGGCGGCGCTGACGAAACCGAAGTCGCCGAACTTGCCAAAGGTGGCGTAGGGCCCCGAGCCGGCCCGGTTGACTCCGTGGCTGCCGGTCAGCCAGGGGCCGTTGGTGGGAAGCGTCGGCTTGCCGCTATGGCCGCTGCCGCTGGCGCTGAAGGTCGGATCGATTGTCCCTACGCCCTGGTTCATCGAAACACTGCGAACCGCCGGGATGATTGTGCCCTTCATAGTGGCATTCGGACCGTTGTAAGCGCCGTAGCGCGGGTCGGCCGGGCATTTGAACACCCCGGGGCTTTGGCCTAAATAGATCGCTATCAGGCATAGGAGAGGGTCGGTGAGATTGTTCGGGTTCGTCATATCCGGCGAAAAACCGGGCGCCCCGGGCGGCATGCCTCCCGACACGTCCCCCGCAACCCATTCGTAGCCGGGGTCCGTGTTGCCGTCATCCGGATTGGGAGGAAAGAGGTCCATGTTGTCGCCCCCATACATCACCATCGCCTTGATAAGCTGATTCTCGTTGTTCATGCACTGAACCCGCTGGGCCTTCAGCTTGGCCTTGGCCAGGGCCGGCAGCAGCATCGCCGCCAATATGGCGATGATGGCAATAACGACCAACAACTCGATGAGTGTAAATCCCTTCCGCCGCGGGCAGCCGGAGAGGCCCCGCCGAGAGCTTCCTTCGCAGTGAGAACTAACTGGTGTTTTCATATCACGTTAACTCATGATTCAATTCATGCCCGCTGTTACCCTCAATCTCGGCCGGCCCGCGGCTTCGGCAAGTGTGCGTTTGAATGCACACCTTTTTGCCCCCTTCCGCAACCGCGGGGAGGCCCTTCAGGGCGAGGAGGGCGGTCCGTAATCTTTATCCTAAAGTTTTTCCTGGACTGTCCGATAACGGTGCCGGCGGGCTGAACAGGTGACCGCGGGCATGACCCCCGCGCCACGAGCAGAAAGTTGAGTTGAGATTATGACCGTGAGCAATGTATCGTCGGCAACAACCCAGTACGGGACTGCTGTCCAGAACCCATGGCAGCAGCAGGCGAAGGATTTCAAGGCACTGCAGAGCGCTCTTCAATCCGGCAATCTCTCGGCGGCGCAGACCGCCTTTACTGCGTTGCAACAGGACATGGCGAACAACTCCCAGACCGCCACCGCCGCATCCAGCAGCACATCGAGCAGCGCCTCGGCCTCCGGGCAGAGCGACCCGCTGGCATCGGCATTCGAGTCGCTGCAAAGCGCCCTCCAATCCGGCGACCTTTCGGGCGCCCAGAGTGCGTTTGCCACTCTTCAGCAGGACCTGCAAAGCTCCGGCGCGGTCAAGGGCGCTCACCACCATCACCATCACGGCTCGGGGAGCGCACAGTCGCCCGACACAGCTTCCACCTCCACAACTTCGGCGTCGGACGTTAGCCCGCTTCTGGATGTTCAGGCCTGAGAGTCTCCGCCGGCGTGGCGAATCAGCCAGGGATTTCGGCGAGCGTTATTGAACATGAAACCGTTTCCCGTTCTTAGAACCAATCGCCTGGTCTTGCGCGAGATCAGGACCGAGGACCGGGCGGAGGTCTTCTCCATCTACTCGAACCCCGAGGTGACGCGCTTTTGTGACATGGTCACCTTGACGGATTCGTTGCACGCGGGGGAAGTGATCCGGGTTTTGCAGGCCGATTGGGAAAAGGACTCGGGCGCCCGCTGGGCCATTACCCGGCAAGGTTCCCCGCGTCTCATCGGCATCTGCGGCTTGGGCTGGCACCGCCACAATTACTCCGCGCTCCTGAGCTACGACCTCAACCAGGAGTTCTGGAACCAGCGGATAATGACCGAAGCCGTGACCGCCGTGGTCGGATACGCCTTCGGCCAGGCATGGCTGAACCGCATCACGGCCATTACCGTCCTGGACAACCCCGGTTCCCTGAAGGTGCTGCAGCATCTCGGGTTCCGAGAGGAAGGCGTTCTCCGCGATTGGGGCTTTTGGCGGGGGAGTTTCAAAGACGTGCGGTGCCTGTCGTTGCTCCGGAGGGATGCGGCTGCCCCGCCGGGGCCGGAGCCTGAAACGGCCTCAAGAAATGACGTTCGCAACTTGACCGGTTTCCTTGGAGACCAGCCGCCCTCCCGGCTTGTCACGGAGCCATGCCGCCATACTCCAGCCGTTGATGCACCTCGCGGACTCCGCGCGTCATCAGCAGTTGGCGGCCATCCTCAAGGATGACCAGGCACTCCCCTCCCGGGGCGGATTGGATTCCCTTGACGCGCTGGAGGTTGACGATGATCGAGCGGCTGATGCGCGCGAACAACCGCGGCGGCAGCTTGGCTTCCAGTTGGTTGAGCGTCTGACGGAGCACATGGTTTGCCCCGCGGGTTTGGAGCACCGCATAATTGGCGGCCGATTCTATGTAGTCGATCTCCTCGACTTTAACGAAAAGGGTCTGATTGCCGGTCTTGACCGCAATGCGGCCCAAATAGGCAGGCTCGGCCCCGGCGGACTTGAGCCACTGGGCCAGTTGTTGGTGGAGCGGGGCCAGGTCCCGGGCCTGGATGTGCTGGCGGGCGCGCTCGACTGAGGACAGCAGCCTGGCCTGTGTAAACGGCTTGAGCAGGTAATCCAGGGCGTGAACGTTAAACGCCTCGATGGCGTGCTGGTCGTGGGCGGTCACAAAGACCACCGCCGGCCATATCTCCGCCGGCAACGCCACCAACACGTCAAAGCCGCTGACCTCGGGCATCTGCACGTCCAGAAACACCAGGTCGGGCCGGTGTTCCCGGATGAAGGCGATGGCCTCGCGGCCGTTGCCGCACTCGCCCAGGATGTCCAACCCCGGCTCGTTGACCAGCATCTTGCGGATGCGCGCGCGGGCCAGGGCCTCATCATCGACAATCAACAGACGAATGTTCATAAGCGGTGCGCCAGGGAATTCGGATTTCGGCCGCGAGACCCCCCGCGCTGCCGGGGCGAAATGTCAGGGACGCTCCTTGCCCGTAAAGCTCCCTCAGGCGGGAGCGTGTGTTGGTCAACCCCACTCCCTCCTTGAACGCCCCTTCTCCGGCGCCGGCCAGACCCCGGCCATTGTCGCTGACCTCCAGGCGCAAGGCCTCGCCGATTCGCTGGACTTCAATGCGGATGATTCCGGGGGCGATTTGGGTTTCAATCCCATGCTTGACCGCATTCTCCACCAGCGGCTGGAGAATGAGAATCGGCACGACGGCATCCAGCGCGGTGGCGTCAATCTGCTTGTGGACGCGCAACCGCTCGCCGAAGCGAATCTGCTCGATAAGCAGGTAGCGGTCCAGCAAGCGAAGCTCCTCCCGTAGCGTGACCTCCGCGCGGTCCGAGGCGGTCAGCGTGAGCCGCAGCAGGTCGCTCAGCGCCTCGATCATTTCTTCGGCCTGGGGTTGATCCTGGACCAGCGAGGCAATGGAGTTGAGCGTGTTGAACAGAAAATGCGGGTTGATCTGCATCCGCAGGGCCTGGAGACGCGCCTGCGCCAGCCGCGATTCCAGCTCCGCCTCGCGCCGTTCGCGCGCCTTGCTGTGCTCGTAAAATCGGAGCGCGTGGGCCACTCCCACCAACCCCCAGAAGATGGGCAACTGGTAAGTAATCCGCCTCAGGATGACAAACGCCGTCTCTCGCGCCTCCCGGTCCAACCGCTTCAACTCCGCCGGGTCCGGCCGGGACAACGGAGGCGAGGGCGGGCCCAAATAAGCGAATAGGCCCACGATGCCCAGGCTCAAGGCGCAAACCGCCAAATGCACCCACAGCGAGCGCCTCCAAGTGGACCGTTCCAGCGTATAGACCGAAGAGACCCAGACCACCAGCGGCGTCAGAAATATCCACGGCACCAACCGCACCAGCGCCACCACGAGGGCCTGGCCCATGTTGGCGGCCTGGAGTAGGGACATCTCCAGGGCCGAAGCCAGTGCGATGAAAAGCCAAAATGCCGTCACCAGCCACCAAAAGCTGGGAAATCGCCAGCGTCCCCGCCAGGCGCTCTCCCCCGCCTCGCCGACGTTCTGCCCGGCCGGCGTCTGACCCATGCCTCGGCCCAGCACCGGAGCGGAATCCACAGACGTTTCGCTCATCACAATCAAGAATAGCGGAGCAACTCTTCCAAGTCACGCTCCCAGGCCCGGTTTTCAGCCCGAACTGGGCCGATTCGCCGCAGCCTGATCCGCCTTATTGCTGACATGGAATTGTCGGCACATTGCCAATGCGTCGATCGAGGCTGGGCTGCGTCGGTTGGCTCAGGCCCAAAGTCATGAACTGCCGGCCATCTGCACGCCCGAAGAACTCTTAGGCGAATAATATGATCAACAACCAAGATGAATCCGTCCCCAAGAGTGGGGGGGGCACGACATTCATCGTTTTTTCGCTGAAGCCCGCGAGCGGCAGAAGCGTTCCGGTCATCCGGTGGCAAACCTCGAAGATGGGAAAACCGCTAAGACGACCCGCCGCTAACACCCTCGGCTTCCTCTGCCCGCACGCCCTTGGCCCGCGGAGCGGCCGGGCCTCGCTCTTGCCTGCTGCTTTGTCCCACCTCCGCTGAATGTTCCCCCTTTCTCAGCGTCTAATCTATTGAAGATGCCCCCCAAGAAGGGCATTGCCAAACGAGGCATCGGAACTCAAAAGAATTTATGAAGCATCAAGCGATCAGAAAAGGCAAAGTGCTGGCCGCAGCTATAATGCTGACAGGGGTTGCCGCCCTGGTGGCCGGCTGTGTGGAACGGCGCGTTGTCTATGTGCCGGCTTATCAGGTCCCACCCGGGTATGCGCCTGCGCCGGCCTACGCGTACCCGCCCCAAACCGTTTATCCGTCCACGCCCCCGCCAAGCACCGGCGAGGCGGTCCCGCCTTCGACTACCAATTCGACGCCGAGCGCGCCCGCGCCCGCACCTGCACCCGCCCCGGCGCCCGCCGCTCCGAGCGGTTCGGCCGTAATGACTGACTTACCCCCTCCTTCCCCGCCGGCCGAGGTCGTGCCTGCGGCCCCAGGCCCTGCCTATGTGTGGGCGCCCGGGTACTGGACTTGGAATGGCGGCTGGGTATGGGTGGGCGGCGGTTGGGTTTTACGCCCGTATCCCGGCGCAATCTGGGTCGGCGGCCACTGGGGCTGGAGGGGAAGAGGTTACATCTGGGTCGGCGGACATTGGCGGTAGCCGCCCCGCGCCCTACTCGACGAATTCGAGCACCCCGAATCGCTCCGGGACATGGGCCGTCTCGACAAGGGTCGGACTCCAAGCCAGGAATGCGTGATGCGCCCGGTCGGCCCGAAATAAGTTGAGCCGCCAGCGGGTGCCCGCCCCAGGCGGCGATGAACTGAGCGACTTGAGCGGGATGCGCATTTCGCAGCACCACCTCCCGGTCTTGCGATCGGCGCGCGTGGCCGAGCGAAATCCACTGGCCCACTGGAAATCCTTGTCCGGAAGGTTGACCATCAAATCGAGCCGCTCGTTGGTGGGCGCCACCTCGAATTCGCCGTACCGCTGGATGTGTTGCGCGTCGCACCCGATGAACGCTTCCACGACGTCGCGGTCCCATAGGCTCACCCCTTCCTGGTCGAGGGCGAAGCGTTTTCCGCCCGCGTTGCGAGGCTCGAACACCGTCAACTCCGTGCAGGGGCATTCGTAGCCCAGGTAGAGATACTCAGCGGACCAGAGGAGACGGACGGAGGTGGAAATCCCGGGAAGGGCCGCGCCGTCATCCGACTGGCATTCGAGGTGCGCCGGGGCTGCGGTCTCCCAAAGCGTCTTGCCCAGATCGCCGTCCGGCTCGAAGTCGCAAGTGGTGTGGCGGGCTTTTGCGACCGGCAAAGGCAGCGAACGGGCCAGGAGCTTGCGAGCATTGTCGAAGTATATCTTCCGCAGCACCGGGGCCGGCAGGCCGATGGAACTGATCGTCCAGTCGCCCTGGATGGGCGTCATGTGCGCCCAGTTCGCATCGAAGGTCTCAAGCCAGCGCCATTCCTTGGCGAAGAACACCTCGGCATCCGCGTCAGCCGGAGGCGGTTCGTCCCCGCTCGAACCGAGGATGAGCCTCGGGTTGTCAAAGACCACCTGGAAGTCCGTGCCGAAAAGGATGCGATCCTGGTACTTGAGGAACAGTTGCCGGACTTGCCGCGGGCTATGCCGCCCGAGTTCGGGAATGCGCGCCGCCAAATCGGCCATCATATTGGGGTATCGTCCCAGCGAAGCGCCCACCCAATCGAGCTCCTCCGCGTTGTTGGCGAAGTGAACGCACACGAACGTCGTCTCGGGATGCCGGGCGATCACGCGATTCAGGGACTCCAGGATTTCCTTCCACGGCATGAACTTGTTCGTGTCTCCGAACCACCAGTTTCTATGGTCCCTCAACTCCTTCCACCGCTCGTTGTCCTCGTTATAGGGGAGCCAGAAGGCCTTTGGATCGGCCACGTGTATGGACACGGGCATTTTCAATTCGCCCAGGCGCTTCCACATCGGGTCGAGTTTCGGGTCGTCAACTTTGATGAGATTCCCCGCCCCATCGCGCAGGTAGAGGCCCAACCGCTTGAATTCCTTCCATCCGGCCGCCCCGAGCCGGCGGCCCTCCTGCACCTGGCTTACCGCCTGCCCCGCAAAGTCCGGCTGGTCCCAGTTTTGGTAGTCCAGGTTCATGTAAAACAGGAAACGCCCCGGATAAAGCGAGTCAGCCAGTTTCTTGTTGCGCTCGAACTCGCTCGGTCCGCCGTCCTTCGGACGAGTCACGGTGCCCCCGCTCAAATTGACTGCCAGGCCGATGCCGGCGGCATCCATGATCTTCACGGCGCGCGCCAGATGCTGCGGCGTGCAGTCGATATGTTGATGAAGGTCGATGATGCGGTGCTCCGCGCGCCAGACCCGGGCGGCTTCGGACGCCGTCGCCACATCGGAGGTTGTGTCCTGGGCCAGCCCGCATGGAGCCGCTGCCAGCAGGCCCGCCGCCACCACGTTCAATCGCAACATCGCAAGTCCTTTTGTTCTCCGGTTTCCCTACGCCTTTTGCCAGGGAGCGAGCGTCTCACCCTCCCAGAGTTGGGCGATGGGTTGGCGCGCGCGGACCACGGCGGCCTCTTGGCCGCGGACCAGAACCTCCGCCGGCAGCGGCCGGGCGTTGTAATTCGATGCCATCGCAAATCCATAAGCCCCGGCGCTCATCAGCGCCAGGTAATCACCCTCCCCCACCCTCGGCAAGCGGCGGTCATGGCAGAAGACATCCGCTGATTCGCAGATGGGGCCGACCACATCGGCCTTGATCGTGCGCCCGCCGGCCCGCTTGAGCGGGGCAATTTCGTGGTAGGCCTCGTACAGCGCCGGCCGGATGAGATCGTTCATAGCGGCATCGACGATGAGGAAGTTTTTCTTGCCAGTGCGTTTTACGTACTCCACGCGGGTGACCAGCACGCCGGCGTTGCCGGAAATAAAACGGCCCGGTTCAATCAGGATGCGCAGGCCCAAGGGCCGCAGCAACGGCAGGAGGCGCGAGGCGTACACGCGGGGTGTAAGGACCTTCTTGGCCTCTGCCGATCGCCACCACGCGGGCGACGCGCTCGCCAGGGCGGGTTCATAGACAATGCCCAGCCCGCCGCCAATGCTCAAAAACTCCAGCCCGTGCCGTTCCTTGAGCCTTAGAGCCAGGGGAAACACCTTTTTCACGGCCTCCTCGAAAGGGGCGACTTCGGTGATCTGAGAGCCGATATGCATCTGGAGACCGCGCAGGCTCAGGTTCCTCAGCCCGGCGGCGCGGGCATAGACCCCCTCGACCTTTTCCAGGGCGACCCCGAATTTGTTTTCGTAGGTGCCGGTTGTAATCTTCTTGTGCGTGTGGGCGGCCACGTCCGGATTCAGCCGAAGGGCGACGGGCGCCGCCAGTTTCAGGCGGGCGGCAACGCGGTTGATGCGCTCCAGTTCCGGCTCGCTCTCGGCGTTCAAACAGTAAATGCCCTGCCGAAGGGCAAACTCAATTTCCGCTTCGGTCTTGCCGACCCCGGCAAACACGCACTGGCCCGCGTCTCCGCCCGCCTCGACGACCCGTCGCAGTTCGCCTGCGCTGACAATGTCGAACCCGCTGCCGAGCTTGGCCAGGGTGCGAAGCACGGCCAGGTTCGAGTTGGACTTGACCGCAAAGCAGACGAGGTGGTCCACCTCCCCAAGGGCCTCGTCCAGCTTCTGAAAGTGGTCCCTCAAGGTGTGTTCCGAATAAACGTAAAGGGGCGTCCCATGCTTGCGGGCGAGGGCCTCCAGGGCCACTCCTTCGCAGCACAGCGTGTCGCCGACATAATGAAAATCATGCATAGATTAGATTAGAAACCGGTAGCCGGTTCCCAGGGACTTGCCCCGGGCTGATGGGCGCGCGCGCCTTTGTGCGTGGAACGGTCCACCTCCCCGCGCCATCCCTTGCCACCTTGGTTCGTCACCGCCTCCTACGGCTCCGCGAGGATTTTCGCGCGTTGCTCGTGGTATTGAGTGGGCGTGATCTCATCCATCTTATACTTGCGGAGCAACTCGCTCAGCTTCTGCTGTTTCTCAACGGAAATAGGCAATGCGGGAGCCTCGATCGTTTTAAACACGAACGCGCCTTTGGGCAGCGAAGGCGCTTTCTTCTGACGGTTTTCCTTCGCTTTGGCCTTGGCCTCGGCTTGGGCGGCCTTGTCAACCTGGGCCTGGGTGGAGACCATGACCTTATTCGCGTTCGTGGCTTGATTGCTCGCCGACGCTTGGGCGGCGGCGGACGAATCGACTTTCGGCTTGACCTCCGCTTCGGCCTGGACCGGTTTCGGGGCCTGGGCGGAAGTCTGGAGCGCAACCTGAACCTGGGCGGCCTTCGCTTGGGCCAAGGCTTCCTGAGCGGCCTTGGCTTGGGCTTGAGCTTCCTGCGCAGCCTTCGCTTGGGCCTGAGCTTCCTGCGCCGCAGCCTTCGCCTGGGCCTGGGCCTCCTGAGCGGCTTTGGCCTGGGCCTGGGCCTCTTGGACAGCCTTCGCCTGGGCTTCCTGGACAGCCTTGGCCTGAGCCTGAGCTTCCTGCGCGGCCTTCGCCTGCGCCTGGGCTTCCTGCGCGGCCTTCGCCTGCGCCTGGGCTTCCTGCGCGGCCATCACGCGAGCCTGGGCTTCCTGGGCGGCCTTCGCTTGAGCCAAGGCCTCCTGGGCAGCCTTTGCCTGCGCCTGAGCTTCCTGCGCGGCAGCCTTTGCCTGAGCCAGCGCTTCACGGGCGGCCTTGGCCTCAGCCTGGGCTTCCGCGGCATCTTTGATCGCCTTGGCTTGAGCGGCGGCCGCATCGGATTTGGCTTCAGTGACGCCACCCTGGACTCCCTTTCGACCACCCGCGACCTGGTCTGACTTGAGTGGAAGGGCCTCGCGCCGCTTTGTCGCGACTTCGCCGCCCGGGACACCGGCTCTGGGCGAGGCCGGGGGGAGAGCGCAGAAGATGCCCGCCGATTGCTGGGCTTGCAGTTCGTCGAACCTCTGGCGCATCGCCGCCAGGGCCTTGGCCATGGCCGCAGAGTCCCCAGCCCCGGCGCCGTCAACTCGTGGCGAAGGAGCAGGCACGGCGCAGTAGGTCAGCGAAAAAGCAAGCGCCGTACATGGAGGCGATGCTTGCGGCACGGCGGAGAACATCGCGCCTGGAGCCGCCGCCGCTTCGGATTGAGCTTGGGGTTTCTTCTTACTCTGAGGCGCAGCCGAGCGCGCCTTGGGTTGAGCGCCAGTCTCTTGGGCGCTGGACACGACCACGCAAGCGGCGGCCGCTACGCAGACGACCAGGATGAAGCTTGAAATCTGCATGGCCCCGTGATATGATAATTCCGGTCTCGATGCAACAGCTTTTATTCCGAGGATCGCGGCGCCGACGGAACCGCCTTTGCGAGCGGGCGTGGCCCTGAAAAAAATCCAAAAAATCATTTGACATCTTCCTCGGAGTTCCTTAGAAATGAGGGGGTAACAAACTGTAGTCCATTGGGCAGGAGCACATACGTATGAAAGAGACTCGAAGCTTGATCAACAGCCTGCTGGTGTGTGGCGTCGCCTTCGCGATGGTGTCCACGCTCCCGGCGCAAACCACCAAAGAAGAATTTGCCAAGGTTATCCGCGTCCATGGCGCCGCCCGCTACCAAGCTCCCGGTGGTTCCTTCCAGGAACTCCGAGTGGGGACTGTCATCCAGCCCGGCAGCGTCGTCCAAAGCGGCATCGAAGCCAGTTCCTTTGTCGATCTGGCCTTGGGTGGCGGCACCGGCGCGTATCCGTCCTTCGGCTCGTCCGACAACAAGAGATTCAGTCCTACCGCACACTACTCCGCCCAAACGAAGCGCACGGTCCTTCACCTCTACGCAAACACCGTCCTGGGAGTGGACAAAATGGTGGCCACTGAAACCGGCGCGGCGACCGTCACGGACACCGAGTTGGACCTCCGCAAGGGCCACATCCTCGGCAGCGTGAAGAAACTGAGCGCCGGTTCGGAATTCAGGATTCGCTATCCGAAAGGCGTGGCCGGCCTCCGCGGCTCGATCTTCGACATGACTGTGGACTACGTCAGAGCGATCAACCAGCCTGCCAATGCGCCCGGAGAACAGGTCCATTGCACCTTCGCCATGACCTCAGGCACCGGCGTGGTGACGTTCACCGGCCCCGACGGCGCCGCCGTCACGCAAACGGTCCAGACCATGCAGATGTTCGACAGCAGCAATCCTTCCGTGACCATGACCATTCCGACCACGGAGTTGGACAACATCAACAGCATCGTCTCGACCCTCAGCGCCCCGCCCACGGGTGTTGTGCATCTTCCCGAACCCGGGGAAGTCGAGATTCAGTTCAATCGAATCACCGTTCCCACCGTGACGACCACCGTCGGCATGGTCCAATGATTGCATTACGCGGCTGAGTGCCAGCCGGCTCCTTTCCAAGCCCAGGGCAACCTCGTGTTGCCCTGGTTTTTTTATGCCTCGACTCTCCAGAGGCCCGTCATTCCTGCGCCAATGCCTGCTTGACCTTGAGGAGAAGGTCCTGGCTCGTGAAAGGCTTTTGCAGGTAGGTCCCAATGTGGTTCTGGCCGGCCGGCCACACGTAGCCGCTGGTGCAAAGGATGTGCAGCGCCGGGGAATGCTTGTGGAGATGCTCGATGAGTTCGCGCCCGCTCATCGCGGGCATGACCAAGTCGGTAATCACCAGGTCAACGCCGGGGTTCCCGGCCAGGATGTCCAGGGCTTTCTGCCCGCTGTTTGCCGTCAGCACCCGGTAGCCGTAGGCCGAGAGAACCGTCTGGCCCATGGTAAGCAGCAGGTCCTCGTCGTCCACCATCAGTATCGTCTGGCCCCCGGTGAGGTCATCGACCGCGAAACCATTATCGCGGACGATCCGCTTCTCGGCCGGCAGATAAACGCGCACGGAGGTCCCGGCGCCCGGCCGGCTTGAGACCGCCACGCCGCCCCCATGATTGGTCACGATGCCATAGACCCAGGCCAACCCCAGCCCCCGATGATTGCCGTGCTTGGTGGTGAAAAAGGGCTCGAAGATGCGCGGCAGCACCTCCGGTTCGATGCCGCACCCGTTGTCGCTGATCTCGACGCACACATAAGTGCCGGCCGCCAGACGAGCGTTCCGGTCCTGGGTCGGCTCGGTCAATTCGATGTTCCGCGTCTGAACCGTCACGCGCCCGTTGCTCCGCAACGCCTGCACGGCGTTCTCGAGAACCTTCATCAGGGCCTGCTGCATCTTGGCCTCGTCGAATTTCGCCGAAAAGAGCTTCCGCTCCAATTGGAGCTGCCAAGCCGCCGCGCCGGGCCCCGCCTCCCGTTGAAACACCTCGACGCACCGTTGCACCAGGAGGTTCAAGTTCCCGGCGGTCTGGGAGCGCGCCTCTTTGTCCTGACGGCTGAACGTGCCCAGGTCATTGGCTATCTCGGCGGCCCTGGCGGCAGATTTCTCAACCTCCAGCAACGAGTTGCGCCAGGGATGGTTAGGCTCCACCTGGCTGAGGACGAGGGACGTGTGGCCGAGAATGATCGTGAGCGCGTTGTTGAAGTCCAGGGCGACGGTCCGGGCCAATTGCAAGGCGCAATCGAGCTTCTGCTTGTGGGCCACGCTGGCGTCGCCGCCGGCAGCCCTGGCTTCAGGCCGCGGAGAAGCCGTCTCCGGCAGCAACTGGAGCACGAAGTACCTCTCCTCTTCCTTGGTGAAGGCGCAGATCGAAGTCACCGCCGAAACCGTCATCCCCCCCTTGGCCCGGAACTTAAGGGCCACCGTCGGCACCGGCGACCGCTCCCACGACGCGAGAAACTGCTCCGCGGTCCCGTTGTTCTCGAGCGACCAAATGGCGGACAGCCCGGAGGAACCGCCCTCCAGCACGGGGCCAAAGAGCTTTATGGCCGCGGCGTTGGCGCGGCACAGGGTGCGGCTGCCATCCACCAGAAGCGCGGGCCACCCCGCATTCTCCAACCCAAAAACAATGTCAAGCTTCATCAAGTCCGCCGTCAGCTTGAAGCTTAGCCTTCCGGGGTTCTTTCTCAATCCCAAAGTAAGACCTGGCGAAGGTCTTGACCAATTGGGCGGCGGACCCTGCGGCCCCTTGCGCGGCGGCCAGCACCTTGGAATGCGTGAGCGGTTGGGAATCTCGGCCCGCCGCCAGGTTGGTGATGCAGGACAGCCCGGCGACCCTCATTCCCCGCTCGCGCGCGACGATCGCCTCCGGCACCGTGCTCATCCCCACCGCGTCCGCTCCCAGCCGGGCGAAGGCGCGGATTTCGGCCGGCGTCTCATAGGACGGTCCGGACACGGCCAGATACACGCCCGCGCGGAGCTGGATGCCGCACCGCGCCCCGGCCCGGAGCAGGTGGCGGCGCAGGCCGGCGTCATAAACGCAGCTCAGGTCCGCAAACCGTCCCAACGCGTCACAGGGGCGCTCCGGGGAGTCGGGCCGCAACGGGTTGGCGCCCATCAAGTTGATGTGATCGGTCAATACCATGAAGTCGCCGGCGCGAAAGCGGGGATTGATGCCTCCCGCCGAATTGGTGAGCAGCAAATCGCGGATGCCGTAAGCGGCCAGCGCGCGGACGAAGAAAGCGACCCGGCTCATGGAATGCCCCTCGTAAAAGTGAGCCCGCCCGCTGAGCACCATCACCGGCGCGCCCCCCAAACGCCCGACCAGCACCAGCCCCTCGTGCCCGCTCACCCCAGGCGGCGCAAAACCCGGCAGCTCCCCAAATTCTATCCGGGCATCCGGCTCGACCCCGGCCAGGATAGGGCCGAAGCCGCTGCCCAGGACTATCGCCAGCGTCGGCCGCAGCTCCGATAGTCTCAGGAGTTTTGCCGCGCTCACTCGCACATCGGGCGCTTGTTTCATGGGTCTTTGCCTGTGGTTGATCCGAATAAGCTCGAGCGGCCCGGCCATCCCTCCATTGCGCTAAGGGGCTGGTTGGCCTATTGTCTTCGCTGCGTTGGCCTGGGCCGCACCGCACTGATTATGGAACTCAACAATGACGAACTCCGCCGTTACTCGCGCCACCTCATCCTGCCCGAAGTCGGCCTTGAGGGCCAAAAGAAAATTCGCTCCGCCAGCGTGCTCTGCATCGGGGCCGGCGGCCTTGGCTCGCCTATCGCCCTCTACCTCGCGGCGGCGGGTGTTGGCAAGCTCGGGCTGGTGGATTTCGACGCGGTCGAACTCTCGAACCTCCAGCGCCAAATCCTCCATGGAACCGGCGACATCGGACGCCCCAAGACCGAATCCGCCCGGGACTCGCTCCGCCGCATCAATCCCCACGTCGAGATCGTTCTGCACTCGACGCGCCTGACCAGCGAGAACGCCCTCGACATCATCCGGCCTTATGACATCGTGGCCGACGGGAGCGACAATTTCCCGACGCGCTACCTCGCCAATGATGCCTGTGTGCTCCTCAGGAAACCCAACATCTATGGCTCCATCTTCCGGTTCGAGGGCCAGGCCAGCGTCTTTGCCCCGCATCTGGGCGGACCGTGCTACCGTTGCCTGTTTCCTGAACCGCCCCCTCCGGGCCTGGTTCCCAGTTGCGCCGAGGCCGGCGTGCTCGGCGTCTTGCCCGGCATCATCGGCGTTATCCAGGCCACGGAAATCCTCAAGCTCATCCTTGGCCGGGGCCTCTCGCTGATGAACCGCCTGCTCCTGTTCAACGCGCTGGACCTTAAATTCCGTGAACTCAAGCTCCGGCGCGACCCGCAGTGCCCCGCCTGCGGAGAACACCCCACGCTCACACGCCTTGTTGATTACGAGGTCCCCTGCGGCCCCGCCTCGTTGCCGGGCCAGCAGCCGGGTCCTTGCATCCCATCCGCGGTCCCGGAAAACGACGTCCCCGAAGCCACCGTCGAGGAGCTCAAGGCGGCGCTGGACGCGCCGCAGCCATGCGTCCAACTCCTCGATGTGCGCGAGCCCGACGAATTCCAGATTGCGCGCATCCCAGGCGCCCGCCTCCTGCCCCTGAGCCAGCTTGCAAGCCGCTACACCGAGCTGGACCCGAGCGCCCATTATTATCTCCACTGCCATCACGGCGTCCGCTCGCGGCGAGCCCTCGACTTCCTCCGCCAGCACGGCTTCAAACACCTGAAAACTGTCGAGGGCGGCATCGATGCGTGGTCCGTCCGAATCGACTCGAGTGTTCCCAGGTATTGAGGCTTGCATCTCGAGGCAAGCTGGGGTATTCGAGATGGTGTTCTCACAAAGCTTGTTCGATATTGTTCAGCATTTTACTGACCAGCACACACCATGAACAAGAGGCGCAAAGCAGGCACCGTGGAGAAACTGCCCACCGGCATCGCCGGTTTCGACCGGATCACTGAAGGCGGCCTGCCCTCGCGGCGGACTACCTTGGTGGCGGGCGGCTCCGGCAGCGGCAAGACGGTGTTCGCCCTCCAAACCCTCACTGGCGGCGCCCGCCGCGGACAGCCTGCCATCTTCGTCAGCTTTAACCAATACCCCCGCCAACTGGTCGAAAACGCCGGCGCCTTCGGCTGGGACATCGAGACGCTGGAAAAGGACAGGCTCGTCTTCCTCGACGCCCGCCTCCGCCCCACGGTGGTCAGGGCCGGGCAATATGATCTGACCGGCATGTTGGCGGGGCTGCGCGTCGTCGCCGCCGAACTGGGGGCGCGCCGCCTGGTCTTCGATTCCTTTGATGTGCTCCTCGCCCTCCTGGACGATCACGTCGCTGAACTCCACGAAACCCTGCGCCTCCGCGACTGGCTTTGCGAAAACGAGTTCGCTGCGCTCATTACCGTCAGCCTCGACCCCTCCGACCCCCGCGCCGCCCAGCGCTACGCCTGCATCCAGTCCATCGCCGACTGCACCGTCATCCTGGAATATCGGCTCACCCAGCCCACCGCCCTGCGCAGCCTGCGGCTGGTGAAATATCGCGGCTCCGCCTTCATGGAACAGGAATTCCCTTTCACCATCACCGACTCCGGCATCGAAGTGCTTCTTCCGCCCGCCGCCGAGGCGCCCAGCCTCGCGACGCCGGCGGCCTTGACCCCGGAAATCGACAAGGCCCGCAGAGAGTTGACCGCCCGCATTCAGGCCCTGGATCGGTTCCTGGAAATGAAAAAAGCCGAACTCGATTTCCTCACGCGCAACACCACCCCACCCTCCGATAAACCGCATCTCGACGCATGCAGGACCTGATTGCCAAAGCCGCCACGCTGTTGGAGGCTCTGCCTTATATCCAGAAATTCAGCGGCGCCATCTTCGTCGTCAAATATGGCGGCAGCTTCATGGATTCGCCGGACCCCGCCGTCCGCAACGGCGTGGCGCGCGACGTCGTTTTCCTCGAGGCCGTCGAGATCAACCCCGTCGTGGTCCATGGCGGCGGCAAGGCCATCACCCGCGCCATGGACAGGGCCGGCCTCAAATCGCGCTTCATCCAGGGCCAGCGCGTAACCGACGAGGCCACCGTCCGCATCGTGGATGAAGTGCTCTCCCGGGAGATCAATCCCGAGATCGTCGAAGCAATCCGCTCCTTCGGCAGCCGCGCAAAAGGCTTCGCCGGCTCGGAGATTTTTACCTGCCGCAAGGCCGCGCTCACCGGCCCCGACGGCCGGCCGGTGGACCTGGGCTATGTCGGGGAAGTCGTGGCCGTCAACACCGCCCCGCTGCTCGAGTGCGTCAGCCAGGGCGTTACCCCCGTCATCAGCCCCACCGCCCGCGGCACCGACGGCAAACTCTACAACTGCAATGCCGACATCGCCGCCGCCGAGGCTGCCATAGCCCTCAAAGCCAGGCGCCTGGTCTTTATGAGCGATGTCCCCGGCTTCCTCGCCAACCCCAAGGACCCCGCCAGCCTCCTCCCCCACCTCAAAGCCGGCGAAGTCGCCGGCTTGAAACACGCCGGCATCATCGAACGAGGCATGATCCCGAAGGTCGACAGCGCCGTCGCCGCCCTCCAGGCGGGCGTCGAAAAAGTCTCCTTCGTCGATGGCCGCACCTCCCATTCCCTGCTGCTCGAAATCTTCACCGATGAAGGCGTCGGCACTGAGGTGGCGCTATAGCCGCCGTGGTGCTCATATCGGTAAATCGTCCTGGCGATGCCCGCGCCTGTCCTTGACAGCCTTCTTGAAAGTCTCATCCAGAGCGGCGGCGTTGCTAGGCCGCTCGATGGCCTTGCCCTCCATCAGTTCCTTGACAGTCCGTAGCTGGAGCCTGGGGTACTTCTGCTTGATGCTCTTGTGCTCGTAGAATCCCGCGCTGACGGCCTCATTGACCATCTCCTTGGTGGGAGGCTGTAGCGAGATGAGAACGCCCATTGCCGCCTTCTCCCTATCGACCACCCCGCGCAAATCGCGGACGTCCTTCACGCCGGTTTTGCCTCCCTTTACCTGTATGATAATCTGCTCGGGCCGCGGCTCGCGTGGGTCATCCCGGAAGAGGATCTTCCCGTCTATGCCGTGGTCCGCCCCTTTCTTCTGCTCCACAGGCCGGGCGCCAACTAGGCCAAGAGCCCACCATTGAAACTGATACTTATCCTGCTCGGCAAGAACGTACGCTTCATTCGGCGTGACCGGCTCGCCAACGGTCATGATTTCGATCTTGGTGCCGTAGGTGTCCCGTAAACGGTTCTTGATGAGCGCAGTAGCGAGCTGGGTTATGTCGATCCCAATCCACTTCCTGCACAGCTTCTCCGCGGCATCAATGGTGGTTCCGCAACCGCAGAAAGGGTCAAGCACCAGGTCCCCTGGATTGCTACTGGCCTTGATGATTCGCTCCAGCAGGGCGACGGGCTTCTGAGTTGGATACCCCAACCGCTCCGCCGACTGGGCAGAAATGGGTTCAATGTCGGTCACCACGTCAACGATAAACACACCGGCGTCCGGATTGTAATACCGCTTGAAGCCGGGCATCCTCCCCTTTGGCGGCCAGAAGATAAGGCCCGCGTTATCCAACGCATCCAGCCGCTCCTGTACTGTGCCGCTGGCGAGCTTCGGGTCCAACTCAGCGATCGCCTTTCCAGGAACGGCCCAATGCCTCCCTGCGTGCGTTGGGTTCACTCCGCGCCAAGATTGCCCGGATTCCCCGGTTCGTGTGCCAGCCCCAGTCAGGTCACCGATGCGGAACCGGCCTTTTTCGTCTGAAAACTTGTAGAACGCCCTGAGGTACTGTGGGGTGTATGCCTGGAACACATCATTCCACGTGTACTGGGCGCTCTTGGTGGCGAAGAGGATCACGTCGTGGATTGGTCCCCACCGCTTCGAGCCCGAATGGGCGCTGGTGCGCTTCCAGATGATCTCGGAGCGGAAGGAGCCTGACCCAAATACCGCGTCCAGCAACAGCTTGAGGTAATGCGACGCCGTGGGGTCACAATGCAGGTAAATCGAGCCGGTGTCCTTGAGCACCCTCCGGAGCTCGATGAGCCGGGGAGCCATCATCGCGAGGTAGGCCATCATGTCGTTCTGGCCCAGAAATGTGCGGAAGGCCTGCATTACCTCGCTGACCTTGCCCGGCTGAATCACTAGCTCCTGGTAGGTCCTCTCGCTCTCGAGGTTCCAGCTCCAGGTGTCCCGGAAGGCGCGGATCTGGCTGGCGGCATCGGTGCCGTCCCGCTCATGAAAAAAGGCATTATAATTGGCGTCGCTGTTGAATGGCGGGTCCAGGTACACCAAATCCACAGTCTCGGCGCCGAGGTAGCGCCGGAGGATGTCGAGGTTGTCCCCGTAATACAGCGTGCCCATTACCGGTGAGGGTAACGGGCACTTCATAATGGGGCAAGCCTCGGCTGCTCGACAGGGTGGGATTAAACCTGTAGGTCACCATGCCCTGAACCGCTATCAAGCCGCAGAGACTGAAGCATAAAGATTGAATTGGAAGCGGCAAAATGCGAGTCTTCGCGCTATGGTGAATGCCGCCGATTGCCTGCTAATTAGGAAGACCCGGTCTTTCAGAATTGCGCGCCGCGCCCTGGGAGCCATCGCCGCCCTGGGATTGCTTTGCATCGCAGCCAGCCGGGTGGCCGGCGGGCCGGAGTCTGCCGGTTCACACGCCGACTGGCTCAAATCCTGGCGAGAGTCCAACCCCGTGTGGCGGGGCGTCCATCTGTCCGCGGGCAGCGATGGCCAGGTGGGAACCCTGGCGTCGGAATTGCCCAAACTGGCCGCTGTGGGCGTCAACGTCATCGTCCTGGAAGTGGACTATAACTTTCAATTCAGTTCGCATCCCGAGATAGCGCCCGCTCAGGGCATCTCCGCCTCCGGCGCCCGCGACCTGGCCCAAGCCGCGCGCCGGCAGGGCATCCGGCTCATCCCCCAGCTCAACTGCCTGGGCCATCAGTCCTGGAGCAAACGAACCGACAGGTTGCTCGACAAACATCCCGAATTCGACGAGACCCCGGGGCAGTTCCCGGACAACAAGGGCATCTATTGCCGAAGCTGGTGCCCTCAAAATCCCGAGGTGAACGCGGTCGTCTTCGCCCTCATCGATGAACTTTGCGATGCCTTTCAAGCCGACGCTTTCCATGTCGGCATGGATGAAGTCTTCCTCATCGCGTCCGAACATTGCCCGCGCTGCCGCGGGGGCGACCCGGCCAAGCTCTTCGCAAAGGCCGTCAATGACCTCCACTCCCACATCGTCGGCGGACGCAAGATCGAGATGCTGATGTGGGCCGATCGTCTGCTGGACTCCAAGGCCCTGGGATACTCAGAATGGGAAGCCTCCCGCAACGGCACCTATCCCGCCCTGGACCTCATCCCCGCTGACATCATCCTCTGCGACTGGCACTACGAGAAGGCGGCCGCCTACCCTTCCGTGCCGCTGCTCATGCAAAAGGGCTTCCGCGTCTGGCCTTCTGGCTGGCAGCCGCTCGATGCCACGCGGGCCTTCAGCGCATTCGCGCGCCAGCAGAAGGACAAACACCTCCTCGGTTACCTCTGCACCACCTGGGGCAAAGTCAAAATCGCCGACACCGCCCAATGGCCGCCGGTCACTGAGGTGCTGGCGGGCTGGAAGGGGGAGGCCCAAAGCCCGAAGTGAGGCGTCACCAAGGGACGAGACCGATTTTGTAGAAATTGGGAGAATCATGACATGAAAGAAGTTGTTCCTCCACGGCCGGCGGTGGTGCGCAATGATGCGGCCGCGGTCCAGGCCCTGTTTCAGCAGAACGTTATCCCCAGCTATGGCCGCTTCGACCTCGTGCTGAGCCACGGGGCGGGCAGCTACGTCTATGATGTGGCCGGCAAGAGATACCTCGACCTGGGCGGCGGCATCGCGGTCAGTTGCCTGGGCCACTGCCATCCGGCCATCACCGAGGCCCTCATCGAGCAATCCCGGAGACTCGTTCACATCTCCAATTACTATTATCACGAACTCCAGGGCCGGCTTGCCCAGGGGTTGGTCCAACTCCTGGGCCCCGGCAAGTGCTTCTTCTGCAACAGCGGCGGCGAGGCCAACGAGGGTCTGTTCAAGCTGGGCCGCAAGTTTGGACATGAAGAAGGCCGGTTTGAAATCCTCACCGCTCACAATTCCTTTCACGGCCGCACCCTCGCCGGCATCTCGGCCACGGGCCAGGACAAGGTCAAGAAGGGCTTTGAACCGGCGGTGCCCGGGTTCCGGCAAGTCCCTTACAATGACCTCGATGCCCTCCGCGCCGCGCTCTCTCCGGCCACGGCGGCCGTCCTCATCGAGGGCATCCAGGGCGAAGGAGGCGTCACCCCCGCCACCTCCGAGTACCTGCTCGGCCTCCGCCGGTTGTGCGATGAAAAGAAACTCCTCCTCCTCATGGATGGGGTCCAGGATGGCCACTTCCGGACCGGGCGTTTCCAAAGCTTCGAGAGAATCCTCGAGGGCATCCCGCAGGCCCAAGGGTTCCGTCCCGACGGCCTTTCGATGGCCAAGTCCCTCGGCGGCGGCTATCCCATCGGCGCGTTCTGGGTGCGGGCGCCCTATGCCGACCTCCTCGGCCCGGGCAGCCACGGCAGCACTTACGGCGGCTCCCCGCTGGCGTGCGCGGTCGCGTTGAAAATCCTCGATGTCATCCAGCGGGAGAAACTCGCCGACAACGCCCGCCAGCTCGGCGAGTCTCTCAAATCCGGCCTGCGGGAGCTCTCGGAAAAAGTCCCCGGCGTTCTCCGCGCCGTGCGAGGGCTGGGACTGATGCTTGGAATCGAACTCACCCCGAACATTCCCAACCTGCCCGGAGACCCGAACAAAACGCAGGCCGCTCGTTTCGCCAATCTCCTCCAGGCCGCCGGCTTGCTTGTGATTCCGGCGGGCGCGCAAGTTCTTCGGCTGTTGCCCCCGCTCAACCTGCGCCAACCCGAAGTGCAGGAAGGGCTGGCCATCATCGAGGCGGTTTGCCGGAGATTGAGTTGATAGCGAAGCAAATCCTCCCTACACCCACCCCTTTCGCGCCAGCCACATCTTGATGCCTTGAGTAAGGCCGACGTAGCAGAGCAGCGTCAGGAGCAACAGGGGCCAGAACGTCGCGGGCAGGGGCACGAAGCCCAAAGCGGGCGCCACCGGCGAATACGGCAGGAAGGCCCCTACGGCCATGATCAGCACCGTGGTCAACGTGAGCTGCCAACTGGCCCGCGATTGGACGAACGGAATCAAGTTCGTCCGAATGACGTGGATGATGAGAGTCTGCGTCATCAACGACTCGACAAACCAGCCGGTGTGGAAGAGCGCCGCCGCGTACGATTGGTCGGCGCCGGCCTTCGTGAAACGGTCCGCCAGCTCCGCCGGAGCCGCGATCTGCCACTGGCTGCACTTGAAGATAAACCACATGATCGCATAAGTGGTGTAGTCGAAAATGGAGCTGATAGGCCCGATGAACACAATGAACCGCGCGATCTCGCCTATTTGCCACGGGCGCGGCTTGGCAATCTGGCTCGTGCCGACGTTGTCGGTCGGGATGGGCACTTGAGAGAAATCATAGAGCAGGTTGTTCGTGAGGACCTGGATCGGGGCCATCGGCACGTAAGGCAGCCAGGCGCTGGCGCCGATCACGCTGAACATGTTGCCAAAATTCGAGCTGGCTCCCATGCGAATGTATTTCAGGATGTTGACGAAGACCTTGCGTCCTTCCAGCACGCCCTCTTCGAGGACCATGAGGCTCTTCTCCAGCAGGATGACATCGGCCGATTCCTTCGCGATGTCCACCGCGTTATCCACCGAGATGCCTACGTCCGCCGCGCGCAAGGCCGGGGCGTCGTTGATGCCGTCCCCCATGAACCCCACCACGTGGCCCTTGCGCTGCAGCGCCTTGACAATCCGCTGTTTGTGCGCCGGCGAGAGCCGCGCAAACACATCCGTCGTCCCCACCGCCTCCGCCAGTTGCGGGTCCCCCATGGCGTCAACCTGGCTGCCCAGGACGATCTTATCCGCGTTGATGCCCACCTCGCGGCACACCTTCCGGGTCACCAGGTCGTTGTCGCCCGTAAGCACCTTCACCGTGATGCCGTGCTGGCACAACGCCGTAATAGCCTTGCCCGCCGTTTCCTTGGGTGGGTCCAGGAACGCCAGGTAGCCGGTCAAAACGAGGTCGCACTCGTCCGCCTTTGAATAGGCCGGCCGCGCGTCGAGCTTCTTGGTCGCCACTGCCAGCACCCGAAATCCATCCTCGCTCAGATCATTGACCTGCTCGATCAGGTTGCCCACCAGGATCGGCTCCATCGGAAAAATCTCCCCCTCGCTCTCGAAGCTCGTGCATCTCCTGAACACCGCCTCGGGCGCCCCCTTGGTCAGCAGTTGCCGCTGTCCATCAGGCCCCTGGACCGCCACCGACATCATCCGCCGTGAGAAATCAAACGGGATTTCGTCCAGCTTGGCGTACTTGTCCAACGACAGCTCTCCGTGCAGTTCCTCGTGATGCAGGACGGCCCGGTCGAGGACATTTTTGAGCCCGGTTTGAAAATGGCTGATCAAATAGGCGTCGCGCAGCACCTCCTCGTTTTCCTTCTTGAACACGTCGCAGTAGAGCTCGAGGATGACGTGGTCCAGCGTCAGCGTGCCTGTCTTGTCCGTGCAAAGCACGTCCATTGCGCCGAAATTCTGAATCGAGTTGAGGCGCTTCACGATGACTTGCTTGCGCGACATCGCCAGCGCCCCTTTCGACAGGCAGACCGAGACGATCATCGGCAGCATCTCCGGCGTCAACCCCACCGCCACCGCCAGGGAGAAGAAAAAGGCCTCGTGCCAGTCGTGCTTGGTCAGCCCGTTGATAACGAACACCAGGGGCACCATCACCAGCATGAAGCGGATCATCAGCCAGGTGAACTTCTTGACGCCGCGCTCGAAGGCCGTCTCCACCTGCCGGTTCGTAAGCGTGCGGGCCATCTTCCCGAAATAGGTCTGCGCGCCGGTGGCCACGATGACCGCCGTCGCGGTGCCGCTCTCCACGCTAGTGCCCAGGAAGCAGGCGTTCGTCCGCTCGATGACCGACACCTTCTCCCGCGCGTCGCGCGCGTCCGTCTTCTCCACCGGCATCGATTCCCCGGTGAGCGTCGCCTGGATGATGAACAGGTCCTTGGCCGAGACCAACCGGACATCGGCGGGTATCATGTCCCCGGCCGACAGCTTCACGATGTCTCCGGGCACCAACTCATGCAGGGGGATTTCCCTCGGCCGCCCGTCGCGCACCACCGTCGCCGTCACTCGAATCATGGCCTTGAGTTTGGCGGCTGCCGTGTCCGCGCGCGTCTCCTGCACAAACCGCAAAGACACCCCCAACACTATCATCAGCACCATCGCCCAACCGCCGACAACGTCGCTCCCCGTCGTGGCCGTGGCGAACGTCACGGTCGCCAGTATCGTCAAGAGGATCACCAGCGGATTGCGCGCGGCCAGGTAAAGCCGCTGCACCCAGCCTTCCCGCCTCTCCGCGGCCACCTCATTGGCCCCGAACCGCTCCAAACGCCCCGACGCTTCCTCTTCCGTCAGGCCCGCAGCCGAAGTGCCCAACTGCTGCAGCACGTCGCCGCTCTCCCGCATCGCCGCCTCCTGGATCGGCTCGGTCCCGCGAGGGTTGGTCGAATTCTTGGGATCAGACATAAGTTCTTTCGCGGCTTGCCGGCGCACTGCCGGCCGGCGCTATAAACTGACCCGCCAGACCCCTCTCGTCCACCGAGAAATTCAAAGCCGCATCCCCATTGTCACTTTTCACATCGGTTACTCTGCCGGGTGTTCTTCAGCCAGACGCTTGAGAACGCTCACGCAGCCGCGGTTTCCATCCACCTGCACCAGGTCGCCCGTGCGAATCACCCGCGTCGCCGAAGCCACATTCGTTACGGCCGGCAGGCCGTATTCGCGCGCGACGATGCTTCCGTGCGAGAGCATCCCGCCCTGTTCCACCACCACACCGGCGGCGGTGATGAAATACGGCGACCATGCCGGATCGGTGGCGGGGGCGATAAGAACTTCGCCGGGGAGAACGTGCTCGCGATCGTTCGCACGCAAAATGACCCGGGCAGGCCCCGTGACGATGCCAGGAGAGACCGGAATGCCGGTCAAATGTTTCGCTTCCGCGTCGGCCACTGGCCAGGCGGGCGCGTTGGGGTCGAATCTTCCGTTCACAACCCGCGGCGGGTTGAGCTTCAGGTTTGTTTCATATTCACGCCGGCGCGATGCGATGCGCTCGCGCCAATCAAATGAAGCGTTGCCCGTCGCGACCGGTTCAAGCTCGGAGACTTCCAGGAAGAAAATATCGTCGCGGACGGCCAGTCGGCCCTGCTCGCAGAGTCGTTGACCGAAGACCAGGAGAACGCGGCGCACGAAAGCAATCCGTCGTATGCAAAGGTCTTTTAACTGTTCTCGATGGATAGTCAATTCCTGCGCGCGGCGGAGCGAGCACGAAAATATCCAGCGTTTGATTGGATTCTTCAGTTGCGCGCGGCATTGGACGATCAAGCATTCCCGTTCTTGCGCCAGGCGCCGTTGATTTTGCAGCGGATCGGACCGGCCCAGCGAGCGAAGGTAACCACGCACAAGCCCCAGAATATAATCGGGGGTTTCGCACCAGCGGGCATTGGACAGCTCGAATTCGCCTCGGCAGTGGTGCCCATGCTCGCTCATGAAGGCATCCCAGGCGGCCAGGAATTCCCGGCCGTGCTCGGTGCGGCCAACCCGGGCGCGGACTGCCGGCCAAATGGCTTCGGAAGACACCGCAGCCGCCGTGTCGCTATTCGTGTGAGCCAGCACGGCCAGGCGCCAAAGGGCAAGGCCGGCTTCCGCGACCGGAATGCCGCCCAACGCGGCAAACAACCGGAGCCTCAATCCGGGGTCGCCCAGCCAATCGCGGCTGGCTTTCCGAAACACGGGTAGCGCCGCTCCCTGCATCGCCAGGCACAGAACATCCGCGTCTTTGAACATTCCCTGAGTCCATTGAACACCCATCCGGGCCAACTCCTGTGTGGACATGCCCCCGACATCCCGGCGGACGAGTTCGTCTGTTCGCGTCTTGAAGCGGGCCAGGCTGGCACGACCGCGGCGGCGGGATGAGTGAGTAATGATAACGTAAAATTGATGGGGCCAGGACAGGATGTAACGTGGCCAGCGAAAACCCAAGTCAGGGAGGTCTTCCGAAAGAAGCGTCAACGGCGCCTGGCGGTAGGCTTCCACCAGTTCGCCTCCCAACATTCTCGCGAAATCGGGGAGTCTCTTGTGCAGGAAGGAAAATGGTCTGATTGCAGCCAGACTCGTATTGGCGTTGAAATAGAACCTGCCGGCGACGAGACCCGCCGGTTGAGCACGCCGGATATCAGCGCCCACCAGGCGAAAAAGGGGGCCGACCACCTCAAGCAGGAATTGCATCATAGACCACGTCATCGGCGTCATCACGTCCGGCATCGTTTCGCCGGTGTTGACATTGGTCCAGACCTGCCGATCTTCCCACGTTCTCACCGAGGCTTTGGTCGTGATCGGACGGGATTGCAGAAGAAACACTCTGCCTTCCCGCTGCGCCCACTCGATGTCTTGCGGCGAACCAAAAAGACGCTCGACCTGGCGAGCCAGGTCGCAGAGTCTCGTGAGCACGGCAGAAGAAAGCATAGGAGCGCGAACAGCCTTGTCTGCGCTCCGTGCGCCCTGCAAAGCCAGCACTCGTCCCGTTCGCTTCTCTACCTCCATCCGCTCAGGCTGAACGGTCCCCTGCACCAGTCCTTCCCCTAAGCCGTTGACGCACTCCACAACGAACCTGTCCGTTGTTCCTGTCAGCGGATCAGCGGTGAACACAACCCCGGCATGCTCGGCCGCCACCATCTCCTGCACCAGCACCGCCATCCTGACCTTCTCCGCCGGCACCCGCTGCCTCGCCAGGTAAATGAGCGCCCGCTCGGAGAAAAGCGACAGCCAGCACGACCTGACGGCAGCCGGCAACGCGTCCGCCCCGCGCACATTCAGAATGGACTCAAACTGGCCGGCAAAAGACATCCCGGCGGCATCCTCGACGGTCGCGCTGGAACGCGCGGCCAGGCTTCGGTCTGCTCCCAATTCCCGCCCCTCGGACAACACCGCGTTCCTCACAACTTCCGGAACGGGAACCTCCGTCAGGCAAGAGCGGATTCTTCGACTCAATTCCGAGAGCCCTCCAACGTTATCGCCGGAACATTGCGCCAACAGAGTGGTTAATTCAGTCCGCCTCGGACACAAAGCCAGGAAGAGCTCGAATGCCGTCGTCGTGACACAAAAGCCGAGCGGCACTGGCAGACCCGCCGAAATCATTTTGCCCAGGTTAAACGCCTTGCCGCCGACCAGCGACCGGTGATGGTCCCCGGCTTCACCCAGGGGAAGCACGAGCACCGCGGCTTGGTCCGTTGCCACCCGCGCCGCGATGTTCCACTTGGAATTGGCTGAAGACATATTCCCCATAGACAGCCTTGGCAGCATTGTCTCACACAAAAGTGAGAAAGGTGGCAGTCATCGTATTGTCACTTGTCTAGGACTGACCCTTCCAGCATTGCAGCCAGAGGGAGTTTGGTTTTGACAATCTGCTGCAGCGAGTTGAATCATCCCGGCAACGAAACGGTTTATGAGCGACGAATTGATTCGGAGAACTGCCTCCTGTCCGACCAACCACGCCGGGGTTCCGCGAATGTTCCGCTGGCTGGCGATTCACTTCTGCGCGCTTGTTTTGTGTTCCTGCGCGTCGCCGCCACACCTGCCGCCGGACGTGGACATGAATCCGGATGCGGGTCGAGACGGAGAACTGTTAGTGAATCTACGACTGGAAAATGGGGAAGAGATGCCTTTTGTCGTGGACACAGGATCGCCGGGAACCCTGTTCGACAAAACGCTGACATCGAAATTGGGGTGGCGTCTGCCGATCGGGAACGTGAATGTTCCAGTGGGTGGGAATGCGCAGAAATCCGGCGTGTACCTGGAGCCTAAGCTATATCTTGGCGCCACGAGGTTAAAGACCGGACGGCTATGCGCGACGTATGACTTTAAAGGGGATTCCAACGACCTTGGCCATCCAAGCATGGGGATTCTGGCGATGGACTGCCTTAAGCACTACTGCATCCAACTGGACTTTCAGGCCGGCAAAATGCGTTTCCTGGACCCGAAAAGCCTCGATGCAACGCATTTGGGCAAGCCGTATCCGCTGAAGTTCTGGCTTTACACCCCGCTCTATACGGATCACGTCGGGCTTGCCGGGGGAAAAAGCACTCGCTCGCTGGTTGATACTGGGTGGAACCTGGACGGCTCAGTGGAGAAAGGAGCCATCCCGGGAGAGACCAACGACTGGGTGCATCTGCCGCAATGCTTTTGGGACGGCCAAACCTACACGGACCTTGATGTTGGGACGGAAGGAAACATCCTCGGCCTGCGGTTCCTGGCGCGGCATCTGGTCACCTTCGATTTCCCAAGACGGACGATGTATTTGAAGCTAGCGACCGATGGTCGTCCCTTGCTAGATGTGGAAGTTAAAGGCGCGCTGGAATTCTTGATTCACTTGAAGAAAGCAGGGCGGTCTCCGGGTTGGTCAAAGGAGGAGCATGGGAAGATTTGGCCGGAGTCGCATCCGGATTCGGACACGTACGGCTTTTCGGCCCGGAAAGACGGCGATGACACTATCTATCATTATGTCGTCACGCATGCATCCAAAGGAACCCCGTGGAAATTGCAAAAAGCGTGGCGGACAGACCGGGATGGGAAGGTGGTAGAAGAATTTCCAGGGCAATGACTTGTGAGGTAGGAGCGATTGGTTGAGTCGTGCCTTCTTGGAGGCGCAGTCCCGGGGCTGGATGTCGTGCTTTTTGTCGGACCGGTCAAGGGTGGGCGGATTTCCCGCCTGCGAAGGCAAACCGGCCGGACGCGAATCCTGGCCGAGCTAAAGCCATCGCCTCCGTTTTGGAACTCTTACCCTCACCCCAGCCGGTGGTGCCGTCAGAAGGCCTCCGGCCGAGAAAAAACAGTGCCAAACACAAGTCCTGGCACAAACAAATCCAACTTGCCATGCAAAGTCTCACTCCACCGATGAACGAAATCAACATCTCCTTGGAAACGACTTTGCCGACTCGTTATGAAACTGGTTATTGTTGTCGCCCCCGCAATCCTGTGCGCGATCATTGTTTTCCCGGCCCTTCTAACCTCCGCTCAGAAAGAGCATAACTGGCCCCATGCCTTGCTCTACGCGTTCTTGCCCGGCTGCTTCCTCCTCTTGGCCGCCGGCAACAACTAATTTGGTGCGATTACTATTTCTTTGCGTTTCCGGCGCCTTGGCGCTTATTTTCCCCGCATGAAAATTGTCCTAGCTTACTCGGGCGGCCTCGATACGTCGGTGATTCTGTGCTGGCTCAAGGAAAAGTATGATGCGGAGTTGGTCGCGTTCTGCGCCAATATTGGGCAGGAGGAGGAACTCAAAGGTCTGGAAGCCAAGGCCAGGAAGACCGGGGCATCCAACTGTTACATCGTCGATATGCAGGAGGAGTTCGCGCGGGACTTCATTTTCCCGATGATCCAGGCGGGTGCCATTTACGAGGGCCAGTATCTCCTGGGCACCAGCATCGCCCGGCCGCTCATCGCCAAGGGGATGATCGAGGTCGCCCGCCGCGAGAAGGCGCAGGCCCTGGCCCACGGGGCCACCGGCAAGGGCAACGACCAGGTCCGCTTCGAGCTGAGCGCCGCCGCGCTGGCTCCGGAGCTGCAGGTCATCGCCCCCTGGCGCGACGCCCGGTTCCGCGACCAGTTCCCCGGCCGGGCCGAGATGATTGCCTACTGCGCCGAAAAGAAAATCCCCGTCCAGGCCTCGGCCAAAAAGCCCTATTCCATGGACCGCAACCTTCTCCATATCTCCTTCGAGGCCGGCATCCTCGAAGACCCGTGGATGGACGCCTTCGCCCCCGGCAACAAAGAAATGTTCAAGCTCAGTGTCGCCCCCGAGGACGCCCCGAACAAGCCCGAGTATGTCACGCTGGATTTTGAAAAAGGCAATTGCACCGCTCTCAACGGCAAGCCGCTCAATCCCCTGGGCGTGATGAAGGCCCTCAACCGCCTGGGCGGCAAACATGGCATCGGCCGCGTCGATATGGTCGAGAACCGCTACGTGGGCATGAAATCGCGCGGCGTCTATGAAACCCCCGGCGGCGCCATCCTCCACTACGCCCATCGGCAGATGGAAACCCTGACGCTGGACCGCGAGGTCATGCACCTGCGCGACTCCCTCATCCCCCGCTACGCGGAGATGGTTTACTATGGCTATTGGTTCTCGCCCGAGCGCCTGGCCCTCCAGGCCCTGGTCACTGAAAGCCAGAGCAACGTCAGCGGCACCGTCCGCCTCAAGCTCTACAAAGGCAACATCATGATCGCCGGCCGCAAATCCCCCGTCAGCCTTTACAACCCCGCGATCGCCACCATGGAATCCGACCCGACCCGCGCCTACAACCAGGACGACGCCACGGGCTTCATCCGCTTGAACGCCCTGCGCCTCAAGGTCGCCGCCAAAGCCCAGGGGAAATGACGGTTCCTTAAACGGCGGCCATGACTAAAGGCGGTTCGCCGCCTTTACTTATTCCCGCCGCCTTGGTTCGGCAAGGCCCAATTGGTTCCCCACGTTGGACTTGGCTGCGGACCCATGGTGAACTCGAGTTGGCCGCCGTTCTGCACGGCCCGGCACGCCAGCCAAGGCTTGTCCCAGTTCTTGCCGTTGAGCCGGGCGGATTGAATATAGATGTTCTGCTCGGAGAGGTTCTGCGCCGTCATGGTGAATTGCTTGCCGTTCGACAGATGGAGAACGGCCTTGCCCAGGCCGGGGCTGCCGATGACGTAATAGCCGCCGGCGGGGCACACCGGATAGAAGCCAAGGACCGTGAAAAGGTACCAAGCGGACATCTGCCCGCAATCGTCGTTGCCGCTCAGGGAATTCGGCTGGTTGCCGTACTGAGTGCGCACGATTTCATGGAGACGCTCGGCGGCCTTCCAGGGCTGCCCGGCGCAGGAATAGAGATAGACGATGTGATGGCCCGGCTCGTTGCCATGCCAGTACTCGCCAATGCGGCCCTGGATGTCCTCGACACCTTTGCTTTGGTCCGCCTCTTTGAATGTGAAGAGCGCGTCAAGTTTCCGCGTGAATCGCTCCGGACCGCCAAAGAGGGCTATCAGGCCGGGCACATCGTGGGGCACATACCACGAGTACTGCCAGCTCGTGCCTTCGGTCACGTCGTTGGCGCGGGAGTTGTCATCGTAGAGGTGAGGGTTGAACGGCGCCCGCCACTGGCCTTTGCTGTCCCTGGGGCGCATCAAGCCCAGGGAAGGGTCGTAGAGGTTTGTGTAGCTCATGGACCGTTTCATGAAGTCGTTGCAATCCTCGTTCTTGCCCAACGCCCTGGCCATTTGCGCGGCGCAGTAATCGTCATAGGCGTATTCGAGGGTTTTGGAGAGCGACTCGTTCTCCACGTCGAAGGGGACCCAGCCCAGCCTCCGGTAGGCCGCCACGCCGTCATAATCCAGGTTCATGGCGGTCCGCTTCACGGCCGCGTAGGCTCGCTCCGGGTCGAACCCCTTGACCCCCTTGAGGAAGGCGTCGGCGATCACCGAGGCGGCGTGGTAGCCGATCATGCACCAGGTCTCGTTGCCTTGCAGGGACCAGACCGGCAGCAGGTGGTCCACGCTCTGGTCGTAGTGCGCCAGCAGCGACTGGATCATGTCTGAATCCCGTTGGGCTTGCATCAGGGCAAAAAGCGGGTGGACCGCCCGGTAGGTGTCCCAAAGCGAGAACACGGTGTAGTTCCTGAACCCTTTCGCCTGGTGTATGTTAGAATCCAGCCCGCGATACTCACCGGTCACATCCTGGTAAAGGTTCGGGGCAAGGTAAAGGTGGTACAGCGCCGTGTAAAACGTCTCCTTGTCCTTTTGAGAACCTTCGATCCGGATGCCCGCCAGCTCCTTGTCCCATCGCGCGCGAGTCTGGTCCACCAGCCGTTGAAAATCCCAGTCGCGGACCGGGATTTCGGCATCCAGGTTCTGCAGCGCGTTGGCGGCGCTGATGGCCGAGACCGCCACCTTCACGAGGATGGTTTCGCCGGGCCGCGTTTGGTATTCCGCCAGGAACTGGAGGTTGGTCCCCGCGGCCTCGTTCCGGCTGCGGAACCGATACGTGCCGTAGCTGTCATATTTCACCTCCGCCCCATTGTTCATAATGCGATAGTGCTGGAAAGGCCGCGAATAGCGCGCCGCGAAGTACAAGTACCTTTCCCTGGCCCACCCGTTGACAAGGTGGAATCCGGTGACCGTGGCGCGGTCTTCGACGCGGACATGGGACCAGATGAGCCGAAAGCGGTTGCCGCTCAGAAAGTGCTGGAGATCCGTCATCAGACTGGCCTGGTCGCTCTCCGGGAAGGTGAAGCGCATCATTCCGGCCCGTTCCCCCGCGGCCAGCTCCACGGTCACGCCGTTGTTGAGCAGCTTGACCTTGTAATATCCGGCCGAGGCCGACTCCTGCTCGTGGGAATAGCGCGCGCGATAGCCCGCGTCGGGATTGTCCTTGGTCCCGGGGACCAGTTTAGGCTCGCCGACCTGTGGCATGAACAAGAAGTCCCCCAGGTCGGGGATGCCGGTGCCGGAGAGGTGCGTGAGCGTGAACCCCATGATCGAGGTGTCCGAATACTGGTAGCCCGAGGCCGTTTCCCAAAGGTCGCGCTCCGTATCCGGGCTGAGTTGAATCATCCCGAACGGGGCGGACGGTCCGGGGTACGTGTTGCCTTCGCCCTGCGTCCCCACGAAGGGCCGGATGTATTCCCAGAGCCGAGACTCCGCCGCCCGCCCGGGAGCCTCACAGCCAACCCAAAGACCTGCCGCCAGGATTAGCAGCGCCACGGGGGAAACAATCCAACGCTCCGTTTTCATAGCTCTTCACCTCGATGGGCATGATGCTCACTCACCGCGCGCCTTCATCGCAGAGCACCGTTGCGTCCGGATGCAGCCAGAGAAACGAGACCGGGAACTGTGGAGTTATTTCGCGGCGGCGCAGCCGCTCCACGACAAGGCGTTTGCGCTCCCCGCTGGCCAGCAGAAGAATCCTCCTGGACTGGAGGATATCGGCCATCCCTAGGCTAAGCCCATAGGCCGGTTTGGCCTTCGCGACGCCCAGCATCGGGTGCTCCAGTGAACTGGGCGTCAGCTCGGCCAGATGGGGTCCGGGGCGAAGCGCGTCCGCCGGCTCGTTCATGGCGATGTGTCCGTTGACGCCGACTCCCAGCACGCAGAAGTCGATCGGCCCGTTCAGGGCGAGCCACTCAGAGACGCGCGCGCATTCGCGGGGCGGGTCCGACGGATGGCTCTCGAAGCCTTGATACCGGTCCGGGGCAATCCGCAACGGCACCAGGAGGCGTGTTCTCAGGTCGCTTTCGCACGTGGCAGGGTCGGCCAGGTCCAGCCCGCCCCACTCGTCAACCTTGATCACCCTCAATTGACTGAACAAGGCCGGCTCCAGGGCGGCCCGCTGGCCCAGTAGTTCGTAGGTCCGTGAAGGGCTGAAGCCCGCCGCGGCGCATAAGAGCAGGTTTGGCCGGCGGCGGACCTCCAATTCGATCAGCGCGGCGGCGCGGCGGCTCAGCGCCTCGAAATCCGCCGCAACATCGAAGGTCAGGCCGGTTCGCCTGCCCGCTCTGGAGTGTTCATTGGTCATGTTGCTTTCGCGCTCCATTTCTCCGCAACACTTCAATTGCGCAGCCGGAAAAACCGCGCGGGCGCGGCCGGGAGGCTATTCGTGTACGGGCTGCTGGCGCCAGCTACATCCTGGTACGTTCCAGCGGGGCTGAGCGCGGATTGGAGGACGTATGAGCCGGGCCAGGTAATCACGACGCTGCGTCCCACCCGGGCGGCCGCCAGAGTCGGTCCCACGCTGCCCGTCGAGCTGCGCAGCCGGAAAAACCGGGACCGCGCCAGCGGGGGACTCATGGTGTAAGGGCTGGTGGCGCCGGTCACGTCCTGGTAGGGACCGGCGGGGCTGGCCGCCGATTGGAGGACGAACGAGCCAAGCCACGTGATCACGACGTTGCGTCCCGCCCGGGCCGCCGTCAGCGTTGGCGCCACGGTGCTGACCGTCAAGGTCGCGTTGCTCGACACTGCCGAGCCGTTTGCCCCGGTGACCACACAGGCGTAACTGCCCGCATCCGTGCCTTGGACCGGGTTGAGGGTCAACTGCATGTTGGTAGCCCCGCCTACGGCCGCGCCGTCCTTCTGCCACTGGAAGCCGGCGCCGAAAGCGGCGATTGAGAGAGTCACGCTGGTCCCCGCCTGGACCGCTTCGCCAACCGGTTGCTCAAGGATGAAGGGATCATTCACCGCGCGAAAGCTCAGGTCGTCGAAATAGCCGGCCGCCGCCTCGCTGTTCCCGCCGCTGTAAATGACGTCGCTGGCGATGTCGATCGAGTTGAACCCGATCCCCCCCGCGTTGTCGTGCGTCAGGACGGGCTGGAGCATGTCATCGATGAAAAAGGCACAGTTGGCGATGCCGCTCGCGGCATCCGCGGGGCCGACCATGATGCGGGCGTGGTGCCAGCCGTTTGTGCGGGCGGCTCCTGTATCGAAGTACTTGCAGATGCCCCCCAGCTCGCCGTTGTTGCCGCTCAAGCCGTCCCCGGCCGTCATGACGGCGCATTGATAATCGGCCAGGTCGCCTCCCTCCCAGCCGCCGATGGCCAGCCGCTGAATGAGGGCGCTCGGCTTGTTGGTGCCTTGCTCCGCGTCCGACGGCATGCCCAAACCGTAGTTGCACAGCGAGACCTGGTCGCTGTAGCCGGCATTATTGGTGGGATACAACTCGCAGAAATACCAGTCGAGCATGATGTCCCCTAAATAGAGGCCGCCTCCGTTGAACCGATACGACAGGTTCAGGTAGGTGCGGTCGTTGTCGCTCGTGCTGATCGGGCCATTGATGGGACCGCCAATCATCTGCAAACCCGAATGCGGCGTGATGCCGTTTTGGGCGGCAAAGACGCAAATGTCGGGACTGTTCACCCCCCACCAGGGGCCTTGTCCGTCAAGCGACCCGCCGCCCCGGGGACCCGATAGACCCGGCCCCCCGCTCAGACAGCAAGCGGGATAAGTCTCGAAATCGTCCGTGAACTGGACCTCGGCTTGATTGACGAACACCGCCGCGCCGGCGCTCATGGCGACGTTGGCGAAATTGCTGACGGCGCATTGGTAAAGCCCTTGGTCTCCCGTGGAAGCCACCGTCAACGAAAGGCTCGCCGTGGTTGACCCGGTGATGTTCGTCCCGTCAACCAGCGGAACCCCGCTGCGGAACCATTGGTAGCTCAGAGGCGCCGTTCCCTCGGCGGCCACCCGGAATACCAAGTTGCTCCCCGGGTAGGTCACCTGGCTGGCGGGTTGGGGCTGAAGGGTGAAGACCGGCGGATCAATGACCGTAAGGGTCGCGGCCGCCGTGTTCGTCGTCGAGCCACTCCCGCCGGTAATCGAGCACGAGTAAGCCCCGGCATCCGAATCGCTGACCCCTGCGATACTCAGCGTGGCCGAGGCTGCCCCGGAGATTCGCCCGCCCTGGCTCAGCGGCGTCGCCCCCTTGCTCCACAAATAGACCAGGTTCGGGCCCGCGGCGCCAACCGTGAACACCGCGTTGCTGCCGGCCCCGATGACCAGGCTGGCGGGTTGGCTCAGGATGACCGGCGTCAGCGGCAGCACCAGGGTCACCGGGACGCTGTCCGTTGCCCCGCTGGCGTTGCTCAGATGGCAAGCGTACATGCCCGCGTCTCCGGCAACGAGGTTCGTAATCGTCAGAGTCGCCGTGGCCGAGCCAAAAATGGTCGCCCCGTCCGAAAGCGCGCTGCCGTTCTTGCTCCAGCGGTAGTTTATCGGCAGGCCGGCATGGGCCGTGACCGAGAACGTGACAGCGCCTCCCAGGCTGGCGAACACTGTCCCCCCGGTGGGCGATTGGCTGTCCAGCGTCGGCGGCGCCGGCGGACCCACGACCGCGCTGCTCACCGCCGTTCCCGCGATGTTGCTCGCCATCACGGAATAGGTGCCCAGGTTGGCGGGAGTTATCCCCGAGATCGTCAGCACGCTCGTGCCGGCCCCGCTGATTTGGCTCGAGTTGGTTACAGCCTGTCCGTCCATCTCCCAGTAGAAAGCGGGGGCCGGCGTGCCGGTGATGCCGCCGACCTCCAACGTCACCGTATCGCCCGTGCTAACGCTCCGGTTCGTCAGTCCATCAGTTATCACCGGCGCGGCGACACCATCCTGAAAATAGAAGTCATCGAAATAGCCTCCTATGGACAGATCGGTCCCATAATTCTGCAAGGAACTGAGCTGGACGCAGTTGATGCCGGCGCCGCCCGCATTGTCATGGGTCAACGTCGGGGTGACCATGTCATCGATATAGAACTTGATGACCGCCAGATGCGTGCCGGCGGCGGCTGGGCCGACCACGACACGCGCGTTGTGCCATCCTACGGAGCGCGGAGTGGCTGTATCGAAGTAAGTCGGATACGCGCTGTTCAGGCCGTCCGTGGCGCTCAGGACCCGGGCCTGGTACTTGCTCGTATCGGCGGCCCCCGACACATAAGCCGCCCCAATCATCAGGCATTGAGCAGGACTTCCGGGCGCGAGAACGCTCCCGCTGGAGTTCGTAGTGTAGTCCGCGTTGGCCGGCACGCCCGTTCCATAATTGCAGAGTCCGGCAAAATCGCCGTAATCGTCCCGGTTCAGCGGGTCCGTGGTGTTGGCGCCGCACGGATCGAAGAACCACCAGTCCAGCACCACATTCCCGTAATAGAGATTGCCGCCGTTGAGCCGGAAGGCCAGATCATAATACTCGGAGTCGAAATCGAACGGCACTTCGTAGGTGGAACCGAACTCGTTGCGCGCCATCTGCGCCCCGCTGTGGGGAGTCACGCCGTTCTCGCCGCCCACAACCGCGAAATTGGCGGGATTGGCGCCCCACCATGGGTTGCCCGTGCCGTTGGGCGCCGCGTTGCCCCCGCCGACGTAATCCTTGTCCAGGTAGTCCTCAGCGTAGGTCTCGAACCCATCGCTGAATGAGGCCGCTTGAACCGGCCATGCGCACGCCACGAGCGCCAGCGCCCCCAGCAAAAGGGCCGAAACCCGAAGCCTGAAAACCCGAAAGAAATCCGAAATCCGAAATCCGAAATCCGAAGGAAATCCGAAATCCGAAATC
>CAZZFF010000048.1:0-45641 GCA_964653485.1 uncultured Verrucomicrobiota bacterium | reverse complement strand
GTGTGAACAGCGTGGGGCTGAAGTCAGAACCGGTCACGGCTGAAGCGCAGAACGACTCGGGGAGACCATCACGATGACCGCCTCCGGAGGAGTGCCTTATTCTCCGGCCCTGGCCTTCAGTTCCGGGCCTCTCAAGGCCGTGATTTGTTCCCGCACACCGGGGAAGTCCGGCTTGAGCCTTGCCACTTCATAAAACTGACTCAACGCGTCATTGGTTCTGCCCTGAAGGGCCAGGGCAGTCCCGAGCAAATAATGAGCCCTGGAGTCGCCCGGATTTTCCTTGAGGGCTTGGGTCAGCACCGTCATCGCGTCTCCGACCTTGCCATCTTTTACCAGGGCTGCGGCCAGATTGTCACGGCCCCCAACGAAATCAGGCCGGAAACGGACCGCCTTCCGATAACATTCGATGGCCTCCGCAAGGCTCCCCTGACGCATGAGGATTGCAGCCAGGTTATTCAACGCCGCCGCGGAGTGCGGCTCGATTTCAAGCGCCTTCCGGTAGTGCCGTATCGCCTGCTCATTACGGCCCTTGGCGGCCATCGCATCCGCCAGGTTGAGGTGGGCATTGGCATATCCAGGCTCGCGGCGAAGAGCCTCGGCGTATTCCTCCATCGCCGCTTCGGAGTCGCCGGCTGCCATGAGAGCTATCCCCAGATTGTTGTGGGCCAGAGGATACTCCGGAAAGAGCCGGACCGCCCTGCGATAGTGCTCGATGGCCTCGTCAACCTGCCCCCGGCGATACAGGTTATTGCCCAGATTGTTTTCAAGGTAGCCTGAAGCCAGATCGTTATGCTCCGTCACCGAAATGGCATGGCTAAAAAGCTCTTCGCCGCCCCGCCAATAGGCCAACTGGTCGCGCGTGCGCGCCGCGCACGCGAAAAGGATTAACGCGGTTGCTATCACCGGCACCGCTTTCGGCAGGGGGTAATGCGCCAGAACCTCTTTGGCGCCCCACACAACCGGGATCAACAGGCCGACTATCGGCAGGTACATGTAGCGGTCAGCCATGGACTGCACTCCCACCTGGACGAGTCCTATCACCGGAACCAAGGTCCCCAAAAAGCACAGCCATCCCGTAACGAAGAACGGAAACCCGCGGGCCATCCAAAGAGCGAGCAGGCATCCCGCGGCAAGAAGCGTCGCGGCGAGGACTACCTGTCCCGGTGGCCAGTGCCCCGGGTGGGGATACAGCACCGCAAGGTTTTCGGGCCACAGCACCTTGCCAATATATCGAATATATGAAACCAGCGCGTTCTCAAGTCTGGCAGTCACCGGCAGAGCGGCTAGCGACCGGACCGCTCCCCCGCTCGCCTGCACGGCCAAGGTGACCGCACAGCAAGCCGCGCTGAGCGCGAGGAACGGGATTTTCTCCCAGACCAGCCGCCGGAGCCGGACGCCAAATTCGCCGGCCGATGGGGCGGGCATGCGCCTCAACGGCCAATAATCGAGCAACAACATCACGAATGGCAGCGTCACCAACATCGGTTTGCTCATCAATGCGAGCGCGAACAACAACAGAGCTAGAAGGTAGAACCATCGTCGTCGGGAACGGGAAAACGCACGGGCGAATGAAGCAAAGATAGCCCGCGAAGCGCCTGCTGTGTCCGCGTTGTGATCGAGGGGACTCTGTTTTTCCATGGCGCCCTTTCGGGCCTGCGGAGACCTCGGATGATGAGCGTAGGCTTCGTATGCGCAGAGGGCCAGGAGGCCGAAGAAAGTGCTCAGAACATCCTTCCGCTCCGAAATCCATGCCACGGATTCCACGTGCAAAGGGTGGAGGGCAAACAAGCCGCCCACGATCGCGCTGGGCCAGAGGGCGCCCGTCATCCGGCGCAATAGCGTGAACAGCAGGACTGTGTTCGCCAGATGTAAAATGAGGTTCACGAAATGCGGTCCTGTTGCCCCCGATCCGAAAATGTCCGCATCGAGCATCAGCGAAATCCAGGTTAGCGGATGCCAGTTTGCCGCGAAGCCGGTTCCGAATGCCCAGCGAAGGCCGTCCGGAGTCACGCCTTCGAGGACATGCCAATTCGAGGCGAAATAATCGCCGTCATCGTAGTTCACGAAACCGTGACCCACCACGGGCCAATACACCAAAAGGGTAATTCCCGCCAAAATAAGCCCGACCAGGCGAGGTTGAAGGATGTGATTCTCCGAAAGGATGCCTTCGCTGGCTTTTTGTCCAGAACCCGGTGTTTGAACGCCAAGTTTGCTCATGATCATGCCTTGGCGCCCAGGGTATTCCAGCATCTCGGATAGTGCGAGCGCAATGCGAAGAGGGTCTGGCGGGATGGGTCGAGGACGGGTGGCCCTCTGGGCGCCTCCTTGCCCCGGTTTATACCCCGGGCCGTGAGAGACGTCTCCGGATGACGCGCTCTTCTACGATTCCTGAAACTCTGGCAGGTCCCGCAGAGCGGCGCGAGTATTCCTGCAACCGCCACCGATATTGTCCGGCCTATCGGCGGCATTCAAGGCAGCACACCCAACTCGTCCAGGTAGTTGTGAAGGTCGGCGGCGTCGCGGAAAACCCGGAAGGCGCCCGCCCGGTATAGTGCGTCCTCGCCGTAGCCGCCGCTAAGCAGACCGACGCTGAGCATCCCCGCCCTCCGCGCGGCGATCAAGTCCCACACCGCGTCGCCGATCACATAGCAGTCCTTGACCTCCACGCCCAAGCGCTCCTGGCACTCGAAGAATAGGTCCGGTTCCGGCTTGGCCCTCGCCACATCCCCGCGGTCCACGACCACTGTGTTGTGGGTGACGCCCAGGGTCTTGAGGGACGCATTGATGGCGGGGCGCTGGCCGGAAGTGGCGATGCCGTGGATGATCTTGTTTTGGCGCAAGAACCGGAGCAGTTGGACCGCCCCAGGCAGTGGCCGGGGCGTGGGCAAAAACTGCCGGAATAACTCGTCGTGGCGCTTGTCCAGCGCTTTCAAACGGGACATCGAAATGGTGCGCCCCAGTTCGCGCATGGCCGCCCTCTTGAATAGTCCCCCGCTCATGCCCATGCGGCGGTGCAAACGCCAGCCGTCTATGGGCATCCTCGCCTCCGCGAAGGCGAGTTGCCACGCCAGGACGTGAGCGTAAACGGAGTCCACCAGCGTTCCGTCCAGATCGAAAATCAGAGCTTTCATTCCGTGCTATACTACCAAGTCCTGGGCCGCTTCCAATCAAAGAGCATTCCGTCCCTTCGCACGGTTCTTTTCACTGGATGGGGTGGAGGGCGGCCCCTTCTTGCAAAATGCCGGTTTGCCCGTTAGGTTGTCCGCCGGACGACATAGACAGTCAATATGAAACGACGTGTGATTTACGGGGCGGTGGCCCTGGTGCTTTGCGTGAACTTCCTGGTCGGCGCGCGATTGTACCTGAGGGCAGCCGAGAAGGACTCGGTTTATCCGAGCCTTGAGCTTTTTTCCTACGTGATGGAGAGGGTCCGCAAGGACTACGTGAACGGCCAGAACCTGACTTACCAGGACCTGGTTTATGGCGCGCTGAAAGGAATGCTCGGCACCCTGGACCCGCACAGCGAATTCATGGACCCGGAGAAATACCATGAACTACAAAACGACACCCAGGGGGCGTTTGGAGGACTGGGAATCAGCCTGCAAGTAAAAGACAACTTCCTAACGGTCGTCGTTCCCATGACCAACACTCCCGCCTGGCGGGCCGGCATTCTATCAGGCGACCGGATCGCGAAAATCGATGGCAAGAGCACCGATAAAATGAGCATCGATGATGCCGTCAAGAACTTGCGCGGCGAACCCGGCACGGATGTCAAGCTGACGGTCTTTCGTCCCTCCTCAAATCAGTACAAGGATTACAAGCTCACTCGAGCCGTAATCAACGTCGATATGGTAACCGACCTCCATGGGCGAAAGGAGTTCATACTCGGGGAGAACAAGATCGGCTATGTTCACCTCCATCAATTTGGCGAGAAGACCGGCGACGACCTGGAAATGGCGCTGCGCAAGCTCAAGAAGCAGGGGATGCGCGGGCTGGTCCTGGACCTGCGGTCCAATCCGGGCGGTTTGCTCGACCAAGCGGTCGAGGTCTGCTCGAAATTCCTGCCCAAGGGCCAATTGGTCGTGACGACCGAGGGGCGCAACCCCGCGCAGGATTCCCGCCGGGAAGCGCTCGGGCACGACGAATTGGAAGGCATGCCCATCGTGGTGATGATCAACCTCGGCAGCGCCAGCGCCTCGGAAATCGTCGCCGGCTGCCTCCAGGATTTGAAACGCGCCATCATCCTCGGAGAAAAGAGCTTCGGCAAGGGTTCGGTCCAGAGCATTCTTCCTCTCCAGGACGGCTCGGCCTTGCGCCTGACCACGGCCAAATACTACACCCCCAGCCACAAGGTCATCCATGAGGAGGGCATCACGCCGGATGTCGTGGTCGCCTTGAGCATCGAGGAAGACCGCGCCACTCAACTCCAGCTTACCCCAGGCGGCCTGGAAAGCCTGGACGACAAGGACCGCCGCTCGGTCCTGGCCATTGGCGACCCTCAACTCGATCGGGCGATGGACCTTCTCAAAGGCATCACCCTCTACACCCTTCGCTCGCCCGGGCCTGAGAAACGGGTGGCGCAGCGGACCAGGTAGGCCCCGGCGAGCCGGCGGGAGATGCTCCTGGCTATTGAAACTTCGTGTGATGAGACCAGCGCGGCGCTGGTGCATCAGGGGCGTGTCCTGGCCAATGTGGTCGCTTCACAGGTGCGGCTGCACGCCGAATACGGGGGTGTGGTGCCGGAGTTGGCGGCGCGCGAGCATCTTCGCAACTTGTTGCCGGTAGCCCGCGCCGCGCTGGACCACGCCAACGCGAACCCGGCCCAGATCGAGGCCGTGGCCGCCACTCAGGGCCCGGGTTTGCCGGGCGCCTTGCTGGTCGGGTTCAAGGCCGGCCAGGCCCTCGCCTTCGTCCTGCGCCGCCCCTTCCTGGGCATGCACCACCATGAAGCCCACCTCTTCTCCCCATGGATACAAGGCAATCCGCCCGCAGCCGCCTTTTCCGAGTTCGAACCGAACGTGTCGCTCATCGCCAGCGGCGGCCACACCATGCTGATCCAGATGGAAAACGAGTCCAAGCACCGCCTGCTCGGCTCGACTCTGGACGATGCCGCCGGCGAGTGCTTCGACAAGGTCGGCAAACTCCTGGGCCTGCCGTATCCGGCCGGTCCGGAAATCGACCGCCTCGCCGAAGGCGCGAACTCCGCGGCGTTCGTTTTCCCCCGGCCAATGCTCAACGAACCCAATGATGATTTCAGCTTCAGCGGGCTGAAAACCTCGGTCCGGTATTTCTTGCGGGACAGGCCGGGGTTTTGCGACGACCCCCGGAGGTTGCGCGACCTGGCGGCCAGCGTTCAAGCCGCCATAGTCGAGGTGTTGGTGGCCAAAACTTTGCGCGCCGCCAGCCGGCTCGGCGTCGGCTGCGTCACTGCCTCCGGCGGCGTCGCCTGCAACCGCGCTCTTCGGCAGGGGCTGGCGGCGGCTTGCGCCCGCCACGGGATCAAGCTCCGGTTGGCCGACCGGGGCCTTTGCACCGACAACGCGGCCATGATTGCGGTCGCGGCGGAGCGCAAGCTGATGCGCGGCGCCCAGACAACTTCGCCCGCTTCGGAAATCCTCCCAACCTGGCCGCTCGACTGACGCCCTCCGGCGCAGGCTCGACACATTTGGAGAGCTCGGTGCAGCCCCGCGACCGAGGCCGATTCTGTGTTCCAAAAATTGAGTTGACATTGCCGCCCCGCTTCGTCACGGTTCTGGACGCAAAGCCCAAACAAGCCTGAACGAACCAGAGCCATGCAAATGAACCCAGTTTCCACTCGTTCCCATCGAGCCTTCACGCTCATCGAATTGCTGGTGGTGATCGCAATCATCGCGATCCTGGCGGCAATGCTCCTGCCGGCCTTGGCCAAGGCCAAGCAAAAGGCCCAGGGGGTTCAGTGTCTGAGCAACACCAAGCAGATGGCCGTCGCCTGGACGATGTACGCCGATGATAACAACGGCAAACTGGCGCCCAACCAAAACGAAGACGGCAATGCGAACCCAAGCTGGGTCAAGGGGGTCTTGAGCTGGGACGCCAACGACACCGACAACACCAACATTTTCTTCCTGACCGGCGCGGGGGGGCTGCTTGGCTCTTACACCAGGAACCCGGCGATTTACCATTGTCCGGCGGACATCTATCCCTGTACAGAATGGGGCCAGAAAATGTCGCGGGTGCGCAGCCTCTCCATGAACGGATTCATCCAAGGCGGCGCATACGGGGCGTCTTCAATCTCCACCTGGTATCCGGCGTGGCGGGCATACAACACAATGTCCGACATCTCGATTCCGCGGCCTGTAAATTTGATCGTATTTCTGGATGAGCATCCCGACAGCATCAACGATGGTTGGTGGATCACCGAGGTGGGCGCCAACTTGAAATCCAACCCTGGGGTCTGGGAGGATCTGCCCTCCAGTTTGCACAATCGCGCTTGCGGCTTCAGCTATGCCGACGGCCATAGCGAAATCCATAAGTGGCGCTCGCCCGGCACCTGCCAACCGGTGACCTATATCTATATCAACGGCACGGTAAATGTTCCGACCAGCCAGGACCAGGACATCCTCTGGACCATCCAGCATGTCTCAGCCCCGTTGAGCCTTGACACGCCGCCTGTTTATTGATGGTGCGCCTCCCCGCTCCACCGGGTCAACTCCCATTCCAACCTCTCGATCGGCAAACCGACGACGTTCGAATAGGAACCGGAAATCTTCTCGATAATGAGGGCGCCCTCCTCCTGGATGGCGTAAGCGCCGGCCTTGTCCAGAGGATTGACCTTGGCCAGGTAACGCCGGATTCCGGCGGCATCGAGCGGGCGGAACGTGACGGCCGTGGTTTCGGCAAAGACGCGCCGGCGGCCCGCCGCCAAGTGCAGAAGGCAGACGGCGGTGACCACTTGGTGCGCGCGGCCTTGCAACTCCTCCAGCATCCGCCGCGCCGCCGCCATGTCCGCCGGCTTCCCATAAAGCGCCGCATCCGCAAAAACCAATGTGTCTGCCCCCAGCACCAGGGCATCCGGGTGCTTGCTCGCGACGGACCGGGCCTTGCGGCAGGCGTTGATCCTGGAGACTTCGAGGGCTGTGAGCTGCCGCGAGTGGATTTCGTCCGCTTTGCTGGGGAGGACCTCGAATTCGACGCCCAATTCCCGCAGCAATTGCGCCCGCCGCGGCGAGGCGGAGGCCAAAATGACCGGCGGCAAGTCCCTGCTTCGGAACACCATGGAAATAACATAGACACTCCGGGCGCGCTCGTCGAGCAGGGTTAAGGGCCCTCATCGTCACGCGGGCGTGGGACGCAATTCTTCGTTTCCATGGTGTACACCACTCTCTTCGTGCCCATCTCGGACTCTTCGGAAGAGGCTGATCGGGAATTGAGTATTGAATATCTGTGATTGGTAAATGAAGCCATAATTACCATTGACCAGTTCTTAATTCCCAATAACCCTCAACCACTTCGCGAAATGTGCCCATCCGGAAAAAAAACCTGCGATGCGCACACTCTCTTATCGCCACGCGGGCCGGCGGCCGCCGCGGGCTGCCGCGATGCGATGGCCCCGCATTCCCCCTTTTGGGTTGCCGCCTCTCGCCCTCGCTCTTACCCTTGCCAGGAGCGTAAAATGCATCCGCAGAGGTTCTGCTACTTTGACAACAACGCCACGGCCCAGGTTGCGCCCGAGGTACTCGAGGCAATGCTGCCGTTCTTGCGGGAGCAGTGGGGCAATCCTTCTAGCGCCTACGGCTTCGGTCAGGAGGCGGCCCGCCGCCTGGACGAAGCGCGGGTCAAGGCGGCCGCGTTGATCAATGCCGAACCGCAGGAGATCGTCTTTACAAGCGGCGGCACCGAAAGCAACAACGCCGCGCTGCATTGCGCGCTGGCCACTCGCCCCGAACGCCGGCACTTGGTCACGACGGCCGTCGAGCATCCGTCCATCCTCAAATTCTGCGCGTTCAGCCAGAAGCAGGGCTGCGGCGTTACTTTGCTGCCGGTGGCCCCGGATGGGGCGCTGGACCTGGAGTTGATGGAAAAGTCCATCCGGCCCGACACCGCCATCGTGTCGGCCATGTGGGCGAACAACGAGACGGGCGTGCTCTTCCCCATAGCAGAGATAGCCGCCCTCTGCCACGACAAAGGCGTGCCGTGCCATACGGACGCCGTGCAGGCGGCGGGAAAACTCAAGATCGACGTCAAAGCGTCGGGGGTTGATTTTCTGTCGCTCTCCGCCCACAAGCTCCGCGGGCCTAAGGGCGTGGGGCTGCTTTACGTGAAGCGGCACACCAAGTACCAGCCCTACCTGATGGGCGGGGGCCAGGAGCGGGGCCGGCGCGGGGGCACCGAAAACGTCCCGGGCATTGTCGGCTTCGGCCGGGCTGCGGAACTGGCGCTGGCGAATCTCGACTCGGAGAACACACGGGTTCGCGCATTGCGCGATGCGCTCGAGAACGGGCTTCTGTCCGGCATCCCGGGGGTCGCCCGCAACGGCGCCCCGGAGCCGCGCCTGCCCAATACCACCAACCTGGCCTTCGAGGGCGTGGAAGCGGAGGGCCTGCTCCTGCTTCTGGACCAGGCCGGCATCTGCGCATCGAGCGGTTCAGCCTGCTCCTCCGGCGCTCCGGACCCTTCGCATGTGCTCAGGGCGATGGGCTGCAGCACGGCCCGGTCGCGCGGGAGTATCCGCTTCAGCCTTGGGATCGATAACACCAAAGCCGAGGTGGAGTATGCGTTGCAGTGCTTGCCGGGCATCGTCGCGAAACTGCGCGCGCAGTCCGAAGGATGAAGCAGGCCCAAATCTCGAATCCGAAATCCGAGATCTGAAATCTCAAATCTCAAATCAGAAGGAAATCCGAAAACCGCGATCGCGGCGTTCGGGCACCGGGTCCGCGCTTCCTATTGAGGCGGCAGTTTGTCATTGGAACCCGCGCCGGATTTGCGTAGTCATTGGGTATGCGTGAGCGGTTTAACTCCATTTACGCGCACGGGTTCATCCGGGCGGCCGTTTGCATTCCCTCGTTGCGGGTGGCCGACCCGGCGTTCAATGTGGAGCGGACGCTGGCTCTGGCGCGACAGGCCTCGGAAGCGCAGGCGGCGGTGGCCTTGTTTCCAGAGTTGGGCCTGTCGGCTTACTCGAACGAGGATTTGTTCCACCAGGACGCGCTCCTGGAGGGGACCGAAGCGGCCGTGGCGCGACTGGTCAAGGAGAGTGAGGGGTTGACGCCGGTGCTGATCGTGGGGGCGCCCCTGCGATTCGACGCCCGGCTGTTCAATTGCGCGGTGATTGTGTACCGCGGCCGGGTGCTGGGCCTGGCGCCGAAAACTTACTTGCCCAATTACCGGGAGTTCTATGAGAAACGGCAGTTTACCTCCGCCCGCGACGCGCTCCGCCGCGAGGTGATGTTTCTAGGCCGGCCCACGCCCCTGGGCAACGACCTGGTGTTTGATGCGACCAATGTGGAGGGGTTCAGGCTTCATGCGGAGATTTGCGAGGATGTATGGACGCCAATCCCCCCCAGCACCTACGCTGCCCTGGCGGGCGCAACCGTGCTGGCCAATCTCTCGGCCAGCAACATCATCATCGGCAAAGCGGACTACCGCCGCAAATTGTGCGCCTCGCAATCAGGCAAGTGCATCGCCGCCTACCTCTACTCCGCCGCCGGGCCGGGGGAATCAACCACCGACCTGGCCTGGGACGGTCACGCCCTGATCTATGAGAACAGCGATTTGCTGGCCGAGGCGGAGCGGTTTGCCGATCGCGAGCAAATGATCACCGCCGACGTCGACCTGGAGCGGTTGGGGCAGGATCGGATGCGGATGACCAGCTTTCAGGATTCGCTGGCCGAATGCCGGGAGCGGGTTCAACAGGTGCGCCGCATTCCTTTTGAACTGCGGCTCCCTGGCGAAGAAGTGCCTTTGCGCCGGAACATCGCCCGGTTTCCCTACGTGCCAAGCAATCCGCTGGAGCGCGACCAGCGATGTTTCGAGGCCTACCACATCCAGGTCCACGGCCTCATTAAGCGGCTTTCCCACACGGGCATCAAGCGCGTGGTCATCGGCGTCTCCGGCGGCCTGGACTCGACGCAGACACTCATCGTTGCCGCCAAGGCAATGGACAAGCTGGGGTTGCCCCGCCAGAATATCCTGGCCTACACGATGCCGGGTTTCGCCACCAGCGACCTGACCCGCGCCAACGCGGCCCGGCTCATGGCCGCCCTTGGGGTGAGCGCCGGAGAAATCGATATACGTCCGGCCTGTCTGCAGATGTTCCGCGACATCGGCCATCCGTTTTCGCGCGGGGAGCCGGTTTACGATGTCACCTTCGAGAACGTGCAGGCGGGCGAGCGGACCTCCCACCTGTTCCGCCTGGCCAATCTCCATCAGGCCATCGTTCTGGGGACAGGCGATTTGAGCGAATTGGCCTTGGGCTGGATGACCTACGGGGTGGGCGACCAGATGTCCCACTACAACGTGAACGTCTCCGTCTCCAAGACCCTCATCCAGTACCTCATCCGATGGGTCATCGCGTCGGGCCAGTTCGCCGCCGCCGCCAACGCCGTCCTCCAGGCCATCCTCGATACGGAGATTTCCCCGGAACTGGTGCCCCATGCCGCCGGAGACTCGGCCCGCCCCGCGCAAAAGACGGCGGAAACGGTCGGCCCCTACGAGCTCCAGGACTTCAACCTGTACTACACGACCCGCTACGGTTTCCGCCCCAGCAAGATTGCGTTCCTGGCCTGGCATGCCTGGGGTGACAAAGACCGCGGGGATTGGCCAGACCTCCTCCCCGCCGAGAAACGGCTGGCATACGACCTGCCCACCATTCGAAAGTGGCTCGAAATCTTCCTCTTCCGCTTCTTCCAGACCAGCCAGTTCAAACGCTCGGCCGCTCCCAACGGCCCGAAAGTCGGCTCCGGCGGCTCCCTCTCCCCGCGCGGGGACTGGCGCGCCCCCAGCGACGCCGAGGCCGCTGTCTGGCTCGAGGAGTTGCGCCAAAACGTGCCGGGTGAGCCATAGGCTCGACGCCGGTCTCTGATGAACACCGCCGCTTCAGCGCGCTGTGCGTATGTGTGAGGGGCCGTTCCAGCCGTTTGAACGGCTTTCCGCGCTCCCACCCAAACCGTTGACACGGTTGGAGTGCCTCCGATGCCTTTCTAAACCGGGCTGAAGCCACGGTGTGAATGAGACGCCTCGCCGACTTCTGACACATCCGGTCTGGGTCCGGCAACCCGGTCAAGCCAGCGCCCTTCCCTATTAACCACGCACGATTCTGTCTCGGCGCGGCGTTGCCACCCGGCAAAAAGTCACTGCCCAATCGGGGAGCCCCTTTTTCAACCGGGCTGGAGTACAGCCGGGCCCAACCAGCAGTGTAACACCCTGCCGGAGAGTTGGTTGCTGCGCTAGCGCCATTCGGGGTTTGCCCTCGTGGACGACGGTCAAGACTCGAAGAAGGACGTTGCTAGAGTTGGCACAGTAGATGCTCTGATCTCCAGATGCGATCCAAGGACCTTTTTTGTGGGTCCGCGTATGGCAGTCCAGTGCTATTGCTATGAAAGAGAACTGTGCGATGCAGGGGCCGGGGCCGATGATGGGTGCCGAGGCAGACCCGTTGCCGGGAGGTGAGTTTGTCCCTCCCGGACAAGACGTGGCGGATGTGGACGGCCCTCTGCGGGCCTTATTGGAGAACTCTCCGGACGCCGTCTATTTCAAAGACCGCAGTTCGCGCTTTGTCCACTTCAGCAAGTTCTTCAGCCGACTATGGGGCGTTGACAACCCGGAATCGATTCGCGGCAAGACCGATTTTGATTTCTTCACCGAAGAACATGCCCGGCCGGCATTTAACGACGAGCAGGAAATCATCCGGACCGGCACGCCCCTCATCGGAAAGATGGAGAAAGAAACGCATCCCGATGGCCGTGTGACCTGGGCGTTGACCACCAAGATGCCCTGGCGCAATGCCAAGGGCGAGATCGTCGGCATCTTTGGCATCTCCAAGGATGTGACGACGCTCAAGCAGGCGGAAGACAAGCTTGCCAACGAACGTGAACTGTGGCGCACGCTGCTGGACAATATTCCCGACCGAATTTACTTCAAGGACCGCGAGTCGCGTTTCGTCCACTTCAGCAAGTCGTTCATGACCTTCCATAACATCCCGCCCCACGAGATCATCGGCAAGACGGATGCCGACCTGTTCGCCGAAGAGCACGCCCGGGAGGCGCTGGAGGACGAGCACGCAATCCTCCGCACTGGCAAGCCGCTCATCAGCAAGATGGAGAAGGAAACCCATTCCAATGGCCAGGTGACCTGGGCGTTGACCAGCAAGATGCCGTGGCGCGACGGTCAAGGAAACGTCATCGGCACGTTCGGCATCTCGAAAGACGTTACCCCCCTCAAGATAGCGGAGGCGGAACTGGAAACTGCGCACCAACGGCTTGTCGAGACTTCCCGGCTGGCCGGCATGGCGGAGGTCGCCAGCGACGTGCTGCACAACGTCGGCAACACCCTGAACAGCGTCAACGTGTCGTGTAGCCTGGTGATTGACGCCATCAAACGGTTGAACTTCGACAACTTGGCCCGCATTCCCCCGCTCCTCGAGCAAAACGCGGGGCGGCTGGAAGAGTTCCTCACCACCGACGCCCGGGGCAAGCATATCCCGCAGTACTTGGCCGCCATCCATGACAAATTCGAGGAGCATAAGGGCTTCTTTCTCCTCGAACTCGGCCACTTGCGCGAGCACATCAATCACATCAACCAGATCGTCGCCATGGAGCAGAGCTATGCTAAGGTCGCAGGCGTGCAGGAGGTCGTCGATGTCGCCCGGTTGGTCGAGGACGCCATCCAGATCAACGCCGCCGCCTTGCAGCGGCACACCATCCAGTACCACCGCGACATCGAACCGCTGCCTCAAATCCTGGTCGATAAGCACAAGGTCCTCCAAATCCTCATCAATCTCATCCGCAACGCCAAATACGCCCTCAGCGAGTCCCAAAGCCCGCAGAAGCTCATGACGCTGCGCGTGCGCCGCACGGTCGAGAACCAGGCGGAAATCCAGGTGATCGATAACGGCGTCGGCATCCCGGCCGAGAATATCACCCGCATCTTCTCCCATGGCTTCACCACCCGGCGCGACGGCCACGGCTTCGGCCTCCACAGCGGCGCCCTCGCCGCCCGAGAGCTGGGCGGTTCCCTCTGCGCGCAGAGCGCCGGTCCCGGCCACGGCGCCACCTTCACACTCACCTTGCCGTTCAAGCCGCCGACGGCGGGTTGAGACTCGATCGGGTGGAAAGAAACACCCTCGGAATGGCCCGGAACGACGGACTGGGGAACGCGCTCAAATCCGGATCGGCAAAATCAGCAAGGGGAGACCGTGTTGGTAAAAGCGTCGTTGCAGGGCGAACACCGTGTAATTGTGCAGCAGCCGGGTCAGGAACGTCTCCTGGCGGAAAACAAGCTGGCCGCCGAAGAAGATGGCATTGGGAAACCGGGCAAGGATTTCCGGGGCGATGTCGACCGCCTTCTCCACAACATCGTTTCCGAGGGTGGAATAGCCTTCGGCCTGGAAACCCCTGGACCGCATGTAATCGACGTAACGCTGGTTGGCGGCCTGGATGTGATTCGTGAGGTTCTCCACCTCGGCCGCGCCCTTGAAGTTGCCTGCGTCCAGGACGCCGATTTGCACGAAGAGGAAGTTCTTGAAAACGCCGGGGAACAGGCGCAGCACGCCGAAGAGCGTGTGCAGTCCCAACCCGTTGAACCCGTTGACCATCAGCACCGCCGTCTTGGCTTTGGTGTCCATGACGGGGGCGACCTGGGGTATCCGCGCGCCTCCCGGCGCCTCGGTCTTGTCCAACCCCGCCGCGGCGACCAGTTCATCCAGATGGCCCAAATCCCGGGCGGTCTGGTTGTAATGCCTCTTGACGGCCAGCGCCAACCCAACGAGCGCGCCTGTGACGGCCAGGGTCATCCAGCCGCCTTCGAAAAACTTGACCATGCTCAGCGTCAGCAGAATGAACGTCGTGAGAATGAAACCGACGCCATTGATGGAGAGCTTTTTCCGCCAGTCACTCACCGTCCGCCGCTCCGCCCACCAATGGCGCACCATGCCAAGCTGCGAGAGGGAGAAGGTGATGAACACGTTGATGCTGTAAAGGACCACAAGGAAATCCACTGACCCTCCGGACCCAACCATGAGCAGAAACGAGCATCCCCCCATCAGGACAATCCCGTTATGGGTGACAAAGCGGTCGCTCAGGTTGGCGAACCGGGTCGGAAACCAGCGGTCCAACGCCATGTTGGCCAGCACCCGCGGGCCGTCGAGAAACCCTGTCTGGGCCGCCACAAACAGGAGCGCGGCCTCCGAAGCCAGGGTGACAACGATGAAAGACAAAGCCGCCCCATGCGGCCAGGCGGCGGTCATTCGCTCGAACAACACCGCGTTGAGCGTCTTGCCTTCCTGCGGGACAACCCGGAAAAGAAGATAGGCCAGAAGCAGCCCCGCCACCGTGATGGCAAGCGAAAAGGCCATGTACCTCATGGTCCGTTTGCCGGTCTCCACGCGCGGCTCGCGCAGCATCGGCAGGCCGTTGCTCACGGCCTCGATGCCCGTGTAGGTGCCCGCCCCCATGCTGTAGGCCCGCAGCACCAACAGCCCCATGCCCAGCCACCCAAGCTGGCTGTGGGTAACGGCGACTTCGCCCGAGGCATGCCGCCACACATCCGAGAAGTTGGCCAGGTGCGTCAACACCGTCCAGCCGATCACAAAGGCGTGCGTGAGCACGAAAGCGATGAAAATGGGCACCCACGGCAGCACGGCTTCCTTGGCGCCGCGCAGGTTGAGCACCGTCAGCGCGCACAAGGCCGCCACCTCAACGACAAGCTTGAAGTGCAGCATGCCCGCCGGCAGCAGGCTGAAGAACGCATCGGCGCCGCTGGCCACCGAAAGCGTGATGGTCAGGATATAATCAATGAGCAGCGCCGAGCCGGACACAACGCCGAGCTTCGGCGAAAGGAGCTTGCTGGCGACCAGGTAGCCGCCCCCGCCCGTCGGAAAGAGCTCGATGATCTGCGAGTAGCTCGCGCTGATGATGAAGACCGTGAATACCGAGGCCGCCGCGACGAAAAGGCTCAGATAGATGTGCCCCCCCAGCGCCCGGAAGGCCTCCTCCGGCCCGTAACAGGACGACGAGAGACCGTCCGCCCCCAGCCCAACCCAGGCGAAGAACGCAATCAACGAGAGCTTGTGGAACAAGCGTTTGTCCGAAATGTCCTTCGGCCTGCCGATGACCGCCGCCTTCAGCTTGTCCACAAGTCCGCCCAGTCCTCGTTCCATCATATCAAAATAAGCTATCCCGCACGGCCGCAAAAGCGCCCGGGCCAAAGGTTCAGTCAGATTATGGGGAGGCTGATGTCCCGTGCTCGGCACAGGACTGAAGCATCGCCCTTCCAAATGCCGGCGAGGTTAGCTGTCGGGCTTGGCCTTGAAAGTGGCCTTGGCGCGAACTTCTGCGCCTTTCGCCCCGACCCCGGTTCTCCGGGGCCACTGGGTCCCCCGCGCTCCGCCCCAGGAAGGGAGCGAAACTTAGGCTGCCGGCTTGGATGAAACCACACCCGGTCCAACCTGTCAACACAGCCGACGCAGGTAGATAAACAAATCGTCCCCCGGCTTGTAATACTCGGGGATGACCGCAATGCGGGCGAAATTCTGCGACTCGTATAGCCGCCGGGCCGGGGCGTAGGGGGCCGTCGAAGAAGTATGGATCACCATCAACCGGCCGCCCTCGGCTGTGGCCACCCGCACCGCTTCCCGCAGCAGCGCTCCGCCCAGGCCCCGCCCGCGCGCCTCCGGCAGGGTGCAGACCCAGAATAAGCCCCACGTCCCATGCGTCAGGGCCTCCCAAGCGAAACAGCCGAAGCCCCGCATCGAGCCGTCCAGCCACCCGGACAAAAACCGGTAATTGTCTGGAGTCGGTTTGGCCTGGGCCTGCCCGAACATCTCGTCCACGCACTCGGCGTCGCTCGGCCCAAACACCTCCGAGCGCAACAGGATTTCGCGTATGGTGGCGCGGTCCCCGACGGTGGAAGGCCGAACAATGGGTCCGTTCACAGAGCCGCTCCTCTCGGTTGAGGGCGACGCGCCTGCCCGGCCCGGCCGGCGGCCATCAGAGCCAGCCGCTCGAGCATCGCTCCATACTCCCACCCCGCGGCCCTCGCAGTATTGGCGAAGCCGCCCGTTTCCGATAAACCGCAATTCGAGTTCACATCCAATACCATCGGCCTTCCCTTTCGCAGCCGCACGTCCGTCCGGCTGTAATCGCGCAGCCCGCACGCCACATGCGCGCGCCGCGCCAACGCGCCCAACTCGGCGGCCATCTCCGGCTCCAACGGCGCCGGACAAGCGGGCATCGTCATCAGGTAAGCCTCCGAGTTCTCCAGCCACTTGGCGTCAAACGTGCAGAGCCGGTCGCGCAGCTCCGGAAAGGCGTCGTAGCGGATCACACTGATCCCGATAACCTCCAGCCGCCCCGCGGGACCCCAAACGGAGATGGCGTACTCCGGGCTGTCGAGGAACTCCTCGATGATGGCCCCGCCGCCAAACCTCTCGATAAGCGCCTGCGCGCGCGTCCGCGCCTCGGCCGCGGTCGTCACCACCGAGTCACGCGTGATGCCGAAGGAGCCGTGCTCCTCCGAAGGCTTGACGATGGCGGGGAACGCCTCGAACTCGAGCGTTCGCGCCTCGGACGCATCCTTCCACCGGGCCGTAGGCAGGCCGGCCGCCTCGAGCAGTCGTTTCATCGAGATTTTTGACTGGGTCCGGTGCAGCGCGTCCGCGGTACTGCCCGTGAAGGCATAGCCGCGCTCCTCCAGTTCCCGCGCCGCCCGGGCGTAATAAGACGCCTGGCAGGGCGAGCCTTCACACAGGTTGAACACCAGCCATTGGTCCGGGTCGAAAGGGGCCAGCGCGGCGCCCAAGTCGCTCTCGACCTGGCTGGCGGCGACATCCCACCCGAGCTCCTTCAAGACCTCCGATGCCCGCCGGATCATCTGGCGCGTGTCCGCGGCATCGACGGGGAGCGTGTGTTCATCGATGCCGTAGAGCAGCAGCAGACCGGCGCGCTTCATTGCAGGCGGCAACGCTTCAAGGCGGCCTTCAGCACGGCGGCAACCAGTTGCTCATGCGTCAGGCCCAACGCCTTGGCCATCATCGTCATGTCGCTCCGCGGCGTGATGCCCGGCAGCGCGTTGATTTCCAAAATGTAAAGCTCTCCCTCCGGCGTCAGCCGAAAATCCACCCGCCCGTAATCCCGGCAGCCGGTCGCCTCGAACGTGCCGACCGTCAGCCGCTTGATCTCCTCGGTCTGGGCCTCGGACAGAGGCGCCGGGCACCGATAACGAAAGAGGTGATCGAAATCATTCTTGTGCTTCGAGGAATAGACCGGAAAGAGGTCCGGCGGGTAGCCCCCAAAGTCCACCTCCAGGACCGGCAACACCTGCAGGTCGCCGTTGTTGCCCACCACTCCGCACGTCAACTCACGCCCCTCGATGAAGCTCTCCACCAGGGCCGGCTGCCGGTAGTGTCGGAGAATCCTCTCCACCTGGCGGCCCAACTGCTCGGGACATTTCACCACGCTCTCGTTTTGAACCCCCATCCCGGTCCCCTCGTGCGAGGGCTTGACGAACAGAGGGAACGACAACCTGCAATCCAGCGCCGCCTCCACGGAGTCGTACACCTCGAACTGCGGCGTCGGCAACCCCGCCGCCTTGAGCAGACGCTTGGTGGTGGGTTTGTCCTGCGTCACCGCGGCCGCCAGCGGCCCCGGCCCGCTGTAGGGCAGCCCCAGCGCCTCCAACAGCGCCGGCATGTGCGCCTCACGGCTCTCGCCCCCGAACCCTTCGCACACGTTGAAACACAGTTGCGGCCGCACCTGCCTGAGCCACCCAATCACCTCCAGGTTCGGAATCCCCTCATGGACCACCGGTTCGCATCCGGCGGCCCGGATGCCTGCCTCATACGCGTTGATGTACTTGGCCGCGTCCACCTCCGCCAATAAATCAGGCGGCGCGTTCACAGGCACCTCGTACTGTCCGTTGGTCGTGTTAACTAGCAGCGCCACACGCCGGGGCTTATGCTGAAATCCATCCATTTTCTCGGTCCCTGAGCTTCTCAAACTCGCCCCGAACTGGCAATAGCAAAATTGGGTGTCATAGAAGCCGGCAAGCCGGCTGTTCTTCCTTGACGGCGGCCGGGCGAACGGGTTGCCTGGAGAAGCGGTCTTGAAGACGCGATGAAATGCACTATACGGGCTACTATATCAACCTCGACCGCAACCCGGAGAGGAGGCGGGAGTTGGAGAGGCAGCTTGCCGCCTACAACCTGCAACCTTTCTACCACCGCCATCCCGCGTCCCCGGGCAATGCCCTGAACCTGAGGGCGCCCCGCCTCAAGCCCGGGGCCGTTGGGTGCTTCACCTCCCACCACCTTCTGCTCCAATCGCTTAAGAACAGCGCCACTCACGTGCATGTCGCCGAAGACGACATCGTTCTTGGCCCGACCACCGGGTTGGTGATAGACTCGATGGCGCGCAACGGGGACCTCGATAAGTGGGACATGCTCTACACGGATGTCTGGGTGCCGCCGGATTTGCAATACATCCGCGAGTTGAGCGCCCTCTACCGCCAGTGCGTCGCGTTGAATCCCGACGGCACCCTCAAGGAAGTCCAGAGGTTCACCCTTCTCAATCTCAGCCGCAGGATGTTTGCCTCGACCGTTTCTTATGTGGTCAATAAGAACTCGCTGAACAAGATTGCGGCCATCCTGGCCGAGGCGGTCCAAGGCGAACTCACGATGCCGATCGACCTCTTTTATCGCCAGCAGATTCACCAGGGCCGAATCTCGGCGGCCTGCGTTTTTCCGTTCGTCACCTCCGTCAACATTCGCGAGAACCTCGTATCGAACATCTCCGACACCTCGGACGGCAACCTGCAGCGGAGCATCCTCTCGACGACCATGCTGCGGAACCTCTTCTTTCTCCACTGCGACCCCAAGGGCCTCCAAAGGCTCGGCGCCGAGTACCTCCGGGTGGACACGGTGGACGCGCGCGACCAAATCATCAGCGACATCCTGCGATTCAGCGTTTCCCCGTGCGCTGAGGCGTTTTGAGGGCCGCGAAGGAGAACGACCTCTTCTCCCCGTTCATGTTCCTCCTGGAGTTGGGGCGGGCTGTAGGTTAAAGATTACCATGCACAGAAATGCACAAATCAGCCCCGGGCGGGGGTGCGGAGCGAGAGACAAGGGCGGCGGGGAGGCGCGCGGGACGGAGCGGAACGAGCCGGGAACGGGCCAGGGCGCCGAGCGGAAGACGAGCGCGGCGGTTGACCCGACGTTCGTCTCGAAGGCGCGTTCCACCAGGGAGGTCCTGGCGCGAGTGGGCCGGTATCTGCTGCCCTACAAGTTCCTGGCGGCGGGCACCATAGGCTGCGCCCTGTTTTCGATGGCCTTCGGGCTGGCCTATCCGAAGCTGGCGCAGTTCGTCATCGACGAGGTCATTCGGGGCAAACGGGTTGAGTTGCTGACGCCGATGGCCGCGGCGCTGCTGGGGGCGTTTGTGCTTCGAGACGCGTTCAACGGCTTGCGAATCCGCATCAACAACCGCCTGGAGCAGAATGTGATTTATGATATGCGGCGGGACGTGTATGCCCGGCTGCAGCGGCTGCCGGCCGGTTATTTCGACCAGCGGGCCTCGGGCGATCTGATGACGCGGGTGATCGAGGACGTGAATTCGGTGGAACGAGTGCTCATTGACGGCACCGAACAAGGGAGCGTGGCCCTGCTGAGCATCGTCGGGGTGACGGCGATTCTGTTTGCAACCAATCCGAGGCTGGCGGCGGTATCGCTGATTCCGCTGCCGCTGCTGGCGGGAGGGGCGATCTGGTACACGATGACGGCGCACCGGCGTTACCGGGCCCAGCGCGAAGCCGCCAGCGCCATGAACGCGCTGCTCATGGACAACCTGCAAGGAGTCCGGCAGATCAAGGCCTTCGGACGCGAGGAACACGAGGACCTCCGTTTCGCCCGACGGGCGGACGCGCTCAGGGAGGGAACCCTCGGCATCATGCGCGTCTGGTCCGCCTATTCTCCGGCGATGAGCCTGGCGGGGTCGCTGGGGATGGTGCTGGTGTTATGGGCGGGCGGGCGCGAGGTCGTTGCGGACCGCATGACGCTCGGCCAATTGGTCGGGTTCCTGTTCTATCTCGGCTTGTTCTACGAGCCGGTCGCCCGCTTGCACGGGCTAAACCAAATGCTGCAGGCGGCTCGGGCGGCGGGAGAGCGGGTATTCGACATCCTGGACGCGCCGGTGGAACGGGCCAACGGCCAGGCCCGCGCCTCCTTGAGGGAGCCGGTATGCGGGGACGTCGTCTATGAGAACGTGAGCTTCAGCTACACGGCCGGCCGGCCGGCGCTGCGAAACGTATCGCTCCACGCCCGGCCCGGCGAGATGGTGGCGCTGGTAGGGCCGACCGGGGCCGGCAAATCCACGCTCGTGAATTTGCTGCCGGCATTCTATGAACTCAGCTCCGGCCGCATCACAATCGATGGACAGGACATCGGCGGCCTTTCGCTGGCATCGCTGCGCTCGCACATCAGTGTCGTAAGCCAGGAGGCATTTCTCTTCAACGGCACAATTCGCGACAACATCCTCTATGGGCGGCCGGAGGCGGCGGAGGCGGAACTGCTGGCGGCCTCCGAGGCGGCCAACTGCCATGAATTCGTCCTGCGGCTGCCAAAAGGGTACGAGTCTCGAGTCGGCGAGCGGGGCGTCAGGCTCAGCGTGGGCGAAAAGCAGCGCGTGAGCATCGCGCGCGCCCTCCTTAAGAACGCCCCGATTCTCATCCTGGACGAGGCGACAGCCAGCGTGGACACCGGCACCGAACGGCTCATCCAGGAGGCCCTGGAACGGCTCATGGCCAACCGCACCAGCATTGTCATCGCCCATCGTTTGAGCACGATCCGCAAGGCGGACCAGATTCTGGTCCTGCGCCACGGGCAAATCGTCGAGCGGGGCACCCACAAAGAACTCCTGGCCACCCGCGGCCTTTACAGCCTCCTGGCCCGTATCCAGGGGACTCACTTCATCGAAGAGCGCCTGGATGCAGGAGAGGAGCTGCAAGCCTTGCGGCGGTAGCGGTTTCTCCTATGCAACCGGTGCGATCTGTGGCTCAATGAGCGCGGCGCGCGGAGCGGGCCCAGTTCATTCCGCACTCCGCATTGCGCATTTATGAAAACAGCGCCAGCCGCCTCCGCATCTTTGGTCGCCTCGGACAGAGGGTCCTTGGCATTCGTTTTATTTGCCACCGCCGCCACCGCCATCGGGGGTTTTCTCTTCGGCTATGACACCGCGGTCATCAATGGCGCCAACACCTATCTCAAGAGCCATTTCGGCCTGAACCCGGTGCAGGAGGGCATGGCCGGGGCCAGCGCCATTCTGGGGTGCGTTCCGGGGGCTTTTTTCGCCGGGTTCCTCAGCGATCGCTTCGGCCGCAAACGGCTCTTGTTTCTCTGCGCCCTGCTCTACGCGGCGTCCGGCTTGCTCTCGGCGGTCCCGCGAACTTTCGGGGAGTTTCTGGTGGCGCGGTTTCTCAGCGGCCTCGGAATTGGGGCCTCCTCGCTGATCTGCCCGATTTATATCGCGGAGATCTCGCCCGAGCGCTGGCGCGGGCGCTTGGGCTCGCTGTTCCAGCTCGGCATCGTAACCGGCATTTTTCTGACGCTCTGGGTCAACAAACTCATCCAGGGCCTGGGCGACGAAGCCTGGAATGCGAGCCTGGGCTGGCGGTGGATGCTGGGCCTGGAGGCGGTCCCGGCGCTGCTGTTCATCGTCCTTCTGTGCGCGGTGCCGGAAAGTCCGCGCTGGCTTGCGAACCGGGGACGCCGCAATGAGGCGCTCGACATTTTGGCGCGCATTGGGGGGCCTGAACATGCCGAGCGGGAGATTCGCGCCATTGGCGTTGCGATGCGCCAGGAAGAAGGCCGATTCTTCGAATTGTTCACAGGCGGCTATCTCAAGCCGCTGCTCATTGCCGTCGTATTAATGGCCGGCTCGCAGTTCTGCGGCATCAACGCCATCATCTATTACTCGACCAAAATCTTCGAATCGGCGGGCGCGGTAAAAAACGCGGCCTTCACCTCGACGGCGTGGGTTGGACTTGTGAACCTGGTGTTCACGTTCGTGGCGATTGGGTTCGTTGACCGGGCGGGCCGGCGCCCGTTGCTTCTCATCGGGGCCGCTTTGCAGGCGGTCGCACTCGGGTTGATTGGTTGGATGTTCCACGCGCATCTCAGCGGGCTGCCGTTGCTGGTGTGCGTGATGGTCTTTATCGCCGCGTTCGCCAGCGCCATGGGGCCGATTTCGTGGATACTCTGTTCCGAAATCTTTCCCAACAAGGTGCGCGGGCGCGCGATGTCCATCGCGACGCTCACCGTCTGGGGCTCGTGTTACATCGTGGCCCAGACCTTTCCGATGCTCAATGACAGCAAAGCGATAGGCCCGGTCGTGACGTTCTGGATTTACGGCGCTGTGAGCCTCCTGACCTTTGTCTTCGTCTGGCTGGTTGTGCCCGAGACCAAGGGACGCACACTCGAGGAAATCGAGCTCTCCTGGAAGAAGGGCGCCTAAGGAGCCGTTATGAAACGGGTCGCAAGATGCCGTAGGCGTTTTGTCCGCCGGGGCGCTGCATACCCGCGACTGGCTGTATCGAGCGAGCTACGAAGCCAGCGGTCAAAAGACCAAGCGAAAGTGTCCCTGCCATTTTGAATGGTCTCCTTATCGGCCGGCCCACCCATGAACGCCTCGCGGACCCGCGCGCGGAACTGAGATGCGCACAGATCGAGGGGCGCCGATTTTTTTCGTGCGTTCAGCCGGGGTTTTGCCCGATCATGGGCGGACCATGAAATCCATGAGCTTGAATCCTGAAGCGCGACTGGCCGAGCTGCGGCTCGTGTTGCCCCCGGCGCCAAGGCCCGTCGCGGTTTACAAACCCCTCGTCATTGTGGGTCAACTGGCGTATGTCTCCGGGCACGGCCCGATCAATGCGGACCAGACTTTGATCACGGGGCGCGTAGGCGCCGACCTCGACCTCGAAGCGGGCAAAGCCGCGGCGCGTCAGGCCGGGTTGGCGATTCTGGCGACCTTGCGCGCCGAGTTGGGTTCTCTCAATCGCGTGCGCCGCGTGATCAAAGTCCTGGGCATGGTCAACTGCACGCCCGATTTTCGAGAGCACCCGGCAGTGATCAACGGCTGCAGCGAACTGTTCGCGGAACTCTTCGGCGCGGACGCCGGCGTCGGCAGCCGCAGCGCGGTCGGCATGGGTTCTTTGCCCGCAAACATAGCGGTGGAAATCGAAGCCATCTTTGAGATAGAATGATCTGGGGCCGATGGAAAGGCTGCTGATTACAACGTATGATTGCTCTGAACACCCTGGCCCTTGGGGGCTACAAATCCGTGAAACAGTGCCCTGAACTGAGGTTCCGGCAGCTCAACGTTCTCATCGGAGCCAATGGATCGGGGAAATCCAACCTGCTCTCTTTCTTCAAGCTCCTTAATTATGCAATGACAGGGGCGCTCCAGATCTTCATCGGACGAGCCGGAGGGGCGCGTTCTCTGCTGCATTATGGCCCGAAAACCACGCCACAATGCAGCGCCACAATGACGTTTCAAACCGATGCCGGGCAGAATACATACCACTGCCGTTTGTTCCACGCCGCCCCGGATACGCTGATCTTCGGCGAGGAGTCTATTCGGTTCCAGCGCAGGGACGATGGAACCCAGCGCGGTCCCCTGATGCTCGGAGCGGGCCAGAAAGAAAGCGCCATCCTCATGCCGGAATATGCCGCAAACCCGACGGCGAAGTTCTTCCGGAACGCGCTTCCGCGCTTCCGAGCCTATCAGTTCCACGACACCTCTAATGAGTCCCGCCTTCGCGGCCGTGCCGGGGTTGATGATAACCGGTTCCTGTACTCCGATGCGGGCAACCTTCCCTCGGTGCTCAATCTGATCCGGGAGCAATACCCCCACGAATATCAGCGGATCTTGGAGGCAATTCGCCTCGTAGCTCCCTTCTTCCATGATTTCCAACTCCAACCCCTGCCGGAGAACCCAAGGCAGGTGATGCTCAACTGGCGCGCTAATAACTCCGAATACGAGCTTGGGCCTCACCAGATTTCTGACGGTACTCTCCGGTTCATGGCCCTGACTACGTTGCTCCTCCAGCCTCGGGACTTCCTGCCCGCGATGATCATCATCGACGAACCGGAGCTTGGGTTGCACCCGTATGCCATCAAGCTTCTGGCGTCCATGCTCAAGGACACTTCCAATTTTACCCAGATTCTGGTGGCTACCCAATCATCCACCCTGGTGGACCTCATCGAGCCGGAAGATGTCATCGTTGCCAACATTGAGGACGGTTCTTCTATGTTCCAGCGGCTCGGCGATGAACAATTGCGTGAGTGGCTCAGCGAGTACAGTCTCGGCCAGCTTTGGGAGAAGAACATTATCGGAGGCCGTCCATGAGCTGGGTTCGCCTCTACCTGACGGTCGAAGGCGAAACCGAGCTCAGATTCGCCAATGAAACTCTCAAGCCTCATCTCGCGTCCTTCGAGGTCGAGGTGCGCCCGCGCATGGTGCTGACCAACCGCAAACTCGGCAAGCGCGGCGGCGCACCAGGGTTTCAACGCCTCAAACGCGATACTCTCAGGCTTATTAAGCAGGATGCTCACCCAGAGACACGATTCTCGACCATGGTCGACCTCTACGCGCTGTCCTCGGATTATCCCGGATGGGCTGAGATCACAAAGAGCACCAATCCATTCGAGCGCGTCGCGGAACTGGAAAGGGCCCTGGCGAAGGAGTTCTGCTGCTCGAGGTTCATCCCTTATCTGCAACTCCACGAATTCGAGGCGCTGCTGTACTGTGATCTGCATCAGATAGCATCTCGCATCGAGGACAGTACCAAGGCTGTGGCGACGCTCGAGGAGGAGGTGGCCGGCTTCAAATCCCCCGAGGAGATCAACGATGGCGAAATGACAGCTCCCAGCAAGCGGCTCATCAACCATGTTCCGCGTTACGAGAGACTGAAGGTCCTCGTCGGAGCCACGGCTGCCGGCGCTATCGGTCTGCAGACTCTACGCGCTCGCTGCCCTCATTTCGGCCAGTGGCTGGCCCAATTGGAAGGCCTCAACTGTACAATCCGACAATAAACTGGCTTCGGCTGCATACTTCGAGGATTCGCTGAACCGACGCCTTGGTGAAGCCCGCTGCTCAGGAAGTCTGCGCTGCCGGGCCGCCGGTTCCCGGATTGAGAAAGAAGCTGGCAAACGCATCTGAAAGGGACGATATTGGGGCAGAGATTTGGCACACCAAGAATCGAGAGAGAGAGCAAGATCATGAAAGCGAAAAACATGGGATTTCTAGCAACGATCCTCGCGACCAGCGTCGCCGCAAACGCGGGCCTCGCGCCCAACGCGTCCGAAGTGGTGAAACTGGCCAAGTCGGGCGTCTCGGAGGAGGTGGCGGTCGCCTACGTGAGGAACGTCCCGACGCCGTTCCACTTGTCGAGCGACGACATCCTCGACCTTAAGGCGCAGGGAGTCTCGTCCCCAGTCATCGTGGCGATGCTGACCCACGACGCACAGGTGCGAGGCCAGGCAGGACCTTACACGCCGCCGCAGCAGGTCCAGCCGCCGCCGGCCTATCCGCCGGCGCAGCCGGCCCCGGTTTATGATCAACCCCCGGCGACGGCCTACTACCCACAGGAGGTGGTTCCGGCGTCTCCCGGCCCGGACTACTACTGGAACCCTGGGTACTGGGACAACGGAATCTGGATCGGCGGGACATGGCTCTACGGCGGAGTGGGGCTGGGTTGGGGATGGCCGTGGGGCTATGGGTGGGGCCGTTACGGGTGGGGCGGGTACGGACGTGGATACTATGGGGGCTACCGGGGTGGCTTCGGCGGTTACCGCGGTGGCTTCGGAGGCGGCCATGTTGGTGGCTTTGGCGGCGGCCACGTTGGCGGGTTCGGCGGGGGGCACGGTGGCGGCCACGGCGGCGGCGGACACAGATAAAAGCCCCAGGTATCCTGGGCCCGTGGTGGCACGCTTGAGACCACCAGTGAAACCGGGTGTTCCACCGCCCGGATGTGCAGTCGTCTCGGTCCATCCACAAAACCCCCGTAAACCCAAGGGGAGCATCACCTCAGCCACATCGGCACGAAACAAGCTTGAGAGGCTATTCAGACTGACATGATATGTCGGGTAAAATTGAATCCAATTTCAGCCATGAAAGTGAATATGACGTTCGTTCTGCTTTGGTCAGCCGTTGTTTTGACGGCTGGCGTCGGCAGCGCCCAAACCACCGCATCCCAAGCGTCTCCGTCCGGGCTTAGCCCGTCTGGCCAAGCTCAAGCGAGCCCGGCCCAAGCCAAACCAGCCACGGGGACTTCGGGCCAGGCGGTGACCCAAAGACCCTCGTATGGCGGCACAAACACCCAGCCGCAACACGCCGACAAATCGATTCAGGTCCAGCCCCGCCCATTGTTCCTGGAGAATGTTCCGGAGTTGACGTTCTACCAAACCAAGGCGAATGAACTGGCCTTTGCCGAGTACACTCTCAGCGGCGTGGCCGTGCAAATCATCAAGGCAAAAAACCCGCTCCAACTCCTTAGCCCTGCCGCCCCGTCCGAGTACGGCTCCGGATGGGATAACGTCGAGTGGTTCCCGGCCAGCGGCAACGGTCCCATGTTCAAGCTGTTCTCAATCAGTTTCTAATGATGGGTCTCTTCCCAGCGCCGGCGCAAGGCGGCGTGGAGTCGGTGATGGAATTCAACCGGCAAGTCGTAAGGCTCTCCCTCCTTATAGAGCGTGATGGTCTTGCGGATGTTGTCCACGACCACCTGGCAGGGATTGCATCCGGCGATATGCTTCTCGAATTCGTCGCATATCGCCGGGTCCACCGTCCCATCCACGTATTCGTTCAAAATCGCTAACAATTCCTCGCACTTCATGGCATCTCGATCCGGTACAATTGAGCCGTCGTTACAGAAAAGGTTACACTGATGCTTTCGCGGTTATCTCGGGCCCCGAGCGGTCAATGGGGGTGATCATGGGGACGCTCCAGGCGTCGAGCCGGGTCGCCCAGGGTGCGGGTCAGCAATTCGCGCAGGTGGAGGCGGGCGCGGAGGAGCCGGACCTTCGTATTGGCTTCGGTCAGGCCCAGGGCTTCGGCGGTCTCCTTGACTGAGAGTCCCTGCACGTCCCGCAAGAGGAACACCAAGCGGTGTTTCTCGTCCAACCGCCCGAGGGCTTCATCCAGGAGGCGCCGGACCTCGTTACTCTGCGCCAGCTCCTCCGGAGATTGACGCCAGTCGGCAATGTACTCGGGGTGCGGGATCACATCCGAATCGTCCGTGCCTTCGGTGGCCTCCTCCAGGGAGACGGTCCGCAGGCCCTTTCGTTTGCGAATGACCTTCAAGGCCGCGTGGGATGCGATGCGCAGCAGCCAAGTGGAAAAGCTGGCCTCGCCGCGAAACCCCGCCAGGTTTTCCAAGGCGCTGAGAAAGGTCTGCTGAGTGACGTCTTCGGCGTCCTGCTCCTGGCGCAACATCCGCAAGGCCAGGGAGTAAACTCGCCGTTCGTGGCGGTTGGTCAAGGCATCAAAGGCATCCAAATCGCCCAGCGTGGCGCGTCGCGCCAAATCGGCGTCGCTCGTTCCGGGCGCTCCATCGTTCGTCATGTTGAGCGTGGTTTGAACTTGGTTCATCCGGGCCGGCGTCGCGGACCTTTTGAGGGCCCGGTCGCTCGCTACATCGATTCAATGCTCTTGAGCATTGCCGCTTCCTGCCGCTCGATGGAGTCGACCAGTTTGAACTGGGTCCGGCAGCGATCGAGGTTATGGTCGGGGCGATGGATGCGGAAGTAGGTGTCGCCGCTGAGGAAATCGGTCAGGAAACGGAGGCCGATCTCGAAAGTGATGAGCTTGCCGCAGAACGGGATGAGGGCCTTTTCGGATTTGGTGAGGAACTGGCCGGCGGCGGAGAGATAGCCTTCGGCCAGTTTCCTGAACATGGGCATCTGCATCTTGACGTTGGAGAGGTCCCGCTCGTCCTCGAGGGTGGGGCTGGTGGTGGTGCGGACCATGTCGCCGAAGTCGTAGAGGGCGCAGCCGGGCATGACTGTGTCCAGGTCCACCACGCACATTGCCCTGCCCGTCCGGGTGTCGAGCATGACGTTGTTGAATTTGGTGTCGTTGTGGGTGATGCGCTCCGGAATTCGGCCCTTGTCCATGGCGTCGAGGATGACATCGACCAGTCCTTCATGCTTGAGGGCGAAGGCGGTTTCCGCTTTGGCGTCTCGGGCGCGGTTGTAATGGTCCTTGGTCAGGGCCTCGGTGAAGGCGGCAAATCGCTTTCGGGTGTGGTGAAAATCAGGGATGGTCTCGATGAGCCGATCGCCGGGGAGGTCCACCAGGTGAAGCTGAAACTCTCCGAACGCGCGTCCGGCCTCGAAGGCCTGCCCAGGGGTCTGCACCGCCTCGAAGGTCTGCGTGCCCTCCACAAACACGAAGGTGCGCCAGAACTCCCCGTCGCTGTTCAGGTAGTGGGATTGGCCGTCGCGAGTGGGGATGACCACCAGGGACCGGCGGGTGATGTCATCTGTGGTCTGCATCTCCAGCTTCTTCCGGATATGCGTTGTCACCCGCATGAGGTTCTTCATCAGCTCCGGCGGGTTCTTGAAGACATTCTTGTTGACCTTCTGGTGGATGTAACGGACGCGCGTGCCGCCCTGGTTATAGGTCGCGGAGTAGGTCTCGTTGATGTGTCCGATCTTGAAGGTCTCCGCGTGCAAAATCTGACCGTAAATCTGGAACTGCTTCGAGATATGCTGAAGTTCTTTTTCCGCGTAGGCCATAGCTCTAATGTCGGTTGCGCTTAGGGGTCATGACAACTCAGTTCCCGAGGCTGAGCTGTTCCGGCCTGACGCCGGGCTTGAACTTGCCGTAGCCGAACCAGCTTGGTTTGTACTGGCCGACACAGTCCACGTTGGCTTTGGGAGAGATTTGGTCTTCAAGGCCGGCGCACCAGTAGCACGCATTGACCAGCAGGCGGCGCAGCCCCGGGTTTTCGAGGTCGACCGCGGCGCCCATGGTGGTGGTGAGGATTCTGGAGGTCTTGCCCGACTGGCCCGTGTACTCGCGCGTCCAGACCAGCGGCATCATCGGATTGTTCTTGGGGCCTTGGACGGGTGGGTCGGAGGGGTTCATGCCGGAGAGGACCTGGCCGCGGACGAGAACCTTGGCGTCGGCGGGCAGGTGGGCGACCGCATAAACATCGGTGGGTCCCCAGATATCGGTCACTCCTCGCAGCACGGGGTGGTCCTTGAGGGCGTCCTCGAGGATGCCGCGGGTGCTTTCGTGGCCATGGTTTCCGTGGTGGTCCACCCAGGTCTCGCCCAGGACCTGCTGGCCAAAGCCGCCGGGCCAATCCCGGTTCCGCCAATCATACCTGGCGTACGGGCTTTGCTTGTCCCGGTTGTACTGGAAGGCATGCGTGCTGGTGCGCAGGGCGATGATCGGCTTGCCGGCGTTGAGGTAATCGACAAAGTGTTTCATCTGGGCGTCGGGCAACTCGCGGAACCGCAGTGCCATGATACAGACGTCGGCAGTATCGAGGGCCTCCAGGCCGGGGATATTATCGAGAATGGTCGGCTCGATGACGCCGGTGACGGGGTTGATGGCGAACAGGACGGTGCATTTAAACCCGTGCCGCTCCGCAAGCAGCTTGGCCAGCATGGGCAAACTCTCCTCCGACCTATATTCTTCGTCCCCGGAGATGAGAACAACCTGTTTGCCGTGGCCGGGCCCGCCTTTGCCTTCATAAACAACCCGGTCGGCGGCCGAGACGTGGGCAGGTAGGCCGGCTTGGAGCAGCGCGGCCAGCATGGGGAGACAGAACATGGTTTTCATATCAATGCGGTTGCAGGTTCAGGGGAGGCATCCTTGCGCGGTGGGGCTCCTTTCCAGGGCTCGAGACGATAGCCGTCGGGGTCCTTGCCGCGCAGGCGCCGCCACAGGACCTGGAGCGTCGGCGCGTTCATCGTCACGATGAACAGCTTGCGCAGGCGCCCCGGAGGCGACTGGAGCGGATGGACGCCGTGCCAGGAGTGGTCGGTCCGCATGAACAGCAAACTCCCGTTTCCGCGGGGGTCCAGGCGGGCGGCGACTTTCAGTTCATCGAACTCGGGAGCCGAATGGGCCTGGAAGCGGCCGTCATCATCCATGATCAAAATGTCGCCGCCCCAGGCGGCGTCCCAATCGGTTTGGGTGTTGAAATAGAAGATGTGGGTGGCCAGCTTGCGGCGGGCGTCGCAATGCGGCGAGACCCCGCACCCTTGCCAGCCGTAATACCACTCCATGGAAAGGATGACGCGCTTGCCGGCCTCGCGGGCCAGCATGCGGCGGATGAACGAATCGTAGGCCGCTCCCTGTATTTCGGCGATGAACTCCCGCCAGGGCTGCGACAGCGGCAGGCCGGGCTGGTAATGCAGAATCGCGCGGTCGTGGTAGCCTTGGCCGTGGGCCCGTTTGACCCCCACTTTCTTCTCGAACAACGAGAAATCGGGAAGCGTGGCGCGGAGTTGCTCGAAACCTGCCGGGGTTACGGTGTCCTGAATATTCACCCATGGGTACGGACGCTGCGCTTGAAACGCATCGCCCGCCAGTCCGGCCAGGCAATGGTCCGATAAGTATTGCATAGTCGTTGAGAACAATGTGTAACCCGAACCCCGCCGGCTACGCAAGAGTGAAACTCACCGAGGCTCGCTGCATTTCACCCTTTTGGTTGGCGGTTTGCCGCTCCTAATCTTAATCTTGCTCCCGGTCTGAATCTCAAATGACTTCCGCCCTTATCGTCGCTGCCGGCAAGGGGACCCGCATGGGACCCGGTGTGGACAAGCTGTTCCTCGAATTGAACGGATGCCCGTTGGTGGCGCATACCTGGGGGCGCTTCGATCTCGCCCCGTGCATCGACCAGATCGTCCTCGTCGTCCGGGACGGAATGCAGCCCGCTTTCGCGGACCTGGCCAAGGAGCACTCATTCAAGAAACCCTACCGGCTGGCCGCAGGCGGCAAGGAGCGCCAGGACTCAGTCTGGAATGGCCTGGAGGCGCTGCCGCACGATGCGGACATTGTTGCCATCCAGGATGCGGCGCGGCCATGCACCGGTCCGAGCCTGATCGCCGCCACGATCGAGGCCGCCCGCCAATTCGGCGCCGCCGTTGCCGCTCAACCCGTGGCCGACACCATAAAAGAGTCCCACGACGGCCAATGGGTTGAACGCACCCTGGATCGCTCCCGCCTTTGGGCCGTCCAGACGCCTCAGACCTTCCGCGTCGAACTCATCCGCCGCGCCCTCGCCGAGGTCCGGCAGCGTCATCTCCTCGTCACGGACGACACCGCCGCCTGCGAACTTATCGGCCAGCCGGTCAAATTAGTCCTTTGCCACCTGCCTAACCCCAAGGTCACACGCCCGGACGACCTGCGCTACGTGGAGCTGCTCTTGCGCCAGGCGGAATGCCAGAGATCAACCTGAAACGCCAGGTGACAGACCCCAATCGTGGCAAACTCTTGAACCAAGTCGCGGTGAGAGCGCGGCTCGTTTAGGAGCCGGAGATATGTCCTGTTTTTGGACAGTGTGCTTGAGGGGGAAAATTTCCCGCTTGCCAGCCGTCTGGGAAAGCGTAAAAGAAGTGAATACAAAGGTCCGTTGGCGATTCGTTATATATGAGTTATCAGGACAAATTGCCCTCTGTGAACGATGGTCAGGCAGAAATAAAGGTGTCTTATCCGATGCCGCGGCCCATTGCGCCGTCGCCGGTGAGCCCTCGGATTGTGCCCGGCAAGACGCCAAGCGCGCCGGAATGCGCGCTATTGGACAAGGTGCGGGCATTCACGAGCGCGGATGAATTGCGCGCGGCCGGCCTGTATCCCTATTTCCGAGTGATTACGTCGGCGCAGGACACCGAGGTGCTTATCGATGGGAAGAAGGTCCTGATGCTCGGCTCGAACAGCTATTTGGGCCTGACAAACCATCCGAAGATCAAGGAAGTGGCCCGTGCGGCCATCGAGAAGTATGGGACCGGGTGCGCGGGGTCGCGGTTTCTCAACGGGACCCTGGACATTCACATTGAGCTGGAACATCAACTGGCCCAACTGGTTCACAAAGAGGCTGTGCTCCTCTACTCGACCGGTTTTCAGGTCAACCTCGGGGTCATCAGCGCCTTGGTCGGCAAAGGGGAATTTGTGCTCGGCGACAAGAGCGACCACGCCAGCATCGTCGAGGGCTGCCTGCTCTCGAAGGGGAAGTTCCTGCGCTTTCCCCACCAGGACATGGCCACTTTGGAGAACCGGCTGCGGAACATCAATCCCGAAGCGGGCAAATTGATCGTGGTGGATGGCGTGTTCAGCATGGAAGGGGACATCGTCCCTCTGCCGGAGCTTTGCCGCATCGCGGCGCGATACGGAGCGATGGTGATGGTGGATGACGCGCACGCGATTGGGGTCCTGGGCAAGAACGGCTCCGGCACCGCGAGTCATTTCGGACTGACGGACCATGTGCAGCTCATCATGGGCACGTTCAGCAAGTCGCTGGCCAGCCTGGGCGGTTTCATCGCTTCGGACGCCAGGACCATAGATTATTTGAAGCACCATTCCAGGACGCTGGTTTTCAGCGCCAGCATGAGCCCACCCAACGCGGCGGCAGTGCTCGAAGCCCTTCGCATCATGATCAGCGAGCCGGAGCGCATTGCGCGGCTTTGGCACAACACCGCCCGCATGAAAGAGGGCCTTGCCCGCCTGGGCTTTAACCTGGGCGACTCGCAAACCCCTATTTTGCCCGTGTATGTCCGGGACATGGTCGTTGCTTTCAAAATGTGCAAGCGCCTCCACGAAGAAGGGGTCTTCGTCAATCCCGTCGTTTCCCCGGCAGTGGCCCCGGGCCAGGAATTGATTCGCATCAGCCTGATGGCAACCCATACCGACCGCCAAATCGATTTCGCTCTGGATAAGCTTGAAAAGGTGGGCAAAGAGCTCAGCTTGATCTGAACGGATTGAAGATCCTGCTCACAGGCGCCAACGGCTTTGTAGGCAGTCATGTACTGGACAAACTCCGCGCCCAAGGGGTGCCCACCGCGATACTCCTGCGCCCGTCCGCCAACCGCCGTTTCATCGAGACCCACCTTGCCTGGGCCGAGGTGCGGACCGGCTCCATCTCCGACCCGCAAAGCCTCCGCCAGGCCATGGCCGGCATCACCCACGTCATCCACTGCGCCGGCTGCACCCGGGCTGCCCGCGTCTCGGAGTTCTACAAGGTCAACCACGCCGGGACCCGGAACGTCGTCGAAGCCGCCAATGCTCAACCGGACCTGCGGCGGCTCGTTCATATCTCGAGCCTGGCGGCCAGCGGGCCGGCCACCCCCGCCAATCCCGCCGTCGAGCGCGACGCGCCCCGCCCGGTTTCCGAATACGGCAAGAGCAAGCTCGCCGGAGAACAGGAGGTGCTCCGCCATTGCCGCCCGGAGTTCGTCGTCCTGCGCCCTCCCGGAGTTTACGGCCCGCGCGACCTGGAATTCCTGCGGCTTTTCAAAGCGGTCAAGGCGCATCTCCTGCCAAGGCCGGGCCGGCAGGCCCTCAGCCTGGTGTTCGTTGAAGACCTGGCCCAAGTCATTGTGACCTGCCTCGACCATCCGGCGGCAGCGCGGAAGACCTATTTTGCCGCCTGCCAGGAAGTCGTGACCTCGCGTTCAATGGCCCGGGAGGTCGCGGCGCAAATGGGCGTCCGGACCCTTCCGCTGCCCCTCCCCGCGCCGATGCTCTGGGCCTTGTGCCTGGGACAGGAAATCCTCTCGCGCCTCACGGGCAGGGCGCTCATGCTCAGCTTGCAGAAGTTTGCCGAACTGCGGGCTCCGGGCTGGGTCTGCAACCCTGGCCTGTTGGAGCGTGAAACCGGCTGCGTCTGCCCCACGACGCTCACGCCCGGCATCCGCCGCACCCTCGAGTGGTACGGCCAAAAGGGATGGCTTTGAATGCGAGCTTAGAAAACCGGGGACCCTCCCTGCAAACCAAGCCGAAGAGGGGCTTGGGCTGCTACGTTTTTGTTGATTATGCCTCGCAGGCATACTCGGCTGCGGCGGCGCTCCTCATTCTGATTTTCCATAACCAGACTGTTCCCGCCTGGCCGTGGCTCCTGGCCGCGCATGCCCTTGGACTCCTGGCGGTCCATCGCCTGGTGCAGCCTCATGCCCCGGGCCCATTCGCCTCGGCGCTGGATTTTCTCCGGCATTTTTACCCGGTCCTGCTCTATCTCTGGTTTTTCTGCGAAACCGGCTGGGTCAACCGGATGTTCTTCCCCACCTTCCTCGATCCGACGGTAGCCCGCTGGGAGGAAGCTCTCTGTGGCTGCCAACCCGGCGTGCTCTTCATGGAAAAGCTGCCGTGGCTCGGAGTCAGCGAGGTCTTTTACGCGGCCTACTTCTCCTACTACATCATGATCATCGGCGTCGGGCTGGCGCTGTTCCTGCGCGACCGCCGGCACTTTTTCCACTACCTCTCTGTCTTGTCGTTCCTCTTTTACGCTTGCTACCTGATTTACATCTTCGTGCCCATCATCGGCCCTCGCCTCTTCTTTGGGCCGGTCGGCGGCTACAGCTTGCCGGAGGAAGTCCGGCGGTTCGCGCCGGCGGCCGGCGATCCGGCGGCGGTGCAAGCCGGGGTCTTCTTCAAGCTCATGGGGTGGATTTACCAGGTCTTCGAGGCCCCGGGTTCATCCCTGCCCAGCAGCCATGTCGCCGTGGCGTGGTGTACGGTCTGGTTCTCGTTCCGTTACCTCAAGCCCATCCGCTACATCCACCTCGTCCTGGCGTTCCTCCTGACGCTCTCGACCATTTATTGCCACTACCACTACTGCGTGGACGTCCTGGCCGGCTTGCTAACCTCCGCCCTCCTGGTCCCGCTAGGCAATTGGCTCTACTTCAAGTTCGACTCGAAGTCCTCTGGCTCGGATGGAGCGTGAATTACCGGCGCCCTCGGCAATAGTACCGGTAAGGACAATGGCCGTACTATCAAATCAGACGCCCGAGCGGGGCATGAGGTTCAGCGCGCGACAGGGTTTTTCGCGTGTTTTCCTTTGAACAAACCCGCCTCTGGAACGTCACCGTTTCAGTCTAAGGAAGTTGGCCAGGATTTGCCTTCCATTCTGGGTCAGGATGCTTTCCGGATGGAACTGCACCCCCCAGATAGGGAACTGCCTGTGCCTGACCCCCATGATTTCCCCCTCGTCGGTTTCGGCGGTCAATTCGAGGCACGCCGGCAGCGATTGCCGCTCGATCACCAGGGAGTGGTAGCGCGTTGCCTCGAACGGGTTGGGCATGCCCTCGAACAGGTCCTTGCCGTTGTGCTTAATCATGGAAACCTTACCGTGCATCATCCGGTAGTTGACGACGACATTCGCCCCGAAGACATGCCCGATACATTGGTGCCCGAGGCAGACCCCCAGCAGCGGCACCTCGCCGCCGAACCTGCGTATGATGTCGTTCGAGAGCCCGGACTCGCGCGGCGAACACGGCCCGGGCGAGATCAGAATCCGTTCGGGCTTCAACGCCGCAATCTGGTCGAGGGAAATCCGGTCATTCCGATGAACCTGCATGTCCACCCCCATCTCCCCCAGGTACTGCACCAGGTTGTAGGTGAACGAATCATAATTGTCGATGATCAGCATCATGTCAGCCACCACTATGGACACTGGTTTCAGGAGATTTCCCATCGCGCGGCTCACGCTCGGTGAGCGCGTCAAGGACTTTGGCGGTGTCGCAGGCCAGCAGCGGGGCCAACGGCAGGCAGAGGCCGGGGAAGCCGCGGCTGTGCAGCATGCCTTGGGCGTCGGGCATCTGCGGGCGGTATTCCTCTTCTTCCAGGCAGAGCCATTCGAGCCGCGCTTCAGACACCACCCAGACCAGGTATTCGCGCACGCCGTTGCGGCAGTAGGCCCGCCGTTTGTCCCGCAGGTCGATCGCGGCGGAACTAGCCGCCACTTCGACGATCAGTTCGGGCGGGCCGGTGAGGTAGCCGCCTTCGTTCACGCGGGTCATTCCGCCATGCTCGGGCAGGCGGCGCAAGAGGGCGTCGGGTTGCACCGTGTTCTCGGTATCGAGGATAGCGGTGGCGTTAGGGAGGGCTTCGGTTTCCGGGTGCCGGCTGGCGTAAGAGCCGAGCCAGGCCTGAATCACGCCATCCGGTTTGGCGTGGCGAACGCTGACGGGTGAACCCATATAGACAACCCCTTCTATCAATTCGGCCTTCTTCACCTGCGGCATCTGCTCGTAGCGCCGCAGGAACTCACGGGAGTGCATGCACTCTCCGCTCTCCAGCGGCAGCGGCCGGCTGGGGGGATTCCCGGCCGCACTGGGCTTGCTTTCAACGGCCAACATACGCGAGGGAACCTAACGGGCGTCCGCGCCGGTTGTCAAGGCCCCGCCGGCCGTCCCAAATCCTCGCCTAAGATGTTTTTGAGGAACCGCGGAATAAGCGGAATACGCGGAAAAGGAATGGTTTTCCGCGTATTCCGTTTATTCCGCGGTTCTCTATCTTCTCTCGATTGGCATGAGATTTGAGGGGCTTTGATTCTCCTAATCTTCCTTGCATCCGAAGGTCACTAGGCGAGGATTTGGGGGCCGTTCACCCAAAACTCACGGAATCCCCCGGAGTCCAGTCAGTAGGTCAGCATTTGCTCGATCATCGCGGCGGGCACATTTTGGCCGAGTTGCACCTCGCCGATCTTCCGGGCCAGGACAAACTTGATTTCGCCCCCGCTGACCTTCTTGTCGAGCTTCATGGCACAGAGCGCCTTCCCCCGCTGCCGCGAGGTCAAAGACACCGCGGTCGGAAGGCCGGCCCGATCGAGCAGGGTCCGGATGCGGGCGGCCTCAGTTTCGGGCAGGCCAAGCTGCCGGACGGAGAGCCTGGCTGTGGCGGCCATTCCTATGGCGATGGCCTCTCCGTGCAAATACTTGCCGTAATGGGAGATGGCCTCGAGGGCATGGCCAATGGTGTGGCCGAAATTCAAGATGCCGCGCAGCCCGCTTTCGGTCTCGTCCTGGCCCACGACCGCCGCCTTGATTTCGCAGCAGCGCGCTACCACCGCGGCCAGGGTGGCGGGTTCGCGCCGGAGCAGGGCGGGCAGGTCGCGTTCCAGGCGCCGGAACAGCCTGGCATCGCAGATGATGCCATATTTGATCACCTCGGCCAGTCCGGCCCGGAACTCGCGTTCCGGGAGCGAGACGAGGCTCGCCAGGTCGCAGAGCACCAACCGGGGTTGGTAGAACGCGCCGACCAGGTTCTTGCCCGCCTTCAAGTTGACCCCCACCTTGCCGCCCACCGAGCTGTCCACTTGCGCCAGCAGCGTCGTTGGCGCCTGCACGAAGCCGATGCCGCGCAGGTAGGTTGCGGCTACGAACCCGGCCAAGTCACCCACAACGCCGCCGCCGAGGGCCAGAACGAAGGATTTGCGCTCCAGCCGTAATGCCGCCAGTTGATCGTAGCAGGCCTGGACGGTCTTGAGCGCTTTGGAGGTCTCCCCCGCGGGCACGGTCAGAAGCTCGCACTGGAATCCCGCATCTCGCAGCGCCCGGCCCGCCGCCGCGCCAAAACGCGGCGCGACGTTCCGGTCCGAGATGATGACGCATCGGCGGCCAAGCCCAAGGGCGGCGCATTCCGCCCCGAGGCGGTCCAAAAGACCGGTCCCGATCTTGATCCGATAGCTCCGGCTGCCCAACGATACGTCTATGGTGCGCACGCGCCAAAGATAAGGACTGCCGCCAAGCTGTCAAAGCTTAGCGCCTGCGGGTAGTGGTACAGTGTCAGCGGGCGGTGAAAACGACTTAAGACTTTTTGTCGCGCTCCGCGCGACAAAAAGTCTTAAGTCGTTTTGCTCCGGTAAGCAGAATTATGAGTCAACGACCCCCTTCCCCCCGCCCCCCCTTTCCCTCTTTACCCCTTTTTAACTTGAGTCAATTCGTTATGCAATAGGTCTTCATGGCTTGACCGGATAGCCCTTTTGGGGACTTCCGGTCAAGCCGTTTCGTTGAAGGGTTTAATCAATCCAAAAGGCCAACAATCTCACCCAATGTCCAGACGTGGTCCGATAATGCCAGCTTCCATCGCTGGCGTGCAACGTAGCGTCATGTGGATGCGGGCGAAGTTGTAATACATGTAGTGCAAGGCCACCGCGTGCTCGTGGTTTTCGAGCTTTTTTGAAAAGGCGTTCGTGAGGCGGGTAAACCGACGCATCCCCATCCGCATCGTGAGGTTTTGGCGTTCGACAAAGCTGGTGGAAATGTGCGCGTATTCGGGCTGGCCGCTAATGACGGCCTTTCTTGACCCCATGCAGACCGGCGGCGAGTAGCGGATCTCTGCCGGATTATCCGGGCCGTTGGCTGACGCGTTGCCGTAAATCTTCACGAGTTGCGCGTAATCAACATCCGCCCCGAAGGCGTCTTCAATCGGGGCCACATAAAGCCGGAGACCGTCGGTTGCAAGCTGGACTCGGCCAGCCAACCGGGATTTCAAATCGTGGATGAAGTGATACGCGGTTGCTGCGTCTCGCTGGCCCACAAGCCAGCAGGGCACGAGCTTGGTTTTGGCGTCCAACGCGGTCCAGGTCCAGACATCGCCCCATCCCGCCTTCTTGCGCTCGGGCGTGGTCTTCTTTTCTTTGCACCCGCAGAACGACCAAATCTCATCACATTGGATCTTCCCGCACTTGAGGCCGTGAAGAGTTCTGTCCTGGTAATCGGAACACGCCTTCCCCAAATCCACCAGCAAATCGAGGATCGTCGTCCGGTGGGTGTTCGTCATCCGGGAAGTTGAGCGAAGTGAATTGCCCTCGACCAAGGCGGAAACGATCCGTGTTTGGCTCTCTGTGCTCAATCTATTCATAGCCTTATTATGCTTGAACGCTCAAGCATTGTCAACAACAATAAAAGACCCCGGCCAGCGACCGCCGAGGCTGTGTGTTTCGCGGTCCGGGCTAGACGAGGAGCGTTGACTGTCGGCGCCCTGGAAGCATAGTTGGTGTGGACGGGGGTTCGTCTCTGACAACCTGCATGGTCAGCTCGAAGTCCGATTCACCCACCGGAAGTTGCTGCTTGCAGACAGCAAATATGCTCAGGAAGTTGAAGAAAGCCTCGCCGAAGAAAGCGTTCACGGCTGTTTGCATCTTCTCATCTTCGTTGGCAAGGGCGGCCAATGCCTCAAGGTGAGCTTTTAGCCCAAATGCGTGCATTTTGATCGCCTGCTCGTGACTCAACGGCTTGCCGAAGCACAAGCCGATCCGCTCACCTGTGGCTTTTATGTATCCACTAATTTGGCCAAGTGTTAGCTCGTCGTCCAACCCGCTTTCAAGTTTGGAGATTGCGCTCTGCCCGAGGTTTAGGCGTTTACCCATATCCTCTTGCGTAATGCCAGCAGCGTGCCTCAGTTTTGCCAACTGCGTGACGACGGATGTCTGTGCGAGGTTCTTTTTGATGGCGGACCGAATACCCTCAGACACGCCTTCCCCATCCATAAGGTGGGCCACAGAACGGTACTTCCGTCCGGTCGGCACCGCCCGGCTTTTGTCATTCTTATCGTTCTCAGTGATCATGGCAGTGGTTGTCTGTTTCATGGCGTTTGACACTCTCCGCTCCGAAGCTGCTCAACAAAACTCTTGCAAAATTCTATATCGGCATGTTGTTCGTCCTTGCTCCCAATCGTAATCAAATGTACCGTTTTTGTCGCGTCCACCGCAAATATGTATAGCCTCGTTTCCTGCAAATTGCCAGCAAAACCCTTCTGGTCGAGGGCAACAACGCCGCCGGGTTCGTGGTGTAAAAACCCTGCCTCCAAGCACTTAGAAGTTTTTGAAGCCTTCAAATATTTCATGTACCGCGACAAATTGGCAAGTACCGCAGCCAGTTCATTAGGGCGCTTCTTCTCGTACCATTTTTGGTCTTTTTGCCACTGCGTTGAAGGCTCAATTTGCCACATGATCTACGACTATATTCCATGGTGGAATATCGTCAAGGAAAAACGACACTTTAGGGATATTTTTTATTCCATCTCGCCCGGGCGGCCCTTTTTGCAATGGCCTTGCGCCGACTTTCTGTTAAAACCTCTGCCCTCGCCTTACCCCCTTTCAAACCGCCCAACCTGCCGAGCGCGACGGCGGCGGGGTTCTTTTCTAGCTTAGGGGTTAGGAGTGGGACCGCCTGGCCCGTGGTCTTGGCGACGATTGAGGCTGCTAATTGGTTTTCATCTTTCGGTGTGCTTGAGCGTTTAGGCATGACTTAACCAAGCACGTCGGGTGGGGAATTGCCAGCGAAAAGTCGCGGGCTAGATTTCAAACTGTACCACTACCCGCCAGCGTGGGAGCGTCGAAGCGCCGGAACGTGATGTCATCGCCGCGCGCTCCCGCGCTCCCATGCTCGAAGGTCTCCAAATTTGTTTTTCCACGACCCTCATTCCGCCCTATCCTGCGAACTAATGAACGCGGCAACCCTCATCACGGGCGCCTCGCGCGGCATTGGCCGCGGCATCGCCCTGGAAATGGCCAGGCTCGGGGCGGACCTGGTGCTCGGCTGCGCCCGGAATCTCGAGGCTGCCCGCCAAACGGCGGCGGACTGCTTGTCGGCGGCCACCGCGGCCGGCAAGTCCATCCGGGTCGAGATTTGCCAGGCAGACATCAGCAGCGGCGCGGATCGGCGCCGGCTCATCGAGTTCACACGCTCCGCGTTCGGCCGGCTCGATTTGTTGGTCAACAACGCCGGCGTGGCCCCCGAGACGCGCACGGACATCCTCGAAGCGAGCGAGGAGAGTTTTGACCGCCTCATCAACGTGAACGTCAAAGGGCCCTATTTCCTTACCCAGCTTGCCGCGCGGTGGATGGTCCAACAATCCCGCGCCGGCCTGCCTCCGGCGCCCTTTCGGCCCAAAATCGTCACCATTACCTCCATCAGCGCCTACACCGCCTCCGTCAACCGCGGCGATTATTGTGTCGCCAAGGCCGCCCTGGCAATGCTCACCCCGCTCTTCGCAGCACGCCTGGCTGAGCACGGCATCAACGTCTATGAAATCCGTCCCGGCATCATCGCCACCGATATGACCACACCCGTCAGGGAGAAATACGACCGCTCGATAGCCGAGGGCCTGACGCCAATCCGGCGTTGGGGCACGCCCGAGGACATCGGCAAGGCTGTGGCCGCCATCGCGCAGGACCTGCTCCCATTCAGCACCGGCGAGGTCCTCAACGTCGATGGCGGATTCCATTTGCGGCGACTGTGAATGTACAATGACGGCAACTGTTTTATCACATTAGCTTTTATTGGAGGTTTATTGGTTGTGTCCCTCAAGATCGCGGATCGTCTAACCTCAAAGCAGCTCGCGCCCAAGCTGCGCCGGCTTTTTGACCTCTCGGCCGGGAAACTCCTGGCTATCGAAAAGGCCTGGAACCCAGCCCATGGCACCCCGGTCTTCACCGTAAAGGGCCGATACACTACTCGCGGCTGGACCGAATGGACGCAGGGGTTCCAATTCGGCTCCGCCCTCCTGCAGTTCGACGCCACCGGCGACAAACGGTTCCTGGACATAGGCCGGGCCAAGACCATCGAGTTGATGCCCACGCACGTCTCGCACGTGGGCGTTCACGATCACGGGTTCAACATCATTTCCACCTATGGCAACTTGTGGCGCCTGATGCGCGAAGGCAGAATCCCCTTTGACCCGCGCGAGCGGCAGACGTGCGAGTTGGCCCTCAAAGTCTCCGGGGCCATCCAGGCCGCCCGCTGGAGCGACACCGCCGAGGGCCTGGGTTACATCTATTCGTTTAACGGCCCGCACTCGCTCTTCGTCGACACGATCCGTTCGCTGCGCTCGCTGGCCGTCGCCCACCAACTCGGCCACGTGCTCATGGGCGAAGGCGACCGTCGAATCAGCCTCTTGCGGCGTCTCTTGATTCACGGCGAATGCACCGCCCGCCACAATATCTATTACGGCCAGGACCGGGACCTTTACGACCTGCGCGGGCGCACCGCGCACGAGAGCATCTTCAATCCCAACGACGGCAGTTACCGCTGTCCCAATTCGCAGCAGGGATACTCCCCTTTCACCACCTGGACGCGCGGCCTGGCCTGGGCCATTCTCGGTTACGCCGAGCAATTGGAATTCCTGGAGACGGAGGCGAGCGTCAAGGGCCGAGGGGCGAGAGGCGAGGGAACCAGGCGCCGCTCCCAGCCCCTCGACATGCCCGCCTCGCCCCTTGGCTGGTTCCGCGCCGCCGCGCTGGCCACCGCCGACTTTTACCTCGCCAACTCTTGCGCCGACGGCATTCCGATGTGGGACACCGGCGCGCCGAACCTCCACCGGTTGGGCGACTACCTCGACCGGGCCTCGGACCCATTCAACCCCTGGGAACCGGTGGATAGCTCGGCGGCCGCGATTGCAGCCCAGGGCCTGGTCCGCTTGGGAAACCACCTTCTGGCCAAGAACGACGCCCGCAACGGCGCGCGCTACCGCCAGGCCGGCTTGACGATAGCCAATTCCCTGTTCGACGAACCGTATCTCTCGGCAGACCCCAGGCACCAGGGCCTCATACTCCACTCGGTTTATCACCGGCCCAACGGCTGGGATGCCGTCAGTCCAGGCCAGAAAGTCCCGAACGGCCAAAGCTCGATGTGGGGCGATTACCACGCACGCGAGCTGGCCCTCCTCCTGCTGCGCGAGGCGGCCAACGAACCATACCCCACGTTCTTTGAACCGGCATGAAGCTGACCCGCGTCCCCTCACTCAAGACCGCCGAGGAATTTCGACGGCACGCCGCCTCTCTCGGCATCGAGTTGCCTTGCGACGACCAAATCCTCACAGCCGGCGCCTCGCCGCTCGCGCTGCCGGCCGAGGCGGTCATCATCAACGGCAAGAAGATCGGCAACCGCTGCGCTATCCAGCCCATGGAAGGCTGGGACGCCACCACGAGCGGCGGCGTCACCGAACCGATGCTCCGGCGCTGGGAACGCTTCGGGCAGAGCGGGGCGAAACTGATTTGCGGCGGGGAAGCCATGGCCGTCCGGCCCGACGGCCGGGCCAATCCCAACCAGTTCATCATCAATGAAGAGAACAAGGCCGGCTTGGCCGCGCTGCGCGAAACCCTCGTGGCCGCCCACAAGCAGCGCCATGGAACGGCGGAGGACCTGGTCATCGGATTTCAACTGACCCACTCCGGGCGGTTCTGCAAGCCCAACGACAAGTCCCGCCTCGAACCTCGAGTCGCCTTCCGCCACCCCATCCTCGACCGCAAGTTCTCCGTCACCAGCCAGGACCAGGTGTGGACCGACGGCGAGATCGAACGGCTCGTTCAGGACTACGTTCGCGCGGCCAGGCTCGCCCGGGACGTCGGCGCCGATTTTGTCGACATCAAACACTGCCACGGCTATCTGCTCCACGAGTTTCTGGGCGCCCGCACACGTCCTGGAAAATATGGCGGCCCCTTCGAGAACCGCACACGCATCCTCCGCGAGATCGTCTCGGCCATTCGCGCCGACGGCAACCCGATCGAGTTGGCCGTGCGCCTCAGCGCCTTCGATATTGTCCCGTTCCGTCCCGACCCCGCGCTTTCCACGCCGGCAAAGCCCGGTCCCGGCATCCCGGAAGACTTTTCCGGGTGCCTGCCGTATCATTACGCCTTCGGAGTGAACGCCGACAACCCGCTCGAATACGACTTGAGCGAGACCTTCGAGTTCGCGGGGTTGTGCCGCAAGCTCGGAGTGAAAATCCTCAACCTGACCGCCGGCTCCCCTTATTACAATCCCCACATCCAGCGCCCGGCCGCCTATCCGCCATCCGATGGGTACCAGCCTCCGGAAGACCCGTTGGTCGGTGTTGCCCGCCAGGTCAACGCCGTGCGCCAAATCAAGGCCCGCGCGCCCGCCGGCCTTCTCCTGGTCGGCTCGGCCTACTCCTACCTCCAGGAGTTTCTGCCCCAGGTTGCCCAGGGCGTCCTACGCAACGGCTGGACCGACTTCGTCGGCATCGGGCGAATGGTCCTGGCCTATCCGGACATCTTCACCGACGCCCTGGCCAAGGGCAAACTCGAGGCCAGGCGCCTCTGCCGCACCTTCAGCGACTGCACCACCGCTCCGCGCAACGGCCTCATCAGCGGCTGCTATCCCCTCGATTCCTACTACTCATCCAGACCGGAGTTCGGGCAGTTGAAACGGTTGCAGCGTCCCACGCGCCTCTTCACACCGGGCTGAAGCCGCGGTGTTAATGGGACATCTCGCCCGAATTGCAGGACGCGAGTGGCAGAAATCCAGGCCCGCTACGGCCGGAGCGATGCGCGCTACTGCGTATGCGGCTGGTCGTCGATGTTCCAGCGCTGGTTAACAGCCGCATTCGTCAGATCGAACACCTGCTTGACCCTCAGGCTCTCGGTGTGGGCGTCGCAAAAGCCCATATTCCACCGCCCGCCGTGGCGCTGCCGTTCCGCCACGACCTCCGGATCACCCGCCGGTTGACCAGTCAAGGCGATCTTGGCATTATTATTGCAAGGAATGGGGTTGCTATCCTTATAGCATATATCCAGCACCATCTCCCCGCACACCGGGGTGAAGCCCTCAAAGAGGGCCGAGTCGCTGATGGCGAACATATCGCTGGGGCTGGCAACCTGGCTTGCGCGGGTCGGGCTCCAGACCCCATCGTGAAAACACCCGGCCAGACCCTGCCCGCCACACCCGTTATCGTTGTATGCGTAGCTGCCAAAACCTTGGACCAAGGGCACGCCGTTTGCTGAGGGCCATGGATTGAACTGACCCCCCACACGGTTGTACCCAGGACACGCATAAACCCCCTGCCTCGGCACTAGTGGCCCTTTGCCACCGGTGGAGGGTGGGTAGTTGTTCTCCGGCCACGATGCTCCCACGAAGGGCTGAAGCTGAACAGGCCATGGCGCTAGAAAAGGCGCCGCTCCAGGCACCATCACGCCGGAAATCATTTCTTCGTTCACTGGCGATGGATAGGCCCCCATGTCCTGAGCATACATGCTGAGACCGAGGGTGATTTGGTGCAAGTTGCTCCTGCAGACCGCGTTGTCGGCGGCAATCCTGGCCCGGTTTAGGGCGGGCAGGAGCATGGCGGCCAGAATCGCAATAACCGCTATGACCACGAGCAACTCAATGAGGGTAAATGCCGGACCGCCTGTGTGTGTCGCTGCGGCTTGCGCGTCTTGGCCCGATCTCGCCGCCCGGCAATGACCTTTCATATAGCTCCATCATTCATCACCCCACAGCCTCGTCCCTATCACAATCCCTCCTGGACGTCAAGTACTTTCGACAGGTGTCTCCACAAAACCACAAAATATGCTCTTCGCGTTCGCCTCGCCAGCGGCCAACATCTCCGCGCGCAAGTTGTTCAAGTTGTGTTGCGGAGGCTTCTTACCAATCGCAAATTCTGTCGCGGTAGGGACGCCGGTTGCCCGGCGCCCCCCGCACAGATCCCGGC
>CAZZFF010000047.1:0-46548 GCA_964653485.1 uncultured Verrucomicrobiota bacterium | reverse complement strand
CCAAAGCCGAACTGGAAGGCGAAATGGGCATGGCCACCATGGGCATGCAAGCCCGCCTCATGAGCCAGGCCCTCCGCAAGCTCACCGCCGTGCTGGCCAAGGCCAAAACCACCTGTGTCTTCACCAACCAGATGCGGGAAAAGGTCGGGGTCATGTTCGGCAGCCCCGAAACCACCCCCGGCGGCAAGGCCCTAAAATTCTACGCCAGTGTCCGCATTGACATCCGCCGCAAGGACACGCTGAAGGACGCCGCCGGCAACGCCGTCGGCAACCACGTCAAGGTCAAGATCGTCAAGAACAAGGTCGCCCCACCCTTCGCCGAGGCCGAGTTCGACATCCTCTACAACCACGGCATCAACAAGGAGGGCAGTATCCTGGATGTCGGCATCGAGCAAGGCGTCGTCGATAAAAAAGGAGCGTGGCTCCAGTTCGAGGGCGAACTCATCGGCCAGGGCAAAGACGCCGCCCAAAAGGCGCTCGCCGAGAAGCCGGACCTCAAGGACAAAATCCGCGCCGCCATCATGGCCAAACTCGAAGCCCAGGCCGCTGCCGCGGCATGAGCGACGGGCGGGAGACACCCATGACCGAACAGATTGTCATTTTGGATTTTGGCTCCCAGTACACCCAGGTCATTGCCCGGCGCATTCGCGAGTGCAATGTCTATTCGGTCATCCTGCGTTACAACACCCCGGCCGCGGACATCGCCGCCCTGGCCCCCCGCGGCGTCATCCTTTCCGGAAGTCCCTCCAGCGTCTATGCCAAAGAGGCGCCCCTGCCAGACCCGGCGATCTTCGAGATGGGCCTGCCCGTCCTGGGCATTTGCTATGGCCTCCAGGTGCTCGCCCATTTTCTCGGCGGAAAGGTCGAGCCGGGCCTCCGGCGCGAATACGGCAAAGGCACCCTGCGGGTCAAGGACAGCTTCTGCCCCCTGTTTGCCAACCTGCCCGAAACCTTGCAGGTCTGGAATTCGCACGGAGACAGGCTCACCAGGATTCCCAGTGGGTTCAAGTCCGTGGCCGTAACGGAAAACTCGGATTTTGCGGCCGTTGAAAGCCACGATGGCAGGATGTTCGGCCTGCAGTTCCACCCAGAGGTGGCGCACACGCCGAATGGGCGGGAGATCATCGCCAACTTCGTCCACAATATATGCGGCTGCGGCAAGAACTGGACGATGCGCAATTACATCGATGTGGCCGTCGAGGCGATCCGGCAGCAAGTCGGGGGCGAGAAGGTGATTCTGGGGCTGAGCGGCGGCGTGGATTCAAGCGTGGCGGCGGCCCTCCTGCACCGGGCCATCGGCCGCCAGCTCACCTGCATTTTCGTCAACAACGGCATGTTGCGCGGGCGGGAGGCCGAGGTCGTGCGGCGGGTCTTCGGCCAGCACTTCAAACTCAAACTCCGTTACGTGAACGCCTCGCGGCTATTCCTCGGCGGGCTCAAAGGCGTGACGGAGCCGGAGCGGAAGCGGAAGATCATCGGCAAGACGTTCATCGAGGTCTTCGAGACCGCCGCCCGCCGTGTGGGCAAGGCGAAGTTTCTGGCCCAGGGCACCCTCTACCCGGACGTCATCGAGTCGGTGCCCATCGGGGGCAACCCCGCGGCGATGATCAAGAGCCATCACAACGTGGGGGGCCTGCCTAAGCGGATGCGCCTCCGCTTGGTCGAGCCTCTCAAATGCCTCTTCAAGGACGAAGTGCGCGAGTTGGGGCTGGAACTGGGATTGCCGCGCGAAATCGTCCTCCGCCAGCCCTTCCCGGGGCCCGGCCTGGCCGTCCGCATCCTGGGCGAGGTCACCGCCAAGCGCCTGGACATCCTCCGCAACGCCGACCACATCGTCGTGCGCGAGATGAAAGACAGTGGCTGGTATTACAAGATTTGGCAGAGCTTTGCCGTCCTCCTCCCCGTGCGCAGCGTAGGCGTCATGGGAGACGAGCGCACCTACGACTACACCATCGCCATCCGCGCCGTCGAATCCCAGGACGGCATGACCGCCGATTGGGTCCGGCTGCCCTACGACCTCCTCGAACGGCTCTCCAACCGCATCATCAACGAGGTCAAAGGCGTCAACCGCGTCTGCTTCGACATCACCAGCAAGCCCCCGGGCACTATCGAGTGGGAGTGAGCCGCATCACCTGCGCTTCCTGCGGCCCCAAGCTGACCTGCCACGCCGTGCCTTTGTCCAGGGCCGCTCCGGAGACCAGTTCCCGCGCGCTGAACGGGCCGCTCGCGCGCAATGCCGGCGCATCCGCCCGCAACCCGCCCGCTTGGCGCTCGCCGGTATCATTGTACAACGTCAAATAAACCGCCCCATCCGCATCCGGCCCAAACCGCTCGACCCAGATGCGGTCATTATCGCAGGCGGCGTGGGGCACCGGCTGCCAGCCCGCCTCGGCCACGCGCCTGACCAACGGCAAATACTTTTTGAACAGCGGCCGGTCGCGGTTGTACCACTTTGGATTCTGCCAGTACGGGTTGTCGGCGGCGTTGTGGCTGAACATGCCGGGCCACATCCCGTAGAAAAGGCTGCGCTGGAAATAGCGCTCGACCCACTCCGGGGTGAAGGCGTTGTAATCCGTGTTCATCAACAGCAGGTACGGTTTCCCGCCCGCCATCGTCCTCCACAGGCTCATCTGCGTGTCCGAGGCCGGGTGGTATTTGCCCTGGTAGAGCCAGTCGGTCTCGGTGCCCATCACGTCCAGCCACGGGCAAAGATACGTGAAACGATACGGCACCCCGTTGGCGAAGGTGAGCTTGCCCAGCCGGTGGACGTCGTCGCAAAACCACTTCGTGAACTCGAAGACCGCCAGCCCTTTGCAGAGCGCCGGTTTCCGCGTGTCGCTCGAGAACGTCAGCGGCACGCTTGTGTAGCGAAAATGGTCGCGCCGGAAATTCAAGTCCGCGGTGACGTACCCTTCCAGCGAATCAAGATACTCGCCATCGAGTTGTCCGCGGGCTTGTGGACCGTAAAGTGTCTGCTTGATCGATTCATTCCAGCAGACGGTCGCCTCGTTGCATCCGGCCGCCTCGCCGCCCCGCTCTCCGCCATCGTGCTCCGAGGCGGCAGCGCCGCCGGGAGAAGCCGGGAGGGCCGGATTTGGGTTCAGACTCCAGACCGCGCCGTTGCACCAAGGCTCGTTGCGGAAGAGCAGGCAGGGTTGGCCCGTCTCATCCCACATCGCGGCGACGCGGCTCACCAACGCCATCTGCCGCTCGGAACCCTTGCCGTTTCGGGCCAGGTCGTCCCGCGTCCGGAGGGCCTCGGCCATTGTCCGCGGCGCATCCGCGCCCAGCCGCATCCACCACGTCATCGGCTCGGTATAGCGGAAGCTCAGGATGCCGTGCGCGTCATCCCAGGCGACATTCCCGTTGCCCTCGTGGAACTTGAAGCCGAAGTCCTGCCAATCCTGCACCGTGCTCACGTCCGTGAAGGGCATCCAAAGCCCCTGCTCGCGGGCGCGCGCGTAAAAGTAGTCCGGGAATACCTTCATCAGCTTCTCGAAAGCGGCCCGAAAACCCCATCGGGGGTCGAAGCGGAACAGGACGAATCGGAAATCGGCGGCGCCGGGGAAATGCTCCGTTTCGCGCGCCAACCCGAAATCGTAGGCGATATAAAGTTGGCGGGTGCCCGCGTGATAGCCGACTCGGAATTGGGCCGGCTGGGCCATGTCCAAGGCCAGCGCCAGCCCAGCCTGGTCGTTGTAAATCGCCGCCAGCGGGTATAGCGACTCGCTTCCCGTGGCTCCGCCGCGGACGGCCACCGCGTTTGCGAATTCGCCGCGTCCCCCGATGAGCCTGCTCCGCCGGATGTCATCCCCCCAATGCCACCCGGCGGCGTCCACGGGCAGGGCGAAGACCAGAGTTATGGCCCGGTCCGCGCCGCGCAGGTCGGCAACCCGCCCCTCAACAACGATATGGTCGGCCTCGGCGTGGAACGCGCTCCGCAGCCTCAATCCGAGCTCCGGACAGTCTCCTCCCGCCAAAGAATAGAAGTCCGAATCTGCGGCCGCGTCCCGCGCCAGAAAGCCGGAGGGCGCCGTGCCCGCCAATTCCCGCCCGCCCGCCCGCAAGGAAGCGACCGCCCCGTCCCGCAACTCCATCTCCAAACCGTCCCGCGTGGCAAGAGCCGACGCCGGGCCTGCCGGTCCTCCGGGCCGTTGCGCGGGCCAGACCGCCGCGCCTTGAAAAAGCACCGCCCCCTCTTCCGCCTTTGTCTCCTCCGCCGCAACGTCGTCGAACCAGACCCTCCCGGAATGCCCGCGCAACAGACAATGTAGTGTCAGCACCTTGACCGGCTTTTCCGGCAGAATGACCATCTCGCGCTGTTCCCAGTCGTGCGTGCCCGCGTGGAAACTGGCGGTTTGACCCCAGAGCGTCGAGCCGTCCATGTAAAGGATATCCGCGTAGAGCGAATAGCCGCTGTCAGAGCCCCCGCTGACGTCCTCCGCCTTGCTCCAGCCCCGGACCACCAGCGGCGCCGCGTTCGTGCGATTCAACTCGATGCTCTGGCTGGCGCCGATCCAATCGCTCTCTTTTGGATTCTCGCATCGCAGGGCCTGCGAGCCGTTGCGTCCCTCTCCTTTGCCCAGGGAATACCCCTGAGGCGCCGCGCTCCACCCGGCCAATTTGCCCCCTGCCGCCTCTTCGAAATCTCCATTCCGCAGGAGCTTCACGCTGGAGCCGCCGGTCCTGACGACGCGCATCGCCGGTTCGGCCCCTTCAACCTCGCTCGTGATCGCCAGCCCCAACCCCGCCAAAATGACCAGCCCGATTCTTGTCTTCATAAGTCTGCCTTCGGTCTCAACATCCCCATTCAGATAGAGATTTCAAGCCTCTTTTGCCACGAACATCGCGCCGTTTCCCATGACGGGTTGATCCTCTCGCCGGAATAGGGGACCCAGAGGAGGCCGCAGGCGCCAAAGGCCCTTGAGTTGTTCACAGCTTCTTCACAGGACCGCCACACGTTCTTCACATCCCCCTGCGAGCGTGGTCCGCGTATGGACCCCTCTCCGGTGACCATCATGGCCCGGGAGGCGGAGCAACAGCGAGCCCAATCCGTATGAAGATTATGTTCACGGTGCAGGGGGACGGCCGGGGCCACATGACCCAGGCCATCGCGGCGGCGCAAACCCTCGAGCGCAACGGCCATGAGGTCGTGGCAGTCACGATCGGCACGAATTCCAGTCGAACGGTGCCAGACTTCTTCAGCCGGGCGTTCGACGGCCGGTTGACGCCCATTGCGAGTCCCGGGTTCTCCATGCAAGGCGGAAAGGGCGTCGCCACTCTCGCCACGCTCCGGCAGGCGGCTCGCGGACTGGGCCGCTATCGCGAGAGCCTCACGACCGTCGCAAATACCCTCGAACGCACCCGGCCGGACCTGGTCCTCAATTTCCTCGAACCGCTGGCGGGCCTGTTCAACCTGCTACGCCCGCACCCGGTTCCGGTCGTCTCCGTGGGCCATCATTTCATGCTCGGCCACCCGGACTTCGTCCGTTCCCCCAGGTTCGCGTTGCAGCAATGGACGATGCGGCGTTACGTGGGCCTGGCCGGCGCGCGCTCCACCAAGCTCGCGCTCTCGTTTTATCCCGCGGCCTCCATGCCGGAACGGCGCCTCTTCGTCTGCCCCCCGCTGCTCCGACGCGAGGTCTTCGATCTGCCTCAGGGTTCTCCAGGCCGATTCCTCCTCGCCTACGTGCTCAACCAGGGTTACGCCGCCGACATCCTCCGCTGGCATACGGTGTTTCCTGACGTGGAACTCCATTGCTTCTGCGAAAAACCGAAAATCGAGCCGGTCTGGCATTACGACTCGACCCTCTCCTTCCACAAACTCGACGGGGTGGAGTTCCTGCGGATGATGGCCCAGTGCCGCGGCGTCGCCTGCACCGCCGGATTCGAATCTCTGAATGAAGCGGCATGGCTTGGCAAACCGCTCCTGGTCGTTCCCGTCGAGAACCACGTCGAACAGCACCTCAACGCCCTGGACGCGGAGAAAGCCGGATTGGCCTTGGCCGCCACCCGCTTCGATCTGACGCCCCTGCTGCGCCGCCGGAAGCCCGCCAACCTGGACGGCTATCGAACCTGGGTCCGGCGCGCCGAACCTATCTTCCTCTCGGTTCTCGAGCAAGCCACGCGCGGCGCGGTGGGAAGGCTCGCGCCTGTCTATTCCGCACCGGCTTTAATGAAGCCTTCCTCAGAGCCTGTCTGAAAACGGCCAAGAGACCTCGGCTGTGAGTTCGCGATTCGCCACGGCGCGTCATGCCTCATCAGCATGGTTCTTCACGCGATTGCCAGCACTCGAATCCTTCCCGGATGTCTTGGATTGTCCACAGGTCAGGAAGCTTCAGGTCGGAAAATACATTCCCTTTCGGCTTTTTGCCGATTCGAGATTGTTCGCACAGATCGCAGATTGCACAGAAATGAATTCAAATCTGTGCAATCTGTGCAATCTGTGGCTCAAAACTCGGAGACGCTCTTAGAATTTCCTCGCCCGGAAGTAAGTCGCCGTGGCGGAGATTGGCGCCGTGTAGTTGGTTTGGCCAATCGTCCCCGGGATGTCCGTCCAATTTGTGGCGCTAAGGCTGCTCGCCTTTTGCAGGCCGCTGAAGTTGGCCCCGGCTCCGTTCCAACTCACCGTAACGTTGGTGCCCGAAGGGGCAACGCTCATAATCCGCAACGACGCCTGCGAGGCCGGCACGGTGTAAATCCCGAAGTTGTCAAAGCCCCAGTCCCAGAAGTCCGCACCCACGAACGCAAAGCGGAAGCGGACCTTCGACTGCCCGTCGGCCATGGGGAGCGGGAAGTGCTCCACCCGGTGCCAGGTGACGTGATCGCTCGGCGCGCAGAGGCGGATGTAGGGTCCGAGCGTGCCATAGAGGTCGGGGGAGACGCCGATGTAAGGGCCGTACGAGTTGCCGTAGCCGCAGGAGGTGCCGTAGGGAATGTGAAGGTCGACGTTGTTCATGGTGGCATCCGGGTCGACGACGCCATTGGTCAGCACAATGGTGCTCGGATTGGAACTGAGCATATAAACGATCGGGAGCCAGGTGGCGCCCTGGTCGATGGAATACTCCAACGCGCCGAGCTCGTAGTTTTCCTGGGAATACATGCTGTTGAAGGCGACCCAAGTGTTGGTTTGGCCGCTCAGGTCATAATCCCCGGTGAACAGGTAGTCCACCTGGTTGCCCGAGCGCTGATCCGAGGCGGCGAACGCGATGTTGTTGCTGCCCAGGACCGGAATCACGTTGCCGTTGGCCACGATCGCGCCGTTCACATGGAGGATGTTGCCGTCGTAATTGAAGTCGTTCGCCACGACATTGATGGGCACGATCTGCCAATTCATGTAAGCATCCGAAGAAGCACTGTAGAGGCTCCAGGTTCCCGCCCCGGAGGCGGGGTCGGTGCAGTTTTGCACGGACCATCCCGCCGGGTAAACCGCCGGCGGGTTGGTGGGCGCGGCCAACTCGTCGAAGTTCTCCAGGTAAAGGGGTGTCCCCAGGTAGAGATTGGTCCAGGCCGCGATTGTATAGACGCTGACGTTGGTCGAGAAGGTTGGGATGGCGCCATTATCGGCGAAGATGAGCGTGTTCGTATGCGTGCTCAGCGGCGCAAAGAGGTACGGCGAGGTGTAGGTGACCGTGTTCGAGGAACCGGCGCTGGACAGGACGTGAGTGACGAGCGCCCCGTCCAGATAGAGCCGCACGCTGGCTGGGTCCAGTTGTGTGGCCTGATCCTGGATGACCGCCAGGGTGGGGGCGTTGGGCAGAACCCCCTCTTCGCCGTTATTCGGCGTATACGTGAGGAGAACGGGCGTATTCACGTCGGGCACGTTGAACAGGTTGGTGCCCTTTTGGGCGTAATTGAAGATGTTGGCGACCTCGATGCCCGTCAGCGCCCGCCGCCAAATGCCCACGTCATCGATGGCGGCGTTAGTGACGCCCGCGCTTCCCGGCTGCGCCGGCGGGTTGTCACCGGGACCTTGCGTGTAAGTCCCCGTGCCATCCTGGCCGACGTTGACCGCCTCCGGAACGCCGTTGTCGCTCAGGTCCACAGTGTCGAATGTGTTCGTCGTGGCGCTCGAGACGACGGTGCTCTCCACCACGCCGTCAATGTAGATGGTGGTGCTCCCGCCCCGTTGGCACGCCACGGCGATATGATGCCAGGCGCCGTCGTAGAGATTCTCTCCTCCCGGCGTGGCAGGCCGGACGCTGACCACTTTGTTAACCGAGGGATCGGTCACGGTGTAATGCACCCTGACCGTGGTCAGGCCGCCCTGGATAAAGATGCCATAACCGCGGCTGCCGCTGCTGTTCCAGTTGCGGTTGGCAAAATAGGCGGGGTCACCCCCGCCCACGATGTTCCTCGCGCGCGTGTTAATCCAGAACGCGACCGTGAAATCGTTCGTGGTCCCGAATTGAAGGTCCTCCGGGTAGCCCAAGGTCGCGTACTCGATTAGCGACCCGTCCGGGTAGGTATTGAATTGAAAGGCCTTGCCGAGTTTGCCGGGCACGTAGGTCGGCGCCGCGGGTTGAACGCTCAGTCCGTTGGTGCTCACATACGCGGCGTCGTTCCCGCGTCCCGAATCGTCGTTCAACGTTTCGTCAAATGAAAGATGGACGACCAGTCCGTTGGTGATCGACCTGGTTTGGGCGTTCGCGCCGACGGCCAGGCCAACGGCCAGGCCGAACGCGATGATTGTTCTTACGGAGGTTTTCATAGGTTGGTTTATCCGGTTGTTACTGTGTTGTGCTGCTGGATCGGAGACAAATCTGGGTTCATTGGGGACAAATCCGGGTTCCAAACAGGTCCCCGGAACCGCCAGGTTCCCGGGCCGGGCTGGTTGGCTAATAGCCGCCGGTCGGGCTGCCGGGCACGCAATAGAGCATCCCAGGATGGTTGGCCGCTTCCTGGTCGAACTGCACGAGAGAAATCCACTGGACCCGCGCGTCGAATCCGAGGACGCCCGCGCCTTTGCCGTGCCGGTTTCCGATCCCCTCGGTGTCATTGGGGATTTGGCTGGCGTCCAGGCCGCTGTTGTATGCGAAATAGCCGCCGAAGTTGTTCACCTTCGGCTCCCACTGCGCCCAGGCCGATGGGTTGAACTCCCCGATCCGGAATTTGTGGCCCCGGGCCTGGTAATCGCCCACGTAATCCCCAAAGCCGCAGACCGCCCCATTCATGATGTAGCTCGAAACCCGCTGTATGCGCCGCATGAAGTCCGCGTCCGACTTCCGGTCGAGCGGACAATAGTAGGACTGCCGGTTCTGAATGTAGGGAAGGTACAGGCCCTGGGCGATGTAGGCTGCGTCGTTGGTGCTGTCCTGGAGCGCGCCGTTGACCAAGGTGAACGGGTCCGGAGCCGAGCCGTTCTTGGGCATGTAAAGCCAGCTTGGCCCGAAGTCATTGTGCCATTGGCACCAGGGCATCCAGTCCTGGTTGTCGCTCCCGTACATCTGCATCCCCAGGCCCAGTTGCCGCAGGTTGTTGACGCACGCCGTCCGGTAGGCCTTGTCCTTGGCCTTGGACAACGCCGGCAGCAACATCGCCGCCAGGATGGCGATGATGGCGATCACCACCAGCAACTCGATCAGCGTGAACGCCAACGCCACCCGCCGCCGGAGCCCGGCCTCTTGGAAATGACTCGAAGACACTTTCATAACACTCGCATCGCATTCACCGGAACTGCTGCAAAGCACTTCCGGCCCGCCACTATACCCCGGCCATCCCGGACGTGCGTAACGACCCGGCAACACTTGCGTGACAAGCGCCGATCCTCCCTCAAACCCGCTTGCGTTCACCCCGCGACGGCAGTAGTTGTCCCGGCGTATGAACATTTCCTGGAAACGATTTGCCTCCTTATGCCTCGGCCTTTGGACCGCCTGCGCCGCCTGCCGGGCCAATAATTTCCCCTTCTTCGAGCCCGTCCAACCGCCACGCCCGTTTCAAACCATGGTCCACCGCGGCGAGGCCCGCCAGGCCCCGGAGAACAGCCGGGCCGCGCTGATGCGCTGCATCGAGGACGGACTCGAATGGGCCGAGGTGGACGTGCGCCTCACCGGAGACGGCCGGCACGTGCTCTGGCACGACCCCGCGGTGCCCGTCCCGGGCAACGGCGCCTGGCGCGTGGACCAGCACACCCTCGAGGAACTCCAAACCCTGGACATCGGTTCGGCCTTTGCCTCGCGCTACCATCAGCAGCGCCTCCTGTCCTTGAACGAATGCCTCCAATTGGCCAAGGGCAAGCTCAACCTCTATCTCGACTGCAAGGCCGCTGACCCCGAGCGGCTTGCGCGCGAAATCCTCGAAGCCGGCATGGAACATCAAGTCGTAATCTATGACGAACTCGAACACCTGCGCCGTATCCGGGCCGCGGCGCCCGGCAAGGTGGCCCTCATGGCCAAATGGCATCCCTCCCTGGGCACGACCGATTGGGCCGCCACCAACGGCCTGGACGCGGTCGAAATCGACGCGCCCGAAGTGACGCCGGCCCTTTGCCAGGCCTTTCATCGCCAAGGCATCAAGGTCGAGGCCAAGACCCTCGACCCGTGGGACCGGCCCGAATTCTGGTCCCAGGCCCTCGCCGCGGGGGCGGACTTGATGCAGACGGATTTGCCGGAAGAGTTGATGGCCCACGCCCTCTGGCACCGCGTCAAGACGCGGCCCGTTCTCTTCTCCCTCCACCGCGGCGCCAACCGCTACGCGCCCGAAAACACCCTGCCCGCCTTCGACAAGGCCATCCGCCTCGGCGCCGACTTCATCGAGTTCGACGTGCATACGACCAGCGACGGCAAGTTCTACCTGCTCCACGACAGCACCTTGGATGGCAAAACCGACGGCCGGGGGCGAATCGCGGAGACGCCCTCCAGCGTCGTGGCCGCCTTGAGCGCCGGGGTCAAGTTCGGGCACGCCTACGCCAAGGTCCCCCTGCCGACCCTCGACGAGTTCCTCGACGACGTTGCCGGCAAGGTGGACCTCTATTTCGACGCGAAGGACATCGCGCCCGAGGCGCTGGCCGCCGCCCTCGAACGCCACGGGGTGGTCGAGCGCACGGTCGTGTACGGGGGAGCCAGTTACCTGGCCAAAGTTAAGGCCGCCAACCCGCGCATCCGCCTGCTCCCGCCCCTCGGCTCGCCGCTCGCCCTGGACGCCCTTGCCCAGGACCTGAAGCCTTACGCCGTGGACGCCCGGTGGGAGATCCTCTCGCCCGAACTCATCTCCCGCTGCCACGCCCTGGGCATCAAAGTCTTCTCCGATGCCCTCGGCAACCACGAGAGCGTTGAGGAATACCGGAAGGCCATGGACTGGGGGATCGACCTCATCCAGACCGACCATCCCCTCCGCCTGTTCCGGGCCATCGAACGCCGAACCCCTTGAAACCGTCCCCTCGCAGCGGCGTCTCGGAAGAGCGCCGCCATTCCCCGCGCGCTCTCCAGCGGCGCTCTCACGAGACGCCCCTACGCGGAGGGTCACGGTCCCGATGCACCCACAAAAGCGAACGGGGGCTTCCCACGCTCGACGGCCGGGCCGCGCCCTTGCCCCGCGCCTCAACGGCTGCAAGAAATCCCGCCGTGAATGAACATTAGGTGGCGCGAACCGTCGAACCTGTGCTAACATTAAGCACATTGAAATTGATAATGAACCGTTTCCTGGCCCGCATACTGCTGTTCTTGCTGAGTTGCAACTTGGTTTGCCCGCTCTTCTCCGCCGAGCCCTCCCGGCTCCTCTGCTCTCTCACCACCGCCCAGGCGACAAAACCCGCTTCCCTGCCCGCTCCCTCCAGCGTCAAGCCTGACGCCGTTCCCGCCGGCGCGCAAGCGGACACCCCGGAAAACTCGACCAACGTCTTTCACGCTCTCAAACCGGGACCTGACGACGGGAAGATCGCCTACACTACCGCGTGGATGCTCGAGCACTCGCAGTTTCTGAGGCGGCGGTTCAACGTCGCCGTCTCGATCAAGTTCTTTGACCGTTACCTGGAAACCTACGACCCGCAGCACTCCCATTTCTTGCAGACGGACATCGCCGGTTTTGAGCATTACCGCACCAATCTTAACAAGCTGACCCTGAGCCTCGCGCATGCGGACACGTCGCCCGCGTGCGAGATTTTCAATCGCTTCATGGAGCGGCTCCAGCAGCAGGTCGCCTACGTGGACGACTTGCTCGACCACGAGAAGTTCGCCTTCGACACGGATGAACGGGTGATCATCAACCGCAAAGAGCTGCCCTACCCGAAGAACCTGGATGAAGCCAAAAAGCTCTGGCGCGAGCGGCTCCGGGCCGAGTATCTCCAGGAAAAACTCGTGGACAGCGGCGCCAAAAAGAAGGCCTCCCGAGGTTCCCCAAAGGACACCACATCGAGCGAGGCTGCCCCCAGCGTGGCGGCCAAACCCAAGACGGAGCATGAGACGATCGTTGAAATTCTCCGTCGGCGCTATCATCGGACCCTGCGTGCGTTTGAAGAATTCGATGACGAATATGTCCTCGGCATTTATCTCACGACCCTGGCCCATGTGTACGACCCGCACTCGGACTACATGACCCACTCCCAGTTGGAGAGCTTTTCCATCGCGATGAACTTGAGGCTGGAAGGCATCGGAGCCGAGTTGCGCGCCGAAGACGGGTATTGCACCATCCACAGGCTGCTGGCAGGGGGACCAGCCTTGAAGTGCAAGCAGATCAAGGAAAACGACCGCATCGTCGCCGTGGCGCAAAGCAATTCGCCCCCGGTGGACCTGGTGGACATGCGGCTGGACAAGGCGGTGCAGCTTATCCGCGGGCCCAAGGGCACCCAGGTCACGCTGACCATCCAGCCTGCAGGGGCCGACGCTTCAGGCCGCCGCTGCATCACCCTCATCCGCGACGAGATTAAGCTCGAAGACCAGGAGGCCAAGGCCAAGGTGATCGAAGTCCCCGACGGCCACGGCGCCAACCTGCGCCTCGGAGTCATCGACCTTCCCTCCTTTTACGCCTCGATGGACCTCATTGGCTCCCGCACCCGCTCTGACAAGAGCACCTCGGCCGATGTCAGGAAATTCCTCAACAAGCTCAAGAAGGAGAATGTCGCCGGCGTCATCCTGGACTTGCGCCTCAACGGAGGTGGGTCCCTCGATGAAGCCATCAAGCTCACCGGCCTTTTCATCAAGGAAGGACCGGTCGTCCAGGTCTCCAACTGGGACGGCTCGATCGAGAAGGACATGGACCCCGATCCGGGCATCACTTACGACGGCCCGTTGATTGTGCTCACCAGCCGGCTCAGCGCCTCGGCCTCGGAAATCCTCGCGGGCGCATTGCAGGATTATTCCCGCGCCTTGATCGTTGGAGACTCCTCCACCCACGGCAAAGGCACTGTCCAGAGTCTTGTGCCCCTGATGGTCTATTACACTAACATCGTCCATGGCGCCAGCCTGGCCTCCGACCCCGGCGCGATGAAGATCACAATCAAGAAATTCTATCGCCCCAGCGGCGCCTCCACCCAGCGCAACGGCGTCGTCCCGGACATCATCTTGCCGTCGATTCTGGGTGAATCCAAGGAGATCGGGGAGAAAACCCTGGAGAATGCCCTCGAACCGGACGCCATTCCCAGCACCGAGTACGAGCACCTGAACCTCGTGGCCCCCTATCTTCCCGAATTGCGCAAACACTCCGCCCAGCGCCTCGCGACCGACCCCGAATACACCTATATCCGCCAGGACATCGAACTCTATAAGAAGCTCGAGGCCGACAAGTCCATCTCCCTCAACGAGAACCAACGCCTCAAGCAAAAAGAGGAAGACGATGCCCGCGAGAAGAGCCGCGAGAACGAACGCCTCGCACGGAAACCTTTGCCCGAAATCGTCCATGAACTCACCCTCAAACAGGTGGACCAGCCCGGTCTGCCCCCGCCCCTGGAGAAGACCAATTCCGTGGCCAAGTTACTCGGGCGCAAAGACCTGAACAGCTCCCCCGGCGTGACAAACGCCTCTGTCGCAACACAGCCCAGGGCGCGCCTGCTTGACGACGATCTCCAGGACGCCCTCGACGAAGAGAAGCCGCCGGCGGTCGATGCCGCCCTGGAGGAGACCGAGCATATCCTGGTCGATTACCTCTCCGTGCTGCCAAAGACCGGTTTTCTCACCTCAGGCCGGACGACCGCCGCCACCACCCGCTGAGCGCGTCGAGCGCGTCGAGCGTAGATCGCCGGCTTCCGGACAGTCCGCACTCCAGCGGCGCGCGGGCATATCGGCATAGCGCAGCCGCCGTGGAAAAGCCGTCTCCAACCCCGACGGAGTTGTGTAGCGCCCTTCTTCTGGTCTTGCGGCATGCAATCCCCCTTCCTAATACTTGCTCATACAACCGTGACTACGGCAAAGATATGAATGATGCCCTCGAATTATTTGGCTCGTCCCGCGCAGTCCTCCTTATAACCGCCTCGGCGCTGCTCTTGCCCGCGATTTCAAGCCGGGCGCAGGACCGCCTCAAGACCATGCCGGGCTACGAGCGGTTCGAGAAGATGAGCAAGGAAATCCCCAACTCGGTCAAGATGGGGGCGCTCTCGGTTGCCTGGGCGCCGGACGGCTCCGCGTTCGAGTATCAGCGGGAGGGAAAGCGATACCGATACGACATCGCAAAGCGATGCGCGACGGAGGTCGCCGTCCCCTCCTCCGCCGAGGCCTCCGCCGGCGACGCCCAGGCGCGCCCGGAACGCCGCTCCCGCCCCAGGCGGCCCGAACGCGGACGCCAGTTCACCACGGCCCTCTCTCCTGACGGCAAGTGGAAGGCCGTTTACCGGGACCGGAATCTCTGGCTCTCCGAAACCGACGCCACCAATGCCAGCCCTATCACAACCGATGGCAGCGACAGCACACGCATCAAATACGGCACCGCCAACTGGGTTTATGGCGAAGAACTCTACCAGAACACGGCGATGTGGTGGTCCACCAACAGCCAAAAGCTGGCCTTTTACCGCTTTGACGAAAGCCAGGTCCGCGACTATTACCAGACCCTCGACGAAACCCGGATTCAAAACCGCCTTGACGTCGAACCTTACATGAAGGTCGGGACGACCAATCCCACGGTGGACCTCCTGGTCTATGACCTCCAGACCCGGAAAACCACCCGCATGGACGTGCGCAACGGCAGCCCATTCGACAACAACGTCATCGGCCACTACATCTATGCCGTCTCTTGGTCCCCCGATGACAAGGAACTCCTGTTTCACCGCACCAATCGCCGTCAAAATGTCATGGAGTTCTGCGCCGCCGACCCTCAGACCGGCAAGTGCCGCGTGATTGTCCGCGAAGAATGGAGGCCAAGCTGGACCGAGAATAATCCCGCCATCCGATGGCTCGCCGATGGAAAGCGTTTCCTCTGGGCCTCCGAGCGCACCGGTTGGAAGAACTTCTATCTCTACGACCTGGGCGGGACGCTGCTGGCGACGGTGACCGCCCATCGCTTCGAGGTCGAGGACATTGTCCGCATCGATGAGCAAGCCGGTCTCCTCTATTACACCGCCCGCAGCGGAGACAACCCCATGAAACTGCAACTCCACCGCGCCAGCCTCGACGGCCATGGCGATCAGCGATTGACCGACCCCGCTTTCCATCATGAGGTTGACCTCGCCCCGGGTGAACACTACTTCATCGATGTGGCCCAGACCCATGACACGCCGCCCGCAACCGTTCTCAGAGATGCCGAGGGCAACCGGGTGGCCCTGCTGGCCGCAAGCGATATGACCCGGTTCCAACAACTCGGCCTCAAACCCGTCGAACTCCTCAACTTCAAAGCCGCCGACGGCGAAACCGGCCTCTACGGCCTGCTCGATTTCCCCTCGAATTTCCACCCGCACCGGAAGTACCCGCTGCTCGTCAGCGTTTATGCCGGACCCGCCACCACCGGCGCCCGCGAGACCTTCGCCCTCCCCAACCCGCTGACTGAGTTCGGCTTCCTTGTGGCGACCTTCGACTCCCGCAGCGCCAGTGGCCGCGGCAAAAGATTCCTGGATTCCATCTACTCCAAGCTGGGCATCGTCGAGGTGGATGACCAGGCGGCGGGCGTGCGCTCCCTCTGGAGCCGGCCCTACCTGGACAAGCGGCGCGTCGGCATGTTCGGCACCTCCTACGGCGCCACGGTCTCGGCCACCAGCCTCCTGCGCTATCCCGATGTCTTCCAGGCCGCCTGCGCCAGTTCGCCCGTCACCGATTACCGCAACTACGACACCATCTACGCCGAGCGTTACCTATGGATTCCCCAGGAAAACCAGGCCGCCTTCGACGCGGCCAGCGTGATGACCTACGCCACCAACCTCCAGGGCCGCCTCATGCTCTTCTTTGGCACCGCCGACAACAACGTCCATCCTGCCAACTCGCTCCAACTCATCCAAGCCCTCCAGAAGGCCGGCAAAAGCTTCGAGGTCCAGGTGGGTCCCGACCAGGGCCATGCCTCCGTCAACCGCGACCGCATGATGGAGTTCTTCATCGAATCTCTGGTGCTCCCCCCGCCCAAGGCCCACGCCAAGCCGAGTCCAAAACCAACGCCGGCCCACAACCCAAAGTCCCAGGCCCTCGGGGCCGCGAACCATCCGGGTTGAGGCTTGTGGATTAAATATGCGAAAGACTGAAAAACAATTCGAGGGGCTGCTGTCGCGCTATTTCGAGGGGTTGCTGGAGGAGATGCCGACGCTGGCGGCGGTCAATGGTTTGCGATGGGCGGAGGGAACGCTCTCGCGGGCGTTTCATACCAAGCGGGAGCGCGAGCGGCAGTCGGCCCTGCAAGCCCTGGACCAGCTTTCGCCCCGCGAGTTGGCAAACGAGCAGCAGCTTGATCGGCTGGCATTGCGCAGCCTGTTGCTCAAGGAGAGCGAAGATTTCGCCCGGGGCCGCCCGGGCCTCGAGCCCAATGCGCCCGAGCACCTGATGAACATCCTCCTGCACGAACTCCAGCGGGGAGACGATCAGCCGCAACGGGCCGCGCGCAACTTGCGCGCGTTGCTGAACCAGGCGCCGGATTTCCTCGAAGAGGCCTTGCCCGCCGTCCGGAAGCCGGAGCGCGTCTGGCGCGGGGTGATGGAGCAGACGGTCGCGGGCGGCGCGACGTTGCTCGCCGGAGTGGCGAAATTCCTCGAATCAGCCGGGCCGCAGCCGGGTGACGCCTCCCTGCTTAGGGCCGCCGGGCGGGCCTTGGAAGGATACCGGGACGGTGTGAGACGGCGTGAGTGCGCCCCCGCCGCCTCGTTCGCCATCGGCGCGACGGCCTTGCAGCGGCGGGTCAGGGACGAGTTGGGGCTGGATTTTACGCTCGGCCAAGTCGAGTCAGCGGCGCTGGGAGAAGTGGAGCGAGTGGGTGGTCTTCTCAAGAAGGCTTGCGCCCGCTTCGGACGCCGGCGTGGGCCGGAAGAGATCATCGCGCAAGCCCGGGAGGCGTGGCGTCCCCAAAGACCGCTGATTGAACTTTACCAGGAAGAGACACGGCGCATCGCTGAGGGCTTTCGCCGGGCGCAGGCGGTGAGCTTTCCCGCCGGGGATGAATTGCAGGTCAAGCCGGTGCCGGAGTTTTTGCGAACCCTCATCCCGACCGCGGCTTACAGCCAGCCGGGGGCTTTCGAGAAACGCCAGCGCGGCATCTTTTGGGTCAACGACCTGAGCGTGAGCAAGACGGTTGAGGCGGAGAAACTGGCCGAGCAACAACAGCAGTTCGGCCTCCCTCTGACCTGCGCGCACGAGGGCTACCCCGGACATCACCTCCAATTCGTGACTGCCAACCGGCATCCCCGGGAATGGCGCCGGCTTTTTGCCCACGCCGTTTTTTACGAAGGCTGGACGTTGTGGTGCGAGCAGATGATGGTGGACCTGCGCATCGACGACTCGCCCTGGCTCGATGTGCAGCAGCTTCACGACGCTCTGTGGCGCTGCCATCGCATCCTGGTGGACCTGCGCCTGCAGACCGGCCGCTACACTTATGAACAAGGCGTCCGCCACCTCCAGCGCCATCTCGGCTTCACCCGCGCCCGGGCCGAGGCCGACGTGAACTGGTACACCGCCCAGCCCGCGGTGCCGATGAGCTATTGGCTTGGCCGGTTGGAAAACGAGCGGCTGCAACGCCGGTTGATGGGAGGCCGAGGCTGGAGCCTCAAGCAATTCAACGACTGGCTGCTGAGCTTCGGAACCCTCCCCCAGGCATGGATCGAGAAATACGGGCTGGAGTGAAGGGGGATGGGAGGTAGTTTGTGTTTGCGGCAGCCGATCAATCTGGATTAGTGCGGGCGCGTGGCGAAACAGCCATTGGTTAACCTCGAAGAGAAGATTGATAAGGTCGTCGGAAGACGGATCGAGGCGCCCGACGCGCTTTCCGTGCGGACCAGCAACAAGGCCGATTCCATCGCCTGGCGCGAAGCGTTTGGCGGCGTCAACGTCCCGCGAGGGGTTCATCGCTTTCGCACCCATGAAGAGGCAGACGACTGGTTATGGCGGATGATCTCCCGGCCCAGAGGGAGTTAGAGCCGCGCGAACCGACGGTTGAAGACCTACGCGATTTGTGCCGTGAGCTCAATCGTGGTGAGCGGCCGCCGCAATGATGCAAAAGTCACCATGGCTTTTGCACCGCAACGAAGGGGATGATTCCACGGAGGAAAAACTATGGGTGACCCTGCAAATGGGCAGCGCCAGGGCTGGACTGCGATTCGCCTTGTTTCCACGGTCATTTGTCGTAGGGTAGAGCTATGGCAACATCTGCCGCACCAGTTGTTGAGCCGGGAGTTTTGATTGCCGGGGGCGCGGAGCCTTTCTTGGAGGCCGGGGACCGGCTCTCACGCGCTGAATTCGAGCGGCGCTATGAACGTCTGCCTCATCTCAAGAAGGCCGAGTTAATTGAAGGAACCGTCTATATGCCCTCCCCTGTCCGTGTTTACGGGCACGCCAAACCTCACGGCCAGCTCGCCACTTGGCTGGGACTTTACGCCGCCGAGACTGCGGGGGTGGAGTGTGCCGATAACTCGACGGTACGTTTGGACCTCGACAACGAGCCGCAGCCCGATCTTGTGCTCCTCAAACTGCCGGCCAAGGGCGGACAGGCGCGGATTTCCGCCGACGACTACATTGAAGGCGCGCCGGAATTGGTGGTGGAAATTGTGGGCAGTTCGCGCGCTTATGACCTGCACCAGAAGAAGGGCGCGTACCGCCGTAATGGCGTGCGCGAATATCTCGCCTGGATCACGAGCGAGCAGCGCCTGGCCTGGTGGGAGCTCAGAGAGGGAGATTACCAGGAGCTGGCCCCGGCGGCCGACGGGCTGCTCAGGAGTGGGGTTTTCCCGGGCCTCTGGCTCGACGCCGCGGCCTTGCTGCGAGGCGACATGAAGGCCGTGCTGGCGGCTTTGCGGCGCGGACTGGCCAGCCCGGAGCACGGCGCTTTTTAGCCCGGATTCCTCATCCGCGGCCAGACGTTCCACTAACACCGCGGCTTCAGCCGTTGTAACAAGGCACGTGGGCCGCTCTATATGCGCTACGCGGCCGCGTCCTTTTTATGCACCAAGCCTTTAGCGGGTTTCCGCCTGCGTGGAGTTTTGGAGGTGGGCGGCGGGGTTCTTGCCCGGCTGGCCTTGCGCCGGGCAGCAGGGACTCGGGCCGCCGGCTTCTTGGCCGCGGGCGCTTCAGCCCCGGTCGACGTGTCCAGGTCGATTCCGAAGACGCCCGCCAGTTCATTTTCCGCAATGGCGGCGGCGGGTTCTCCGACGGCCTCCGGCCCCACGATTTCGGCGGCTGTGGCGCGGCTGATGAGGTCGGCCGGGTCCACACCGCGCAGGAGGAAAAGCAGTTCGGGTTTCTGATCCAGCCGGGCGCCGACCCCGTAGAGGGTGGCGGCGACGTGTTTGCAAAGCTCGGCCCAGTCAGGGCAGGAACAGTCGAGATCGATTTCTTTCGGGCTGGGAAACAGGCCGGTCTGCTGCCGGGTGACAACCTGCATGACGGCGGAGGAGAGCTTGCCCTGAAGGAGTTCGATGAGGGAGTCAATCTTGCCGGCGCATTCGGTCTGGATGGCCTTCCACAAGCCCTGGGGCAAGGGCTTGATATTGATTTCAATCTTGTAGAGTTCGGAGCCGCTGACGCAGGAGGTGATTTTGCCCTCGGAGACCTGAAGGTCGACGACCGAGCCGTTGCGGATGTAGGTGCGGCCTCGCGGCAACCGGTTGGCGTAATCGCTGTAGGCCTCGAGATTGTCACACCAGGCCTTGCCCCAAAACGTGCGGGCAATCGTCCGCCCGTCCAGGACCACCGGCGAGGCTGCGTGGCCGGTGTTCTTCATCATTTTGGCCATCGCGCGCGCGGCGTTCGCCCGGCGCTGCGCCACGGGCACGTAAGGCCGCCACCCGCCGTAGTATCTGTCATTTCCCCAACCCATAGGTTTTGATTCAGTGTTAAGAACAGCGCTACCACGCGCCTTTGTGAGGCTTGTCACTATCAACCGCCCGCATCCGTCACTCCCCCGCCGCGGCCTTGATGTCCAGCGCGACGAAGCGGAGCAGCTCGGAGTTGCCCATCTCGGTCAGAAGACGCTCGGCGCCTTCACCGAGAATATCCTGGGCCAGCGAGGTCTTGCTCGCAATCAGATTTTGGATGTTCTCCTCCACGGTGCCGCGGCATGTGAATTTGTGGACCATGACATTGCGCTTTTGGCCGATGCGGAAGGCGCGGTCCGTGGCCTGGTTTTCCACCGCCGGGTTCCACCAGCGGTCGAAGTGAATGACATGCGAAGCGGCGGTGAGGTTCAACCCGGTGCCGCCGGCCTTGAGTGAGAGCACAAAAAAGGGCGGGCCGCCCTCGAGCTGGAAATCATCCACCCGTTCCTTGCGTTCTTTGATCGGAGTGCCCCCGTGCAGGATGAGGCCGGGCTTGCCAAAGACGCCCGCCAGGCACCGGGCCAGGGGTTCTGTCATCTCGCGGTATTGGGTGAAGACCAGCGCCTTCTCCTGGCGCGCGGCTATCTCCTCGCACAACTCGCATAGGCGCTTGAACTTGCCGCTGGCCGCGGGGTCGTACGCGGCATCGCCAAGCCATTGGGAAGGGTGATTGCAGATTTGTTTGAACCGGGTCAGAAACGCCAGGATGATGCCGCGGCGCTGGATGCCTTCGACCTCCGGCCCTTCCAGCCGCTCCGCCAGTTCAGCGACCGATTGCTGGTATAGCGCGGCCTGGGCGCGGGTCAGCGAGCAAAAGGCGACCATCTCGGTCTTCTCAGGCAGGTCGGAGATGACGCGTTTGTCGGTCTTGAGGCGGCGAAGGATGTAGGGCCGCACCAGGCGCCTCAACGCGCCAAACTGCGTTGGGTCGCCCGCCGAGCGGTTCTTGAGGAACGTCGCGAATTCCCTGGCGCTGCCCAGCAGCCCAGGGCAGATAAAGTCGAAGAGCGACCACAAATCCGACAGGCGGTTTTCGATGGGGGTGCCCGTGAGGACAATCCTGTGGCGGGCCTCGAGTTCCTTCACGGCTCGAGACTGCCGGGCGCCGGGGTTCTTGATGGCCTGGGCCTCATCCAACACCACCAGGTTCCACCCCGTTCGCTTCAGCCAGGGCAGACGAAGCACCATCGAGTAGCTCGTGATCACGAGGTCGCGCCCGGCAACGGCGGCGGCGGGGTCCTTGGCGGCGCCAGCCAGGGTCTCGGGCGGCGTCTCGGCCGGGTGCGCATAAAAAACGGAGATGTCCGGAGCGAACCGACTAATCTCGCTCTTCCAGTTCGCAACCAGCGAGGCGGGAACGACCAGGAGACTCGGGGCCTGAGATGGGGCGGAGGGCGAAGGGCGGAGGGCCGACGTCAGAACGTCGGGGTCCGATGGTCGAAGGTCGGGATGGAGAGGAGCTTGGGTGCGTTGGGCGCGTTTGATTACCAGGAGCAGGGAGAGGACCTGGATGGTTTTCCCCAGACCCATGTCATCGGCCAGGCAGGCCCCCAGGCCCAGGCGGTTCATAAACCAGAGCCAATGCGCCCCCTGCCGCTGGTAGGGACGCAACTCGGCGCGCAGCGCCGGCCCCGGATCGGACTCGGCGGATGCCCCTGGGTTTTGCATTTCCTCAAGCAGCTTGTTGAGGCCCCGCCCGGCGATGACGCTGGACCATTCTACCGTCGCGGCTTGGGCCTCTTGAGCTCCCTCCTGGCCGGGGTTAAACCCCGAGAGCAGGCGCAACCCCTGGAGGAGGGTCATCCCATCTTTGCCCAGGGTGCTCTGCACCTTCTTCCAGTGGTCAAGGACCTCCTGGAGCTTCTCCCGGTCCACCTCGATCCACTTGCCCTTGAGCAGCACCAGGCCCGAGGCGGACTGGAGGAGCGCCTTCAACTCTTCCTGCGTGAGCGGTTCGCCCTCGATCGTCATCTCCATCCGGAAATCCAGCAGATGATTCTTGCCCAGGAGATTGGCGCCGGCCTCTCCGATGCGCACATTCACCCGCGGGCGCGGCGGGTGGCCCGCCTTCCACCAATCCGGGATGCGGGCGACCACGCCGCTCTGTTCCAGCAGGGGAATGTCCTTGAGAAAGGCAAAGGCTTTGTCCGGCCGCCAGACTTGGGGATGGAACACCGCCCGGGAATCCAACAGCTCACGCGCGAGCTTGCTTTGCTCCGCGGCGCGCTGCACGGGGCTAAGCAGGGCCGCCAGCGCCGCCCGATTCCGGGCGCCCGCGTATTCCTCCAAGGCCCGCCCCAAGGGGATGTGCTGCACCTTCCCTTGCTCGGACATGCGATGGGTATACGTGGCCAGAAAGGCGAACGGATAGGCCGGGTTTCGCTTGTTCTCCGCGAGGTGGAACGTCACGCGCCCCACCGCCTGCCAGGCCGGGTTCCGGGCCTTCAGCCAGGCGGCCGCCCCGCCCGGAGCCTCCTTGATGGCCGCCCGGACGTGTCCATCCAAATCGTCCCAGAGCCGGCCCAGGACCTCGCCATCGAGATACTCCAGCCCCTTCATGGGTGGGGCGGTCTGGGCCAGACCCTCCAGTTCGCCCGCCTCGGGCTTGGGGATGCTCAGTGCCGCGGGGTTTTCGAGGTCGGGATTATGGCACAGCGCGCTGAAGAACTGCCGGGCCAGGCCGCGCCAGAAATCGAAACCGGGCGGCAGCGGCTGGTTCAGGAACTCCCCGGCCAGCAAGACCAGACCCTCCGCGGCCGAGGCGCCGAAGGCCTTGTCCAGGCGCGCCCCCTCGGCCGGGCTGAGCTTGGGTTCCGCCTGCTCGTCCGGCTCGACAAACAGACGCCCGCCGGGAGACAATGCCAACGCGAACGACATCCTCTAAGTGGTTATGACCACTACGCAAATGCCTTGGAGACCATCTCGGGGGGGCCGACCCGGCGTTCGTATTCCAGGATGATGTCGATGGCCTCCTGGGCGTCATCGGTCACCTTGAACAAATCGAGGTCTGCCGGACCGATATAGTTGGTCTGCTCAAGATTGCCTTTCATCCACCGGATAAGTCCGTTCCAGTGTTTTTTTCCGAAGAGGATGAGCGGGAATTGGGGAATCCGCTGTGTCTGCACGAGCGTTATAACTTCGAAAAACTCGTCCAACGTGCCGAATCCCCCGGGCATGAAGACGAACCCGATGCTGTATTTGACAAAGCAGACCTTCCGCGCAAAAAAGTAATGAAAGTTGATCGGGATGTTGGCGAACCGGTTGGGGGCCTGCTCGCGCGGCAGTTGGATGTTCAGACCCACCGACTTTCCCTTGGCGAGGGCTGCGCCCTTGTTGGCGGCCTCCATGATGCCCGGACCGCCCCCCGTAATCACCACCAGGTCATGTTTAGCCAGGCCCCGGGCCATCTCCACCGCCGCCTGGTAATAGCGGTCTTTGGGCGCCATCCGGGCGGACCCGAAAACAGTCACCGCGGGCCCCGTCCGGGACAGGGTCTCGAAAGAATCCACAAACTCAGCCATGATCCGGAAAATCCGCCAGGGGTCTTCCTTGATAAAAGTGAACTTGCTCTCGTTCATCAACCGAGTGTCTGGGGCTGAGAGGCCGGTGTCCAGCACAGAGTGCCGAGCGTGGACATGGTTTTTGGCCCGGAGTCTGCGCCGTCGCACGGAGGGGAATTCTGTTCTGTGCAATGCGCGCAATCTGTGGCTCAATTGCCGCCACAGAAGCATGAACGCTGGAAAGAACGTCCGCATCGTGTTGGTGACGGCCCCGGAAATGAAGACGGCGCGCCGCCTGGCCCGCGCGGCCCTGGAGGCGCGGCTGGCAGCGTGCGCGAATCTCGTTCCGAAAGTTGAGTCCCATTACTGGTGGCGGGGAAAAATCAGCAAGGCCGCCGAGGTGCTGATCGTCCTCAAGACCACGGCGGGGAAACTGCCGGCGCTGGAACGGCTGATCGTGGCCGAGCATCCCTACGACACACCGGAGTTCGTCGCCCTGCCCGTAGGCCGGGTGAATCGACGCTACCTGAGCTGGTGGGAGCAATCGGTTGCGTAAAAATGCAGACGCCCTGGCTGCAGAACTACGACCCGCTTCACCAGGCCCTCTGGTCAACGGCGGTGGCAGGGCTGCCGATCGTGGTGCTGCTGGGGTCGATCGCGCTTCTCCGGATTCGCATTCACCTGGCGGCGTTCCTGGGCCTGGGAGTCGCGGTTGCAATAGCGTTGTGGGTTTTCCGGATGCCGCTCAACGCGTGCGCGGCGACGGCGGCCTATGGGGCGGCCTTTGGGCTGTTTCCCATCGGCTGGCTGGTGCTCAACATCATTTTCCTATACCAACTGGCCGTCAAGCGCGGCCTGATGGAGGTGCTGCGAGACAGTTTGGCCACGCTGGCGCCCGACCCGCGCGTGCAAGTCATTCTCATCGCCTTTTCGTTTGGCGCCTTCCTCGAGGGCGTCGCCGGGTTTGGCGCCCCCGTGGCCATTACGGGCGCGATTCTGATTCAACTCGGATTCAAGCCGTTGCACGCATCCGCGCTGGCCCTCATCGCCAACACGGCCCCCGTGGCCTTTGGTTCCCTGGGCATCCCGATCACGACTCTGGAGCAGGTGACGGGCCTGGACGCGCTCAAGCTCTCGGCGATGGTCGGGCGCCAATTAGCCCTCTTCTCGATGATAGTGCCGTTTTGGGTCGTGGCGGCGTTTGCGGGATGGCGAGGGCTGCTCGGCGTGTGGCCGGCGGCCCTCACCGCGGGGCTGGCGTTCGCCGTGCCTCAGGTCCTCGTCTCGAGTTTCCATGGACCCTGGCTCGTCGGTCTCGTCTCCGGGGCCTGTTCGATCGGAGCATTGCTCGGACTGCTGCGCGTGTGGCAGCCCAAGGACACCGCCGCCAGGGCCTTGCGCGGCGAATCGGGCGTCGATGGAACGGCCCAGGGCGTCCGTGCCGCGCGGACGCCGGACCAGGTCTTTCGGGCCTGGCTGCCCTGGCTGATTCTCACGGTATTCATCGTCATCTGGGGCTTGCCCCAGTTCAAAGCCGCCCTGGACAAACTCGCCTCGGCGACGGTCGCCGTGCCCCACCTCCACCAGGCCGTGCAGCGTGTGCCGCCCGTGGCGCCGGCGGGGGCCAAACCCGAGGCCGCGCTCTTCAAGCTCAACGTGCTCTCGGCCACGGGCACCGGCATCCTCATGGCGGCCATCGTCGCGGGCTTGACGATGGGATTCAGCGTTCGGGACCTGGGAAAGACCTATTTGGAGGCGGTCTGGCGCATCCGCTTTTCGCTGTTGACCATCGCGGCAATGTTGGCGCTGGGTAACATGACCAAGTACTCGGGGGCGGACGCGACGCTGGGTCTGGCCCTGGCCCGAACCGGGGTCCTTTATCCGTTCTTCGGCACGCTGCTGGGCTGGCTGGGAGTGGCCCTGACCGGCTCGGATACGGCCTCCAATGTCCTCTTCGGCAGCCTGCAGCGGATCACCGCCCAGCAAGCCCATCTGAGTCCCATCCTCATGGCGGCGGCCAACAGTGCGGGCGGAGTGATGGGCAAGATGGTGGATGCCCAGAGCATCGTCGTCGCCAGCACGGCGACCAATTGGTACGGACACGAGGGCAGCATCCTGCGCTACGTCTTCTTCCATAGCATCGTCCTTGCCGTCCTGATGGGCCTCCTGGTCTTGCTCCAGGCCTATGTCCCGCCGTTCACGCAGATGGTGCCGCACTGACCAACTCTCAATTCCCGTTTCCCAATAATCCTCAGCACTTGGCGGCATGTGCCCGTCGGGACAAGACCTGTGACGCGCCCGCGCTGAAAACGCGCGGAATACGGAATTGAAATCGGGCGGGCTTTGCGCCAAGCTAGTGAAAATGAGCAAAACGGCTAATCCTGGGGCGCGGCTGGGCGCGTCTGTTTTGGGGCTGGTGCTGGCGGCGGCGGTGTGGGGAGGGTGCGGTGGTTCGGGCCAGCAGGAGGGGGCGGCGCCCGCGGCTTCGGGGATGCCGACGCACGCCCAACCCAAGCTGCGGACGATGAAACTGTGGCTTGGGGCCGAGGAGATCACGGCGGAACTGGCGTTGACGCCGCTGGAGCAGGCCACGGGGATGATGTTCCGGACGAACGCGGAGGAGAACGCCGGAATGTTGTTTCCGCTGCCCTACACCGAACAGGCATCGTTCTGGATGACCAACTGCCCGCTGCCGCTCTCGGCGGCCTACATTGACCCCAGCGGGGTCATCCAGGAAATCCATGAGCTCCAGGCATTCAATAGCAACCCGGTCCTGTCCGCGACGGACAACATCCGGTTTGTGCTCGAGACGCCGCAGGGCTGGTTCAGCCGCCATAACATCCACCAGGGGACGGTCGTCCGCACGGAGCGAGGTTCCCTGATGAAGACGTTCTTCCAGTAGTCCAAGACCGAGCATGATTTCGCGAAAAAAGTCCGAGCTTCTTTTTGCCGAGGCCCTCCGGGTCATTCCGGGCGGGGTGAACTCGCCGGTCCGGGCGTTTCGGGCGGTGGGGGGCCAGCCGTTTTTTGTGGAGAGGGCGCTGGGGGCGCGAGTGTGGGACGTGGATGGGAACGAGTATCTTGATTATGTGGGCACATGGGGGCCGGCAATCCTGGGCCACGCGCCGGCGAAGGTCGTCCGGGCGGTCCAGGCGGCGGCGGAGAAGGGGACGAGCTTCGGGATACCCAACCCCTTCGAGGTCAGAATGGCCCAGTTGATTTGCTCGTGGGCGCCGAGTGTGGAGAAGGTGCGGGTATGCAATTCGGGCACGGAGGCGACGATGTCGGCGATTCGCCTGGCGCGCGGGTTTGCCAGGCGCGACAAGATTATCAAGTTCGACGGTTGCTACCACGGGCACGCGGATTCGCTGCTGGTGAAGGCGGGCTCGGGGGCGTTGACGTTCGGCAACCCGGACAGCGCCGGGGTGCCGGCGGCCTTCACCCAGCACACCATCGTGCTGCCCTTCAACGACACGGAGGCCGTCACGGCCGCGTTTGCGGCGAACCGGGAGCAAATCGCGGGCATCATCATCGAACCGGTGCCGGGCAACGCGGGTGTCTATTTGCCGAAACCGGGTTACCTGGAGTTCCTGCGCAAGATCACGGCCAGCGAGGGGGCCTTGCTCATTTTCGATGAGGTGATGACCGGTTTCCGCCTGGCCCGGGGCGGGGCGCAGGAGCGGTACGGCATCCGTCCCGACTTGAGTTGCTTTGGCAAGGTCATCGGCGGAGGGCTGCCGGTGGGGGCCTTTGGCGGGAGGGCTGAGATCATGGATTTGCTGGCGCCCCTCGGACCGGTGTACCAGGCCGGGACGCTGAGCGGCAACCCGCTAGCGATGGCAGCAGGCATCGCGGCGCTCGAGGAACTCGATGCCAGCGGGGCTTACGCGAAACTGGAAGAGCTGGGGGCCGCGCTCGAAGCCGGCCTCACGGACGCCGCCAAGGCGGCGCGCCTGCCTGTGCGGTTCAATCGGTGCGGGTCGATGTTCTGCGCCTATTTTACGAGCGAGCCGGTGCATAACCTGGCCGACGCCATGAAGAGCGACCGCGAACGGTTCAAGAGATACTTCCACGGGATGCTCGGAGAGGGCATCTACCTGGCCCCGTCGCAATTCGAGGCGGGCTTCCTCTCGACGGCCCATACCCCGGCGGACATCGAGCAGACCATCCGCGCGGCGGCCAGGGTGATGAAGGAGGTCTGAAGGGGGGGCGGAGGGCAAAGGCGCTAACTTAGTGGTTCGAAACGGAAGCGGAGTGCGCCCGTCCTCGGGCGCAGCAAGGAGCAAAGTTCGAACAGGCGGAGCAGTTTAACACGTACTCCCATCCGCAAACCTTTCCGCGCCCGCCCTACAATCCGGCCGTGCGTGATCTCGTCCAAGGCAAGCGCGCCTGGTCGCCGGCGCTGGCCAAAGACGAAATCGAGCGCGGGTTATCTCGAACTGTTTGACGTCTTGCGATGCTGCGCCCGAGGACGGGCGCACTCCGCCTCGTTAAGTTAGCGCCTATGAGGGCGGAGGGCATAGGCGCGCGGCGGCCAAGGTGTGAAGGGGACCTGGAGGGAACGTCTGAGTCAGGGCCTGTTCGGACTAAGATTCATGCAGCCCACTTTACGCTTTCAGCATCCGGTCGATTGTCTCGTCGAGGAACTGGACGTAGGCTTCGATTGGGAGGCATTGAGCGTCGGGCCGGCCTCTGACGGCGTAGAGCCAGCCGGCGTGGTGGGGGTCGTTGTTGATGAGGGTGACGTCGTCTTCCAGGGCGGGGTTGCCGCCGGCGAACTCGCCTTCCAGCAGGGAGCAGAGGTCGGCGACGGCTTTGAACCCTTCCACCCAGCCGACGACTTGGCCGGGTCTGACGGCCGCGTTCGGTTCCAACCCGAAGCCGTAGTCCACCATCTCCCCTATCAGCCGCGTGCCGAACCGGGTCAGGCCGGCTCGCCACAGCCCGTTCTCCTGCCGGGCGAGCCAGAAATGGGACTGACTATACAGGTAGTCCGTTCTGAACCGGGCGACGAATCGCCCTCGTTTGTACTCCAGCGTGTTCGCGCTCCCATTCACCTGAGTGTCGTCACGCTTTCCACGCGCCTTATCATCCACTCGCCCCCGATTAGCTTGAGGAGAAACTTCAGCTCGCAGACTTCGGGGTCTTGCTCTCCGGAGACCTTGCCGGTGGCGGTCAAATCCACCTCGGCGGATTGCCTATCGGCCCCGAGAGCGATGTTCATGTCGTAGAAGTGTACGCTCAGGCTTGCAAAGGCCGCTCGCGCGCTCATGGCCGCTTCCCGCAGGTTCTCGCGTCCGCTGAGGTTCTCGAAGGCGTTGCTCACCTCGACTTTGACCTCGGCATCGCCGGTAAAGAAGCCGGCCAGCTTGTCGGCATCGAGCATCCTGGCGAGCCCGCCTTCCTTGGGGCCGTACGAGGCGGTGCGGGCCAGGTCGACAAGGCGCTGGCGGATCGCCTTCTCAGGGCTGGGAGACCGGACGCGCCATCCCCAAAGGCCGCCGGCGGCCAGGAGACCCAGCACAACCAGGGAAAGGAGGCGGTTCCTCATAAGAGGAGTTTGCCCAGAATCCTGGCGCGCTGGGCGCAGCCCTCGTCGTGGAACTCCCGGGGCATGGAACGGTTGTCTCCGACGACGTAAACCTCGTCGAGATGGACTTCGACCGGGGGCTTTTCCCAGTCGCATGAATTCCGCACGTACGGCTCTTCCAACCGCCGTCCGTTGATGAGCAGGCAGCCCCCCTCGAAGGCAACCGTCTCGCCGGGCAGACCGAGGATTCGCTTGAGGCGCATCACGTGCTCGCCGGTGTACTTGATCGCGACCACGTCTCCGCGCCGCGGTTCATGAAAGCAATACGCCAGCCGATTGATGACGTGAACCTGGCCCATCCGATAGGTGGGGAGCATGCTCGGACCCAGGACGCGAATGGGCGCGAGGACGAACCGGAACAGGACGAAGGTGACGCTCACCAGGACCGCTATCCGCACGAGCGTGCGCTTGGGCCTGCGCCCGATGAGCACGATACACCACCAAGGCAGTGACGCCGAACTTTGGGTCTGCGTTGCCATAATCCACTAATCTGCGCTCCTACACCTGACCTCCCTCCGGCCGGGACATTTCATGCGAAACATCCCGGCTAGTCTCGCCCCAGTTGCCGCCCGCGACAAGCAAAGATTCGAGGGCCAAAAGAGCCATGCACAGCGAACAGGGAGGTGAAAAGGGCTTGAACAGACCCGATTAGGCCAGAGGACGAGCACACGTCAGTGGAGCAGGGCGTGGGGCTCAAACCTTGGCCGCCGCAACTCCTTCCGTATGTCCCGGTCTATCTGCGCCAGCATTTCCTCCCGCCTTTCTGGGCTGGCCTCCTTCAACTCCGGAGCACGCCTTTCCAGTGCGGTCTTGCGAAGGTCGTTTTCGAGAATCCTTAACGACTCACCCCTCGAAATGATGTTCCCGTGTCTCATGCCGCGACGTTCGGATGTTCAACTTCATGGAATGTATCTGCCGTGCTTTGGGGGGCAAGCGTTCAAATTCATGCGAGCCAAACGAGGGCCATGGCGGCAACGCTGTGGCTGAACTCCAGCCGCTGATAGCCCGGCGTGCCCTGCCTCGGCATCGGCAAGCAGCAAGCCCGTCCATTTCCGATCCCCGGCTCCGCGTTTTACGCCAGGCCTGCGTCGGATCACAAGCGCCCGCCCGGCCTAGCTGGCGGCAACCCGGAGCAAGTCTGTCTAGAGTTTAGTTTGAGCCTCAACACGACCCTCAACACGGCTAGCCGCAATGCCTCTCGGAGATTCCGCTCCGGTGCAAACGTGTGGTCCCGGAGGGACATGCGACAATAGCCCAACGTTTCAACGTTGGGTTTGGACGCGCGAGGGATTTAGTCCCGGAGGGACGACTGAAATCGAACGTGTCTCAGCCGTCCCTTCGGGACTCATAGGCTCGTTATTAACGCCGATCCCAACGCTGAAGCGTTGGGCTATTCACAGATGTCCCTACGGGACGAAGCGGCGAGTTGGCGCCTGCACAGATGGGATCGTGGAGCACGAGACCGGAGGGGGTCCCGGTCTGGACCGGCCTTCCTGCCTCTGGCGTGTGAGATACGGCGCTTTCAGCGTCCAGAATGGTCTTTGGCCGGGAAACTCAGGGCGGTGCCATGGGCTGGGTTGAGGAGCACACAGACTTGCTCGTGAAGGTCATCTTCGATCTGCTCGGTCCGGCCGCAGGCGGCCAGGGCGTTGACGGCAGACTCGGCATGGTCCAGGAAGGCGCCGCGGTTCAAACAGATGGCGGAAAAGCCGCGGCGCTCAAGCTCCGCGACGGCCTGGGGCACGTTCGAGGGGTTCTCGCGCCAGACCTGGGAGCGCCACTGGTCCTCGGGCCGGCCCAGGATTACACCGTGGCTGAACCGGACGGTCCTGGTCCACAGGTATGGCCGGGTCAAGTCGTAGGGTTTGCAGTCGAAAACGGGGCAGGCATCGATGAAGTTCATCACGGGCAGTTGGAAGACCATTCCGCCCGGCAGCCTGGCGTCCAGGGCTTGCGCGAAGCGACGGTCACTCCGCACCTTGCGGGCCATTTCCGCCGGGCCGTCCGAAGGGGGGAGGCCGAACTGGTCCCAGATGGCCAGCCCACTCACCATGGCGGCGACTCCACAGACCGACATTATGTTCCATCGCCGCGACAGGCGGCTCACCCTCGAGACCAGGAAGAGGAGGCAAACGGCCAGAATCCAGATACTGAACCGATTGCCCGCCCGCCAATAGGGCAGCCCCAGCAAGGCCACCAGGCAGTTCCCGCCGCCAATGACCGAATAGGATAGAATCCACGCGCAGAGCGGGAAATGAAGGGGGCATCGGCGCGCGCCTTGGGAAGGGCGGGCGAGCCAAAGAAGGAACTCGACGCAGAGCCACGCGAGGCCGAGGGCGCCCACAATGCCCAGATATGCCGAGCAGGCCTCGCCCCTGACGGCAACCCCGCCGCGATAGCGGTCGGAAAAGCTCGCCAGAACGGGGACGGGGTGCCATGGCGGGGGCACCAGCAGTTCGATGGGCTTGAGGGCGTACATCTCGGTCATGTAATAGTCTCGAGGCAGGCCGCTCGGATTCGACCCGTGTTGAAGGACGTTCCAGAAGTGGTTGGCATCCGAAACCACAAAGCTCAGCACCGCGATGCCGGCCAATCTCACTACAACGCTGACATCGGCCCATGAGCGCCGGGTGACAAAGCGCACGGCGGCAGACAGGCACAGGAGTTGGAGCCACATGTTCAGGTTGTACGGGTTCCCCTGTCCGATCAGGACGCCCAGTCCTGCGCACAGCCAGAAGAGCGGATCATTGACGCCAATCTTATGCCGCGCCGCCAAGAGCCAAGCGCATACGACGGCGACGGGCACGGCGTAATCGTAAGCGAGGCACACATGGCCCAGGCCCCGCCATGCGTGGTAGCAACTGAAGCTCCAGACCAACGCCCCCGCCGCCGCCCAGAGGCGGCGCAACCGCAGCAGCCGGCAGGCGAAGTAAAAGCCGGCCGCGGAGGCCAGATGCCCAAGCAGGATCATCAGGTTGGCCGCCGTAAGCAAATCCGTGCAGCGCGCCACCATTCCGAAGAGAAAGAGCAGCGGGGCGTCATACATAGGAAAGTCGTTCCAATTCGCGCTGGAGGGGGCGCCAAGCCGGTGGTTGGTGCGGTCACAGAACGGGATGAAATCGAACTCGGAGGCCGCGCGGAGCCAGGTGAGGACTTGGAGGGCGTCGCAAGAACCGGCTTCGCCGGAGCCGTACTGGAAGGGGTCCTTCAACGAGGCAAGCGAGTGCTTATGGTAACACAACATCCAGGCAAGACACACGGCCAGGCACAGGGCCAGCGGCCATAGGAAGGCCCGTCGCTTCATAAACCATCCCCCGGAGAGATTTGCACGGCGTAGGCGTCCCGCGGACTCAACCAGGGGATGACGAAGCTCGCGCGGCCACCCACGACGGCCGCGGTTTGCCCCGCCCCCATTGGCAGGTCGCTGACCGCGGCGCCGTCGTTGTCCGGTATCCGCTCGAGCTGGAGGCGGAGCGTGTCCTGTTTTGTGAAGAAGGGCAAGGCGTCCAGGTGCTCGAGACGGACCTCCAGGTGGAGGCCGAAGTTGCCTCGTCTTCCGAGCAGCAGCCGAAGCTTTTTTTGCCCGGACTCCGCGGCCGCTGCAACGTCGGCGCTGGCGCTGGGGGTTGAAAGCAGAAGCTGTCCGGTTAACTCGGCGTACCTGCGGTAAACCCACCATTGGCCGCGCGGGGTCGCGCCGAGGAGAATCCCGTCCAGGTCGTGATTGCGTTCATCGCCCCAGATGGCGTGGCAGGCGCCATCGACGCGGGCGCGCTCCAACTGGGCCAGGTGCCACGCCGTTGCGCCGGCGTATTGGTCCTGCTTGAGGCAGTATTCGTTGAGAATAATCCCCTTGATGCCGATTCCCCAACGCGCGCAGAACTCACGGCAATATCGAACTTCGGCGGTCGCATCGTTGGGGAAATGCCATGTGACATAGTCCGGAACAACGCCCTCCGTTTTGCAGTAGCGGAGGAAGTCATCGAAGCGGGGCCGGCCGGGATGCACGTCCGACCAGCTTGGACCGACTATCACCGCGGAAGGCTCAGCGGCGCGGATGGCCCGGTATGCGCGGCGCCAGGTCTCCAGGAACCGCTCCGGAGTTCGCTGCCAGAACAGATGGTGATCGGGTTCGTTCCAAATATCAAACTGCACCCGCAGTCCCGCCTCGTTCGCGACGTCCACCTGGTGGCGGACATGGTTTTCCCATCGAGCCCAGTCGCCGTTGTCGCCGGGGTGAGTTTGGCCATAACCCCAATCGTCCGATACAACGACCTGGAGGCCAAACCCGAGCGATTTCATTCGCGCGGCCTGTGCTTTGGCGAGGCTCAGGCGGGTGCGGTGCAGCCGTATCTTGAGGGGGAGAACGGCGGCGTCCGGCGGCTCCAAGCCGTCGTCGCTGAAACCGAAGAGGAAGCCGCTGGCGCAATGGCTCACGGCCCCGCCATCCACCGCGCAATCCACAACGACGGCCTCCGCGAGGTTCGTCTCGGCCGCTTGCGAGCGGGCCGCGCGGAGATCGGCGCAAAGCCGTGTCAACTGGTCGGACTGCGCCCGCAAACTGCCATTCTCCGAACGCAATTCACCCAAGGCGTGGCGCTGGACCGCAAGGCCCGCCGCCATGCCGATAATGACAAGAGCGGACGCTGCGCAGGGGGTGAGTCTGCTCAAGGTCATGGCTTCGATGAGAAATGGCCGGTGTTCTTTTTTTATTTCGCTCGAATCGTTTTCTTCGAGTGTTGTGGCCAGCACATTTCATGCCGAAGCGTCCAGGAACCAGCGCATCAATGAGGTCCCGAACTGGGATGGAATGAAAGTCGCCTGCACCGCCAGGGGCGGTGTCGCGCTACCGTTTGAGCGCGGGCGGGGAGTTGGTATGGGTAAGGCCGGGTTCTTCGGGGAGGAGACCTTTGAGGGTCCGCCAGGGGTGGAGGGGGATGAGCACCAGCTTGGGCAGCAGATAGAGGGGTTCGGTCTTGGGCTCGTCGAGGGACCCGGTGACTTTGTATTCGAAGAGTTTCGTGACGGGCCAGAAGGCGATGCTGACCAGGGGGCCGAACAGGGGCATGTCGCGAAGGAGGAGGGCCTCGACTCGGGCATTGAGCCGGCCCTGGAGGTCGGCGCTGCCGCGGTAGAGGAGCCGGACGGGGGGGGAGTGGATTTCGAGTTTGTCGGAGCGGATGACGCCGTTAGTGATGACGAAGCTGCTGGAGCCGGCCTTGGCGCGGCTGCTGCCTAGGCCGGGGGCCACGGCATCGAGGACGGGAGAGAAGACGCCGAAGAGGGGGATTTCCCAGATCAAGCCGTCGCGGAGTTCGAGGGCGCCGTAGCCTTGGGTTTGTTGCCAATCCTCGGAGTTGGCCTTGGTGACGACAAGGGTGCCGGTGAGACGGCCTTCGAGGTGGTTGGTGCGGGCTGACAAATCGGCGATGAGGGGTTTCAAGAAGGTGTTGGAAGTGCTCAGCGCGAACCGGTAATCGGTCCCGGGATGGTTGGGGTCGAAATAGAAGGAGGCTGTGCCCTCGGCCTGGCCGCCGTAGAAGTCCATGCGCACGTTGGTGATGAGGAGATTGAGGCCGGCCCAGTGCAGGTCTCCAGCCACTTGCGGCACGGTGAAGTTCAACCAGTGGAACCGCTGGGCCTCGACCTGGAAATAGAGGTCGGCCTCTTCCTCGCCATGCATGGGGATGATGCCGTGGACATGAACGGCGGGGGGCACAAAGAAATGGAACGGCTCGATGGCCCGGGCGGTTGGCGGGCCGATGGCGCGGGCGACGACCATGGGGTCCGTGGTGCTGAAGCCGTTGGTAACATAGACTTTTTCGACGTTGAAATCGGCGGTGACGCTGTCGCCGATGAGTTCCCGGTCGCCGCGCAACAGGTGGGGGGATTGGAGCCGCAAGACCTTGTTCGAGTAGGAGACCCCGGTTTGGAGACTGCTGGCGGATTCACCGCGAAAGGTAAAGTTGGTCAATGCCACGCGGCCCTGGATGCCGAGTTGCTTGGCGTCGCCGCCCCGGCCGCGGACTTCGGCCTCGATGATGGGAGGTTGGGTGAACGTGAAGAAATCCAGGCCGGCTTGTTGGCCGGGGTCCAGGAGGGGACGGGCCGCGAGCGGGTCCACGCTGCTGGCGACCCGCAAGCAGAACTGGTGTGTGAGCGGGTCCTCGGAATAGGAGGCGGAGAGCCGGCCCTCGGGCCGGGTGATGAGCGAGTCGGCCAGGCCCCAGCATTGGTTGAAATAGCTGAAATGGCATTGGGCGCCGGTGACGGACACCCCTTTGTAGGCGGCTCCCCCGGGGACTTGGAACTGGCCATCGAGGCGGAGGGTGGGCTGGACTTCCGCACGCCATTCCGGCTCCCGATTGGTCCAGGCCGGCAGCACGAGGCCGATATTGGCCGAGAGTCGAGGGGGTTGCTTCCACGCCACCTGCGCGAGGGATTGGGCGGCGCTTTGGGGCAGGAGGGGGGTCAGTTGGCCGGGGTCGGCATCCGAGGTGACGGCGGCATCGAGGGCGCGGGTGGCCACGTTCAGGGCGCCGCGGAGACCGATGCGACCGCGCGGGAAGGTGGCATCGAGATTTGTGAGGGTGACGATGGGGGCGCGCCAGGCGCCGGCGCAGGCGATTTGCCGGACGGCCAGTTCCCTGGTCCGAACATCCCCAAAATGGCAATCCCAGTCCAGCGCGTAAGGCTCCAGCCTGGCCCACCAGGCCCAATCCGGGCGAGGAGAGAGGGGGGGTGATTGGGCGGCATTCGGCGCGGGCGACGGCGGGTTCGGGGAGAGGCGGGCGAGGACCTCTGCCTGGGCGGCGCGGCCCCACTGAGATTCCAGCGATTCGCATTCAAACCGGCCCTGGGCGGACAGGGGGATGGGGTTGGTAAGGGCGTGGACCCATCGGCCGGTAAGGCGGGCATTGGAGCCGCGAGCCCACTCGGACGTGAACCGGTCCGCCTTGAGGACGAGGTTGCCGCTGACCCGCCCGGTCTGGTCGGCGGCGGGGACGAGACCCATCCAGAGTTGGAGATTGGCGGCTGAGGCCCAGGGAGTCTGGGCATCGCCGGCCCTGAGAGTCAGGTCGCCGCTGACGAGATTTGTCAGGCCCTCGATGGAGGGAAGGCGGATGAGGAGGTGAAAATTGGTGATGTTGGCCCAGCGAGTCTGGGCGGAGGCGGCGCCCAGGCTCAGTTCGGCGGACAACCGGTTGGTCGTGCCGGGGGCCAGGCGGGCGGTGAATCGGCCTTGGGCCAAGGCGCCCCAGGGGGTTCGAGCGGCCGGGGCCCTGGCGGACAGACGGACGGTGAGGCTGTTGAGGTCCCGGGCATCGCCGCGCGCGTCCAGGCGCAGTTCGGGCGGCGCGGCAAAGTCGATGCGGTCGACGGCTTCGGCGAGGTGGCGAAGGCGGGCTTGCCACTGGGCGGCGGCCTGCTCCTGGGGCTGAAGCTGGGGCCGGAAGAACGCCCAGTCGCGCGCCGCCGAAGCGTGTGTGAGGGTGCCGGACAACTCGATTTTCGCGCCGAGAAAGCGGGCATTGAAGTTGACCAAGGCCCATTTGTCGTTTGGCAGAAAGAGAAGGTCGGTTTGGATGTTCTCGAGGGTCAGTTGGCGGGGGGGATGGTCGGTTTCCGCGATGGGCCAGACCAAGCGGCCGCGGTGCAAGGACAAGGCATCGATTTGGAATTGGCGCCGTGCCAGGGCGCGGTAATTGATCTGGACCTGGACCTGGGCGAAGGTGGCGTGGGGGGGCAGCGGCTGGTTGGCCTGGCCGAAGGTGACATTCTCAGCGAGGATTCCTCGAGAGGCCGAAAGCCGTAGGCGGGAGAACTCGATGTCGATGCCGCGCGCCCTGAGCTTTTCGAGGAGGGGGCGTTTGACGAACCCGGGCAGACCGACCTGGTTCACATAGACCCAAGTGCCCGACAGCCCGAGGAGCATCAGCCACAGGAGGATGCTAAACCACCGGAGGTAAATCCGGCGTTTCCGCCGATTAGCTCCGGGTTTCAAGGGGGCGGGAGGAGGAAGGTCTGTATCCAGTCGGCGAGCCAGGTGGGGAACTCGAAGACCCAGGGTTCGCCATCGAGGGTGACGGCGCCGTAAAACGAATTGGCGGGGGTGACGCCACCCAATTCGATAGACGGTTTGGCGCCATTCTTCAATTCGAGGGTAATCTGGCCGCCATTATCGCCAAAACCGTATCGGGCGCGGCTTTGGAGACCGTGGGCGACCCAGTTGGTGGCGGTGAGTTGGGCCAGTTCATGGACGGTTTGGCCGACGGCGAGGGGCTCGATAGCGCCCGTCGACCCTGGGGCCAGGGCCCATGACTGGATTCCTTTATCGGTATGGACCAACTGGCGGAGTTTGGCTTGCCGGCGAACGGTGACGCGGGCGATGTCGTCGTCCGGATAATTCCAGATGTGGCGGTCGCGCATCAGGTAACTGAGGGCGGGCAGACGCTGGACGTCGGTGAGTTTGACGGCATAGACGGCGGTTTCATCGGTGCGGCAGACGAAGACGCGGTTATCGTTCGTGGCGCCGAAATCCAGCTCGGCGATGGCGGGATTGGTGGCGCCTGGAGACGCGGGGGCGGTCCTGAAGATGACCTTGCGGGCGGGAGAGGCCAGGCCGTAGCGGGCCAACTCCGGGGCGGTGACGGCGTCGAAAGGCTCAAGGATGGACAGATGGCCCAGGCCGGAGAGCAAGTCCCTGCAGGCGTCGGCGTCGGCGGGGATGTTTTGGGGCAGGACGCGCCAGGAGTTGGTGCCCAATTGTTGGACAGAGAAGTGGTCCTGACCGTACACCTCGATGGCGGTTACGGATTCGGGCAAATCGATGACGCTGGTGGCCCGAAATTCGTTGACCTGGTCCCGCCAACCGCCGAGGGCGTTGGTGGGAACGGTCACGATGCTGTCTTGTCCCCAGCGGCGGGCATAGACGAGGGCCGGGTCGTTCGTGGGGCTGGAACCGAATTGGAACAGGGCGAGGGTATTGGTGCCGCGGGCCAAGGCGAGCTCGAGCCTGGGGGGCTGGAGGCCGAAGGGCTCGAGGTCGACTTTCGGATCGTCGGAGATGAATTTTTTGACGCGCAGGGAGTCGAGTTGGTGGAGCAAGCCGCTGAGCCGGGCGGCGTCGGCGCGGGCCTTTTTGTCAGGGTTGACAATGCGCCAGAGGTTGGCGGCGGGGTCATGCTGGAGCTCGATGACTTTGGCCTCGCTGAGGTTGTCCGCGCGGTTGGTCACCGCGATATGGTCGAAGGGGATCGCTCTCAAGTCGGCGAGGGCGGTGTCGCGCCAATCGTCCTCGGTGCGGGGGATTTCCTTGAGGAGGCGGGCATCGACGACATAGACGCCGGCGTCTCCGACGACTTGGAGGTAAACCTGGTCGCCGGGGGCGGTCCTGGCGCCGACCTTCAACTGGAGGACGCCGGAATTGTCCTGCTGGATGGAGATGCTGGCGTGGGGTGAGATGAAGCCTTCTTCCTCGTCGCTTTTGGGGGAGCTTCGGCGTTCGTGGGCGGTGATGAAGACGGCCGGGGTCAGCCGTTCGAGGGCCACGAGGAGGCTTCGGATGCTGGCGGCCTGGGCGGGGTAGGAGACCGGCTCGCTCAGACGCCAGGCGTCGTTGGTGCGTTGGGCGCGGATGAGCTTCTGGTCCTTGAGTTGGACAGAGATGCTGGTCACAGCCGCGGCTTTGAGGGTGGGCAGGACCTTGAGGGGGCCTGCCGGGGGAGGCCGGTCGAATCGTTGCCGCGCGAGGATGACGACCAAGAGCACGCCCGCGAGGGCGAGCCAGAGGAAGGTGTTCCTGGCATTCATTGGGGCGTTGTCCGAGCCTTGCTCATCCGCGGCGGCGCAGCCAGACCAGGGCGCCCAGGAAGAGGACGGTTCCCGGCATGCCCGCGAGCAAGAGCCAGCGCGTTGTCTGGGTCTGGGCTTTGGTCATCACGACTCGGTACTGCCCGATGGGTTTTGGGCCGATGCCTTGGAGCAGTTGCACGCGGTCCATCAGCCAGTTGGCGGCGTAGCCCGCGAAGGCCCTGTTGGCCGCCTCCTCGATAAAGCCGTTGGCCAGGAAGAGGGAGTCTCCGACCACAAGCATGCGCGTGGAGCTGCGTTCAGTGCTCACGCCGCGGATGGTGTTCTCGACGGCCACCATCACGGGATAGGACTGGTGCCGGCGGGGTTGGGAGGAGGTGAAGGAGCCCCTGCCCGTAAAGGCGAGCTCGTCCACGCGGGGCGCGTCCGCGCTCTGGACGCGCGTGCCGAGCCTTCCGACCTTTCGGGGCTGAATCATCTGGAGGCCGGAGGAGATTAAGGGATTGACGACGGGGTGGGTCTCACTGAAGCCGGAGACCAGGATGTCGTAGCCCTCGCCGCGGACGCTGTTTTCGGGGTCGAGGACGACGCTGTCGCCGACGTCGACGCCCCATTTTTCGAGGATGCCTTCAAGGCCGCAGGGGGGGACGCGTCCGGTTTGCCTGTTGAAGCGGGAGGGATCGAACTTGAAGAGCGCGAGGAGGCGTCCGCCCTGGGAGAGGTATTGGTCGATTTTTTGGAGTTCGGCGGCGGAAAACGGCTCCTTGGGCCCCGCGATGATGAGCAGGTTGCAGTTGGCGGGCACGGCATTGGTGCCCAGGAGGGAGAGGGCGTCGGCGCGGATGGAGTTTTGCTCCAGGATGCTCTTGAAGGTGCGATAGCCGAAGTCGCTTCCATCCTGGATTTCGTGCTCGCCGCGGTGGTCTTCGAGGAAACAGGCGCTGAGTTTTTTTGGATTGGTGACGGCGATGATGGCGGAGGTGAAGGCACGTTCGCCGAGGAATTCGGTGGGTCTGCGAACGATCTCGAGTCCGATATGCCCGCGAATGGACTCGGTTTCAGGCTCGGCGGGGACCAATTCTTTGACGCCTCGAGTCAGCTCAGCGCCATCGAAGGAGAGCCGCTGGCCCAGTCCCGGGCAATCGAAGATGATGAGGTCCTTGGCGCCGTTGCCTAAGTTGTAATCGGCGCGGACGGTCCGGGCCAGGCCGGGATCACGCACGTAATCGACGGACTGGACGGCGATCCTGGGGTTGGCCAGGCGATATTCATCAACCAGGTTGGCGATGGTGCGGTAGAGCGGGTCTCTCTTGTCGTAGAAGAGGGTGACATTGACCTGGTTGGTCAGGGACTGGAGGAACTTGACGGTGAGGGAACTGAGTTGGTTCCTGGCCAGGGCGCCCCAATAGAGGCGGGTGAAGTAGTCGCGACCCAGGTAGTTGAGCATGACCACGACGGCGAGAACGGCGACAGAGCTTAGGATGACGTTGAGGATAATGCTCCACCGGTGGCGCGGGGAGAAGCTGGGTTGGGATTCACTTTGATTGGGCATGGGTCAAGGGCCTGGTCATTTCCAGCGGCGGCTCTCGACCACCCGGAGCGTGAGGAAGAGGAAAAAGAGGCTCAGGCTGGCGTAGAGAAGGACAGGGCGCGTATCGACCACGCCGCGGGCGAAATCGTGCATCTGGTCGAAGAGGGTGAAGCAGGCCAGGAGCTGGGTCTGCCAATTGGACCCGTCGGTGAAGCGGTCGGCCAGGAAGGCGAGCAGGAAGAGGCTGACGCCGAAGACGAGGCTGATCATGGCGGCAACGGCCTGGTTACGCGTGAGGGCGGAGGCGAAGCAGCCCAGCGCGGCGAAGGCGGCGCCCAGAAGGAGGACGCCCAGGAAGGTGCTCCCAACGACGCCGGCATCCAGGATGGAGGCATCGTTGGTGTAATGCCGCACGACGAGCATGCAGCCCAGGAGGGGAAGCCACATCACGGTGTAGAAGACCAGGGCGGCGGTGAATTTGGCCAGCACGACCTCAATGTCTTTGACGGGCGTGGTCATGAGGGTTTCGAAGGTGCCGGAGAACTTCTCCTGGGCGAAGAGGCGCATCGTGATCAAGGGCGTCGTGGGGAGGAGGATGAGCCAGAAGAATTCCGTATTGTAGAAAAGTTCGGTGACGGGCATGGAAGTCGGCTCGTGCTGGAGCTTTTCCAAGATGACGACGAAGCTGTAGCCCATGAGGAAGAGGGCGGCGGCGATGATGATATAGCCGGTGAGCGAGAGGAAGTAGGCCCCCAGCTCGCGGCGCGTGAGTGTCCAGTAGGCCCGCATCAGGTTTCCTCCTCCTCTTCCTCCTCGGGGCGAGTGACTTGGACGTAGATATCCTCGAGGGAATGCCGGCTGCGGGTCAATTCGCGCAACGCCCAGCCGTGCTTGCGGGCGAGGTTATAGACCTGGGCGCGCAGGTCCAGGCCGTCGTGGGGGGTGAGGGCGCAGCGGAAGTACTCGCCCTGGCAGGGGGAAACGTCGAACTGCTCGATTTCGGGCATTTGAGTCCAGCATTCGCGCAACTCATCGGGCGGGGCGGCGATTTCGGCGATGATTTGGCTGTTGTGGCTCATGAGGTGCTGGAGGCTCTCCGGGGTGCCGGCGGCCAGTATCTTGCCTTCGTACATGATGACCATCCGGTTGCAGGTCATCTCGGCCTCCGGGAGGATGTGGGTCGAGATGAGGACGGTGTGCGAGGCGGCCAGGCCCTTGATCAACTGGCGGACGGACCGAATCTGGTTTGGGTCCAGGCCGATGGTGGGTTCGTCCAGGATGATCAATTCCGGCTCATGGACCAAGGCGTCGGCGAGGCCAACGCGCTGGCGATAGCCCTTGGAAAGCTGGCCGATGATGCGGCGGCTGACTTCGGTGAGGCCGCATTGTTCCATGACGGTGTCGACGCGGCTGCGGGAGGTTCTTGAACTCAGCCCTTTGAGCCGGGCGCGGAACCGGAGGTATTCTCCGACGCGCAAATCGAGGTGGAGCGGGTTGTTTTCAGGCATGTATCCGATGCGGCGCCGGACCTCGTCCGAGCGTCTGAACACGTCGAGTCCGGCCACGCGAACCGTCCCTGATGTGGCTGGAAGGTAGCAGGCCAGGATGCGCATGGTGGTGCTCTTGCCGGCCCCGTTGGGGCCGAGGAGACCGACGATCTCGCCGTGGCCGACCGTGAACGAAATATTGGATACCGCCGTGTGTCCGGCATATCGTTTCGTCAGGTTGGCGACTTCTATCATCAAGCCGTCGTTCATGAATCGAATCCAAAACCGAGTCTAGCCAATTTCGGGCCTTCTCGGCCAATTAAAAAGTGAAACGTTTGTGGTCCTGCGCTGTGAGACGCCCCCGCCAAAGGTTTAGACGATCAAAGCCCGCGAGTGCTTCATGCTGGTTTAAGCAGACTCAAGGGGTCGGCTGAAATATCCCGGCGTCGGCCAAATCTTTTGGGGTGGGGTGTCCGCCTGGTTGTTCGAGAATTTGGTTTTCCGGACCGAAGATGTTGGGGACGCCTCACCACAGGTTACCAAGCTCGCAGCCAATGCCCGAAGACCTTGCGACCCCGGCCTTCGGATTTCGGATTTTAGGCGTCACGATCACGTCTCGATGCGGCCATCGAATACGAATTGCGCGGGGCCGGTCAGCCGCACGTCGGTGAATTGGCCTTTGGCCTCTTTAAAACTCACCTCCAGCTCGTCCCCGCCCTGGACGCGCACCTTGATGGGCGAACCGAAACCGTGGATGCGGGAGGCGATGAGGGCGGAGGCGGTCACGCCCGTGCCGCAGGCAAGGGTCTCACCCTCGACGCCCCGCTCGAAGGTCCGGACGCGAATCCGGCTGGGGCCAAGCACCTGGACGAAATTGACGTTGGCGCCGCGCGGACCAAAGTGCGGGTGCCGGCGGAGTTCCGGCCCCATCTCGCGGACCATTGCCTTGTCCGCATCGGGCACGAACAGCACGGCGTGCGGAACACCCGTGTTCACAAAATGAACCGTGGGCGTGGCGGCTGAGAGCGGGACCCTCTCATTCAAACGCAGCCCCTCGGGGGCCGTCAGGTTGACCGTGACAAGGCTGGCCTGGAATCGGGCCGTGATGACGCCCGCCTCGGTTTGGAATGTGAGATCGGCCTTGCTGCCCGTTTGTCGTTGCACATACCGGGCAAAACAGCGCGCGGCGTTGCCGCACATCTCGCCCGTGCTGCCGTCGCTGTTATAGAATTCCCATGCCCAATCGGCCTTGCCTGAGGCGCAAGGCCTCAGAACCACCAACCCGTCCGCGCCGATGCCCCGGTGCCGGTCGCAAAGCGCAACCACCTGCTCGCGCGTCACCTTGACGGCCGGGCTCCGGCCATCGATAAGCACAAAGTCGTTGCCCGCGCCGTTCATTTTCGTGAACTCCAAAACCATGCCCTCGACGGTAGTGCCTGACGGCATGGCTGACAAGCTCCGACGGCAATCAGGACCCTCCCGCGGTTCCATCTCCGTTTGAATCAAAGGGCCAGGGAGAGAATTCGCCGTAAGAATTGGGGGAGACGACGTAAGGAGCGCTGTTTACTACGGGCCGCCCGCCCTTTCCACCTTGACCTCCATGGGTAGGTGGGTGCTACGGTTTCCGGAATGAGAACCCGAGGATGCTTGAAGACACTTGCGCGGTGTCGCTGTTGGGCCGTCCTGACTGCCGCCGTCGGCCTGGCTTTGGCCGCGTGTTCCCCTCTTCAGAAGAAAGCCGCGCCGGAGCCGCAAGGCGCGGCGGGAACGCAACCCGCCCGAGGAGCGCGCACAGCGTTGGATGAGTATGTCGCGGCGCCGGACACCAACTACAGCTTCCGTCTCGTAACCAAGATTCCGGGCAAACAGCAGACCACATTCATCCTGGAAATGACCTCGCAGGCATGGCTCACGACCAACGAGGTGAACCGGCCGCTATGGAAGCACTGGCTGGTTATCGTTCGCCCCGAGGAGCTCGCCACCTCGAAGTCGCTGCTCTTCATCGGCGGCGGGGCCAACGACAGCCCCGCGCCAAAGGGCGCCGACGACTCCCTGGTCCGGATCGCGCTCGCAACCAAATCGGTTGTGAGCGAGCTGAGAATGGTCCCCAACCAGCCGCTGGTCTTCTCCGGTGAATCGGTCGACCGTTCCGAGGATTCGATCGTCGCCTACACATGGGACAAGTTTCTCCGCACAGGCGACCCGAAATGGCCGGTGCGGCTGCCGATGACCAAGGCGGCCGTCCGCGCGATGGACACGGTAACCGCCTTTGCCGCCAGCCCCGACGGCGGAGAGGCCCGCATCGACGGCTTCGTGGTCGCGGGCGGTTCCAAACGCGGGTGGACCACGTGGACCACCGCCGCGGTGGACAAACGAGTGGTGGCCATTGTTCCAATCGTCATCGACCTTCTGAACATCGAGCCTTCCATGAAACATCATTACGCCGCTTACGGTTTCTGGGCGCCTTCGATCGGGGATTATACCGCGTTTAAGATCATGGATTGGACCGGGACACCCGAGTACCGGGCCTTGATGAAAATCGAGGAGCCGTACGAGTACCGCGACCGGATGACGATGCCCAAGTTCCTCATCAATGCCTGCGGCGACCAGTTCTTTCTGCCCGACTCTTCGCAGTTTTATTTCAAGGACTTGCCGGGCATCAAGTATCTGCGCTACATCCCCAATGCCGATCACTCGCTCAAAGGCTCCGACGCCCGGAGCACATTGCTGGCCTGCTACAACGCCGTCCTCTACAATGTCCCGCTCCCCCGTTTTGACTGGACCCTGCCCGGAGACGGCTCGATCCGCGTGACGACCCAGGTTCCACCCTCCGAGGTGAAACTTTGGCAGGCCACCAATCCGGACGCGCGGGATTTTCGCCTCGAAACCCTCGGACCCAAGTGGCAAAGCGCGCCTCTGGTGGATGAAGGCCCCGGCTACCAGGCGCTGGGGCCGGCGGAGGCGCCGACCGGCTGGAAACCGTTGGGCAAGAACGGCGGCGGTCTCTACATTGCAAAGGTTGCTCCGCCCCGGAAAGGCTGGACCGCGTTCATGGTCGAACTCACGTTCCCCAGCGGTTGCGAGGCGCCTTTTAAGTTTACCACTCCGGTCCGCGTCGTTCCCGACACGTTGCCGTTCAAATTCATCCCAAAGTCAAAGGCCCAATGAACAGATTGAATCGAAGAGAGTTCATCCACACTGCCGCCCTCGCTTCGTTGACGGCCGGAACCGTCATCGGGGGCGCTCCCAAGCCCCTCGCTGCCGAGGTCAAGCCGCGCAAGATGACGATGAACCTGGTCTGCGGCAACATCGGCTTTTCCGCCACTCAACCCGAGGCGATCGACCTGGCCGCGCGTTACGGCTTTGAATCCGTCGAGGTCAATGCGGGCTATCTCGCCTCGCTCACGGAGGAGCCTTTGGCCAAACTCAAGGGGCTGATGAAAGCCAAGGGCTTGGTTTTTGGCGCCGCCGGGCTGCCCGTAGAATTCCGCCGGGACGAGGCCCGGTTTAACCATGACCTCGAAGCCCTGCCCTCCTTCGCCGCCGCCTTGCAGCGCGCCGGTGTCGACCGGGCCGCGACCTGGCTGATGCCTTGCCACGACACGCTGCCCTACCTCCGCAATTTCCGTCAGCACGCGGCCCGCTTGCGCGCTGTCGCCAACGTGCTCCGGGACCACGGCGTCCGGCTTGGCTTGGAATACGTGGCCCCCAAGACCACGTGGGCCAGCCGGCGTTATCCCTTCATCCACACCATGGCCGAGATGAAAGAACTGATCGCTGAACTGAATGCCGGCAACGTCGGATTCGTGCTCGATAGCTGGCACTGGTGGCACGCCGGCGACTCGGCGTCGGACGTCCTCTCCCTCAAGGCAGTCGACGTCGTTGCCGTGGACCTCAACGACGCTCCCGCGGGGATTCCCAAGGATGCGCAAGTGGACAATCACCGTGAGTTGCCCTGCGCGACGGGCGTCATCGACGTGGGCGCCTTTCTCAGTGCCCTCAATCAAATCGGCTACGATGGCCCCGTCCGAGCCGAACCGTTCAACCAGGCCGTCAACAAGTTGTCCAAAGAGGAGGCATGCGCCGCAACCGCCGAAGCCGTCAAAAGGGCCTTCGCGCTGATCGCATCAAGCTGAGCAGCGAGTGAGGAAGTGGTTTCATGAACCCTCTGGCCGTCCGCGCGCGGGCGTCGGCTCCTGCCGGCGAAGGCGGGTCGGATTTGTCGCGGTAGGGACGCCGGTTGCCCGGCGCCCCCCGCACAGATCCCG
>CAZZFF010000046.1:0-46659 GCA_964653485.1 uncultured Verrucomicrobiota bacterium | reverse complement strand
ATTACGCTGACGTGGCAGGTCTGTGCAAAGCGGCGACCCGGAAGGAAATTGAAGCGCAAGGCTGGAGCCTCAATCCGGGCCGGTACGTCGGCGTGGCCGCAAGCGTGGAAGTGAGCAACGCCGAGTTCATAGAGCGGTTCGAGGAACTGAACGAAGAACTGGAGACGCTGAATGTTGAGGCGCGGGAACTGGAAGGACGAATCGCCGGGGACGCCGCCAAGATTCTGCAATGACCGGCGCGATGAGAACGAACGGTTTCAAGCAGACCGAACTTGGCGAGGTTCTGGACTTCTTCAACGGAAAGGCTATCAAGCCGGACGGTGACGGTGATTACCCTGCTTACGGTTCCAACGGACCGATAGGGCACAGCCCCGGTTTCACGCACGAAGATGGGATAATCATTGGTCGGGTCGGTGCCTACTGCGGCTCTATCGCGTATTGCAGTGGAAAGTTCTGGGCTTCGGACAATACCATCGTCGCTAAGCCTAAGCAGGCGACGGACGACATCCGGTATTTTAGCTACCTGCTACGCGACCTGAAGCTGAACAGTTACGCCGGTGGTGCGGCTCAGCCTCTTGTCACGCATACGGTGTTGAAACGAGTCCCCGCGTTTGTCGCCCAATGGCCAGTGCAAAAGAAGATCAGCGCTGCGCTGTGTGCCTACGACGACCTGATCGAGAACAGCACGCAGCGCATCCAGATTCTGGAGCGGATGGCGCAGGCGCTCTACCGGGAGTGGTTTGTGGGCTTTCGTTTTCCCGGCCACAAAAAAGTCAAGCTGGTCGACTCACCGCTGGGCAGGATTCCGCAGGGATGGAAGCCCGGAACGCTGGGTGATATTGCGGGTGAAGTCCGTCGTGGCGTGAACCCCGATGAAGTTGAACCGGACACGCCTTACATCGGGTTGGAGCACATGCCGCGCAAATCCATCGCCCTGTCGGACTGGGGAATGGCCAAGGAGGTCCGGAGCGCAAAGCTGGCGTTCAAGAAAGGCGAAATCTTATTCGGGAAGATTCGGCCGTACTTCCACAAAGTTGGCGTCGCAGCGGTGGACGGTTTGTGCTCGACGGACGCCATCGTTATTGTGCCAAAGAAGCCGGAGTATTTTGCGCTCGTGCTGGCTTGTGTTTCCAGCGAACCGTTTGTTAGCCACGCCACACAAACCTCCCAAGGTACAAAGATGCCACGGGCCAACTGGGCCGTGCTGACGAAATATCCGCTGCCGGTGCCGTCCGCGCCGCTCCTTTCAGTATTCAGCGAGTACGTCGATGACGCGGTTGGACTCATCCAGAACTTGCTGTTCAAAAACCGGAACCTCCGCCGCACCCGCGACCTGTTGTTGCCCAAGCTCATCTCCGGCGCGTTGTCCGTCGAGGGCATGGAGGTCGTTGCGTGAACATCATCCACCATTATCCGCCGGATCTGCTCAAGCTTCTGGTGGACACCATTCCACTCCTCTGCCGCAGCAAGGAGGATGTGCTGTTGTTCTTCCGAGGAGCAGGGGTCGCGGCTGAGCTGATGGTGGACTACCAGCACAAGGTCGCCGTGGCTCGTGGGAGCGTGAACAAGTACGAAATCACCCGCGAATTGCTCGTCCGCCTTAACGACCGGGGCGAGGCCACGCTACGCGAGCGGCGTGAAGTGCTGAAGCGGGTGATTGAGTGCGAAGATTTTTCTACTTGCTGGCCAGACGATCAGCTTAAAGCAAAGGGCCTGGTTGCTGAAATCCGCCGCGTCGTGGACGTGAAGGATGCGTTTGGCCGAATGCGCCAAGAGCAGGAAGCGGAGCGGAAGAAGCGGCTCGAGGAGGAGAAGAAAAAGGTCGAGGCCCATAACGAGCGCCGGGCGAAGTTGGAGCAGGTTAAGAAAGACCTGCGTTCCCTTTTCTGTCCATCCAACCCACAACAGCGCGGTAAGCAGTTGGAGGCGGTATTGAACCGCCTGTTCCAGACGGCGGGTATTTCCGTCCGCGAGGCGTTCGTGCGCGTGGCTTCCACCGGCGAGGGCATCGTTGAACAGATTGACGGTGTCATCGAACTCGATGGGGAGATTTATCTCGTTGAGATGAAGTGGTGGGACAAGCCACTTGGCATCAGCGAGGTTTCTCACCATCTGGTACGCGTGTTCACCCGTCACTGCGCCAGAGGACTGCTGATTTCATATTCCGGCTTCACTGAGCCCGCCGTCACGACCTGCAAGGATGCGCTCGCACGGATGGTAGTCACCCTGTGCGGGCTGCAAGAAGTGGTGCTGTTGCTGGAACGCGAGGATGATTTGGCGGAGTTCCTGCGGAAGAAAGTTCGCGCCGCCGTGATTGACAAGAATCCTTACCTTATGGTGTACGCGTAAGGTATGAGCGCCAAGGCGTACTCCGAAGACGAGTTAGTGGATCAGTCCGCCATCGAGCTTCTGGCCGGGCCGGGCTGGCGGACCATCGAGGCGTTCGATGAGGTCTTCGGCCCGGGCGGCACGCCGGGCCGGGACAACATGGGCAGAGCCGTTTTGTGGCGCCATCTGGTGCCGGCGCTGAAGAAGCTCAGTCCCAGGACGCCAGCGGAGACGCGCGATCGCCGCACGAGGTCTTGGAGCGCTGCGGATATCGAGGCCCCTGCATGGCAAGGGCCCAATCCCGGCGCGTTCGATGGAGTGTACGCCGGCGGCGGCACGGTCGAGGGGTCCAAATTGAACACCGAAATGGCATGAACATCCGCGAACAAGGGGAGTTCAGCGACTATGTTGTCTTCGTGGACGAGAGCGGCGATCACGGGATGACAGCCATCAACCGGGACTTTCCGCTTTTCGCCCTCGCATTTTGTGTTTTTCTCAAGGCGGAATATGCAGAGAGGGTGACGCCTGCCTTGCGCCGGCTCAAGCTGGCGACATTTGGACACGACATGGTGGTGCTGCACGAGCATGACATCCGCAAGAAAGAGGGTGCGTTCGCCTGGATGAGCCGCGAACCCCGCGAAGCGTTTCTCGATGGGCTGACGCGCATCATCGCCGAAGCTTCGTTCACACTGGTCGCCGTGGTGATCGACAAGCGGAAACTGGAACCGGCGGCCACGCCCGGGAACCTCTACCATCATGCCTTGTTTTTCGGGCTGGATCGCGTCTTCCGCCTCCTGGCGGAGCGCGGCGACGAACGGCGGGCCACTCACGTGATCGTTGAAGCGCGTGGGAAGCGGGAGGACGCAGAACTGGAGCTGGAGTTTCGCCGTATCTGCGAGGGCGTCAAGGAGGTGGGCCGTCCGATGCCGTTCAGGTTAGTGCTCGCCGACAAACGGACGAACTCGGAAGGACTGCAACTGGCGGACATGGTGGCGCGACCTGTGGCGCTGTCGGTGCTCCGGCCCGACCAGGGCAATCGGGCAATGCGAATTTTGCAGGAAAAGCTCTGGCGCGGGCCGGGCGGCGAGGCGGAGGGCTACGGCTTAAAGTGCTTTCCTGAGAAAAACGAGGGGCCACTGGGAGGTCCCAGTGGCCCACCGCCGAACGGGTAGTCCCATTCCAAAGCCGACAGATAATTACGCTATGAACAGCAGGCTTGCAAGGCCGAATTTGGCCGGATGCGGTTCCGGCCGACTGAGCGAACCGTGAGCGCGAAGGCATACTCCGAAGATGCACTGGTCGAACAGCCCGCCATCAAGCTTCTGGCCGGACTGGGCTGGCAGACCATTGGGGCTTTCGATGAGGTGGTCGGCAAGGGCGGCACGCTGGGCCGGGATAACATGGGCGAGGTCGTGCTGGTGCGCCATCTGGTCCCGGCGCTGAAGAAGCTCAATCCCAAGGCAACGGCTGAAGCGGTTGACGCGGCGGTGAGTGAGTTGAGCCGCGACCGCAGCGTGATGTCCTTGGCTGCCGCGAACCGGGAGGTCTATGCCCTGCTCAAGAACGGCGTGAAGGTGGACATCCGGACGCCGGACGGCGAGTTGATGCCGGAGCGGATAAGGGTGATAGACTGGGACACCCCGGCCAACAACCACTTCCTGCTGGTGTCGCAGTTGTGGGTTACGGGCGATGTGTACAAACGCCGCCCGGATTTGGTGGGCTTCATTAACGGCCTGCCGCTGGTCGTGGCCGAGTTCAAGGCGGTGACGGAACGGGTGGAGGCGGCGTTCAAGGACAACATCCGAGACTACCGGCAGACGATCCCGCACCTGCTGGCCTACAACGGCCTCATCCTCGTGTCCAACGGGGTCGAGGGCAAGATGGGCAGCGTCACGGCGGAGTGGGAGCACTACTGCGAATGGAAGACAATCAGCAGCGAGGGCGAGCCGGGCAGTGTGTCGTTGGAAACCCTGCTCAAGGGGACCTGTGAAAAGGCCCGGCTCCTGGATTTGGTCGAGAACTTCACCCTGTTCGAGGAAAAGGCCGGGGGCATCAGGAAGGTGGTCGCCAAGAACCACCAGTTCCTTGGCGTCAACAATGCCATCAATGCCGTGTTCGCGCTGAATGAGAACCGGGGGCGGCTGGGGGTGTTCTGGCAGACCCAGGGAAGCGGCAAGACCTACTCGATGGTGTTCTTCGCGGAAAAGGTTCTGCGGAAAATCCCCGGCAACTGGACGTTCGTGGGCGTGACCGACCGCCGAGAACTCGACGACCAGCTTTACAAGAACTTCGCCAGCGTCGGCGCGGTCACGGAGCCAGAGGAGCGGGTGCGGGCCGAGAGCGCGGAGCACTTGAAACAGTTGCTCACCGAGGACCACCGTTACGTGTTCACCCTGATCCAGAAGTTCAGGACCGAGCGCGGCCGCAGGTTCCCAAAGCTGTCGCCCAGGGCGGACATCATCGTCATGACCGACGAGGCCCACCGAACTCAGTACGACATCTTCGCCCTGAACATGCGGGACGCGCTGCCCGACGCAGCATTCATCGGCTTCACTGGCACGCCCCTCATCGCGGGCGAAGAGAAGACCAAGGAGGTCTTTGGGGACTACGTCAGTGTGTACGATTTCAAGCAGTCGGTGGATGACGGGGCCACGGTGCCCCTGTTTTACGAGAACCGCATACCGGAACTCCAACTGACCAACGATCAGTTGAACGAGGACATTTACCGGGTTGTGGAGGACGCGGAACTGGACGAGGAACAGCAGCGCACACTCGACCGGGTACTCGGCCAGCAGTACCAACTTATCACCCGCGAGGAACGACTAGACAAGATTGCGGCGGACATTGTTCGGCACTTCTGCGGGCGCGGTTTCAAGGGCAAGGGCATGGTGGTGTGCATTGACAAGCTGACGGCGGTGCGGATGTACGACAAGGTGAAGGCCCAATGGAGCGCGCACGAGGCGGAACTGAAGCGGTGCGTGGGCGCAGCGAGCCGGGAAGAGCAGGATGCCATCCTGGACACGCTTGCTTGGATGGGGACCACGGACATGGCGGTGGTGGTATCCCAGGCGCAGAACGAGGCCGCCGACTTCAAGGCCAAGGGCCTGGACATCACCCCACACCGGCAGCGGATGGTCAAGGAGGACCTGGAGACGAAGTTCAAGGACCCGGAGGATCGCTTCCGGCTGGTCTTCGTGTGCGCCATGTGGATGACCGGCTTTGACGTGCCCTCCTGCTCCACGATCTACCTGGATAAGCCGCTGCGCAACCACACGCTGATGCAGACGATTGCGCGGGCCAACCGGGTATTCCGGGACAAGGTCAACGGCCTGATCGTTGATTACGTGGGCGTCTTCCGGAACCTCCAAAAGGCGTTGGCGATCTATGCCGGCGGTGGTGCGGCTGGCGGCGGTCCGGGCGGCAGGACACCGGTCCAGGAAAAGAAGGCCCTCATCGAGATGCTGAAGAAGTCCCTCGCCGAGGCGACCGAGTTCTGTCAGGGCCTCGGCGTCAGCGTGGACTCCCTGCTCCAAACCGAATCGCTGGAGCGCGTGAGGGCGCTCAAGGATGCGCGGGAGGCCATACTCGTGGACGAGGATTCCAAGAAGCGGTTCCTCGTCTTAGCCGGGCACGCAGCAGTTGTTTGCAAGGCGATCCTGCCAGACAGCCGCGCGAGTCAGTTTGCACCGGCCTGCGCGCTGTTCATTACCTTGGCGGAAATGATCCGGTCGTTGATGCCGCCGGTGGACATTTCCGGCGTCATGCAGCAGATCGAGGGCGTGCTGGACAAGTCCATCGCGGCCAGCGGGTATGCGATCAAGGAGGAACACCAACCGCTCGACCTGAGCAAGATCGACTTCGACGCGCTGGGCCGGTTCTTCAGGAAGGCCCACAAACGAGCGGAACTGGAGCGTCTGCGGGCGGCGATAACCGCCAAGCTCCAGGCCATGCTGGCGGTCAACCGCATGCGCACCGACTTCCTGGAGAGGTTCCAGGCCCTGATTGACGAGTACAACGCGGGGTCCGCCAACGTGGAGACCATCTACCAGGAACTGCTGAAGTTCGCCCAAGAGCTCAACGAAGAAGAGCAGCGGCACATCCGGGAGAACCTGACCGAGGAAGAACTGGCGCTGCTGGACGTCCTCACGAAGCCCAAGCTGGGCATCACGCCCAAGGAGGAGCGTCAAGTGAAGAAGGTCGCCAGGGACATGCTCCAGACCCTGAAGGCCGAAAAACTGGTACTCGACTGGAGGAAACGCCAGCAGTCGCGGGCGGCGGTGCGCCTCTGCATCGAGGAATGGCTGGACAAGCTGCCGCCGGCCTACACGCCTGCGATTTACCAGGCCAAGTGCGAGGCGGTGTACCAGCACGTGTATGATAGCTATGGAGGGGCTGGAGGAGGTGGATCGCTATGAATACTACGGCCATTTTCACGTTTGACGGAGCGCTTCCATTTGTCATCATCCAGTTTTGAAACTGAAAGCGCATATGCCTGTGGCACCTGAACCGTCAAGAAAACCCGAAAAGGTTTTTTGGACCCACCAATCCGTGGTCACTTTTGCGAAGAGCAGTGACCCCGTACAGTGCATGATTTCACGTGCATCTGCTGTGGCTCTCGACGCAATGCAGGCTGGATGGAGCGGCCCACCGTATGACCCTTTTCGGTTGGCTGAACATCTCAGAATCAAAGTGGTTCCATCCGAGAACATCACGGATGCGCGGATTCTACAGGCACCGGATGGGCGATTCCAGATTGAGTTTAACCCTAATCGACCGAAGGCTCGAATTCGGTATTCAGTGGCTCATGACTTAGCTCACACGCTCTTTTCTGACTGCGGCGAAGTCGTCCGGCATCGGCTTGCTCGCGATGAGCAGAAGCGGGACGACTGGCAGCTTGAGATGTTGTGCAACATCGGAGCGGCAGAGTTTTTGATGCCGGTGGGCGGTTTTCCTGACCTTCACGACCAAGTGACCGACATCGACCGACTGCTTGGTTTGAGAGCCGATTTTGAGGTTTCGATGGAAGCTCTGCTGCTGAGGGTAATCAGGCGCACCGAGCAGCCCAGTGCGATGTTCGCGGCTTCGCGCACGGAATCTGGGTCTGGCGCTGGCAGTTATCACGTCGACTATTCCGTTTCATCCCGGTCCTGGGAAGGACAGTTAGCAAGTGGGACTATGCTGCCGAGCACAAAGCTCCTCCCTCAATGTACCGCAATCGGATTTACTGCCAAGGGGGATGAGCACTGGCCGGAGCCTGCGGGCCATGTTCAAGTCGAATGTGTCGGGATTGCCCCGTACCCCTCGAACTCCTACCCTCGTGTTGTCGGCATGATTCGCCCGTTAGCTACACCACAGGGAGAAGCAGCGGGGGTGACCATCGTGAAAGGTGATGCCACTGATACACGAGGCGAGGGGCGACGTATCCTCGCTCACGTTGTAAACGATAAGGCTGCCCTGTGGGGCGCAGGGTTCGGTCTGGCCGTTAGGAAGAAGTGGCCGCAAGCCCAGACCGCATTTCGAGAATGGGCCACAAGAAACCCTGCCATGTTCAGGCTCGGCAATGTTTTTATGTCTGCGGTCGATGAAAATGTCACCGCGTTCCAGATGGTCTGCCAGCACGGCTATGGTCCCTCCCCAAAACCAAGAATCCGCTATTCCGCATTGCAGTCGTGCCTGGAGCGACTGGCCCAAGAGGCGATCCGAGAACGTGCAACCGTCCACATGCCTCGGATTGGGGCAGGGCAGGCGGGTGGTTCATGGGGGTTGATTGGGCAGCTTGTTGACGAGGCTCTGTGCGCCCGTGGCCTGCGGGTGACCGTCTACGACTTGCCGGACGCACCGCTTCGGCTTGGGGCTAGGCAGGCCGGGCTTTTTGACGTGAAAAGGTGAACACCTGAACCAAGGGAGGGAACTTGCCAAAACTGATTGTGCTCTTGTCGGGGCGTGTATGCGCAGGAAAAACGACGCTCGCCCGGCGGTTGACCGCGACCTTTGCCAACAAGTTCGAGGTTAAACACGTCAAGACCTTCGACTTTCTCAAGCGGTTGGGTTCTGAAGTCGAGCTACAACGGACCGCAATGCAGGATTTCGGGGAAAAGCTCGACCGTCAAACAGGCGGCGCGTGGGTTTGCAAAGAATTGCTGCGTGATGCAGGGAATTATGAAGGAGATGCCATCGTCCTAATCGACTCCGTTCGGATTTTGGGGCAAATCGAGGCGTTTAGAGAGGCGTACGGCAAACGCGTCATCCACATCCACCTCGATGCGAACATAGCCGTGCTTGAAAAGCGGTACACTAAGAGGAACTCCAATGAGCTTAAGGAATTGGCCTCCTATGATGAAGTTCAACAGAACAGAACCGAGCGCAATGTTCCAAAGCTCGCCAAGGTTGCTGATGTCGTAATCTGGACTGATAGGTGTACAGAAGAGGATGTCCTGATTAGGGCGGCAAGCCATGTTGGGCTTTATGGTCGCGAGTACTTGCGGTTGGTGGACGTTCTTGTTGGCGGGCAGTTTGGGAGTGAGGGGAAGGGCCAAATTGCCTCCTTTCTGTCGCGAGAATACGAGTTGCTGGTCCGTGTTGGCGGGCCTAACGCGGGCCATACGGTTTATCAGGAACCTAAGCCGTACATATTTCATCACCTTCCGTCCGGCACCAATGCGTCAGAAGCCAAGCTGCTCATCGTGGCAGGGGCAGTCCTGTACGTGCCTACTCTCATGAAGGAGATCGCGGATTGCCAGGTTGACCGTGAGCGTCTCACAATCGACCCGCAGGCGATGATTATCACCGACGCGGATAGAAAGCGAGAAGCCAGTTTGGTCGCCAACATCGGTTCGACTGGGCAAGGTGTGGGGCAGGCGACCGCCCGCCGGGTCTTGCGCGGGAAGGGCGTAAAGCTCGCCAAGGATATTCCCGAATTGAAGCCATACATCGGGGAGGGGCGAGCAGTATTGGAACATGCCTTCAGCCACAGGCGGAGGGTGCTGCTCGAAGGCACTCAAGGCACCGGGTTGAGCCTTTATCACGGCTATTACCCGCACGTCACCTCACGCGATACGACCGTAGCAGGCTGCCTTGCGGAGGCGGGGATTTCGCCCAACCGGGTCCAACGCGTGGTGATGGTTTGTCGCACCTACCCCATTCGGGTACAGTCGCCGCAAGATGGTACTTCTGGGGTAATGTCGCAGGAGATTTCATGGGAGGCCGTGGCGGAACGGAGTGGGCACGACGCTGAGGACCTGAAAGTCAGAGAGTTGACCTCCACCACCAAACGCCAGCGGCGAGTTTCCGAGTTTGATTGGTCACTGCTTAGACGAGCGGCAACTCTCAACGCCCCGACCGACCTCGCCTTGACGTTTGTCGACTATATCTCGAAACGGAACGAGGAGGCGCGGCGTTTTGAGCAGTTGACGCCTGAGACAATCCGGTTCATCGAAGAGGTGGAAAGGGTGGCCGCTGCCCCCGTGTCTTTGATTTCTACGCGTTTCCACTCCCGCGGCATCATCGACCGGAGAATGTGGTAAAAGGCGTATGGACGTTGAACTCCTCATTGGAACATTTCCCAGACTGTACCACATGGCCGAGCATGACGCATGGCCAAGCGTCCAGCGGCACGGCCTGCTCAGTACTTCAGCCTTACTGGACTTGTTTGAAATATCCGGACAGGAGCGGGAGCGGCTCGAAGCTGCGCATCGCGCCGAGTCGGTGCCCATCGAACATCCCGTCCATGGTCGGGCAGTCATCCGTGACCAAAAACCGATGAGCGACAGCGGGCTAAGAAGGTGCCTCAAGGGAGCTACGCCGCGGGAGTGGTATTTGATCCTGAATGCGAAGGTGTTCTTTTGGCCTCATGCGGAGCGGCTAAGAACTCTGCTGGAGGCCCAGGCGTACCGCGAGCACCGCCACTGCGTTATTACGGTAGACACGCGCAAATTGGTGGAACGCCATGGCGACAGGATACTCCTCTCCCCGATGAACTCCGGTGCAACCAAACCGATGCCGCACCCGCGCAGCCCGCAAACCTTCCTCCCGATTCGAGACTACCCGTTCGACGAGTGGCAGCGAAAGCGTGGACGGGCAATCAGAGCTATCGGGGAGGTCGCGGTCAGCTACTCGGTCCCGGATATTTGTGAAACGATCCTGGAAGTCGCCATTTGGCATAAAGGTGTCGTGATCAGCAGGCTCTTCCCTACCTGACCGTTGTGGCAGCGTCAGGCAGGACTCGAACACGAGGATTCCTACTGGAGGCTGGTGGCCCGCTCCACGCGATGGAGGATCGAATCAGGGTTCCTTCCACCCCCTACCCGCAGCCTCGCCAACAGCCCCTCAAACCTGTTCTCGGCCCTGTTGTTCCTGACCGCCACGCACAGCGCCTTCCTCTGTCGGATTAGCACGACCAACTTCCTGCCCCGCGTGATGCCGGGCCAGACGAGGTTACGCTGGAGCAGCATGTACTGCTGCATCGCCAGCGGCGTCACCACCGCTGGGACCTCCGACCCCTGCGAACTGCGGATGAGCTTGACTCGATTATCGGTCATGGTGGCCGAGATTTGGTTCCACTCCGTCCAGCCGCTGAGGTAGAAGTCGGACGCCGCGCCGTCCACATCGGGGCCATCCACGAAAAAAACCCTAGCCTCGCGCCCGGAGGGCCTCGCACGCCTAGCCGATCATGACAGCCCTTGGACGGGGGGCAATCCCAAACAGGGCCAATCGCCAATCGCCAATGGCCAAGATCATGACAGCTCCTGGGGGCGGGGCAATCCCGGACGAAGGTGGGATAGCCAATCGCCAATAGCCAATCGCCAATAGCCCATCGTGACAGCTCCTGGACTGGGACATTCCCCCAGACAACACGATGAACGGATGGGGCGTGCGGTCATGAGGCCGGCACTGGCGGAATCCAGTGCCGCCGATCCGGCGCTGGAGAGCCGGTTTGTCAGAATGAAAGGCAAGTTATGAAGCTGAGAGTGGATCGCACAGCGGATGCCCTTTATCTGCGTCTGAATGACTCCACGGTTACGGGGTCCCAGGAGGTGTCGCCCGGCGTGGTGCTGGATTTCAACGAGCGAGGCCAGGTGGTGGGCGTTGAGATTCTGTTCCTGTCCCAGCGCGCCCCCAAACTGAATCTCCGGGAGCTTCAGTTTCATACTGGGTAGGCCCGCCGGCCCTGGAACCGCCGTGCCACCCCGTAGCGGCGTTTCGGCAGAGCGCCGCCGTTCTCCGGAGCGAGCTACAGCGGTCCCCTACACCTTCGTGTCCTTGGCTTCCTTCTGTTCAAGCCATTCAGACACGGAGGAAACGAAGAGAACGAAGAAGTGTCCTGCCGGGCAGGCGCAAGGCCGGGACGGCCTTTGCTTGCGCCGGTTCTCCTTTCCTGTAACCTGCCCTTCCACAACAATGCTATGAGTCATCCAACCCCCGGAACCGAACTCCGCGCCACTCGGCGCCAATTCCTGCGCGTGGCCGGCGCCCTCACAGTGGGCACGACTTGCGGGCGCGGCCTGATGGCGGCGGCCACCCCCAAAGAGCCCGCGCCCGGCGAGAGCGCCGCGCATAGGGCCCCGATCATCCAGATCGGAATCCTGCTGGGAACGTTCCCCGAGCCGACGCTGGAGGCCCGGCTGGATGCGGTGAAGGCGGGCGGGCTGGACTGCGTGCAGTTGAGCATGGACTGCGCGGGGCTGGCGGCGATGCCCGACGAGGTCCCAACGGAACTGGCCGACCGGATTCATCGCGAAGCCGCGGCGCGCGGCATCACGATCGCCTCCGTGCAGGGCACGTTCAACATGACCCACCCTGACGCGGAACACCGGCGGACCGGACTGCGGCGGCTGCGGGTCCTGGCCGAGGCATGTCCCCGGTTGGGGGCCTCGAAGATACATCTATGCACGGGCACGCGCGACCGCGAGAGCATGTGGCGGCGCCACCCGGACAACGATTCGCCGGCGGCCTGGCGCGATATGGCGGCGTGCGTGCGCGAGGCGGCCGACATCGCCGGGCAAACGGGGGTGGTCCTGGGTTTCGAGCCCGAGGTGAGCAACGTGGTCGATTCGGCCAAAAAGGCCCGGCGCCTGCTGGACGAGATTGGGTCTCCGCAGCTCAAGGTCACGATGGACGCGGCGAACCTGTTTCACGCCGGCGAACTGCCGCGGATGCGGGAGATTCTCGACGAGGCCTTCGCGCTGGTAGGCAAGGACATCGTGATGGCCCACGCCAAGGACCTCGACCACGACGGCGACGCAGGCCACCTGCCCGCAGGCCACGGCAAGCTCGACTACGACCACTATGTTTCCTTGCTGCATAAGTACGGATTCAAGGGGCCGCTCCTGCTCCACGGGCTGAGCGAGGCGCAGGTGCCGGGCTGCGTGGCGTTCCTGCGCGAGAGGATGGCAACCATTTCTTAGTGGACATGACCACTTAGCATGAAAAGCGAATCAAACCAATCGCGGATGGCCGGCGCGGTGCGCGCCGTCGCTTGGCTCGCCCTAATGCTCGCCGTGGGTCCGGGCGGCGCGGCGGCGGAAGTCGTCACCTATCCCGCGCCGGGGGGCGAGCCGCTTTCAGCGGATTACGAGGTCACGGCCGAGGGCCGGAAGGTGGACGTTTACACGGCGCGCGTGCTCGACCCGCCCTTTGCTGGCAAGGAATGGGATTACGGCGGGTCCTATTCGTTCGCCAACTTCGACGCGGCCGGGCGCGTGGAGGTGCGCATCACGTCGAAACGGTCGCTGCGCGGGACGGTGATTCGCCCGCGGTCCGCCGTGGCGAAGGTGGCGGAAGCGGACGACCATACCCTGGTGCTGACGCTGGACGGCCCGCACAAGTTCAGCGTGGAGCCGGAGGGGAAGAAGGGGCCGCTGCTCCTGTTCGCCAACCCGCTGGAGGAGAACCCGCCCGCAGCCGGGGCGCCGGGCGTCATCTACTTCGGCCCCGGCATCCACGAGCCGGGCAGAATCTCCCTCACGAATAACCAGACCCTTTACCTCGCCGGCGGGGCCGTCGTGAAGGGGGGCATCCTGGCGGAGGGCGAGAACATCCGCATCGCAGGACGGGGCATCCTGGACAACTCCGGCTGGGCATGGCGCGAAGGCCCCACGCCGCAAGTCGTCTCGCTGTGCGGCACGAATATCCTGGTGGAGGGGATCACCATTCGCGGGGCGGCGCGTTGGACGGTCGTTCCGCGGCACAGCCGCAACGTCACCGTCCGAGGGATCAAGCTCTGCGGCGCGCGGGTGCAAAACGACGACGGCGTGAATCCGTGCAACTCGCAGGACGTGCGGATTACCGATTGCTTCATCCGCACCGACGACGATTGCGTGGCGCTCAAGGGCCTGGACTTCAGCGCGCCCGACAACGACGTGGAGCGCATCACGGTCGAGAACTGCGTCCTGTGGTGCGACCGCGCCCGGATTTTTCTGCTGGGCCACGAGAGCCGCGCCGGGTTCATGCGGCATGTGACCTTGCGAAATCTGGACATCATCCACTTCACGATGACGCCGTTCTTGTTCGAGCCGGGGGAGGACATGCGCCTGGAGGACATCCGCGTGGAAAACGTGCGCTTGCACGGGGAGGGCCAGCGCGAGTTGATCCGGCTCAAGCCGGTCGTGAACCAGTACATGCGCAAGAAGGCGCCCGGCTACGTGCGCGACGTGCGCTTCAAGAATGTGAGCGTCGAAGGGGCGGACGGCCAGTATCTCGTGCAAGTCGAGGGCGCGGACGCGGAGCATAACGTCCGCGATGTCACCTTCGAGAACGTCACGATCAACGGCGTCCCTCTGGCGGAGGGCCAGGACCGGGTCCGCATCGGGGGGTTCGCCGAGGGTGTGCATCTCGCCGGAAAGGGCCTGAGGAGCCTGGACCCGCCGGTGCTTCTTCCGGATGGCGCGGAATTCAAGACCTGGGAGGCGCCCCTGGATTTCAGCCGGACGTATTATGTGGACGGGTCGAGTCCGGCGGCCTCGGACGACAATCCGGGGACCCGCGAGCGCCCGTTCGCCACGATCAACCGGGCCGCGCAGGTGCTCGCCCCGGGGGAGCGGGTTGTCGTGGAAACCGGCGTTTACCGGGAGCGCATTTGCCCGGCCCGGGGCGGAACGGGTCCGGACCGGATGATCAGCTACGAAGCGGCGCCCGGCGCGCGGGTGGTCCTGAAAGGCTCGAGGGTGTTTGGGGAGGCGTGGACGGCAGCCGAGACGGTCTCCGTCACGCCCATGTGGCAGGCGCGCCTGGATCCTAAGTATTTCACGGGCTACAACCCCTTCGACATCGAGAACGTCACGGCGCGGCAGTTCGAGATCATGGATTTTGCCAGGCCGTTGCAAGGCACGGCGCCCTGCAAACTGCCGCGCGGACTTGTGTTCCAGGACGGACGCAGGCTCACGCAAGTGAGCGACCGCTCGGACCTGGAGGGCCACGAGGGCTGCTACTGGGTGGACCGCGCGAAGCAAATGCTCTTCGCCAGTTTTTTCGGGTGGGTTCGACCGAACCAGACCACGATTGAAATCACCACCCAGGAGACCATTTTCGCGCCGGAACAGATCGGCCTTGGCTACATCCGCGTGAAAGGCTTCACGGTGGAGCAAGCGGCCGGGCCGTTTCCCTGGGAGCAGGTCGGCGCCATCTCCACCACGCGGGGGCACCACTGGATCATCGAGGAGAACACCGTGCGGCAGGTCAACGGGGTCGGCATCGACGCGGGCATCCAACTGCACCAGTGGCCGCAGCCGCCGGCGGCGGGCTTCCACATCGTGCGCCGGAACACCGTCACCGACTGCGGGATTTGCGGGATTTGCGGCCTGGGGCCGGGCGGCAGCCAGGAGTTCGGCCTCTTGATCGAGGACAACGTGCTCCTGCGCAACGCATTTCATGATACGGAGCGGCTTTACGAGACGGCCGGCATCAAGACGCACGACAACGTCCACTGCCTCATCCGGCGGAACATCATCGTGGATACCCGCCATGGCGCGGGCATCTGGATGGACTGGGACAACCGCAATTCCCGGTGCTGCCAGAACATCATCGTCAACGCGAACACCATGCACGGGGGCATTTTTGTGGAAGCGTCGTTCGTGCCCAACCTGATCGACCAGAACTTCATCTGGGGCACGCAAGGCCACGGCATTTACGAACATGACTGCAGCCACCAGGTCTTCGCGCATAACTTCATCGGCCAGAGCACTCGTTCGGGGTTGCATCTCCACGGCAAGATTACCAATCGCCGGATCGGTCCGGGCGAGCCCGAATACGGGGCGCACCAGGTGATGAACAACGTCCTTTATCAGAACGCGAAGACGAACGTTTTCGGGGGCCGGCCTTCGACCATCAGCGGCAACCTGTCGGAGGGGATCACGGCTGCGTTCGACGCCAGGACCTTGGAACTGACCTGGTCGGCCGCCCGTCCCTCCTCCGAATGCGACGCCGTGCCTGGGGTCGGGTTCGACTTTTTCGGCAGACCGCGAACCGGCCCGAAGGCAGCGGCGGGTCCGTTCGATCGAATCCCGGCTGAACCGTCCAGGATTAAGCTATCGAGCGCGACGGTTCCGGACGCGTCCGGTTCGATCGAGAAAAGATAGAGAGAGACAATTTGCAATTTGCGTCCGGCAAACTATGCTCGGAACCGCCAATGCGCGTGCTCGTGGTCGAAGATGACAAGAAGATAGCCTCCTTCATCATGAACGGGATGAAGCAGAGCGGCTACGCGGTGGATTGTGCCGCCGACGGCGAGGATGGACTGTTCCACGCCCAGACTACCGCTTATGACGCGGCGGTGGTGGACGTGATGCTGCCCAAGTTGGACGGGCTGAGCCTGGTCCAGCAATTGCGGGCCAAGGGCGTGCGCACGCCGGTGCTGATCCTCAGCGCAAGGGCCTCGGTCGATGACCGGGTCCGGGGACTCCAGGCAGGCGGAGATGATTATTTGACCAAACCGTTCGCGTTCTCCGAGCTGCTGGCGCGCATCCAGGCCTTGATTCGGCGGGCGACCCTGGCCCCGGAGCCGACCCGGCTGGCGGTGGGAGACCTGACGGTGGACCTGCTCACGCGGGAGGTGCGGCGCGGCGGGGAGGCCATCGAGCTGCAGCCGCGCGAGTTCGCGCTGCTGGAGTATCTCATGCGCCACGCCAATCGTCCCGTCACCAAGACGATGATCCTCGAACACATCTTCGATTACAGTTTCGATCCGCAGACCAACGTGGTGGACGTGCTGGTGCATCGGCTGCGCAGCAAGCTCGACAAAGACAAAGAGATGATCCACACCATCCGAGGAGTCGGCTATGTCCTCCGGCCTGGTTGAGACGCTGCGGCGGAACATCGCCGTGCGGCTGAGCCTGTGGTATGCGTTCATCTTCACGCTGAGCAGCCTCGCGTTATTTGGGTTCGCCTATTACCTGCTGGCGGCGGCGGTGGGCAGCAAAGACCAGGAGGTGCTCGACGCGCGGTGGAAGGAGATTGCGGCGGTGTATGACGGCGGGGGACCCAAGGCGCTACGGCTCTGGGCGCAAGCCCAGCCGCCGGCGGTGCGGCAGGGGCTTTTCATCCAGGTCGCCAACCCCTTGGGCATCCTGTTCCTCAATGCGCCCTCCGACTGGGTGACCTACAAGGATGTGCCCGGCTCGGCGGGCTACCTCAAGCGGGGCATCCTGCGCGTGCCCCAGAACGCGGAACGGGACTTCACTCTGGCTTACGGCCAACTGGCCGACAACTCGCAGTTGCAGGTCGGCCGCATCACGAATAGCCGGGAGGCCCTGTTGAACCCGGTGCGGCGCAGTTTTCTCGAGGCCGGCACGGTGACGGTGCTGCTCGGCTTTCTAGCCGGGGCGCTTTCCGCGCAGCGGGCCATGCAGCCCATCCGCCACATCGTCGCCACCGCCCGCTCGATCATAGCGACCGGGCGGTTCAGCGCCCGCGTCCCAGTCCGCCCCGGTTACGAGGACGAACTGGACGAATTGGTGGGCTTGTTCAACCGGTTGCTGGATAAGAACGAGGCCCTCATCGGCGCGATGCGCGAGGCGCTGGACAATGTGGCGCACGACCTGCGCACGCCCCTGGCCCGGCTGCGCGCCACGGCCGAGGTGGCGCTCGCTCCGGGGGCCGACCCCGCCGCCGCCCGCGACGGGCTGGCCGATTGCGTCGAGGAATCCGAGCGCCTGCTGAGCATGCTCAACACGCTCATGGACATTACCGAGGCCGAGGCGGGCATGATGCACCTCCGGCGCGAGCCGGTGGACCTCTGCCAACTCGCGCGCGAGGTGGTCGAGCTTTACGAGTACGTGGCCGAAGAAAAGAAGGTCGCCCTTCATCTCGATTTCCCCCAGAACCCGCCGCAGCCCTCCGGAGAGGCCCCGCCGGTCCTGGCCCAGGTGGACCGGGTCCGGATGCGCCAGGTGTTCGCCAACCTCCTGGACAACGCCATCAAATACACGCCCTCCGGCGGCAGCGCGACCCTTTCGGTGCGCAACCAGCCGGACTCAGCGGTGGCCATCTTCCAGGACACCGGCATCGGCATCCCCGCCGAGGAGCAGGACAAAATCTGGCAACGGCTCTACCGCGGCGACAAGAGCCGCTCGCAGCGGGGCCTTGGGCTGGGACTCAGCCTGGTCAAGGCCGTGGTCGAGGCCCATGGAGGAAAGGTGACTGTCGCGAGCAAGGTCAACGAAGGGGCGGCATTTACGGTCCGCCTGCCCAGAAAGAGCTGATTCGCGCCTATGGACGCAATTTACCAGGTCGAACTCAAAGTGCCCGACACCGCCGTGGACGGGAACGGCCACGTGAACAATGTCGCGTACGTGCAGTGGATGCAGGACGTGGCGATAGGACACTCCGAAGCGACGGGCTGCACGAGGATGACGCGGGCCTGCGGGGCGATATGGGTCGTGCGCACACACCACGTCGAGTATCTCAGGCCGGCGTTTGGCGGCGACGTGCTCACGGTGCAGACCTGGGTTGCCGACTGGCGCAGGGTCCGTTCGCTGCGCCGCTACAAGTTCATCCGGGCCGCCGACGGCATCGTGCTGGCGCAAGGCGAAACCGATTGGGTATTCGTGGACGCCCTCACCGGGCGCCCTCGGGCTATCCCGCCCGAAATCGGGCAGGTGTTCCAGCTCGCGCCGGACCTCAAATGAGTTCCCAAGCGCGTGGCACGCGCCTACTTGGTCTCGCGGCGGGCCAGGACCGCGCCCCCGGTGATGCCGGCGCTATCGCCCAGTTTGGAAGCGATGATTTCGACGCCTCGCATGGAGCCGGGCATGGCGTAGTCCTGGGCGGTTTCCACAATGACGCCCATCATCTCGTCCGCCAGGGCCTCGATGACGCCCCCGCCCAGAACAACGACCTCGGGATTGAGGATGTTGATGAGGTTGGCGGTGGCGATGCCGATGTACTCGGCCGCGCCCTCGACCACGCGGTCCACGAACTTGTCGCCCCGGCGGATGGCCTTGCGGAGGTCCCCGCTCCGGAGGTCCTCGAGGTCGTTGCCGAGCAGGTCCGTCAGGACGGTCTTTTGGCCGTCTTTGACGCCGGCCTTGATCTGCTGAAAGATCGCGGTGCGGCTGGCCAGGGCCTCGAAACAGCCTTTGTTGCCGCAGCCGCATTTGGGGCCGTTGACTTCGAGCACCATGTGCCCGATCTCCCCGGCGGTATGGCCAAAGCCGCTGAAGAGGTCGCCGTTGAGGATCAGCCCGCAGCCGATGCCCGTCCCGACGAAGATGCCGACCATGTGGCGCGGTTTGGATTTCAACTCCGCCACATGGACGCCCAGGGAAGCGATATTGCCGTCGTTTTCCACGAACACCGGCACGCCGAGCTGCTTCTCGAGCGCCTTCTTGAGCGGCACATCTTTCCACCCCTCCATGTTCGGGGCGAAGATGACCGTGCCTTCGGCGGAATCCACCGCGCCGGGAGCCCCGATGCCGATGCCGGCAACCTGTTTAAGGCTCAGGTCCGCCTCGTCCACCGCATCCTGAACCGAGCGGGCGATGCGCTCGATGACGGCCTCGACGCCGCGCTGGGATTTGGTGCTGACCTTGGCCGTGCTGAGCGACTGCAGCGAGTGGGAGAAAACGCCCGAGAGTATCTTGGTGCCGCCCAGATCAACGCCGACAACGTATTCCGCTTTGCTATTGGTATCAGCCATGGCAGGAGGGGTGGGTTAAGGAGTTCATGGGTTACTTGGCGGCAAGGACGGCGCTGATTTTTTTGCGGAGGTCGGCATTGAGGGCGTCGGCCGAGCGGAGCCCGTCCACGATGGTGAAGCCGTAGGTGGCCTGCAACTGCCGAAAGGTCTTCTGCATCATGACCTGGTACTTCAGAAAGCTGTCGAACATATCGCGCGAGAGTCCCAGGTCCATGCCGCTTTCCCAGTAATCGAGGGCGCTGTTTTTGGCGAAGCTGCGTTGGACCAACTCTTCGGGCGGCACGTTGAGGTAGAAGACCGCGTCGGCCTCGAGGGCGATGCCGTAGAGGTTCTTGAGCCAGGCCTCGTCCATGCCGCGAACCATGTCGCGGGCCATCAGCGTGTAGATGTACCGGTCTGCGAGCACGACGAACCCGGCCTTGAGGGCGGGCAGGATGCTGTTCTCGATTTGGTCGGCGAAATCGGTGGCGTAGAACAGGCTCAGGGTGGTCCTGCTCAGGATGTTGCCCTGCTGGGCCTTCTCCAGTTCCTCGCTCACGAGGGTGGACCGTTTGAGGCCGACCTGCACGGTGGCATGGCCGCAGCCCTCCAGCCATTCCACCAGCAGGGCGATCTGCGTTGAACGCCCGGAGCCGTCGGCCCCTTCGACGACGATGAGCTTGCCGGCCAGCCGGTCCAGGTCAACGTTGGGGATGCCGTGGCCGTAAAAGCGCCGCCGTGAGGGGCCGGGAACGACGATGTGATTCTGCAGGAGACGTTTCATTCGACGGGTTCCTCCCGGTCTGAGATGATGACCTTGGCGGCAGTGTCTTCGGCGCGCCGGGCCGGCGAGGGCCGATCCGCGCGCCGGAAGTCAGCGAGGCTGAGCCGTTGGGCGAGCAACTCCCGGATGACAGCCTGCTGTGTCTCGATAAGTTGGTTGGCATCGATGCCTACGAAATTGAACTCCGTGCTCATCGCAAGGTATTGTTCGAGAATCCGCCCCTGGAAGATGCGAAAGCTCTCATAAGGGTCCGTCGAGAGGCGCAGGTCCATGCCCGCCTCGAAGTACTTCAGGAGCGGGCGGCCATCCAGGATGCGCTGGAGCGAGACGTGCAAGTCGGCTTTGAAGAAGAAGGTCAGGTCAGGCAAGGCGGCGAAGCTGTAGATGCCCCGGACCCATTCCGGGGGGCAGCCGCGCACGACGTCGCGCGCGAACGCGGTGAAGATGTAACGGTCGCACAGGACCAGGTAACCGGCGCGCAAGAGGGGAACCAGGTGGCGCTCGTAACGGTCGGCAAAATCGGTCGCATGAATGAGGCTGAAGGTCGTGGGCGTGAGCAGTTCGCGCTTCTTGGCCTTGCTGGTGGCGGCCTTGACCAGTTCGGATGAGTTCCACTCGCTGAAATAGACCTTGAGCCCCTGCAACTCCAGCCACCGCTTGAGCAGGTGAATCTGCGTGGACTTGCCGGAGCCATCCAGCCCTTCCACGGCGATCAGCCGCCCGGGAAAATTGAGTTCGGCAAACGTCTTCATCACAACTGGAAGAACACTAAATCTTCGCCGCCGCAAAACAATGTTTTTCGCCGAGGATTACGGCTTCTCGGCGTAGTGAATGGCCATCGCCCCGCCCAGCAGGTTGATGACGCGCACATTGGCCAAACCCAACTGACTCATGCGGAGGGCCAGGGACCGCTGCGCCGGATAATGGGCCAGCGATTCGAGGATATAAGCGTAGGCGCGGCCGCTGCCGCCAAACGCCCAGCCCAGCAGAGGGACGAAGAACCGCAGGTAACCGAAGTAAAGACCCCGCCAGAGGGAATTGTCCGGCTTGCCGAAATCCAGCACCAGCAACCGCCCGCCCGGCCTGGCCACCCGCTGCATCTCCCGCACCCCGGCCTCCCAGCTCGCCAGGTTCCGCAAACCGTATCCCACCGTCACGATATCGAACGAGCCATCCCCAAAAGGCAGCCGCTGGGCATCTCCTCGGACAAATCGGAGGACGCTGCGCTCGGCCCTTCGCCGTTCCGCCGCCACGTCGAGCATCGCGTCGCTGAAGTCGAGGCCGACCGTGTCCGCGCCGCCGCGCGCCAAGGCCCGGGCCAGGTCTCCGGTGCCGCAGCAAACATCAAGGGCGCGCAGACCCGGCCGGGGACCGGCCAATCGGATGAGGCGGCCCTTCCAGCGCCGGTGCAGGCCCAGGCTCTGAAGGTCGTTGAGGAGGTCGTAGCGCCGGGCGATGCCGGCGAACAACTCATTGACCTTGAGGGCGCGCTGCTCGCCCGGAACGTAATAGCTCTGGCTCATTAAAGACTTGCCTTCGATGGGCGGCGGCGCCCCCACCCACGGCACCGGCCATGGACGGCCAGGCGCATCGTCCCGGGCGGCGCGGCGGGAGGTGGCTTCTCTGCGAGTTCAATGCAGCCCTGTGCCGGTGCCCGGCTTGCCGTTCGGGCCGAGCAACTGGGCGCGGTATTCGGTGGGGGACTGGCCCAGGATTTTCTTGAATACCCGGTTGAAGTGGGTCAGCGACTGGAAACCCACCTCGAAGGCAATCTCGCTCACGCGCAGGTTCGGGTTGAGCAGCAGGTTTTTGGATTTCTCGATGCGGACGCGCGAGAGGTAGTCCGTGAAGTTGATGCCCGTGGCCTTTTTGAAAATTTTGCAGAAGTAAAACGTGCTCGTGTTGACGTGCTTGGCCACGTGCCCGAGCCGGAGATTGTCGGTCTGGTGCTCGTGGATGTACTCCTTGGCGCGGCTAATGATGGGCGGTTCGGCGTTGGCGTTCTGGACGAGGACCTGGTTGCTGAGCATGGCCAGGTGCTGGGCGAAGATGCTCAGCAGCTTGATAATCGCCTCGTGCTGCTTGCCCGCCACAACGCGGGTTGAAAAATAGGCCTTCCGCAGTTCGTCCAGGTCAATGCTCACTCCCCAATCGGCCAGCACTTTGGCCACGCGGTCGAACTGGCCCGGAGTCGGTTTCTTGCGAAAAACCTGGCCCGTCTGCAAAAACCCCACCAAACGGTCGCCCAAGCGCACCGGCACGGCGGTTTCGCACAGCCCGTTCGGGCAATTCAGGGTGCCGGCATCGTAGGCGGCCACCTCGGACAACCTCTCCTGGACCTGCAGGCACGCGGCGCACGCGCGGCTTTTCTCCGAAATCAGGGCGCAAAACGGCCCCTCGTTGCGCCTGCCGTGATGGGGAAGCTGCCAGCTCTCGACAGGGCGCAAGGCCACGGGCATCCCGGTCGCCTCCGCAAATGCCCGCTCGTAGTCGTGGAACACCTTCGATGTGACCAGCGCATCCACAAGGCCCCGGTCCCCGCTCGGGCTGGGGCCAATCCGCGGCCTCGATGCAGGGGGCTTGGACCGGCCCAAGGAAGGGCTGGGGGCGGCACCCGCGCGCTCCCGTGCCTGCGAAGCGTCAGCTTGCTCGGTCTCCAGGCCATTAATCTGGCTTCTGGCCTCTGTAGGACACCTTACATATGTTGTCTGCATGAGGCCAATTTACGATAACTCCAGCCCCTTGACAATCAGTAATCCCCTGATTGTTTCCCCGGGTAAATGAGTATGTGGCATAGTGGAAAGGCCTATCCAGGTCGTGGATTTGGCTTCAGCCCGGTGTAACGGTGCGCCTGGCGCGCTGCAACCGTTTTAGGGGTTTGCCCCGAATGGTCCGGACCGGCTTCATGTGCGGGTCCACGGGCAGCCTCTCCAACAACTCGGCGACGGTCGCCCGTTGGCCCGGCAAGACCAGGGCGGGGGCGATTTCTGCCAGCGGCTGGAGCACGAAACGCCGCAGGTGCGCGCGGGGATGGGGCAAAGTCAACTTCGGGGCGGCCCGCACCTCGCCGCCAAAGGCGATTAGGTCGAGATCGAGGGGGCGCGGCTCGTTGAGGATGTGCTTTGGCCGGCGGCCGAATTCCCTTTCCAGTTCCTGGAGGCGGGCCAGGAGGGATTCGGGAGTCTGGCCCGGACGAGGCCGAAACCCAACGACGGCGTTGAGGAAGAGGGGTGAACCTGGGGGACACTCCACCGGGCTGGTTTGCCAGATGCCCGACTTGGACAGGGGGCCATCCGAGAATTGCCGCAGCCGGTGCATTGCCTGGAGCAGGGTGCGCCGCGCTTCGCCCAGGTTCGCCCCCAGGGCCACAAATACCCGGTCCCGGGTTTGGGATTCTGGACTTTGGACCCCGGACGTCACCTCAACCCCAGGACATCCTGCATGTCATAAAGCCCCGGAGGCTGCCGGACCACCCATTGCGCCGCCCTCAGCGCGCCATTGGCAAAGGTCTCTCGGCTGGAGGCCTTGTGGGTCAATTCGACACGCTCGCCGAGACCCGCAAAGATGACCGTGTGGTCGCCCACGACATCGCCCCCGCGAAGGGAATGCATGCCGATCTCCTCGGCCATGCGCGGGCCAACGATCCCGGCCCGGCCATGGCGGAGGACCTGCTCGACCTGCTGGCGGCGAACCTGGGCCAGGATTCCGGCCAGCGTTCTGGCGGTGCCGCTGGGCGCGTCCCGCTTGAGGCGGTGGTGCATCTCGACGATCTCGAGGTCGAAGCCCGGCCCCAGGATTTCCGCCGCCTTGCGCGTCAGCCAAAAAAGCGCGTTCACGCCCGTCGAGAAGTTCGAGGAGAGCACCATGGGGATGCGGGAGCTGTGCTGGGTGATGAGGGTTTGGTCCTCTTTGGAGTGGCCGGTCGTGCCAATCACGAGCGCCTTTTTGTGCTCGGCGCACAACGCGGCGATGGCGGGCGTGGCGGTGTGGAAACTGAAATCTACGACCACATCCCCGGATTCGATCACTTGCCGGAGGTCGTCCCCCTGGTCGATCTGCCCGGTGACTCGCAACTCCGAATGCCGGGGGGCGCAGGCGGCCAGCATCCGACCCATCTGCCCTTTGGAACCGGTGATGATGACGTTCGTCATGGGGCTTATTTCAAGATGCCGCACGCCTTGAGGGTCGCCTCGAGCGCCTGGCGGTTCTTGGGGCTAAGGGGAACCAGCGGCAGCCGATATTCTTCCCGGATTTGGCCGAGCATCGCCAAGGCTGCCTTGACTGGCACCGGGTTGGACTCGATGAACAGGTCTTTGAACAGGGGATAGTACCTCTGGTGAAGCTCCAGCGCCGCTTTGGACTGGCCGGAGGCGAAGGCCCTGACCATCTGGACAACCTGGCGCGGAATCACGTTGGACGCCACGCTCACAACCCCCTGAGCCCCCACGGCCATGAACGGCAGCGTGAGCGCGTCATCGCCGCTCAGAATATCGAAGCCCGGCGGCAGCACGGCCCGCAATTGGCTCACCCGGTCCGCATTGCCCCCGGCCTCTTTCAGTCCCACGATGTTGTGGCATTCCTGTGCGAGGCGCCTGACGGTCTCGACCCCAATCTCGATGCCGCAGCGTCCGGGGATGCTGTAAAGCACCAGGGGCAACCGGGTGTGCGCCGCCACTTCCCGAAAATGCTGAAACAACCCCTCTTGCGTCGGCTTGTTGTAATACGGAGCGACCTGCAGCGAACCGTCCGCGCCGGCCTTTTCCGCCTCCTGCGTAAGGAAAACCGCCTCTTTGGTGGAGTTGCCCCCCGTCCCGGCGATGACCTTGAGCCTGCCGGCCGCGAACTTGACCACCAGAGCGATAATGCGGATATGCTCCTCGTAATCAACAGTCGGCGATTCCCCGGTGGTGCCGACGGGCACAACGCCGTCCACCCCGCCCTCGACCTGCGCCCTGACGAGGCGCTCCAGCGCCGCTTCGTCAAGAGGACCGTCTTTGAAGGGCGTCACTATAGCTGTGTAAGTTCCTGTAAACATGGTTCGATTTCTAGCCCCGCATAAGATGCAGGATGACACCCGGCTTGGCGAGCCTGATTTTGCGGAAACGATTCGCTCCGAAGCCGCCCGCCGAGACCGCTCCGCCGGCCTCGGAGCTAAAGCCTTGTCACAACCGGTTTGGTTTGGTACAGCCCACTGATGGAACTGCCACGTTTTCAGGATTCGGAGCGGCGGGCTTTCACGCTCATAGAGTTGCTCGTGGTCATCGCCATCATCGCCATCCTGGCGGCGATGCTGCTGCCCGCCCTTGCCTCGGCCAAGGAAAAGGCCCTGCGCATGCAATGCGTCAACAACAATAAACAACTGGGCACCGCGATGCAGATGTACATCGCGGACAACCGGGACATCATGGCGTATCCGAATTGGAATTCCCCTTGGACCTTTCCCGATGGCACTCCGCTCCCGGGGTGGCTCTACACCCCGGTCAACAGCGCCCCGCCCAACATTTTTGCGTACCCATGGTCGACCAACGTCAACATGGCCTACCAAGGCGGCCTGTTTTGGCAATATATCCGCGACTCCAAGCTCTATCGGTGCCCGCTCGACCTGACCAACGCCCCCACCTTCAGCCAGCGCATCAACAAGCTGTCCACGTACGTCATGAACGGCGCGGTCTGCGGTTACGGCCTTATTGCGCCCAGGACCTACAATCAAGGCGACTTCCGCCAGGATTCCTACATCATGTGGGAACCGGCCAACACCAACCCGCTGCTCAATCCTCCCGTCAATAACTACAACGACGCGTCCAGTTCCCCGGACCCCACCACCGACTTCGGGCTGGGCAGGCGCCATGGCAAGATCGGCGGCATCGTGGTCGTCGTCAGCGGCTCCGTCCAGTTCGTCCAATACCCCGTCTGGGCCGCCCTGTGCAAGCAGCCCGAGAAGAACCAGGTGTGGTGCAATCCCGGCAGCGCCAACGGCCATTAACCCGTTGAAATCTCGTTGCGCGCAGGTTTTCTGCCGCGCAAGTTTTCTTGACACCGCCTCTCCCGTTGTATGATCGTGATCGGCGGTGGATTATTCAGCTTCTTTTAGTTTGCAGATAAATGTAATGTTATGAAATCAGGTGCCACGAAACGATTCTTGTACACCGCCGCAGCCGCGGCAGCTTTGTGCAGCGCTGGACTGAACGCCCACGCGGATTACGCTTCCCAACTATTGGCCTTTCAACCGCTCACCTATTGGCGGTTCAGCGAAGCCGGTCCTTTTTCCTTCACCGCGACCAACGTGGGAACGCTGGGCGCCGCGGCGAACGGGGTATACAACTACCCGAGTTCGATGCAAGGCCAACCGGGCGCGCTGGCCGGCAGCACCAATACCGCCGCCGGGTTTAACGGGTCCTCCGATAAGATTGACGTGCCGTTCAACGCCGCATTGAACCCCGCCAGTTTCACCGTGGAGTGCTGGGCGAAGGTGCAAGGTGGGGTGGGAAATTACCGTTCCCCGGTTACCTCGCGCGAGAGCTCGAGCAGCGTCCAGGCGGGCTACATTTTCTACGCCGGGGCCGGCAACACCTGGGAATTCTGGACGGGCAACGGCACCTCGTGGAACGCCCTCACAACGGCGGCAACAAACGGGGCCGTGGTGCTTGGGGCCTGGACGCACCTGGTCGGGACTTACGACGCCACGAGCCTGATTACGTCGTTCTATATCAACGGAGCGCTGGTCATGCAAGGCACCAACGTCACCGTGGCGCCCGTGGGTACCGTCGGCTCACCGTGTCCGCTGAGGATCGGGGCGGGAGGCACTGAGGGCGCCGGGGAGTACTGGTTTGACGGGAGCGTTGACGAGGTGGCCGTGTATCCGAGCGTATTGACCGCGGCTCAGGTGGCCGCCCACTTTGCGATAGCCGCGACCAACGGCCCCGCCTACCCCGCCCAGGTGCTCTCTCTGCAACCGGCCCTTTACCTGCGGTTGGATGACTCGTCGGCCAATCCGCCCGGCCTGAACCTCGGTTCCCTGGGCGCCGCGGCCAACGGCGCATACAACTCCAGCGTGCAACCTTCCCAAAACGACCTCGTTTCACCCGCCTTCCCTGGCTTCGGAACGACCAACACGGGCCTGGTTTTCGATGGAAACGGCGAGAGCTTTGGAATTGGTTACACGAATCTCCCGACGCCCTGGACCGCTGTGTTCTGGGTCAATCCCCAGGTCCCGCCCGGGGCCTCAGCCGTGCTCATGGCCAGCCCCACCTCGGCGCTCAAACTCGATCAGTACGACAATACTCTCATGGTGGGCTTCACCGCTTACGGCGTGGCGGATTACGTCTTCAATTACGAGGCTCCAACCAACACCTGGGTGAACTTGGTCTTCGTCGGCACGAGCAGCAATACGCTGCTCTACGCGGACGGTTTCCTGCAGGACTCGAACTCCGCGTCCATCACCCTGCCCATGACAAGCATCGGCAATCCCAGCGGGGACTTTCTGAGCGCGACGGTCGACGAGGTGGCCATGTTCGGCACCGCCCTCCTGGAGGGTCAAATCAGGACCCTGTATCTGACGGCAACCGGGGATCAAAATCCGCCCGCCTTCGTGCAGGACGTGCCGGTCATTTCACCCCCGGGCCCCATCTACGCCACCACTCCCTTCGCCATCAACGCGAATGTGTACGGCGCGGGGCCTCTCAGTTACCAGTGGCGCCAGAACGGTACGGTGGTGGGCACTGATGTGGCTTACGCCAAGGCCAGCGCCAGCGCGGCCGACAACGGCAACTATGACGTGATTGTCGCCAACCCCTACGGCCGAGTCACCAGTTCGGTCGTGACGCTGGCCGTCAACCCCGCGCAGCCGCCGACCATCACGCAGGCCCCCGCGGCCCGGCCGGTCTATCCAGGCGGCAACGGGCTTTTCACCGTCGCAGCCTCCGGCACTCCGCCGCTTTCGTTCCAATGGAAGCAAAACGGGGTTAACATTCCCGGCGCCACCAATACCGCGCTCATCATCGCAAACGCCGGTCCCGCCAACGCCGTCAATTACAGCGTCGCCGTCACGAACGAGGCCGGAGGCGTGGTCAGTGCTAATGCCGCCCTGACGATCGTGACGCCCACTGCGGGCACTTACGAGGCCGCCGTCCTGGCGTCGGCGCCGGTAGCCTACTGGAGGCTCAATGAGCAGAGTGGCAGCGTCGCCCATGACTACCAGGGCGCAAACGACGGCGTCTTCTCCAACGTGACTCTGGGTCAGCCGGGATACTCCTCGTTCGACTCGGACACCTCGGCGGGTTTCGACCCGACGCAGCCCAGCGGTGTGATCGTCAGCAACTCGGCTCCGTTTAACTTCAGCGGATCGACTCCCGCGTTCTCTTACGAGATATGGGCCAAATTCAACAGCCTCAACGGGGTCGAAAGGCTCTTCTCCAACGGCTTGCCCGGCGGCTACGGATTGGGCTTCGGCGTCAATACCGCCAGCGGCCTCCGCTTCACCACCTTCGGCGTCCAGGACTTCAACCAGGCCCTGACCACGCCGTTGCAATTGAACACATGGTATCACATTGCCGGCGTCTCCGAAGGCGGCAATTTCTATTTCTATGTCAATGGCCAACCGGTGGGAACCGTCGCCTATGCGGGCGCGGCGCTGTCGTCCAGCGCGCCTTTCAATTTGGGTTACAACGCCGTCGGCACCACCTACGAGGCCGTGAGCGGTGATCTTTCCGAGGCGGCATTCTATAACCAAGCCCTGACCGCGGAGCAGGTCCTCGAACATTTCAGCGCCGGCATGTTCGGAACTCACACCGCTCCGTTCATCGTCCAACAACCGGTTAGCGAAACAGCCGCGGCGGGCAATAGCTCGACCTTCAGCGTCACCGCCCAGGGAAGCGTTCCTCTCTCCTACCAGTGGAGCAAGGCCGGAGTGCCGCTCGCCGGAGCCACCAACTCGACCCTCACACTCTCCAACATCCGCTATGCCGATGCCGGGACGTTCTCCGTCACGATCACAAACGCGGCCGGCACGACCAGCAGCGCCCAGGCGACGCTGACAGTCCTGCCCGTCCCGACCTTTGCCAACCTCACCAACGGCCTGGTGCTGCACCTCAATTTCAATGGCGGCGCCACGGACTCCTCAGGCCGCCAGAATGACGCCTCGATCGTCGGCTCCCCTTCTTTCGTGCCGGGCGAACTCGGCCAGGCGATAGAGTTGGGCACGGTTGCCAACACAAGCTACAATTACCTGAGCGTCTCCGACAACAACGGCGACCTCACCTTCCAGCCGACGACCAGCTTCAGCGTTGCCCTCTGGCTGAGGTTTACCGCCGGGTTCAACGATCTCCCCATCATCGGCAATTCCATCGGCTCGACCTACCAGAGCGGCTGGGTCCTGACCGAAGACTCGGGCAAATTCGAATGGACGGCGGTGGGGTGGAACGGTGGTTCGATCATCGCCGACCCAGTCGGCGGCCCTCTTATCAATGACGGCGCCTGGCACCATTTGGCCGTGGTCTTCGACCGGAGCGGCTCCAACGCGATGAGCTACGTGGACGGCCAAAGCGTCGATACCCGATCCATCGCCGCCCTGGGCGACATCGAGACAGGCGAACCGGTCACGATTGGTCAAGACCCAACCGGGGACTACAACGTCACCGGCACCTTCGATCTCGATGACCTCGGCATCTGGCGCCGCGCCCTAAGCGCCTATGAAGTTCTCAGCATCTACACCGCCGCCAAGGACTCCAATGAGAGCTTCGATGTCTATGGCCCGGTCAAAGTGTCTATCGCCCCGGATGGCATCCAAGTGATCCTCGCCTGGCAGGCCGGCACGCTTGAGTCCGCCGACCAATTGCAAGGGGCGCAGACGGTCTGGGCTCCTGTCACGGGAGCCGCGCCGCCCACCTATACGCTCCCGGCGTCGGCAGCCCGCAAGTTCTACCGCGTCAAGTTGTAACCTTGGGCGGCCGGCGCGCTCCAGAATACCACTTTGTCCACCGCGCTAGCCCGCCACCCGGACCTGCATGTGTCACGCGACACGGTGACAAAGTGCCTCGGCACTTTGTCACTGTGGACGCGCGGCTCGTTCCAGGGCTTTCAAGGTTCGAGTCAGGCCTGGTTTGTTCCATTTTCTCCCGGTTTTCGTCGGGAGATTGTCCGCATTCAAGCGCTCGATAATTCCGGTTGATTTCCGCCCGGCCGTGCGCATTTCCCGGATGACCAGCAAGGACTTTTCATACTGTTCCCGGTAATGGTTCCTTGACGCGGCCGACCCATTGCGTCCCCTGCGGGTCGGCAGCGCCGGAGAGGGCGCCCGGCTTGGGCAATGGCGCCTCTGCTTGATAATACAGGGGGCATTGCGGGTCGCACCGGCGATGGATGGCGTTGTGCTCCTTTCCGCAGTTGAACGGGTGACCGGTGCTGTACAGATATTTAACGATGCCCTTGATATTGTGCCGAATGGCTCCCGGGGAACTGGTGGAGATAGCCGCAAGCGCCCCCAGGGCGTAGGAAGTGAGCCAATCAAGGCAAGCTTTCTGAGACAGGCCAATTGAGCGGGACCACTTGGCCAGGAAATGGGAAACGTCGCTCCGCGAGGGCCGCGAAACCACCGGGTCCCCGCGCGTTCCGATAGGTCCATGTTCAAGAAGGTCGAGAAGGCAGCCGTACACGAAGGCGCGGTCGGGGAATTGGGCCGTCAGTCTGCCCAAGTGCGGCCAGGCGATGCCAAGGCCGGCACCGCGAGGCGAGCCGGGCTCCGGAGGTGCATCACTCATGATCTTTTATCGTCGAATCGGACCGAGCTGCGGAGGCATTATAGCACCGGCCGGCGTGGAGAAAGCCTCGGGCTGAAGAAACCCCGCGACGATCATCGTCCTGGCGGATGCGGGCATCAGAATTTTCGATTAACGCCGCGGGCGGCTGCGCTGGTAGAGTCGCAGCATGACAAATCCAGTCGAGTTCGCGAAACGGTTCACGCTCACTTCAAGGGTTACACTCTGTCTGCTGACCTGCGCAGCCGCACCGGCCCAATCCCAGACGAACACACTCCGGATTGGGGTTTATGATTCGCGGGCAGTGGCGGTCGCTTACGCCAATTCAACGGAGTTCCGCGATTCAATGAAGGCGGTCCAGGCGGACTATCAGAAAGCCAAAGCGGCCAAGGACGAGAAGCGGACGAAGGAGATAGAGGCCCGGATGAAGTTGCAGCAGCGGCGGATGCACGAGGAGGGGTTCAGCACGGGTTCGGTGGCGGGCATCATGGCGAAGATCAAAGACGCCCTACCCGACGTGGCCAAAAAGGCGGGCATTCAGGCCGTGGTCAGCAAGTGGGAACTGAGCTACCAATCGCCCGAGGCGGAGACAGTGGATGTGACGGATGAGTTGGTGGCGCTCTTTCACACGAGCGACAAGGGCCGGGAATGGGCCAAGGGAATTCGCTCCAAACCACCCCTGCCCATCGAGGAAATCACGGACGACATGGATTGATTTCAAGCTTCCGGGTCAATCGCGGTGCGCGCGGTAGCGGACCAACAAGCTGCCGCCCGCCTTGGCGACCCGCAATTCCAGCCCGCCGCGCAACTCCTCGCCGGTGAGGGTCTTGCATGTCTTCTCGCGGCTGTCGCTGATAAAGTCCACGTCATACCGTTGCGCCGGTTTGACGCCGCTCAACCCGACGATCAAACCCAGGTAGCCGCACTGCGAATGGCGGAAGCCCAGCACCAGCCCGGCATCCTGGTCGGGCCGGTGGAACTGGTATGCCACGAATTGATCGGGGGCCACGGACGCGTTGGCCAGCATGTAGAAATCGCCATACCAGAATTTCTGGTTTTCCTCGGCCTCAGCGATCGAGGCCCTGGCGAGGTCTTTGGGAAACAGGGGGTCCAGGTAATCAAACTGGCATACCAAGCCGGCCGTGCCCGCGCTGCGCGCGTCGTATGGGTCTGGCGTCCAAACGCAAGCCGAGTGGAAGGGAATGTACTGGGACAGGCCCGCCGTCTGGACTTGGTTCCAGTCCGGATGTCCGGGGGAGCAACCGGTATCGCTGCGCCAGAGCGGGACCGACCGCATGCACGTCTCCAGGTCAATCCGCCGCCCGCCGCTGGCGCAATTGTCAATGATAAGCCCCGGATGCCTGGCGCGCAGCTCGTCCCACATCGCGTAATGCCCCTCGACATAGCGAATCTCGGTCAGCCCTTGCCTGTCTGGGGCATCGTTTTGGCGCCAGAAGCCAAGGGGATCGATGTTGAAGTCGTTCCGATAGATGTCGATGCCGTATTCGGTGATGCGCCGGGACAGCAGGTCGGTCAAATAGCGGCGCGCGGCGGGATCATTCAGCTTGAAGAGTCCGCCCTTCTCGCCGCCCATGACAAACTCAGGGTGTTCGCGCGCCAGGGCGGTGCCGGGGGCAACCCGCTCCGGTTCGAACCACACCACGAATTTCATTCCGAGCCTGTGGCACTGCTCGCCCAGCGGCCCAAGCCCGTTGGGGAATGCGTTCGTGTTGGCGAACCAGTTGCCCACGCCGTTGGGAAAGCCGCCTGGGAACCAGGCCGCATCGAGCCAGTGGGCGTTGATTCCAAGCGCCTGGGCCGACCGGATGGCGGAAAGTTGCCCGGCCTCCGTGGCCCAATCCTTCCGGCTCCCCGAGTAGCGATCAAAACACTGCATCACCACCGGCAGCAAGACCGGCTTGCCCTGCCGCTGCGGAACGTAATGGAAGAGCATCAGCCGCCGGAACCGGTTCAGACCCGCGGGGCGATCGCCCCGCCAGGCCATGAGCAGAACGCGCGGGGTGCGTATTTTCTCCCCCGGATGCAACAGGAGATGGACGTGTTCCATGCCCGCTTGAAACCGCGTGGGACCTTGCTCCGTCCGCTCGAACGAGGCCGCCCACTGTCCGGACCAACCTACGGCGGCGACAATGCCCTGCCCGCCATATTCGAGATCAAAAAACGGAAAGGCGCTCACCGCCGAAGGTCTGCCGCCGGCCGGCGCCAAACGGAGGCTCGTCTTTGCCGGCAGCGCCGTGGTCAACGGGGTGAAACTCTCCGCGTCGCAGGAATCGCCCCTCAACTGATGCAGCCAGGCCGGGGTTGTTGCATTGCCGGTGTCCAACGCCAAATCCGCCGCCTGGACGTTCTCCAGTATCGGGGTGTCCCGAGTTCCTTCATTCTCAAAATAAAGAACCCAATCGGCGGCGGGGTAGTTCTTGAAGCTCTGGACGACGGCGCTGACAACCAGGCCTGTCTTCGCGTCCTGCCACCGAATCCGCCGCTCGACTCGGTCGGGATACTCCTTTGTCTCGACGGCGCGCCGCCAGGTCTGGAGCAGTTCCTTGGAACCGGTCCCGCCATACACAAATGAAAACGGCGGGCCGCCCCGATTGAGCAACAGGTTGCCCTGCTCCCCTTGATGCGCCTGGGGCCGCGTCTCCGGCTCCGGTTGCCGCCCGGTTCCGGCGGCCTGGCCCTCGGTGAAGGCCAGACTCGTCCAGTCGAGCATCTGCCGCATCTCCAGTGGCGAGGCCATGATACCGTCCTGAACGGCTTGGCCTGGAATATCCTCTTCGGTCGTGGGCTGTGCCGCCAGGCTGAACGCGACAAGCAAGACCCCCGAGACGAGACTCAGCATGCCCCAAGGTCTTGCGGCCCGCAAGCAATGGGAGCCCGATCGGCATGAACGCGCGGTCATGCGCAAAATGTGCCCCGAGGCGATGGAGAGGCGCAAGCCATCTCTTTCCCGCCCCTCGCGGTCGAACCCCCGAAAGCAATCGCGGCTTGATTCCCTTGGAGGAATCTGGAAAAGATTCCGCCATGCGCGCCGGGGCGCCACTTCCACTTACCGCCGCCCCGGCAGCAGTCCTATGACACACGAGTCTGTTCTGGATCGAGTCGCTCATTACGGGGTGGTGCCGGTCGTTGCCATCGAAAGCGTCGAGGCCGCCCTTCCGCTGGCCAAGGCCCTGCTCCAAGGCGGGCTCCCGCTGGTCGAGATCACTTTCCGGACGGCGGCGGCGGCCGAGGTCATCCGGGCGTTGGCCCGAGAGTGCCCGTCGCTGGTGATTGGCGCCGGAACAGTGCTCACCCCCGCCAACCTGGATGCCGCCAAAGCCAGCGGAGCCGCCTTCGCCGTGGCCCCCGGCTTGAACCCCGACATCGTCAAGCGCGCGGCCCGGATGGGCTTGCCCTTCGTGCCCGGCGTGGCCACGCCCACCGATATCGAGACGGGGCTGGCCTTGGGCTGCAAGCTACTGAAGTTCTTCCCGGCTGAAGCGCTGGGCGGCGTGGCGATGATCGAGGCGCTCTCGGCGCCGTACAAGCACACCGGCCTCCGCTTCATGCCCACCGGCGGCGTGAATCCCGGCAATCTCGAATCCTATCTCAGCCTCGAAACGGTGGCCGCCGTCGGGGGCACCTGGATTGCCAAAAAGCAAGACTTGTCGGACGGCCGCTGGGAAGACATCGCCAACCGCTGCAAAGCCGCCCTGAGGCTCGTCGCCAAAGCGCGCGGCTGCTGACCAGCAAATCTACCCCCTGCCGCGGGGGCGGGGGGAAGACTCCGGGACTTCTTCACGACACAACCTCGAGGGCAACGCGGAGGCACAGGCGCATCCGTTTGGGGCGAGTGATCGTGCCGCCTTTTATGATTTTTTAACGGGGCCGAGACAGGTTTTTATTATCCGCGCTTCGAGGGATGGTGAACATTTCAGCCATAGGAAAACTATGACGGATTTGATCTATATCGGAGCGATCGTGGTCTTTTTCGCAGTGAGCGGCTGGTACGTCCGGGCCTGCGACAAAATGTAACTTCATACTTATGGAAAACCTGATTGTCGGCATTGTCGCCCTGCTGCTGTTCGCTTACCTGCTGGCGGCCATGATTCGGCCGGAGAAATTCTGAAGGAACTGCTATGCGCGCGATGGATTGGTTACAACTTGGGCTTTTTGTGGCGGCGGTGACGCTGATCACCAAACCGATGGGCCTTTACCTCGTCCGGGTCCTGGATGCCAATGGCCGAACCTGGCTCGACCCGGTCTTGAAACCTTTAGAGCGACTCACCTACCGGCTGATGGGAGTCAAATCCGACAAGGAGCAGGATTGGAGAGAATATGCGTTTGCCATGCTGCTCTTCAGCCTGGTGAGTTGCTTGTTCACCTACGGGATTCTGCGGCTGCAGCAGTTTCTGCCGCTCAATCCGCAGGGCTTCGGTCCCCTCAGTCCGGACCTGGCGTTCAACACCGCGACGAGCTTTACCACCAATACCAACTGGCAGAGCTACACCGGCGAATCCACCATGTCGTATCTGTCGCAAATGGTCGCGCTGGTGATTCACAACTTCGCCTCGGCGGCAACCGGGATCGCCATCGCGGCGGCGCTGGTGCGGGGCATTGCGCGGCACTCGGCCCAGACGCTCGGCAACTTCTGGGTGGACCTGGTGCGCTCGGCTTACTACCTCCTGCTGCCCATCTGCGTGGTGTTCGCGGTGTTCCTGGTGTCCCAAGGAATGATCCAGAACTTCAAGCCCTACACCAAGGCAAAGCTCACCGAACCGTTCACAACGCAGGTCGCCAAGACGGACGAAAAAGGCCAACCAGTAATGACCAACGTCGCCGTAATGGTCCAGGCGCCCAAGTTGGACCCCAAGGGCCAACCGGTGATGACCAACGGGGTGGCGGTGACGGTCGACGTGCCCAAGCTCGATGAGAAAGGCAAACCCGTGATGACCAACATGCCGGTCATGGTCGACCAGAAAGTCGACGAACAGGTCATTCCGCAAGGGCCGATGGCATCCCAGGTCGCCATCAAGATGCTCGGCACAAACGGGGGCGGCTACACCAATGCCAACGCCGCCCATCCGTTCGAGAACCCCACCCCGCTCTCGAACTTCATGCAGATGCTCTCCATTTTCGCCATCGGCAGCGGGCTGACCTATTACCTGGGCCGGATGGTGAAGAACCAGGCGCATGGATGGTCGGTCTGGGCCGCGATGATGACGCTATTCCTGGCCGGGGTCTTCTTGTGCTGGCACTCGGAGGCGGCGGGCAATCCGATTCACCAGCAACTCGGAGTCGCCGCGGCCGGCGGCAACATGGAGGGCAAAGAGGTCCGCTTCGGCATCTTCAATTCCGCCCTGTTCGCGACCGTGACAACGGATGCCTCGTGCGGGGCCGTCAACGCGATGCACGACTCGTTCACCGCGCTGGGCGGATTCGTCCCCCTTTTCAACATCCAGCTTGGCGAAATCATCATCGGCGGCGTCGGGGCCGGCCTTTACGGCATGCTCGTTTTCGTGGTGCTGGCGGTGTTCATCGCCGGCCTCATGGTCGGGCGGACCCCCGAGTACCTTGGCAAGAAGATACAATCCTACGATGTGAAGATGGCGATGCTCGCGCTGTTGGTGCTGGCGGTCTCGATCCTCGGCTTCGCGGCCTGGGCATCCGTGAGCAAGTGGGGCTTGGCCGGCCTGAACAACAACGGCCCCCACGGCCTGAGTGAAATCCTCTATGCCTTTAGCTCCGCCAACGGCAACAACGGAAGCGCCTTCGCCGGGCTGAGCGCCAACACGCCGTGGTACAACACGACGATCGGCCTCGCCATGCTGATTGGCCGGTTCCTGATGATCATCCCGATCATGGCCCTGGCCGGCTCGCTCGGACGGAAGAAGATTTCCCCTCCAAGCGCCGGGACCTTCCCGGTCGCCGGCGTCACCTTCGTCGTATTGCTCCTGGGCACGGTGCTGCTGGTGGGCGCGCTCAACTTCCTGCCCGGCTTGACCCTCGGACCCGTTGTGGAGCATTTCCTCACGGCCCAAGGAAAGCTGTACTGAGCGCCGGGCACAACAAAACAACTTGGACAACCTGACATGACACACAAAGCTCCTTCCCTGTTTGATTGGGCCATCGTCGGCCCGGCCATCGGAGGCTCATTCCGCAAGCTGGACCCGCAGCTCATGGTCAAGAACCCGGTGATGTTCGTGACCATGGTCGGCGCCGTGTTGACCACGGCGGGCATCCTTACCTGCGCCTCGGGCGAGCGCGGCTTCATCGCGCAACTGGCCGTCTGGCTGTGGTTCACCGTCTTGTTCGCCAATTTCGCCGAGGCCGTGGCCGAGGGCCGAGGCAAAGCCCAGGCCGACGCCTTGCGCAAGGCGCGCAAAGACACTATCGCCCGCCGTATGCGCAATGGCCGGGAGGAAAAGGTCCCCGCCCCTGAACTTCAGAAAGGCGACCTGGTCGTTTGCGAAGCGGGCGACACGATTCCCGCCGATGGCGACGTCGTCGAGGGCATCGCCAGCGTCGATGAATCGGCCATCACGGGCGAATCGGCGCCGGTCATCCGCGAAAACGGGGGCGACCGCAGCGCCGTCACCGGCGGCACCCGGGTCATCAGCGACCGCGTGGTCATCCGCGTCACGCAGGAGAAGGGCCAGGCTTTTCTGGACCGCATGATAGCGATGGTCGAGGGCGCCCGGCGCCAAAAAACCCCGAACGAGATAGCCCTGACAATCCTGCTGGCGGCGCTGACGTTCATCTTCCTGCTCGTGTGCGTGACCCTCAAGCCGTTTGGCATCTACTCCGGGGTGGTCTTCTCGGTGCCCGTCCTGGTGGCGCTCCTGGTCTGCCTGATCCCCACGACCATCGGCGGCTTGCTCAGCGCGATCGGCATCAGCGGCATTGACCGGCTTATCCGCCGCAACGTCATGGCTACGAGCGGCCGCGCCGTCGAGGCCGCAGGAGACGTTGACGTGCTGCTGCTCGATAAGACCGGCACCATCACGCTGGGCAACCGCATGGCCACGGCCTTTATCCCGGCCCCCGGCGTCAGCCCGGAGCGGTTGGCCGACGCCGCCCAACTCGCCTCCCTGGCGGACGAGACCCCCGAAGGACGCTCCGTCGTGGTCCTGGCCAAGCAACAGTTCAATTTGCGCGCCCGCGGGGTGGCCGAGCCTCATGCGCGGTTTGTCCCCTTCACGGCCCAAACCCGGATGAGCGGCGTGGACTTTCTCGAGAGCCCCGTCGCCGTGCGAACCGAGCCGCTTGTCGTCGAGGCGGTCGCCGCCGGGGGGCCCGACGGCGCGTTTCCAGCCTCGCGCAGCGCCGGCCCTTCGCTCGACCGGGTCGAGGAACCCTCCCGGCCCGCGACTCGCAGCATCCGCAAAGGCGCCGTTGACGCCATGCGCGCTTACATTGACCGGCGCGGCGGGAAGTTCCCCGAGGCGGTCTCACAGGCCGTCGAGGAAATCTCGCGCTCGGGCGGCACGCCGCTGGTCGTGGCCGAGGCCGAGGAAGTCCTGGGCGTGATTCAACTCAAAGACGTCGTCAAGGGGGGCATCAAAGAGCGGTTTGCCCAGTTGCGCAAGATGGGCATCCGCACCGTCATGATCACGGGAGACAATCAGTTGACGGCGGCGGCGATCGCCGCCGAGGCGGGCGTGGATGACTTTATCGCCCAGGCAACCCCCGAAGCCAAGCTCAAGCGCATCCGCAGCGAACAGGCCGCCGGCCACCTGGTCGCCATGACCGGTGACGGCACCAACGACGCCCCCGCCCTGGCCCAGGCCGACGTGGGCGTCGCCATGAACACCGGCACGCAGGCGGCGCGCGAGGCCGGCAATATGGTGGACCTGGACAGCAATCCGACCAAGCTCATCGAAATCGTCGAAATCGGCAAACAGCTCCTCATCACGCGCGGCTCGCTCACCACCTTCAGCATCGCCAACGACGTGGCCAAGTATTTCGCCATCGTCCCGGCCATGCTGATGGCTACCTTCCCGGCGATAGCTCCTCTCAACATCATGGGCCTGCGCAGCCCGACCAGCGCGATCCTCAGCGCCGTGATCTTCAACGCCCTCATCATCATCGCCCTCATTCCGCTTGCCCTCCGCGGGGTGGTTTACAAGCCCATCGGCGCCCTGGCCATTCTCCAGCGCAACCTGCTCATCTACGGGCTGGGCGGCGTCGTCATTCCGTTCATAGGAATCAAACTCATCGATGTGATCATCACGGCCCTCAGACTCGTTTAAGAATAACATTAGGATTAGGATTATGAATAAGCTCCTCTCTGAAATCCGCAGCGCGGTCCTCGCCACCCTCATGATCGCCGTGGTATGCTGCGGACTCTATCCGCTCGTCGTTTTCGGCCTCGGCCAGGCCCTCTTCCATGACAAAGCCAACGGCAGCTTGATCCTCGATTCCCATGGAACCGTCCGCGGTTCGCGCCTGCTCGGCCAGCAGTTCACCGGCGAGAAGTACTTTCATTCGCGGCCCTCCGCGGCCGGAAACGGCTACGACGCCACGAGCTCGGGCGGGAGCAACCTGGGCCCGACTTCCCAAAAACTGCGCGACGGCATCGCTCAAAACCTGGCGGATTACCGCGCCCAGAACGGCCTGGCCGCCAATGCGCCGGTTCCCGCCGACGCCGTGACCGCCTCGGCCAGCGGCCTGGACCCGCACATCAGCCCGCAAAACGCCGAACTCCAGGCCCCGCGCGTCGCAAAAGCCCGCGGTCTTGCCCTCGAAAAAGTGCTGGCGCTCATTGCGAAGCAAACCGAGGGCGCCGGCCTGGGAGTCCTTGGCGAGCCGGGAGTGAATGTGCTGGAGCTGAATCTCGCTTTGGACGGGGCTCCGTCCTCGCCCGCCTCCCCTCAGCAATAGACGAGCAAGGATTGGGTGATCGGGGTGATCAGGTTGTGATTGCGGAGGAGTTTGATGTGCGATTCGCTGAGGACTTGGTCTTCGGGGACCAGGAGGAGGCCGAAAGGGGTATAGATGCTCTGGGCGACCACCATGCCCGGCTGGAGTTCAGCGAGCAGGACTTCGCGCTGGCGCCCGGAGGCCATCGTCTGGGGGAGGCTCCGCAGGAGAGCGCGGACCGCATCCGGGTCGAAGGCAGAGCCGCTGTTGGCCTTGATACCCTCGATCGCGGATTCTTCGTTGGAGGGCCAGGCGGCATAGGCGACCGCGACCGCCAGGAGCCGAGCCAGCCAGGGAATGTGGTTCACGCTGAGCCTGTCCGGGTAGCCCTGGCCGTCAAAACGCTCGTGGTGGGCCCGGATGATCGGACCCACTGCCTCGAGGTCGGCTCCGAACGTGGCGAGGTCCTGGCCAAGGGCGGGGTGCAATTGAATGATGGCCTGCTCCTGGTCGTTGAGCTTCTCCGGGGTTTGCTGCCATTTGCGGATGAGTTCGCGTGGGGTGCCGATCAGCCCGATGTCATAGAGGCGTGAACTAATCTCCAGGATGCGGCGCTGATCGCGGGGCAGAGCGAGGTCATGGCCCATGGCCTGGCACAGGCCAAAGACCCGGCGGGTCTGCCGGCCCAGGAGCGGGAAAAACGTCTCCATCGTCTTGAGGCATAGCAGGATGGAGCGGTCGAGGTTGTTGTGGAGGGTCTGGTTGAGGGCTTCGAGCCGGTGGTTTTGCGACTCGAGTTGCTTGAGCTGCGCGGCCAGGCGCTCGTTCAGGGCGAGGGCCTCGGCGTGAAGGGAGGCATTGCGGCAAATCAGTTCGTAACGCTGCGCCGCGTTCCTGATGGTGACCAGGAGTTCCTCGCGCAGCCACGGCTTCACAATGAACCGATAGACCTCGCCCTTATTGATCGCATCGATGACCGTGCCCAGGCTCAGGACGGCCGTAATGAGGATGCGGGTGGCATTGGGCTGGAGCGCCTTGGCCTGGGCGAGGAACTCCAGGCCGGTCAGGGTCGGCATCTGCTGGTCGGTAAGGATGACCGAGAACGGGTCGGAGCGCAGCAGGCGGAGTCCCTCGATCGGGTCCTCCACCGCAAAGACCTCGTACCCCTCAAGGCGGAGGGTTTCCCGCAGGGCGGCCAAGACGACCTTTTCGTCATCGACAACCAGGATGCGATTGGCTTCGGGGAATGGAACCGGGGGAGAGAGGCTCATGGGCGGGGCTCCGCCGTAAAGAGGAGGTTGAGTTTCCGGAGGATGGTGGCGGCTTCGGCGTCGCTCGGCAAAACAAGGTCGGCCTTTTCGAGGAGGCGCTGGTCGAGTTGGTCGGCGTTGCCGCCGATGATTTGGAGGACCAGGCGCCGGGCCAGCCCTCGCTCGCGCAGGTCGGCCACCAAGCCCAGCATCGCGTTGTCGCCAGGGTCGGCGACGACCATGACGCCGTGGAGGTCGCGTTCTTCACTGGCCAGCAGCTCCAGGGCGCGGGCCGGCGTTTGAGTGGCGACGACGTAAAAGTTGTTTGTTCGCAGAAATTCGGTGATGCTGTCGACGGCCAGGCCCGGTTGGCCGACCAGCAGCACGCTGCGGCGCCGCTGCGCGTCTTGATTGGCCATCCGTTCCGCTTCCGTAAAATCGGCTCGAGGGAGCCAAAGGTGAAACGTGGAGCCGACGCCTTCGGTCGAGTCGACCGAGATGGCGCCGCCGTGTTCCTCCACGAACACCCGGGCGTTGTAAAGCCCGAGGCCGGAGCCTTTGGTCAGCGGTTTGGTGGTGAAGAACGGGTCGAAGAGGTGAGGTATATGGCGCGCGGCGATGCCGGTGCCGTCATCCTGGACCGAGAGGCAGACGCAAGGCAGCCGGGGAAACTTGCCCTGGTAATGCGGGAGCGTTTGCTCCGCGGCGTATGAGGACACGCGGAACAGGAGCGTGCCGTGCTTCGGCATGGCGTCGGCGGCATTGAGCGCCAGGTTGAGCACCACCTGGCGGAATTCCACCGCGTCCATGTAAACGGGCAACTGCTCCTGGGCCATTTGGGTTTCCACCCGGATGCGGCGGGGAAGGACTTTGCAGACCAGCTCGGCCAATTCAGAGACCGTCTGGTTGAAGTCGAGGTATTGGCGGCTGCCGGTCTTGCTGCGGTGGAGATTGACGATGCGCTGGACCAGTTGGCTGGCCTGGAGCGCGCTGTGCTTGATCATCTCGAGGGTCGGCACGCTCGCGTGCCCGGGGGGAGTCTGGGAGACAATCAATTCGGTCAGCGAGATAACCCCGGACAATTGGTTGCTGAAATCATGCGCCAGACCGAGGGTCACCAGGGCGAGGGTCTCTTTCCACGCCGCGGTCGAGAGCCGATGCTCGGCGAGGGTCTGGCGCGTAATGTCGAGCCAAAACCCCTCATAGCCCAGCACCAGCCCGGACTTGCTGACGGCGGCCTGCCGATGCTCCAGCACGTACGACACCCGGCCGGTCACGGCATGGCGGAGGCGGTAGGTGCTGGTGACGCCTGCGGGGACCTGGGCTGCCTGCCGGCACTGCCGCTTGAATTCGTCCACGTCGGCCTCGTGAATGACCTCCCAAAACAACCGCGGCTGCTGGCGCCAGGCCTCGGGGGGCACGCCGGTCAACTCCTCCACCTTGCCGCTGAGCTGCTGAAAGGAGAAATCGGCCCGCTGGCTGAAGAGCACCCCGGGCCAGCACTGGAGCAGCTTGTCGAGTTGCGATTCGGCCCGGAGCACCCGAAGGCGCAACTGGACCTTCTCGGCATCATCGGCGAGGTGCCCGTCGGCGCCCGTCTCCACCAGGTCGCGCAAGGGCGGCAGCGTGGAATTGAGGCGCACAAACCAACCCGCCGGGTTGGACGCCATTTCGAGGCGCAACCAGCACTTTTTGCGGCCATGCAGGGCGGGAAAATGGGAATGCGTCCATGGCACGGGCGAAGCCCAGGCCGGGGCCAAAAGGGCTTTGGCTTCAGGGCATCGGCGCCCGAGGGCCTCCTCGAAAGGCGTGCCCAGCAATTGTTGCCCGGGGGCGCCCAACCATCCCGCCAAGCCGTCTGAAATGTGAGTCAGGCGACGCGATGAATCCAGCAATGCCAGGCCTTCTTCGAGCCACTCCGCGGGGGAAACAGACGGCCCCGTCGCGGCGCGCGCGGGCGCCGCGGCCACCGCGGCGCCGTCCGGCTCTCTTGCGGGAACCCGGCGTTCCCGGCGAGCCACAAAGGACTGTTTTTTGGCCATGATATTCCAGAACCGGCCTGCACTCTACCACGACTCCCGGGCAGTGTGCCAGAGTCTTCTTAGCGACTTAGCCCAACTGTTCTTGTCAAGAAGGCCCAGTTAAGATACGCTCCCGGCCAAGCGGTATGCGAGTGACGAAACAGCTTGGGTCGTTGGCGACTCTGGCGGTGTTGGCGGCCGGCTTGGCCCCATGCCTGGGACAGCCGACGTTGGGCGAGCCCCCGCGGGCCCCGCAGGAGGTCTCCGACCTGCCGGGCAGGGCGGTCCCCTTGATTGCCACGGGCGGGTTTTCCGCGAACCCGGCTTCGCGCGAGGAGGTGCGGGCGTTTTACAATGCCGTCTATTCGAGTTCCCAGAACGTGGAGATGGGGTCCAGCGCCGACGTCTCCTCTTGCTGGCCTGGCACAAACTCGCCGGACTTTCAGGATGCCGCGATAAGGCGGATCAACTGGTTTCGCGCCATGGGCGGCGTGCCGGCGAGCGTGAGCCGCGATGACGACGAATGCATCGAGAACCAGCAGGCGGCGGTCATGATGTCGGCAAATGCCTCCTTGGACCATTTCCCGCCGCCGGCGTGGAGTTGCTACACCCCAGGAGGGGCCAACGCGGCCTCCAACTCGAACCTCTCGCTCGGCAGCGCGGGGGCCGATGCCATCACGGGCTACATCCGCGACTTTGGCGCCTCCAATTACGCCGTTGGCCACAGGCGCTGGCTGCTCTATCCGCAGACCCGGGTGATGGCTACGGGCGACGTGCCGGCCCAGGGCGAATACGAAGCCGCCAATACGACCTGGGTGTTCGACGCCAACCTCTTCGGACCCCGCCCCGCGACGCGCCAGTCCTCCGTGGCCTGGCCCCCGGCCGGGTACGTGCCATACCCGATTGTGTTTCCACAGTGGTCTTTCGCCCTGTCCAACGCCGACTTCAGCGTGGCCGCCGTGAGCATGACAAGCAACGGCGTCAGTCTGGCGGTCGAGCTGCAGCCCTATGCCGCGGGGTACGGGGAAAACACCCTGGTTTGGGTGCCGATGGGCCTGGATTTCACCAGCCCGACCGCGGTCTTTCCATTCGGCGGCACGGATACCTTGTACGGCGTTTCGATCAGCAACATCGACGTGGGCGGGACGATGACCGGGGTGAATTACACGGTTACGGTGTTTGACCCATCGGTGCCCGGGGCTGATTATGTGGCGCCCGTTATCAGCGGGCCGGCGCAGCCGTACGCCAAGTGGACCAACTCATACTCCTGCGCGCCGGTCAACAACCCTCACGTGACCGGCTACCAGTGGCGGGTCTCCCAGCGCGCCCCAGGCAGCCTGTTTGACGGCGCCGAAAACGGGCTGACGAACTTCACCGCCCTCACGTCCCCCGGCTATAGCGTCATTACCAACACGCCCGTGGCGGCGGGCCATTGGGCTTTCTACCTGATGCACCCGGTGCCGTCGCCGCAGACGCTGCAGTTCAAGGAACTGCTATTTCCCGCAACCAACACGCTGCTGAGCTTCAAGAGCCGGCTGGGGTATGCCACGACCTCCGAAGTCGCTCGAGTCCAGGTCTCCTTGAACGGCGGCGGCACGTGGGAAGACATCTACACGCAGCCTGGCGCAGGGACAAACTCACGCGGTGAAACCGCCTTCACCCTCCGCACGGCCTCGTTGTCCCCCTGCGCCGGCCAGGCAACCCTGCTCCGCTTCAATTACGATGTCGTGCTGGCCCCCTCTTACGACATTTTTGACACCGTGGACCCGAACACTGTGGGATGGGTCTTGGACAACATCCTCCTCACCAACACCGACCAGTTGGTCAACGTTACGACCAACGCCACACCCGCTAACACCTTTGTCTTCCAGCCACCGGAGACGGGCAATTACAATCTGGAGGCCCAGGCCGTCATCTTCGGAGACTTCCCCATCGGCTGGGGCCCCCTCGATGAAGTCAGCGCCATACTCAACCCGATGCCGGTCATCCTGCTAAGTTCCCCAATGCTCACCAACCACCAGTTGTGGCTCCAGTTCCAGCTCCTGTCCGGTTCCGCCCCGGGCTTTGCCCTGCTCCAAGCCGGCCAACTCGGGGGAGCGTGGACGACGAACAAGACCGCCACGCTCACCACCAACGTCGCCGGCAGCTCCTATCGCTTCGCAATCCCGCCGCCGCCCGCAAGGCAGTTTTACCGCGTCAGCGCACCATGAACCTAGCGCAAGCCAAGTCCGGGTCCCATCGAGAGAAGATAGGGAACCGCCGATAAGCGGGATACGCGGGAAACCCTTCCTTCTCCGCGTCATTCGCTTATTCCGCGGTTCCTCAAAAGCACCTTATGCGTGAGGCAAGCGTGAGCAGTTGATCAGTCACACTGGTCCGGCTAACCTTCGGCTCGTGATCATCGACCGCGAAACCCGAAAAGGTGTTGTCCTCATTGGACTTCTGATGGCACTGGGACTCATCGAGTTCTGCGCCGCAGCCGCGACAACCTGGTATGCCGCCGCCCGTGGCGACGCTTCCGACGACAATCCCGGCACGCTTCAACAACCGGTCCGGAGCGTGGCCAAGGCGGTGTCCCTGGCCAAGCCCGGCGATACGCTGGTGTTCGCCGCGGGAACTTACGATTGCGCCGGGGCAAGGGTGCCTGCTGGCGGCGAGGATTTTCCCATCATCCTGCGTTCGGACGGCAACGGCAAAGTGATCTTCAGCAACGACGGCGCCAAGACCATCCTTTGGGCCGGGTCCCGCAACACGATTGACGGCATCGAGTTCCGCATGACATCCGATCATCCCGAGGGCGCAGGCATCGGGATCGATCGAAAGGAGCATGTGACCATCCGCAACTGCCGGTTCTTCGCCTGCCACGTGGGAATCAGCGCCGAAAGCACACACTATCTGGTGATCAAGAACTGTGAGATGGCCTATTCCGGGGCCTACGGCGTGCATCTGAACGGCTCCGGGCAGGACACAGGGGGGCACTGGAATCCGGCGGATGAGTGCCGCTACGTCGAGGTGCGGAACTGCTATCTGCACGACGCCGGATGGAACGTGAAAGGAACGGAAGGTTATGGCGTCACCGCCAATGGGGCCGTGGAATACCTGGCGGTGGAGAACTGCGAGATCGACAACAACAGCGGCAACGGCATCCTGTATGAGGATTGGGCCGTGCATTCCACCGCCCGTTACAACGTCATTCGGGGATCGGGAATTGCCGCCATCTGGATCGACAACGCCAGCATGAGCGTTTTCGATAATAATTACCTGGAGGCCAATAACGTCGCGGTCTGGCTCTCCGGCGAGGAGAGCAGCAACCGTTACCTGGACGACTTCATCTCCATCCGTAACAACATCATCGTCCACAACGATTGGTCCGCCATCGACCCGTCGGTTTATGGAAAGGCCATTTTCCTCATCACATCGAGCACCCGGGATACCTATTTCGACAACAATACCGTGGCGTTCAACACCTGCGAGCAGGTCATCCGCGTCGAAAACCGGCCGCCGCAGAACGAGTACCGAAACATCTGGTTCCGCAATAACATCTTCTGGGAGAACA
>CAZZFF010000045.1:0-46737 GCA_964653485.1 uncultured Verrucomicrobiota bacterium | reverse complement strand
ACCGACTATTAGCCGTAATTTATGGAGCACACAGGAATGGAGCTTGGTATAATGAGAACCTGATTGATTTCATTCATAAGGCAACTGGGACAACGCCCTACCCCTATGGAGCGGGCCGGATATTACTCCCCCGTCTAGCTCGGTTGGTATCGCCCACTAACGATTTTAACACCTGGCGTATTTGCGTCTTCGGCGGCATTCTATTCGCCAATTGCACTATTTATGGTTTGTTAAGATATAACCCAACTACCCGCATTTATGCCACGACTTATACGTTACTGGCAGCAATCAGCTTCGTCGGTCTGCGGGGCGTCGCCGGATTAGCCATGGAAGATATTGTGGACATGACGATTTGGTTCCTGGTCGCTTATATCGTCTTTACAGCACAAACACAGTGGTGGTTGATTCTTCTATGGGTCATAGAGTTGCACAACTGCGAACGGGCGCACTTCATTGCAATATGGGGTATCCTATTGAATGTGATACCGCTTCCATGTGATCTAAAACGGGGAGCATGCGCTTTATGCTGGTTAATTGTACTTTTCGCGGGGCAGGAGTATCTGCATTGGCTTCGAGGAATCTGTACAATGGTTCCCCTTTACAATGAAGGACATCCTCCGATCCTGCCATGCGGCTTGCCGATACCGATACGCCACGAGCAAGCGTGGACGCTTGGCCTCAACTGGATCAACCTGAAACAGTTTATGCCCGGAACTCCCTGGTTCACTCTTTTCGCGGGCGATTCACGCTACGACCTTTGGGTGGCCATGGGAGTCATGGCGGAAAGCTGCTTAGTCGTCGTTACATTGAAAGATATTCGGCTGATATTGTTCACAGGTGCTTACCTCCTCTCGACGGTGCTATTTGCACAACTACTTGAATTGAGGTTTTTCCATCCACTCGTTTTGGTAATCTCTTATGCCTATTTTTATTTTCACCATCACCCCGCTCATCCTACAAAGATAACGTGGGGTGGTCAGGCTGGGACAAGCTCGGCAACCTGACCACCGATGCTTAACTTATGAAATCAAGTTCCATCAATGTCAGTTCATCAAGACGGGTTCCCTTGCTATCGGGGTTGAGTCTCATTGTGACTGTGGGTCTTGCCCAGACTCCGGCCGCCGTTCCGGCGGGCGAGGCGCCAGGTCACCCAGCGGCGCTGGCGGCGGAGCCGTTTCCGCTCGCGCAGGTGCGCCTGCTCAGCGGCCCGTTCCAAGAGGCCATGTTGCGGGACCAGAATTACCTGCTCAGCCTCGATTGTGACCGGCTGCTTTATGCTTTCCGCGTGAATGCCGGATTGCCCACCCAGGCGAAGCCGTATGGCGGCTGGGAAGCCCCGAACGGCGAGTTGCGCGGCCACAGCGTCGGGCATTTCGTTTCCGCCTGCTCGTTAATGTACGCCAGCACCGGGGACGCGCGGTTCAAGGAGCGCGTGGACAGAATCGTCGCCGGTTTTGCCGAGTGCCAGGCCGCGCTGGGCTCGAACGCGACGCATTACGGCTTCCTCTCGGCGTGGCCGGAGTCGTTCATTGACCGCGTAGAGCGGCGCCGGAATGTCTGGGCGCCATGGTACACGGTGCATAAGATCATGGCCGGATTGTTCGACGCCAGCCAACTGGCGGGCAACCCACAGGCGCTCACGGTGCTGACGAACGTGGCCAACTGGGTGAAGTTCCGGGTGGACCGGATTTCCGTGGACCAGATGCAGGCCTCGCTGGAGACCGAATACGGCGGCATGAACGAAGTGCTCGCGAATCTCTACGGCGTCACCGGCAACGTCGATTACCTGAAAACCGCCGAGGCCTTCAACCAGAAGGCCGTGTTCGATCCGCTGGCGGCCGGGCAGGACCGGTTGAACGGACTCCACGCAAATACGCAAATTCCCAAGATGATCGGAGCCGCGCGACAATATGAACTGACCGGCGACAAGCGCGACAAGGACATTGCGAGCTTTTTCTGGGACCGGGTTGCCTTGCATCGCTCCTACGTCATCGGCGGGCACAGCGACCGTGAACACTTCTTCGCGACGAACGATTTCGCCCGTCATTTGACGGCGGAAACCGCCGAGACTTGCAACACTCACAACATGCTCAAGCTGACGCGCCACTTGTTCGCATGGGAACCCTCGGCGCGGACGATGGATTTCTATGAACGCGCGCTCTACAACGACATCCTCGCCTCGCAGGACCCAGACCAGGGGATGTTCGTTTACTTGATGCCGCTCAAGCCAGGTCATTTCAAAACTTATTCGACGCCCGAAAATTCATTCTGGTGCTGCGTGGGAACCGGGATGGAAAACCACGCGAAATACGGCGACACGATTTATTTCCACAATGACAATTCGCTGTTCGTGAACTTGTTCATCCCATCGGAATTGTCCTGGGCTGAAAAGGGCCTGACTGTCCGGCAGGAGACCCAGTTTCCTGATGCTGACAGCGCGCGGCTGAGCATCAAGGCGGCGAGGCCGGTGTCAATGGTTGTGCAAATCCGTTGGCCGGAGTGGTCGGAGAAGCTCGCCGTGCGTGTCAACGGCCGGAGCCAGAGAGTTTCCGGCTTGCCGGGCGGCTACGTGAGCCTCAATCGCTTCTGGCAAAACGGCGACCGCGTGGACATCCAGCTTGCGATGAAGCTGCGCACCGAACCGCTGCCCGGAACCAGCAATATCGTCGCCGTGCTTTACGGCCCGGTGGTGCTGGCTGGCGAGCTTGGCACCAATGGCATGCCCCACCCCTATGCCCGGAACCAAACCGACCAGGTCCGGGTCCAAGACCCGGCGGTTCCGGCCTTTGTTGGCGGCACAAAAAGCCTTCTGAAGCAGATCAAGGCCACCCGCGCGCCGCTGGTTTTCCAAACGAAGAACCTCGGCGGGCCCAACGGGGTGAAGTTAATTCCATTCTATCGGACCCATCACGAGCGTTACACGGTTTACTGGAACCTCGTGAGCGCGGCTGACGCGAAGAAGGGTTCCGCGGCACTGGCCGGCAATGTGGAGTTGGCCTTCCGGAAGGCCTTGGACGGTGAGGAATAGCAATCCTCCTCCTTCTCACGTTCTTTTGGTCGAGGAACTGCCGGTGGATCTGCGCCGGATCCAAGCTCACCCGCGTAGCGTCAAAACCGGCCGCGCGGCGAAGAAGTAAATGCCTATCGGTTTGGCGGACGGGCATCGAGAAAGGTCCCACGTTCAACGTCACGTTCCAGTGGAGCTACAAGGATGCCCACTCGTGGAGCGACTCCACCGGCTTCGGGCGGAACAGCCTGCTGGTGCTGAGCCTACCGGCCATGCGGGCCTTTGAGTGGATCACCAGCCTGCCCAAGACCGGCGCGGGATCTCAGGCGCAGCGAATAATCCTTGTAAGGTGCAGGGTAGAGCGAAGCGTCCCAACGAGTCGAGATTTCGGCAGTGCGGGACATCCGACACGCCAGACGCTGCCCGAGGCAAAGCGGTGTCGCGCTCCGCTTGCCACCGCACTCCAGAACGGCCTGCCCGGGACCTTCCTGCGGACTTTGTCACTGGCCCTGGTGCAGCGGCGCGGCGGGGGCGCGGCGGCATCCCGGCAGAGCGCCGCTAGGATGACGTTGGCTGCGGGGGGATGATTTAAGATTGAGAGCAAGCATTGGATTAGGATAGGAATTGGGATTATGAACCATGTCGAGCGATTTCGGGCGGTGATGAATTTCCAGGCGGTGGATCGGCTGCCGCGGTGGGAATGGGCGATGTGGTGGGACGAGACGATTAGGCGATGGCACCAGGAGGGGCTGCCGCAGGAGTTGGATTTCAGCCAGGTCTTCGAGATTTCAAGCTATTTCGGCCTGGACCCGTATCGGCAGTTCTGGTTCAGCACGACCGATCCGACGATCGAGGCGACGCAGCATCATGTGGAGGGCATCGTAGCCGATATGGATGATTATCGCCGCATCCGGGCGAAGTTGTTCCCCTGCCATGATGCGGCGATAGCGGGGATGGGGCCGTGGGCGGAGCGGCAGCGGCGGGGCGAGGCGGTAGTGTGGTGTACGTTGGAGGGGTTCTTTTGGTTCCCGCGCACGTTGATGGGGTTTCAGAAGTTGATGTTCGCCTTTGGGGACCAACCGGAGCTGGTTCACTCGATCAACCGGGACCTGCTCAAGTTCAACCTCGAATTGCTCGATGGAATTCTGCGGGTTTGTGCGCCGACGTTCGTGACCATCGCCGAAGACATGTCATACAACCACGGGCCGATGATCTCGAAGCGGACGTTCGAGGAGTTTGTCGCGCCATACTACCGGCAACTCGTGCCGCGCCTGATCGAGAGGGACATCATCCCGTTTGTGGACACGGACGGGGACGTGACGCTGCTGGCGCCGTGGCTTGAGGAATTAGGCGTCCGCGGCGTGTTGCCGCTGGAGAGGCAGGCGGGCGTGGACGGCATGGCGCTGCGCCGGCGCTACCCGCGCCTGCTAATGGTCGGCCACTTTGACAAGATGACGATGAACCGGGGCGAAGCCGCCATGAGGGCCGAGTTCGAGCGATTGGGGCCGCTGATGCGGAGCGGAGGGTTCATCCCAAGCGTGGATCACCAGACGCCGCCCGGGGTCTCGCTCGAGGAGTACCGCGTTTATTTGCGGCTGCTGGAGGCGTATTCATGTCGGGAGTGTTGAGCGTTGAGGCGCCCCCCTACGGCTGCGCTCGACCGACTCGACTCGCTCCCCTACCGTCCGCCGGCGGGTAGTTTCGCGAGGTAGTCGCGGGCCTTCTCATTCCCGGGTTCGAGGCGGACGGCTTCTTCGAGTTCACGCCGAGCGCCTTCGAGGTCGCCGTCCTGGAATAGCGCGATGCCCAGGTCCAATCGGGCCATGGGAAAGTCGGGCCGCAGCCGCAGGGCCTCGCGAAGGCTCCGGATGGCCTCGGGGCGGCGATTCAACTCCGAGAGCGCCTTGCCGAGGAGGTAATGCGCACGGGAGTCGCGCGGGGCCAGTTGAAGCAGGCGCGCGTATTCCTTCAGGGCCAGATCGGGGCGATGCTCCAACTCGTGGATATTTCCCAGCTCCAGCCAGCCTTCCGCCAGGTCGGGACACAAGGTCACGGCCTGGAGGAGGAGCCTCCGGCCGGCCTGGATGTCTCCCAGGCGCGCCAGCAGGCGCCCCGCCTGGAGGTCAGCGGCATGGTGCTGGGGGATCAATTCGCGCACGCGCTGCCACTCGGCGACGGCTTGAGGCAGGTCGCCGACGGCCTCGAGGAACTCGGCGAAGTTCTCGTGCAAGCGATGGTCTTGCGGGGCCAGTTTCAGGGCGGCCATGTAGGTCTCGCGGGCCTTGGCGGCCGCATTGGGCTGGTCCATGCGCCGGCTTAGGAACCGCATCTGGCCCCGAATCCACTCGACGGCTTGGGTGTGCTCAAGCTGTCCGGTGAACGGGGGCTGGGAAAGGCGCTGGAGGAGGTCCTCGAAGATGGTGCGGCGATTCCAATCGGTGAGTCCCAGGCGCTGGTCGCAAAGTTCTCGCGAAGCCCAGTCCGCCGAGGAGCGGTTTGTCGCGGCGGCCGGCAGGAGGCGCGAGGCCTGCTCCGCCCAGCAGCGGCCCAGGAGGTAGTTGCCGTCGCAATTGAAGTGTACGTGTTCGTAAAACACCTCTCTGCCCGGAACGCCCGCAGAACTATTGGTGGCAAACAGCGATGCGGCATCGCAGAAGGCAAGGCGGGGGCCGGCATGTTGGCGCGCGGCCTGGGCGATGATGGCGTTGAGCCGCGAATCGGCGCGAAACGGCAGGGCGTCATCGTCCCGCGCCTGCTCGAAATGCAGCCGTGCCTCAGGCGCGGAGTGCGGAGTGAGAAGACATTCGCCCCAGCGGTACTGGAGCTCCGCCCAGTGGGGGTCTATCGCCGCGGCTTGTTCCAACCTCGCGGCGGCGGCGGAAAAATCGCCTACCGCCTGGGCCTGGGCGGCTTGGGCGCAGAGATTGAAGTGGGTCTGGCGGTCGAGAGGCGCAAGACCGGTCTTGAGCAGCGAGGCGAAGGGCGCCGAGTCCTTGAGGTTGACCGCGACCGTGCTCAGAATGATGGGCACCCCCGCCCTTCCGCCGGCCTCCAGGATCTCATCGAGGTTCTTTTGGAAGCTGTGATAAACGGTCTCCTTGCGGGGGTCCAGCGGGGCGATGCGGTTCTCCATGAACATCTGGGCGCCGCTCCGTGAAGGGCCGTGGTTTCCCGCCCCGGCCAGCCTGGCGCCCAGGCCCAGGAGCAGTTGGCCCAAACGCGTTTTCTGAATGGCCAGGCTCAGACGGACGTGCCAGAGGGGCGGGGATTGGGCGCCAAAACCGGTGGTTGCGCCGAAAGGCCCGACCATTTCATTGTTGCCCATGTAGATGATCCAAAGATCGCCTTGACGGTGGGCGCATTCGCGGGCGATCGGCAGGACGGCATGGGAGTTGATGGCCGTCACCGCCCCGCAGACGACCTCGAACCGGGCGTTGGGGAAACGCTCGCGGAGGAGGACTTGGAGATAGCGCCCGGCACCGTAGGAAGGGCGCGGATCTCCCAGGGCGGCGGATTCGCCGAAGAGGAAGATGCGGAAGACCCCAGGGTCCTTTTTGGCCTTCATCACCACGGGGGGCGGACTGTGCAGGAGTTCGGGCGGGAAGAACCTCAAGCCGAACTTGTCGTTTTCCACCAGGTAGTCCTCGGTCCCGATGTGGATGCGTTTGAAAAAGGCGGTCGAGTAACCGCAGCCGGCCAGGCGCAAGGCCAACTCCACCCCCGCCAGGAGCAGCAGCGGCAGCAAGACGAAACCCACCACGCTGAACAGCCACTTTCGCCCGGCGGACAGGGGGACCGCTCCGGTCTCCGGGCCTCCGCCCGGGGCGGTCCGGGCCGGGTTGGATTGGTTCGGCTTAGCGGTCATGATGTGAGAGCGCCGTTAGCAATATCCGGCGGCGGGGCTTGATGCAAATGCAATTCTCGGGACAGGTTCGAGACGATTGACTTTCACGAGCCGGGCAGATACCCTGACGGCTGCTGATGGAATTACAGCCATGATTGAAAGCGTCGAGAAATTGCTGATCCTGCAAGAGCGCGACCTCCGGATAGGGCACGTCGAAGGGGAGCTGTCCGGCATCGGCCCGCAGGAGCAGACCTCGCGCGCGGCGGCTGCCGCGGCGCAAGCGGAGGTGGACCAGGCGAAGGGACGGCTGCGACAAATTGAAACCTCGCGCGCCGCCCTGGAGCTGGAGGTCAAGGCCAAGAAGGAACTTATCGTCAAGTACTGCCAGCAGCAGTTTCTCACCCGGAAGAATGAGGAGTATCGGGCCCTGGCCCATCAAATCGAGCTTTGCAAAGAGGCCATTTTCAAGACCGAAGACCAGGAGATTGAGTTGATGGAGCAAGCCGAGGCAACCCAGCAAGAGATCGTCCGCAAGACGCGGGCGCTGGAGGAGACCCGCAAGCGTGTGGGAGAGCAACTCGCCCAGCTTGGCGCCCGTGATCAGGCATTGAAAGCGGAACTGGCCGGTCTTCAGGCCAACCGCAAGGAGCTCGCGGCTGCCGTGGGAGAAGGCGCCCGCTCGCGCTACGAGCGCCTGGTCCGCAGCAAAGGGGACAAAGTCGTGGTGGGCGTCGAGCACGGTGTTTGCGGGGGATGCCACATGCGCCTGCCTCCCCAACTGCTTGTCGAGTGTCAGGCGGAGAAGGACATTGTGACGTGCAGCAACTGCGGGCGCATCGTCTATTACACCACCGACATGGATTTGGCGTTCGTGGATTGAGTTCGACACTGTCCCGCGACTCAAGGTATATTCCCATTGATTTTGGAAGGGCGGAGGATCGCTCCCGGCGCGAGCCGGGGGAGGAAAGTCCGAGCACCATAGGGCGCGATGCCGCGTAACCCAGACGGGTCTTCGCAAGAAGGCTGCGGTAGGGGATACACGCGGGAGCCGATGCCGAAAGGCGACGGCGACGGAAAGTGCCACAGAAAACAAACCGCCCAGCCCTTCCTGAAGCCGTCGGCAGGACAGGACGGAAGTGCTGGCTGCGAGCGCGCGCCGGCGCGAGCCGGAGTTCGCCCATGCCGATGGGCCTCAGGAGGGGTTGGGTAAGGGTGAAATGGCGGGGTAAGAGCCCACCGCTCCACGCGCAAGCGAGGAGGCACGGAAAACCCCATCGGGTGCAAGGCCAAATAGGGGATAGCGGAGCGGCCCGCTCCAGCCCCGCTCTTTTCAGGACTCAGCGTTGGAGTTCTGGAAAGAGCGGGGCAAGTCCCGGGTATCGGCTGCTAAGACAAATGATCCTCTCCCCTGCCCTTCCGAGGGCGGGGCAGACAGAACTCGGCTTACAGCCCTTCCAAAATCGGGGCCGGGGAACAGAGGCCCGGAGCGAGGGAAGGCACCTCTTTTTTTCTCTCGGAAGAGGCTGATTGGGAATTGATCATTGAGAATTGGTGATTGGTAAATTAGCGGCGCTCTGCCGGGACGCCGCTACGTTGGCGCTGCCCGCGGTAACCAATCACCAATTCACAATTCCCAATTCTCAATAATGCCCCGACTCGGGGAAGATGCCTCTGCTCCTTCGTCCCTCGCCGTTCCCCTGTCTAAGAACGCGCGGCTACGACGGCGGGCGGGCCGATGTTGCCGTTGCGGTCCACCGCGGAGAGGGCCACGACGTCGGGGAGTGCTCCATGCCAGGAGTGGTTTGTGGCGGCGCCGGGCAGGATTTCCGTTTTCCATCGGCCGGCGGCGCGAGTTTGAAGCAACCAATGGGAAGCCGGATCGGGCCTGCCGGTTCTCCAAGTTACTTCGAGGCGATCCGGGGCATGGAGGAGAGCGGCGATCAGAGTTGGCTTTGGCGGGCGGGCGCGTCCAAGCCAGGGTGAGGCCGGCGTCAGCGCGGGTTGAGCATAGAGAGAGCGCTCCAGGGCGTCGGTCAGGGCGCTCTTTGGCATGAGGCTCTTCGAGCTCCAGTGGACATGGCCCCCGACGCCGGGTTGGCAGCGGGCGAGGCGGATTTGGTTGAGGATTTCTTCCGGCTTCCAACGGTGCTCGACGTTGCCTGAATACATGCCCGGAACGAGGAGGCGGGCTTTAGTGTTCTGCTGGGCCCACCATTTCAGGAGGACGGGAAAGCTCTGCTGTGGCGGCTCGATGGCCCAGTAAAGCTGCGGCGCGAAATAGTCAACCCATCCTCTGGCCAGCCATTTGCGGGAGTCGGCGTAGAGTTTGGAGTAGGCATCAAGGCCCTCGATTTGGGCGGGATGGCCAGGACGCCAGATGCCAAAGGGGCTGATGCCGAATTTGACCCAGCGTTTCTCGGCCTTAATCGAGTCGTATGTCCGCTGAATGAACAGGTCCACATTCTCGCGCCGCCAGTCTTCGCGGGTTAGCTTGCGCTTCGCGCCAAAACGACGCCAGCTTTGCTCATCGGGGAACTCGATGTCTTTGCCTGAAGCGTCCTGTTCCGCGTAGGGGTAGAAATAATCGTCGAAATGCACGCCGTCGATGTCGTAGCGCCTTACCACGTCGAGGACGACACTGAGCGAATGGTCCTGAGCCTCCTTCTCGCCGGGGTCCAACCAAAGGCTTCGGCCGTATTGGCGGACAATGTGTGGCCGGGTCCTGCTGATGTGCGAGGGGACCGTCGGGGATTTGGCGGAGATATGGCGGGCACGGAAAGGGTTAAACCAGGCGTGCAGTTCGAGCCCCCGTTTATGGGCCTCCTCGACCGCAAAGGCCAGGGGGTCGTAGTAAGGCTCCGGGGGCTTGCCCATCGCGCCGGTGAGGTATTCCGACCACGGCTCGAGCTTCGAGGCGTAGAGCGCGTCGCAGGCGGGGCGGACCTGGAGGATGACGACGTTGAGTTTGAGTTGGACCGCGCGGTCCAGGATGGCGAGCAGTTCGGCTTTCTGCTCGGCCGTCGTCAAGTCCTTCTTCGAGGGCCAATCGATGTTCCCGACCGAGGCCACCCAGACGGCGCGGAACTCGCGGAACGGCGTGGGCGGGGTGACCGAGCAAGGGGCATAACCGGCGGCCCGGAGCGCCGGGGCCGAGGAGGCGGCGAGGATCGCCAAGCCCGCAAGCAGTCCCAGAAAGGCAGTCTTCCTTGTTCGCACTGCGTCAGAATAAGCAATCGACTTGCCGCCAACAACCGTTTTTCCTGATAATGGCCCTTGTCAAAGGGCCGCATCCGGCCACGCTATGGACCAACAAGAAATGGTAAAGTTTGTCGAGGAACTTGTGGCGGTTTGCCCTTACCGGCTGACCCTCCGGTTCAACACGGGCGAGGTCCGGGTAGTGGATTTGGAACCTGCTTTGCGCGCCAAGGCGGTCTCCGCCCAGAGCGCGTACGGACAACTGCTGGAGCCGGCGACATTCTCCCGCGCGCGCCTGGACCCGGAAGCCCGAACCGTTTGCTGGGACGGTTTGGCCCGCGAGTTGACCTCCGATGGTGTCGAACAGCCCGCCCCCCTGGATCTGTGCCCGGATGTCCTTTACGAACTGAGCACGCCTTTCGCGCAGAACATCGTTGGACCAGCCGCCCAAGAGGCCAAGCCAACGGAGGCGTCCGACCTCATTCTGAAGGACGAACCTCCGCGCCAGAATTAAGACCACTCATGGCAAGCCGTGCCTTTTTCTCAACACCCACTCGGCGGTGAACAGGCCGACCACCAGGAGCAGGGAGAGGTAGCTATTCCAGAGGCGGAGGGTTTCGCGGTGTTCCTGGGTGCGGGGTTTGAGTCTGGAGGCGAGGTCTTTGAGAATGAGGGGGGCTTGGTCCATGGTGCCGGCGAGGTGGCCGCCCGCGGCAGCGAGGCGGCTTAGGCCGGGCAGGTCGCCGCCCAGGTCGAGTCCTTCCTCGCCGTTCTGGCTGCGGACGAGCAGCTCGCGGACTTCAGCCAGGCCTTTGAGCTCGGCGTTGCGGTGGGTGGTGGTCATCCGCCAGGAGCCTTCGTCGAGGCCCTTCAAGGAAAGCTGCCAGATGCCCGGGGCGTCGGGCACGGGGAGCATTTCAAAGGTGCTGGCGGACTGAGGGACGGGTTCGCCTCCAGGGGCAATTTGCTCGACGCTGACGCGGGGCGGTTCGGTGATGGGCTGGCCGTTGCCGGTGGAGACTCGGGCCTTGAGCTCGGCGGATTCGGAGGGGGTCATGAGGTAGCGGTCCAAGCCGACCTGGAGGCGGGGGTCTTTGCCGCGGAGGCGCCCGGCCAGGCCCCAGCGCATGACCTGAAGCCAGAAGGTCTGATGGACGCGCTCGGCCAGACGGTCGCGCCAGCGCCAGGTTTCCTCGGTGCCGACCCAGAATACGCGGCCGGCGCCGAACCGCTGTGCGGCAACGATGGGGGTCTTGGCGGGGTTCTGGGCGGTGAGCAGGACGGTGGCGCCGGGTTTGGCGACGACGGTGTCGGCAATCCATTGGAGGGGCGGGAGCAGGGGCCAGAGTTTCCGGTTGTAACCGGAGTCGTTGAGTATCTGCATGATGGGATGGTCGGCGCCTTCGGGCGTCAAGGCGACGGTCACCGGCTCGGGGTCGCGGCTGGACTGGAGGGAGAGGCGGACCGGGAAGAGGTTGGCCATGGCGCCGAGGCTAAAGGCCTTGGGGAGGCCGCGCGGGCCGGCCAGGCAGACCAGGAAGCCGCCGCGCTGGGCCACGAAGTTGGCGGCATACTTTTGCTGTTCGGGGGGCAGCTCGTTGGTGTCCAGGTCGCCGAGGCAGACCATATCGTAAGTGTCCCACTCGGACTGGTTCTTGGGCAAGAGCGGGGTGTTCCTGTCTTCGATGATAACGGAATGGTAGCGGCGGGTGAAGCTGACGCGCCGGTCGCGCTCGAACATCGCGGCCAGGTAACGGCTTTCCCAGCGCGGGGTGGAGTCCACCAGAAGGACCTTGATGGGGTCCTGGTTCACGGCGACGGAGAACTCGGCGGAATTATTGGCAAGGCTGGCCTCTTTCCAGAGGTTCGTTCTGGATTGGGCGGCCTCTTTTTTGCGTTGTACGAGGCGGGCGAGAGTTGGGTCGTCATATTGAGCCAGACGGGTCGAGGGGATTGGCCTTTCCCTGGAGCCATCGGGCAATTGCCAGTCCACGGCGAGGTGATCTTCGCCGCCGCCCTGTTTGTGAAGGACCTCGAAGTAGTAGGGCCTCCTGGCCTGAAGGGTGACGGGCTGGCTCTTCTGGGAGGGCCTGGCGTCCCAGGCGCCGGCCGGGACGTAACCGGAGATGTAAGCGACTTTGGTTTTGGCTTTCGGGTCCTCCGAAGGGCTGAGCCAGAGTTCCGAGGAGTCGTCCGAGCAGATTCGGAAGGTGTAGTTGCCGCTTTGGGGCGGGATGAGGAAGCCTCGTATCCGCCCGCCATAGTTCTGGCCGCGGTCGCCGTACTGAAGCTGGCTGAAGCTGCCGGTTGAGGAGGGGGACTGTTTGAAGGCCCGGCTGTTGAGGAGGTCGGCCACCTGCTCGCCGGGGACGTTGTTCCACATTTCGAGCGTCACGGAGCCGGAGGGGGAAAGGAGGGTATCGGCCGTTTGGTCGCGGGAGAGTTCGAGCCGGGCCTGGTAGAGGTTGATGCCGGCGTTGGTGGCGGGGAAGGTGAAGGCTTCGTATTGCCAGGAGCCGTTGCCGCGCACCTGGCGGCGTTCGAGTTCTTTGGCGTGATGGGTGACGACGAGGTCCCAGTCCAGGTCGTCGGCGCCGCTGATGCGGTAGCGAACGGTCATCAGCACGCGCTCGCCCAGGAAGACCTCGCTGCTGCCTGAAATATCGGCGACGACGGCGTCGGGGGGAATGCCGGGGTCCCCGACCATGATCCCGGCGACCAGGGCGCCGCGAGCCCTAAGGGAGCGAATGACCGGGACGGGGTCGGCGCCGGCGGTCTGGCGGCCGTCGGAGAGGAACACAACGGCGCCGACGTAATCTTGTGCCCAGGTGCGGGCGAGGGTTGCCAGGCAGGCCTCGAAGTCGGTCGCCCTATTGGGCAGGAGGATGGCGGGGTGGTCGGGGTCGAGCGGCACCAGGCCGGTATCCATGGCGAAGACCTTGAGCCGCGCCTTGTCGCGGAGGGCGGGGATAACGGTTTGTTTGGCGAGTTTGACGGCGCGCTCGTATCGGGAGAGGGCGGACAAAGAGGCCAATCCCCGGGCGAGGGGCGAGTCCGGCGGGGCGGAGCTCAGGAGGGCCTTGTCCGAGGCGGCTTGTTGGGTCGCGTTTGTCTTCAAGGGCCGGACACCGGCGGGCAGGAGGCCCAAGCCGATGGCTTCCGCCAGTTTTTCGCCTGGGGCCATGGATTCATCCTTTACGGCCATCGAGCCGGACTGGTCCACAACGACGGCCACCAAGGGCAAGATTTTTTCCGCGGAACGGCGCGTGCAGGCCGGCTCCATGAGGAACACGAGGAGCAGGACCAAGGCGGTCCCGCGCAGGAACAGGAGACGCCGCCTGAGCTTGGGGGCGATGGAGGCCATTTCGAGCCGATACAACCCCAGCATGAGCCAAATCCCGGCCGCGGCCAGAAGGAGGACTATCCACCAGGGCCAACCCGTGCAGATGAATTGCCAACCCCGAACGGAGGTCATATTCGGGCGTTCATCAAGGATCGGTTCGTTGCGGTTGCCATGCGAATTCGAGGCGTTGGGAGTTGATGAATCACAGGAGTTTGCGCGCGTTCAGCCTTCAGTCTTTTCGCCCGGGGCGCGTCATCCAGCCCTCGATGAACATAAGCCCTAGGGCGCCAAAGAGGCACCATTTCCAGAGTTCGACCGACTGGCGGCGGGCGGGGTCCAGGTTAGCGGCGATTTGGGCGGGGTTATGAAAGAGGCTCGCGCCGCCCTCGAAGGCTTGGGTCATCTGGCGGTCGGCCATCGGGAGCAAGGTGCTCTCGGCCGGGGCGACAGAGACGGCATAGCGGATCGGGCTTGGCAGCATGGGGTCGTGGAGGAGATAAACGCCCGGTTCCATAAGGGGCTCGCTCAGGACGGCGGTGCGCCCTTCCCAGGAACCCAGGGTGAGCTTGATGGGCTTGCCGGAGGGGTCTTCGGCGGACATCGTTTTGGCGGGGTCCTTGACCCTGGCATAAATAATAGGTTCGCCCGGCAGGAGGTTTCTCGGAGGCATGACGAAGCTGCCAAGGTGCCCGGCCACGCCGCGCATGAGAGGCACGTAGGCGGCCTGGAGAGGGAGGTCGGTCCAATCGGCGTTGAGGCTGGTGGCCATGAGCGTCACCAAGCCGAGCCCGCGCCGGCGTTCGACCAGCAAGGCATCGCCGTTGTCCATCGTGAGGAGGACATCGAGTTCGGCGCCTTTGGCTTTGGCCGCATCCAGCTTGAAATAGGACCTAACCTTGGCCGCTTTCCAGGCCTCGTCGCTTTTGGAGCCAAAGCCGTTGAAGACGGGGTGGCCGGGGCTGATGGCGGCCGGGAGGGCGGGTTTGGGAGGCGAGAGGGGGCGTTCGAGGGGACAGGGGAGAAACCCCTCGCCGTTGCGGGCCCAATAGCGGTTGATCAAGGCGAGGTCGCTGTCCGGCCCCAAGCCGACGAGCAGGCCGCCGCCGCTGACGACGAATCGCTCGAGCGCATCGACCATGGCGGGGTCCAGGACGGCCAGGTCTCCGAGCACGACGACCCTGTAATCCTGCAGGACCGAGGGGGTGAGTTGAGCGAGGGAGATGCGGGTCACCTTAAAGGGGCCGGGGCCGGCGGGGTCGGGGTCCAGGGCAGCGGCCAGGAAACCGAGCTTGGTTTGGAGACCGGTGGGGGAGTTGGCGCCGTCCACGAGCAAGACGGGAACGCTGGTCTCGACCTGGATTGACAGGGCGCGGGAGTCGTCGGCGGGGAGGAGGTCCTGGTGGTTGACCAGGGATGCCTGGACGGCGTAGCTACCCGCAGTCTCGAAGGTATGGGTGAAGACCACTTCCTGGCGGCCGTCGGCGGGGACTTCGACGAGTTTCGAGCCGATGACCTGGCCGTTGACGACGGCCTGGACGGCGGCCTGGCGGCTGCCCTGTTTGCCGTAGTTCGCCACCATCACGCGCACGCCGGCCGGCCGGCCGGCTGCGACCAGGGTGCGGTCCAAGACGATGTCGATGATGGCCAGGTTGTCATCGAGGGTGGCGGCCTCGGGGGCGAGGAGAATGAGTTGGGGCCGTTGGCGGGTGCCGAGGGCGGCAGTCCCGGGTCCACGCAGGCGTTCGCGGAGTTCATCCCAACGGACCTTGTCTTGCTCGTGCCAGCCGTCGTTCCGGCCGTCGGTGAGCAGGACCAGTTCAGCGCCCGGATTGACGTGGCGCTTCAACTGGGCCAGGCCGGCGTCCAGCAACGCGGGGATGTCGGTAGCGACGTAAGAGGGTTTGAGGCCGGCCAGGTGGGTTTTGAGGCCCTCGATGTCGAAGAGCGGGTCATCGGCGGGGGCGCCTAATTGAGACATGAGCACCAGGCTTATCTCGTCGCCGGGAGCCAGGGAATCGAGGTAGGCCACGCCCAGCTTTTTCATCGCCTCGAAGACCGGCTGTGCGCGTCCGGCGGCGGAAGAGAGGCTGTCATCGATGAGCAAGACGGCGGCGGTGCGGCCCTGGCGGGCGATGCCGTGGACGGCGTTTTGGGCGGCGGCGCGGTGAAACGCAGGGCGGACCATGGCGAGGCCGACGCAGCCAAGGAGGAGGGCGCGAACCATCAGGAGGAGCAGGTCATCCAGGAAGAGCCGGCGGCGGCGCTTGGCCAGCATTTCGAGCAGGAACCGCATCGCCCCCCAATCCACCTGCTTGACTTTGCGCCGGTGCAACAGGTGGATGATGACGGGAGCCGAGACAACGGCCAGGCCGCCCCAAAGGAGAGGATTGAGGAACTCAATCATTTCCAGGCCAGTGCCCGGATGAGCACCGTAAAAAGCTCTTCATCGGTCCAACAGGTCTCCATCCGGACGCCGGAGGCATGACAACCCGACTGGAGGCGCTGTTGATGGTCCTGGAAGACCTGGCGGTAGTGCTCGCGCACCCGGTCGCCGTCGAGCTTAAGCCGCGGCTCGTGCTCCAGGCCGACGAACTCGATCATTCCCTGGAAGGGGAATGTCCTTTCCCGCGGGTCCAGGATTTGAAAGAGGCGGACTTCCTGCTTGCGATGACGAAGGTACTGGATGGAGTTGAGAAGGGCGAGGGGATCGTCGAAGGCATCCGTGATGAGGATGACCAGCCCGCGGCGGGTGAGGCGGCCCGCAACCTCATCGAGGACAGGAGCGAGGCTCGTCTCGTTTCCGGGGGCGGTTTTTTCGAGGGTCTCCAGGACATTGAGGAGGTGGGCCATGGTGGACCCGGGGGGAATGAAATCGCGTATGGCGGTGTCGCAGGAGACCAGGCCGACGGCGTCGCCCTGGCGGATCATGAGGTAGCCCAGGGCGGCGGTGAGGGCCTGGGCATAGGCGAGCTTGGTTTGGCGGGCGGAGCCGTAGCCCATGGAGCCGGAGGCATCGAGGATGAGGGTCGCGCGGAGCTTGGTTTCCTCTTCGTACTGGCGGATGTCGTAGCGGTCGCTGCGGGCATAGACCAGCCAGTCGAGATGGCGGAGGTCGTCGCCGGGCTGGTATTGGCGATGACCGGCGAACTCGACGGAGAGGCCGCGGCGCACGGAGCGGTGTTGGCCGGCGAGGACGCTCTCGACGGCCTGGCGCGCTGTGATGCTCAGGTCGCCCAACCGTTCAATGACCTCCCGGTGGACTTTGTCGAGCAGGGTCATGGTCGGAACTGGACCTACTCGCCCTTGGGGTGCAGGTGGGCGATCAGGCGGTCGACCAGGAGGTCGGTAGTGAGGCCGCCGGCCTGGGCGGCGAAATTACAGATCATGCGATGGCGGAGGACGGGTTTGGCCAGGGCGTTGATGTCCTCCGTGGTCACATGGTAGCGGCCCATGAGGAGGGCGCGGGCTTTGCCGCCCAGGATAAGCTGTTGGCCGGCGCGGGGGCCGGCCCCCCACTGGAGCCATTTGGTGGCGTCGGGCACGTCGCGAACTCCGGGGCGAGTGGAGTGAACCAGGCTGACGACATATTCATAAACGTGCTCGGCCACCGGCACGCGGCGGACCGCCGTCTGGAGCTGGAGGATGTCCTGGGCCGAAAAGAGGGGCTTTATGTCAGGGGCAAGGTCGCCGGTCGTCCGCTTGAGGATTTCGATCTCATCAGGCTCGGTGGGGTAGCCGACCTTCACCATGAACATGAAACGGTCCAACTGGGCTTCAGGCAGGGTGTAGGTGCCTTCCTGCTCGATGGGGTTCTGGGTTGCGAGGACGAAAAACGGATTGGGCAGCTCGTAGGTTCGCCCGCGGCAGGTGGTGCGGTGTTCCTGCATGGCTTCGAGGAGGGCGGCTTGCGTCTTGGGCGGCGTGCGGTTGATTTCGTCGGCCAGCAGGAGGTTGGTGAAAATGGGGCCGGCCATGAACTCGAGCTGCCGGCGGCCGCTCTGAGGGTCCTCCTGGATGATGTCCGTTCCCGTGATGTCCGACGGCATGAGGTCCGGGGTGAACTGGATGCGGCGGAAGGTGAGATTCAGGGTGGCGCCGAGGGTTTGGACCATGACGGTCTTGGCCAATCCCGGCACGCCCTCCAGCAGGCAATGACCGCGGCAGAGCACGGCGTAAATCAACTGTTCGAGCACCTCGTCCTGGCCGACGATGACCTTGTGCATCTCCGCCAGCATCCGCTCCCGCGCCTGGCCCAAGCGACGGACCAACTCCGCTTCGCTCTCCAACGGCTCGTTATCGTGAATCATAAGGCATCCGCGCCCGCGTCATCATCCGCGAACTCTATGGGCGGCGGACCCCAAAAGCAATGAATCAATGGGCGGCCTGCAAGGCCCATTCACGCAAGCGGCCTGAGGGCTGAAGGATGTTCAGATCAATCGGCACCAGGATGTCGTTGAGCGAGTGGACTATGTTGCCTTCGTGGGCGTCGGCGACGAGCAGGTTTTCTCTGATTCTGTACCACGCTACGCTTTCCCGGGTCTCCAAACGGGCGAACCCCAAGTGGGAAAACCAGTTTTGGATTTCCTGGCACGAAGCCGGTTCACCCGCGATGTGCGGTTGTGAGGTGAGGACACGCATCCGTTGGTGGCAGTCAACGACTGAGATAAGTTGAATATCGTCCCCGAAGTACCGATTCTGAAGCACGAGTCGCGTGAGGTACTCGGCCGCAGTAGCCGTTCCACGGCGTCCCCATGCCAACCCGAAGCGATTGGGGTAAGTGGCTTTGTACCAACGGTTCGACGGCTCATCGAACCACGCCTCGTGCTCATTTCCGTGGCCGTCGGGAGGACGGCAAAAAAAAGGAAAATCCGCCTCTGTGCGGATCACCCCCCGTGCTTCAGCCCACTCGAGCAAGGCCCTAAACGCGCTGGAGAACGTCGCGCTGCTTCCATCAGACGAACCGCTTGGGCCTGGGCCTCGCGCAACGAAACTCTTGGCTGACTCGAGCGCACTCGCTGCAGCGATGCGGTCATCACCCTCAGACTCGTTTGCGCCGTTGTCGTTTTCATCTTCCATACTCTTAAACCATCCAGCGAGCTAAGTCAGCAAGAATCCGCGCCTTCGACATGTTGTGCGGTAACCCAACTTCGGTCAACAAGAGGTTGAATCCCTTGAGGGCGCACCCCCGATTTCTTCGGTCGCCCACCCCGCTGCCTTAAGGCGGCGCTCCTGTTGGTTGCGGAATCCCGTCCTGCGCCCCCGCTGGACGAGAGAATCAAGAGACGCTAGACTCGGAGGCGATTTGATGGTTGATTGGAACTTCAACCGAATGAACTTATGAGCCAGAACATTCTTTCAAGCCGGCATTTGTTGGAATCGTTGCGGTGGCGCTATGCCACCAAGGCCTTTGACCCCACGCGTAGGATTCCCCCGAGCCTCTGGGCGGCGCTTGAGGAGGGTCTCATCCTGGCGCCGTCTTCGTTCGGCCTCCAGCCGTACCGGTTTCTGGTGATCGAGGACATGGCGGTGCGAGAGAAGCTGCTCCCCCATGCTTTGGGCCAGCGCCAGGTAGTCGAAGCCTCGCATTTCGTGGTGTTCGCCGCGCGCACGGAGATAACCGAAGCCGAGATCGATGCTTTTCTGAATCAGGTTGCCCTCGTGCGCGGGGTGCCGGCGGAGTCGCTTGCCGGCTATCGCGGCATGATGACGGGAATGCTGCTCAGCGAGAGATTCAAACCGGTGGCGCAGCACTGGTCGGTTCGCCAGGCCTACATCGCCCTGGGCAGCCTGTTGACCTGCGCGGCGTTGCTGGGAGTGGACGCCTGCCCCATGGAAGGCTTTGTCCCGTCCGAGTTTGACAAGATTCTGGGACTCACCGGCCAAGGGCTTGCGTCCGCCGCGGCCTGCGCCTTGGGCTACCGCAGTCCAAAAGACAAGTACGCCTCCGCCCCCAAAGTGCGCTTTCCCAAGAGCCATTTGGTGAGGACTATCTGAAGGCCCCGGGCGCGGACCCGCGGCTCTCCTCCCGGCCCCGGAACAAGCCAGAATGAAAACTGAATCGACGGAAGGGGCGCCGCCGGCGCCGGCAGCGGACCTGTGCCGGGAGCTGTGGGAACGGTGCCGGCGGGTGTTGCTTCCGCTGCTGAGCCGGCGGCTGGAGTTCGCCGACGCGGATGCGGTGGCGCGCCTGGTCGAGAAGCAGCTCAGCCACTCGAGGTTCACGCCATCGGAGTTGCGCTCTCTGTTGTCGGAGCAGCCGGCAAACGCCGCGGAACGAGAGGCTTGGCTGGAGGCCAAGGCGCGAGAGTGTTGCGCCGGGATGGCAGCCGCGAAGGGCGCGGGGGATTCCGCTCCGGTGACGGTTGCGGCCTGCGTGGAGGACTGCGAGCGCGTGGCGGAATACTTGCGGGGGAGAACAAGCAGGGAGAGACGGCAGGAAATCCGGGGGTTCTATTGGAACGCGTATCGGGGATGGGTGGCAACCACGCTGCTTAGGATGTTTCGGGAGTCCTGCCCGCTGATATCCGCCGATGATCCGAGGCTGGAGGAAGCCCAGGCGTGGGTCGAGGACCGCGCTTTTGGCGAAGCCCGGTTTGGCAAGACCCTCGCGGCTTACAAGACCGGGGAGGGCAAGACGTTTGCCAGCTTCCTGGAGTTCCTCCTGACCGGGCGGTGCCGCGATGCGCGGAAGCAGTTCGGCTCGGAGCCGGGAACTTGCGAACTGGGCGATGGTTTGGGTTCGTTGCCGGAGGACGACGGAGGCCCCCCGCATACGGAGAGCGAGCCGGCGGACCCGGCCCTCCCAGGGCCGCCCGGACCGGAGCAAGGCCCTCGCGAGGGGGCCGTCCAACGGTTGCAGCGATGTTTGAGTGCGCTGGCGGAGCCGGAGGAGCGGGCGGCCGTCGAATTGCGCTATCGAGCGCACGTGAATCCAAAGCTGATGGCGTCCTGGACGCTGGAGCGGGCGGCCAGGGCGGCGAGTCTGGGCCAGTTTGAAAAGGAGTTCGATGCGGACCAGGAGGCGCTGCGCGGACTGCAGGACGAAGAAATCCCGGAACGGGAGACCGAGCGGGGGGAGGCCTTTGCGCGCCAGGAGCGCAAGCAGGCGGAGTTGGAAATGCAGGGCTGGACGCGCGAGCGGATTAACGAATTGAAGTATTGTCGCAGCTCCAGCATCGAGCAGTTGCAGGCGGAGCTGAAGAGCCCGGCCACCGCGAGCGGGCGCCGGCATGAAGTGGAATTCCAAATCGCCTGTCTTCGGCGCCAAAAGGCATCGAACCGCCTGCTGGAGGCGCGGGACCGCCTGGCTCGCTATCAACAGGCGCAGCACCCCTGGGTCCGCTCCCAGGAGGAGATAGCCAGGCTTCTGGGCATGGACCAGGTGACCGTGGGCAGACGGCTGAAGTCCGCCCTGACGGCAATGCGGCAATGGTTGCTCTCGCGCCCTCCGCCGGATGACCCATCCTCTGCCCCTGAATAAGAGTCCGAGAGCGCGCGTAGAGACAATGAAGACATGAATATCGATCATGGGGGACAAAAAGACGACGCGTCGGCCGAGGTTGCGGAGCTGGAGTCTCGGTTCTTTGGCCGGCCGCGTCCCGGCCGGGCGACCGAGCAGTTGCTCTGGGCTTGCGCCTTGGGTGTTCTGAGCATCGAGGAAGAGGATAGAGTCCATGCCTTGATTGCTGGCGACGTTCAGGCGCGGGAGGCCCTGGCGCGGATTGAGAGGTCTCTGGAAACGGAGGCGGTTCAGACGCCGGCGCCGGCCTCGATGGCGCGGACCGCCGCATTGAGGGGGCGGTCCTCAGCAGGGGCGCCCTGCCCTGCCCCCTCGCTGGCCTTCCGAGTTTGGGGGGCAACCGGGCAGGCGCTAAAGGATGCGTGGGCCGCGTTGTCGTTGAAGCCGGAGGAGGTCGTGGCGGTGTTTCTCCGAAGGTCCGGCGGCCTCCAGGCTCGCGCCCTGCTGGGCGCTGAAGTGGCCCTTGAGCCTGCCTATCTTTCGCGAGGGCCGTTGTCGCCCACCGCCGGAGCGGAGGCGGCCCCCGGAGCATCGAGCCGCAAGAGGGTCCGGATGCCGGATGGGACCGAGGTGTCAGTGGTCTGCGAACCGGGGGGAGGCTTCCGGTTGATCGTGTCTCTCAGCAACCGCTCCATTCAGGGTCTGGTCAAGGTCCGAAAGCTGGTCGTCCGTAATGGGAAGCCGTTGGAGGAGGAAACGGGGGTCGAAGGCCGCATCAAGGACGGGGTTGCCACGCTCAAGGAGTGCCCGGAGGGCGCGCTGAGGATATTCACCCCGGACGGGCGGTCTTTAGTGGTCGTCCTCGGCGAGCAAGGGGAGTGATCCGGGCACCGCATGAATACGTTGGTGCTCAAGTACAGCGTCCACGAGGGCTTGGGAAAGACCACGGGCGCCGATCCCGCGTCGCGCCGCGTTCAGCTCACCTGGGAGTTGCATCCCAACACAGGCCGCGTCGTGGTGCTGGGCACCCAGCCTGAGGTGTGCCAATACGCCACCCTCCAGGACCTCAGCCAGCAGGCCGTGACCGCCCTTCGCTCCGGCTATGGGGCGATGGACCAGTGCGCCCGGCCGGAGGACTACGAGGCCGGCGGCAGTTGCGTCGAGAGAAGCCTGCGTCCCTTGGGCCGTAACCTCTGCGGCGCCCTCTTCCCCAAGGAGGTCATCGAGAGGCTCCAATCCGACCGGACCATCAGCCACCTGGTTTTCCAGCATGACCCGCTGCTCCATTGGGTGCCTTTTGACTGGGTCCACCTCGCCGACGATTTCGTCTGCTTTGAATACGCCACGGGAAGGCAATTGCTGGCGCGCGTCCCGGCGGATCTGCCTCCGAGGCATCACAGCCCCGGCCAGCCGTACCGGGCGTTCAGCCTGGTTGACACGCTCGGAGACCTGAAGGCCGACGTGCGCGACCAGTTCAACCAGTTTCGCGCCGCGTGGGCCTCGACCGGGCGAGACGGCAAGATCGACTTTTCCGATGCGCGCCTCGGCCCCATCACCCCCGCGGCCTTCACGGAAGCACTGCGCAGCCACGACCTGGTGAGCCTGGTCCTCCACCATGACTCGGACCCGCAGCCGGAACGCACCGGCTTCGTTCTGGGAACAAGCGGCGACGGGCGAGCCGCGCAGATCTTCACCGCGCGTGACTTTCAGGCGGCGTTTCCGGCGGGCGCATTGCCGCCCCTGGTGCTGCTGGCCATCTGCTGTCGATCCGGCACGGCCGAAGGGTGGGAGAAGACCTGGGGCACGGCCGGAGAACCGATGCACTGGATGGTGGACGCGGCGCAGAGCGTGGGCGTGAGGAGCTACTTGGGCACCGTCACGGAAATCCCCTCCGTGCCGGCCCCGCTTCTCTTGCCGCCGTTCTATAAGGCCCTCCTCGCGGGCCATTCGGCGGGCCAGGCATTGCGTCAAGCCCGGCTGGCGCTGCGCAAGAACCCCGGCAATCCCGTCGATGGAGGGACTCTTCTTGGCCTGGGCTACGTGCTTTATGGCAATCCCACCCTCGGCTGTTTCTGCGCCGGCGGCGCCCACCGGCTCGACGACGGGCCATCTGTGTTGTGCGAAGCGCCGCTGGCGGAGGGGGTTTGCTGCAAGGCCGTTTGCCCCGACGATGGCGGCTACCAGGAGCGCCGGTGCAGCGAACATTGGACTCCCCCGGACCTGGTGTGCTCAGCCGGCCATCCGGTGGACCGCGCCGGCGCCCTCCTCGAATGCCTGGCCGGCGATTGCCATAACACAGTCTGCCCCCGGTGCATTGGCTATGGTCAGCGCCTGTGCTGGGACCATTGCTGCCACCAGGGACATAGAGTCCTGGCGAGAGCCAGAAAGCAATGCCGCGACCCGAAAAAACTCCACCCCGATGAAAAGCGGTCCGTCTGTCCCCTGGACGCCGGCTGGCTGCGCGGCCTCTGTTCGGAGTGCCTGGAGCCGCGGCAGCTGGTTCGAGAACATTAAGCTTTCTCGGCAAATGCAACCAGGCAACCTCGATAGCTCTGACCCCAAAATGAAATCAGCCTTAGCCGAAACGATGAAAACCCTAAAAAGCCTCCTGTGTCTCGCGAGCTTTGTGCTGGCCGCCCAGCTTCCGTTGGGCACGGGGATGGCCCGCGGGGCAGAGCGCGAGTCGTCCCATGTGCGTGAGGCTCCGAACCGGGCTGGCGCGCCCGGCGTCTCGACCAACCGGTTCGATGAAAAGTCCATCCAACAGTGGACCCGAGAGCTGCCGCTGGGCCAAGCCCCGAGGCGGGTCACTGACGACCTGCCCCTCTCGGATCAGGAGAACCGTGGGGGCTGGGTGAAATTCGAGCCGATGTGGGATGAATTCAACGGCCCGGCGCTGGACTCCAGCAAGTGGACCCTGGGTTTGTCCTGGTGGCAAGGCCGCCAACCGGCCTGGTTTGACCCTGGCAACGTAGTGGTCCGCGACGGTCAGTTGCACCTGACAATGCGCAAGGGAACGGTCCCCGAAGAAGCAAAACAGCACGGCTATCGCGATTATACTTCCGCCGCCTTGCACACCAAGGTCCGCTCCAGCTACGGCTATTACGAAGTAAGGGCGCGCCCCATGAATTCGGCCGGTTCGAGTTCCTTCTGGTTCCAGCAAGAGGACCTCGGCGCCAACCCCGGCTGGTCCACCGAGATCGACGTGTTCGAGCTGTGCGGCAAATCCGCCACCCACGACCATCGCTACTACATGACCGTGCATGTGTTCGGCACCCCGCTCGAGAAGCGGCACTGGCAGGTCGGCAGCTTTTGGAGGGCCCCTTGGCGCTTTGCGGCGCAATTCCACGTCTATGGCTTTGAATGGGGCCACGACCAGTTACGCTGGTATGTGGATGGGCAGCTCGTGCGCACAGTGGAAAACACGCATTGGCATCAGCCGCTTTACCTCATCTTCGACAGCGAGACGATGGGCGACTGGTTCGGCACGCCTGACGATGCCGATCTGCCCTCCACCTTCAGCATCGATTACGTGCGGGCCTGGAAGCACTAGCGCGGCGACCCCGAAATAGCGATGAGCAGACTGGAAGTCTGCGTTGCGCGGGTTGCGTCTTTGCCGCGCCGTTCATCCCCGCGGCGCCCCGGTTGGTTGCTTCGGCACCGCGGTTGGTGACATAACGCTGGCGATGGCGCGGGGGTGGTGTGGTATCGTGCGCGAAAAGGAAGAACAGATATGAAACGGCGCTACGACCTGGATTGGCTGCGAGTCTTTGCCTTCGGGCTGCTCATGCTCTTCCACACCGGCATGTTGTTCAGCACGTGGTTCTGGCATGTGAAGAACCTCGAAACCAGCGATGTCTTCGATCATGTGATGCGGTTCGTGCATCAATGGCGGATGCCGTTGCTGTTCTTCATTTCCGGCTCGGCGGTATGGTTCGCCATGGAGCGGTACTCCACCTGGAAGTACTTCCTGGAACGCCACAAACGCCTGCTGGTGCCGCTGGTCTTCGGGATGCTGGTCGTCATCCCGCCGCAGGTCTATTGCGAGCGCCTGTATCACCAGGAGCAATACAGCTCGTTCTGGGACTTCTATCGCACGCTCTTCACGTCCGGGGCTTATCCGGCGGGAAACCTGTCCTGGCATCATCTTTGGTACATCCCCTATATCTGGACCTATTCGATGGTGATGCTTCCGGTGTGCCTCTGGCTGCGCGCGCGCCCGGGCCGCGCCCTGCTGGCACGGGTCTTCGACTGGATGGCCCGCCCTTGGGCCCTGTTCCTCATCTGCATTCCCTCCGCCCTCTCGGACGTAGTCTTAAGGCCGTTCTGGCCGGACGATGCGAACAGCCTCTTTGGCGATTGGGCCAATTTTACACACAAACTGTGTTTTTTCATGGCAGGCTTTGTTCTGGCGTCCAGCGAGCGCCTCTATGATGCCATCGCCGCCCAGCGCCGGAAGTTCTTCATGGCGGGCGCGGTCGCATTTGTCCTCCTGACAGGCATTGTCGTCCTTGGAACCCGGCAGGCCCTCCAAACCCCCAACTTCCATGTTTCCCCGGTGGCCGTCGCAGGGGTCCGTTTCCTGAACAATTTCCAGATTTGGATGTGGGTGCTGGTCGCGCTGGGCTACGGAAGACGCTACCTGAGCTTCAACCATCCGTTCCTGCGGTATGCCAACGAGGCGGTCTATCCTTTCTACATCCTGCACCAAACGGTCATTATCATCCTGGGGTATCAACTGGCCAACACCAATTGGAGCATCGGGGTGAAGTTCCCGCTCGTCGTCGCCGCCACTTTCGTGATCTGCTGCGCCATCTATGCGCTGGCCATCCGGCCCTGGAACATCGTGCGCGTGGCTTTCGGCATGAAATGGCAGCGCGCCCGCCCGGCGGATGCACCCGAAAGAGCCGGTGTTTGGCCGATCATCCCCCGCGCGCTGCCGCTTCTCTGGCTGTCGCTCCTTCTGCCCCTGTGCTCCTGCGCCCCCCGTGGCGGGGCGCTGGTTTCCAACGAGTTCGACGCGCAGTCTCTCTCAGGCAACCGGCTCGGAATCCTCCCTCGCCAGCAACTGGTCGTCTATCTGCCTCCCTCGTACCGCTCCGGCACCAACCGCTTCCCGGTGCTCTACTTCCTGCCGAACTTCGACAATATCGTGCAACGCTATACAGGCGGCTCCTATCAGGGCTTCCGTCTCAAGGACGCCATGGACCGGCTTATCCGGAGCGGCGCCACCGGGGAGGTAATCGTGGTGGTGCCAAACGCCCATCATTTCCTGGGTGGAAGCTGGTACCGGAATTCCCCGCTGACGGGCAACTGGGAGGATTACATCGTCAACGACGTGGTGGAGTACGTCGACAGCCACTTCAGGACAATCCCGTCCGCCGGGGCGCGCGGCATCGCGGGGCATGGCATGGGCGGATTCGGGGCCTTGGAGTTGGCGCTCAAGCACCCGGATCGGTTCAGTCGCGTCTATGCGATGAGCCCGGCCCTCTTTGACCGGGAAGGACTCAAGGACCTCGGCCTGCTCGACGAAAAGCAGACTCGGCTTTGGAGGTCGTACCAGGAAAAATGCCAAGGCTTGGATGAGCCTTCCCGGCGCAGGAGCTTCCGTGATTTCATGCAGCACCGGCTCAATAACCCATCGCGCGACGTGTTTGTCGAGGGCCTCTTTGTCTCGTACGCCGCCGCGATGACGCCCGACCTCGCGTTGCCTTATCCGCACATCGCCTTCCCGGTCCCGGGAGGGCCGGCTGAGTCCCAGGCCGCCTTGCTCGCCCGGTACGAGAACGGTTTCGGCGGCTGGACCGACAAACTCGCCCGATACCGTGCCCGGGGCCAGTCTCTGAAGGCGGTGACCCTGGAATACGGCGGGGACAGTGAGACGCCCTGGATTCGCCGCGGGGTGGCTTACCTGGCCGGGGTGATGCGTGCCGAGGGCATGCCCGTCAGCGTCGCGGCGCATTCCGGAGGCCATGAATCGGCGCTGGGCCAGCGCCTGGAAACCGGTATGCTTCCGGCGATGGCAAATGCCCTCAGCCGATTATGAGCGCCCCAACGGAGTCCGGCTGCCCGGCGTCGGGCCCGCCCCGCCGCCATTGGATCGAACTTTCAGACCTGAACTGGAAGATCGTCTTCCTGATTTACACGGCGGGCGCGTTCATCGAGGCCGGCACGATTTACAACCTCGACCTGGCGCAAAGAAACGCCGTTCCCTATTTCTTCCCGGTCCTGTGGGAATTCACCGGGTACTTTACGCTTCTGGCCCTGCTGCCCCTTATTATCCTGTGCTTCAGCCGGTTGCCAATCGAGCGGCGCAACTGGTATTGGACCATCCCGGCGCACGTGGCGCTCTCGGTTGTCATCGGGGTGATTCATACCCTGCTCATGCTCTACACCCGGCGGGAGCTTTACTCGCTGCTGGGCCTGGGCGCGTACGATTTTGGCGAAATGCGCTACCGCTTTGTCATGGAGTATCACAAGCAGTTTCAGCATTATTGGATCGTCTATGCCGTGCTCCGGGCCATTGCCTACTACCGCCAAAGCCGGGAGCGCGAGCGCCGGGCCGCCGCCCTCGAACTCCAGACCTCCGAATTGCAGCGCCAACTCGCCCAGGCCCAACTCGAGACCCTGCGTTCCCAGCTCAATCCCCACTTCCTCTTCAACACCCTCAACATGATCTCTTCCGTCATGTATGAAAACGTGGACCGCGCCGACCACATGATTGCCGCCTTGAGCCGGATGTTGCGCTCCAGCCTCCAGGAACCCGCGGGCGCTCGCGTGCCCCTCCACCACGAACTCGAGTTTGTCCGCTCCGCCGTGGAACTCATCCAAGCGCGCTTCCAGGACCGCGTCGCGATTGACATCCAATGCAAGCCGGACATCCTGGATGCCCTGGTTCCAAACCTGGCTTTGCATACACTCATCGAGAACGCCGTCAAACACCACGGCTTCGAGCGCGACTCTGTCGTCCGCGTCCAGGCGCGAGTGGAATGCCGGGACTCGACTCTCGACATCGAGGTCCTCGACAACGGGCCCGGCATCGGCGACCCGTCCCAAGCCCTCGGCAACGGCGTCGGCCTCGCCAACCTCCGGAGCCGTTTGCGCGCCCTCTACGGAGACCACCACCAATTCGACCTCGCAAACCGCCCCGAAGGCGGCCTGCGCGTTCATCTGGCGATTCCCCTCGAACGGGAGACCGCGCCTGCTGGACAATGAAACTCTCCGCCCTCATCGTGGATGACGAGCCGCCGGCCCGGAGCAAAATCCGCAAATTCCTCGCCGCCCGCGCGGACATCGACGTGCTCGGCGAGGCGGGCGACGGCGTCGACGCCATCGAGAAAATCCTCCAACTCCGCCCGGACCTGGTTTTCCTGGACATCCAGATGCCCCGTGGCGATGGCTTCGACGTGCTCCGCGAGGTCTATCCTCATCACAAGCCGATGATCATCTTCACCACCGCTTACGATGAATACGCCATCCGCGGCTTCGAGGTCGAGGCCCTCGATTACCTGCTCAAGCCCTTCACCGCCGAGCGGTTCCATAAGGCCATCGAGCGCGCGGTGCGTCAGCGCGATTCCGGCACAGACCTCGCGGACAAAATGCTGCGTCTCCTGGACGAGGCGCGCCGGTCCGCCCGCCGGGCCCAGCGCATCCTCGTCCGGGGCAAAGACCGGCTCTTTTTTCTGAAGACCTCCGAGATCGAATGGGCGGAGGCGGAGGAGAAATACGTGTCGCTCCACACCCGTTCGGAACGCCACCTTCTCCGCCAGTCCATCTCCGCTCTCGAAGCCCAGCTTGCCCCGGCCTCCTTTGTCCGCATCCACCGCTGTTACCTCGTCAACATCGAGGCCGTCCGCGAACTTCTGCCCATGGGCCAGGGCGATTGCGTGGCGGTCCTCAAGTCCGGCCTCCGGCTCAACGTCGGACGGAGCTACAAGGACCGCCTCCTCGACGCCATGGGCGAACCTCTCAAACAGGCCATCAGAACCGCCTCCCGGGGTTAATCAGGTCTTTGAGAGTGGTCTTGTTCTTCGGCCTGGGAAGACCCTGGCGCAAGGCATCCATCTGACAGAAGAGGGCGGCGACGCGCTCAAGGAGTTGAGAAAAATGCGTCTTTGCCTGAAACGCGCCGACAAAGGCGCGGGAGCAGCGAGAACGCTTGGAGGTTGTCGGCATAGATAAACTGGTTAGAGACGGGTCTAACATGCTATTCGGCTGACCGCTGAATCGAGAGTCGGAAGGGTTCAGCCGCTGGGACAGGGCGGCGGGGTCTTGGGAGCAAAGGTTTCCTTCCAGCCTCCGGGCGTTAGCTGCCAGATGTCCTTGTCGGGATGGCTGGGCAGCCGCCGGAGGACGTCGTGGAGGTAGGCGTAGGGTTCGACCCCCAGCCTTTTGCACGTGATCATGAGCGAGAAGAGATCGGCGGCCTTCTCTCCCCCCGCCTCATGGCCGACGTGCAACCAGTTGCGCCGGCCCAGCACCACTCCTCGGAGCGCATGTTCGGTCGAGTGCTTGTCCAGCTCAGCCGGAGCGACCTCCAGGCTCAGCCCCATCGCCTTGGCCCGGCTCTCGATCCGATAGAGTTTCTGGATGGCAGCCAGCAGCAAATCCACCGCCAGGGGCGCCTCGGCTCGAGCCTCGAAGAGACCTCGGCGGATATGCGCCATGCACACCCCATGCAACAGCTCCATCGCCTTCAACACCGGCACATACGAACTGCCCCCGTCGGTTTGTAAAAAGCCAGCCGTCGTCCCTTGCAGAAACTCCTTGGGTCCTGTTTGGCTCTTGTCCGTTCGAAAATCAAAGACGACCCCCGCCCAGGGCAATCCGTAGGCAAAGAGTCGTGCCGTCTCCATCCGGCCATCGGCTAATTGCATCCGTACGGGGGTCTCGTCGGACTGGATCAGCGGCTGGGCACAGGTATACTCGGCCATCGCCTGGACGATCGCCTCCACTTCATCGCTGCACCAGCCCGTCCAGTCGCGGAGCGTCTGCCGGGAGATCGGGATGTGCAGCCGCTCAAAGCCTTGTTGCTGACGGTAAAGGGGCTGGTGCTCCACATACTTCTTGACCACCACAGCGGCGATCACGCTCACATCGGCTTTGAGACAGTTGTCCTGCCGAGGCGCGCTGGTCACCCCCTCATGACACCGTTGGCAGGCCATCTGGGGATACACGTGGACATACACCTCATATCTTTCCTCCGGGGTCGCGCTCATTGACACAAGGGTGGCGCTGTCGTGGGGCCGCTTTACTGCCCTCCGGCCCATCGGCTGTGGCCTTCCAGCAATCGCTCGGCGGAAACGATCCCGCCCTCCCCGGTAGAAAATGATGAAGCGGTGGAAGGGCTTCCGAACCCGCCAGGAGCGCGTTCCAGCAAGGTCCGGGTAGGTTCCAAATCGCCGCCGCCCCATCTCAGGATTCCGCCCCAAGACATCAAGAGCCGCATCCACGGCCTCGGCAAAACGAGTCGCCAACGCCAGCGCATCGGCAGGATCAAGGTTCGCTTCCAGCAGGTACCAGCGAAACTGCCGTTCCAGATCAGTGTCGAAGCGCCTTGATCGCTGAGCGGTCATTCCCGTGATCGCTCTCGAAATCGATCGAGCAGCTTGCGAACATCACCCTGGCGGTGTGGGGTATGACGGCTGTTGAGTCCTTCGCGTATCAAAGCGGCCAGTTCCGGGGTATCTTCATCCAAGTTCAAGCTCGCGGGTTGGCAGAATGCCCGCCGCAGGGCGTCACGCACAACCTCGCTGGCGTTATTGTAAAGCCCGCTTTTCACCTTTTCTTCGATAAGCGTCTCCAGTTCATGCGTGAGCGAAACATTCATGTGTTCAGGATAACCGGATAACAAAGAATAGCAAGGTTTGTTACCTTGAAATTAGGGTGACCAACCGGATTCGCACCGCCACAAACGCCTTCACGCGGCGTGATGCCGCTGGCGCATCATGGCCGCCGACAGGGCGGAGGACGGAGGACGGAGGACGGAGGACGGAGGACGGAAGCCGGAGGACGGAGGACGGAAGCCGGAGGACGGAGGACGGAAGCCGGAGGGCGGAGGGCGGAAGCCGGAGGACGGAGGACGGAAGCCGGAGGGCGGAGGGCGGAGGGCGGAGGCGGGGAAACCGTTGAAACGGTTGAGATTGGCTTGTCAGGCGGCTGGCACCCTGCTGATGCAGGGTGTGAATGAGACTTGGGGAGGCTCGACATCGAACCCGGTGGGTTGAAGGACGAAAGGCGAGTTGGAGCAAGGGTGTTGAGGAGTCCTAAATGCTCGCCTACGATGTTCTTGAGGAACCGCGGAGTAAGCGGAATACACGGAAAAGAAAGGGGGTCCGCGTGCTTCACTGTAAAAAGAATTGATCCGGAATCGAGCAAGGGCTATCAACAGGCCAATCGCCGCCCAGAAATGAAGAGAACCCTGCTTTGGATTCTTGTCGCCGGACTGATGGCCCTCGTCGGGGTCGTCGTGGTTCGTCATCGGGACCATGCGGAAGGGTTTGAGCGGCTCATGGCGTCGGGCCGGGGCTACTTCGAGAAGGGGGATGCGACCAACGCGGTCAGGTTCTACAAGCAGGCGGCGGCGGCGGCGCCGGAGAGCGTGGACGCGCATTTGAACCTGGCGAACGCATTTCTGCTGGCGGAGGACAGCGAGGGCGCGGCGGGGGAATGCCAGCGGGCCATCGAGTTGGACCCAAACGAGCCGGCGGCTTATTACCTGGCCGGGTGCGCGTTCCTGCGACAGAATCAACCTGAGAAGGCGGTCCAGGCCCTCCAGCAATCGCAAAAGATCGACGCGGCGGTCGACGCGCTGGGGTTCGAGCTGGGGCTGGCGCTGGAACGGGCGGGGCATCCGGAGGCCGCGATTCAGCAATTTGAAACGCTCCTCCGGTTCCAGCCGAATCATCCGTCGGCCCATTATCAACTGAGCCGCCTCTACCAGCGGGCCGGACGGACGGCGGACGCGGCGGCCCAGTTGGCCAGGCACCAGGAGCTTCAGGCCACTAACCCCGGGGCGCTGTTAAGCCCCCTCGCCCTCGAACGCTGCAAATACACGGAACCGCGCGTGGCTTTTACGCTTGCGCAACCCGAAGGGCGCGGGGTCGCGGTGAGGTTCGTCGAGGCAACCGCGCAGGTGTTTGGCGCGGAGGCGTCGCGCTATCGCGGGCCGGTGGGCGTGCTCGATTACAACCATGACGGGCGAAACAGCCTTTGGGTGGGACAGGGGGACGGGTTTCGCCTGCTGGGAAACTCGAAAGGCAAGTTCGCCCCCCTGGGGGAGTGGGTGCCGGGAACCACGAACGCGACGTATCGGCGGTGCCTTGTGGGGGACCTCAACAATGACAGGTTCGAGGACGTCGTGGTGCTCGGGGAGCAGGCTTCGCACGCATTCCGTTTCGCCACCAACGGTCAATTCCAAGAGGTGACGGCCGCGGCGGGGCTGGGGGACGTGAAGGCGAGAGACGGGGCGCTGGCGGACCTCGATTTCACGGGCAAACTCGATTTGCTGGCCATCCAGCCGGGCGGCCAGGGGCTGCGGGTCTATCGGAACCTGGGTAGTTTTCATTTCCAGGAGAACACCACGAACACCGGGCTGCCGGCCATGCTCGGCGGGGTGGAATGCCTGGCCGTGGACGACTGGAGGAACGAGGACGTGCCCGCGGTCTATCTCGCCCGCGCGGGTGAGGCGCCGGTGTGTTACTGCAAACAGCGGGCCGGCTTGTTCGTGCGGACGAACCTGGCGGAAAGGCTGCCGACCGCCAAGCTCGTTGCGGTGGGCGACCTGAATAACGACCTGCTGCCGGACCTCGTGCTGGCCGGTGAGAAGGAACTCACGATTCTCTATGGCGGCAGCGGCGAGGAGGCGACGATTCCCCTCAACGGGCTGCGGCCCACCGGGCTTCTGCTGCTGGACTATGACAACGACGGTTGGCTGGACCTGCTGGCTTATGGCAGCGGGGTGCGGGTGTGGCGCAACGCGGGCAAGAAGGGCTTTGTGGATGTGACGACGGCGCTGGGCTTGGACAAGACAGGACCGGTGGACGACGTGGCGGCGGCGGATTTTGACCAGGACGGCGACACCGACCTGGTGACGGCCTCCAAGGCGGGGCTGCGGTTCTGGCGCAACGACGGCGGCAACGCGAACAAACAGCTCAAGCTGCGATTGGCTGGCAATCGTTCCAACGCCTCGGGCCTGGGCTGCCGGGTCGAAATCGTCTCGGGACACTGGCGAACGCTCCGGACCTTGAAACAGCTTCCCTTCGAGATTGGCGTCGGGAAGCGTGACAAACTGGACATGCTCCAGATGCGGTGGTCGGATTTAACGACCACGACGCTGGACGTTGCGGTGGGGCCGCAGCCTTTCGAGTTGGTCGAAGCGGCGCTGCCCTCGGGGTCGTGCCCGTACCTTTACGCCTGGAACGGCCAGGGGTTCAGGTTTGTCACCGATATTCTGGGGGCGGCCCCCCTCGGCCTGCCGGCCAGTCAATCGCGCTACGTCGAGGAGGACCCCGAAGAATATCTTTGTCTCGGAAGCGACCGCCAGTTTCCGCCCCGCGGCAACGGGTACGAGGTTCGCATCACGGAAGAACTGCGGGAGGTGCTTTATCTGGATGAGGCGGGGCTGGTGGTGGTGGACCATCCGGCGGGCACGCTCGTGGCGCCGACCAGCAAGATGCTCGCCGCGCGGCCCTTCCCCCCGCATGAACTCTGGACCCTCCGGCCGCGCTCGGCCCTCAAGCGGGCGCTGCGCGGCGACGGCCTGGATGCCACTGAACTGCTGGCAGCCAATGATGGGCGCATGGTGGGGCCGGAGCGCCTCCGCGAACCGCAACTGCGCGGCTTGGCCGAACCCTTCACCGTCACACTCGAGTTTGGCGAGCTTCCGGTTTCCGAGCCACTGGTCCTGGTCCTCACGGGGTGGCTGCGCTTTGGCGGCGGCATGGCCAACATCGCCGGCTCGCTCGACCCCAGCCTTCCGTTTCCATTCCCGGTCCTCGATGCCGAGCTGCCGGACGGGTCATGGAAGCGGGTGCCGGTGGACACCGGGGTGCCGGCGGGCAAGACCAAGACGATACTCGTGGACCTGGAAGGCAAACTGCCCTCCGGCGCGCGGCGTCTCCGTTTGACCACGGCGTTTGAACTCTACTGGGATTCCGTTTCGCTCTGCGTCAAGGCATCCTCCCGGGAGAACCGTGTCACGAGGCTGCGTCCAAGCCGAACCGACCTGCATTGGCGCGGGTTTAGCGAGTTCGCGCCGCTGCCAGCCTGGCTGCCGCTGACGCCGGAATACGACCGGCTCAGGGACGGGCCGCCCTGGCGGCGGACGCCTTATGGCTGGTGTACGCGTTACGGGGCCGTAGATGAGTTGGTCGCCGAAAAGGACAACGCCTTGGTGCTTCTCAATGGCGGAGACGAGTTGGCCCTGAGCTTCGCCGCGGACCCACTGCCCGCCAAGCCCGAAGGCTTCGAGCGCGATTTCTTCCTGCACGTCGTAGGCTGGGACAAAGATGCCGACTTCCACGTCGGCCAGGGCTGGCGAGTCGAGCCGCTGCCTTTCCACGGCATGGATGACCAGGCTTACGGCCGGCAGCCCGGGCCCTCGAATTTGGAGGACGGCTGGCGGGGGAAGTACAACACGCGGTGGGTTGGGCCGCTGGTGCTGAGCCAAAGAGGCAAGTGAAAGACCGGAGCCAGCGGAGCGGTTGGAAAAAGCTTTTCATCGGACGCAGCGAGGCGTAGATTCCGCGCCGTTCCCGTTGCCAGTCCAGAGCCGTTGACAAAGCCGTCCGATAGGGACGGCGCGGCGGAATTCGTTGCTGGCCGCGGCCCGCGCGGGCTGCGCGGGCAAGACCATTTAGGCGTCACGAAAAAATAACATGAACCAAACCATCTCGAACCAGTATGTCGAACGCGTGGTCGATCTGACCGAGCCCGCCTCCAACCGCATCCTGAATATGAGCGTTGAAGAAGCGCGGGGGCGCATCCTGCGCGGCCCGGCTGAGGCGGTGCGGCAGATCGAGGGCTCCTTTGCCCTGGTGGCCAAGGAAGGGAAGGTCGTCCGCCTGGCCCGCTCGCTGGATCGGCCCATGCGCTACTTTCTGGCCAAGCGCCAGGAAGGCCCCGCGCTCGTGGTGGCCCCGCGCATAGACGCGATCTGGGACTGGTTGAAGCGGGAGGGATTCGGGGCGCAGTTCCATCCCAGCTACACGCGCATGGTCCCCGCGCATCACGTTGTGCAGATTCACCTGGTCGGCTGCCCCGATCCCGACCCGATCTACGAGCGGTTTTTTGCGCCGCGGCGGGAGGCATTTCCCGCCGACCTGGACCAGTTGGGCCAGAATTACATCGGCGCCTTGGCCCGCGAGGTCCGGCAGTGGCTCGGGAGCCTGCCGGGCGACGAACCCATTGGGGTCTGTTTCTCCGGCGGCGTGGACAGCGGCGCCGTCTTCCTCGTCACCTACCATAGCCTCCTGAAGTTGGGGATGAACCCCGCCCGGCTCAAGGCCTTTACCCTCTCGGTAGGCGAGGGTCCCGACCTCGCCCAGGCGAGGACCTTCCTGGAGCGGCTCGGCCTGGGGCTGTTCCTGGAGGTCATCGAGGCGGACGCGGCTTCTCTCGACCCGCTTGAGACGATTCGGGTCGTGGAGGATTACAAGTCGCTGGATGTCCAGTCGGCGACGATGGCGCTTGCCCTGTGCGGCGGCATCCGCAGGCGCTATCCGGACTGGAAGTTCCTCGTGGACGGGGATGGCGGCGACGAAAACCTCAAGGACTATCCCATCGAGGAGAACCCGGAACTGACGATTCGCAGCGTCGTGAACAACCGCATGCTCTACCAGGAGGGTTGGGGATTGGGCACCATCAAGCATTCCCTCACCTATTCGGGGGGCTTGAGCCGCTCCTACGCCCGCACGTATGCTCCCGGGCGTCATTTCAACTTCGAGGGCTTCAGCCCGTTCACACGGCCCGCCGTCATCGAGCAGGCGGAAGGCATTCCGTTCATCGCGCTGACGGATTATGACGTGCATAAGCTCTACCGCCTCAAAGGCGAGGTCGTCAGCCGCGGTGTGAAGGCCATCACCGGGCTTGAGATGCCGGTCTTTCCCAAGCGCCGTTTTCAGCACGGCGCCGTTTCCGCGGAACGCCTGGGCCGGCGCCTGTCGATGAAGGAGCCTGAATACCGCCAGCGGTTCCTCGACGCCTACCTGGAGACCCAGGGGACATCGGCATCGGGCGGCGGAGGTCCTGAATACCGCCAGCCGTTCCTGGCGGGCTATGGTGAAGCGGTCTCCGGCTGATCGCCCGTGACTTCCATCTATCCTGAGCGAGGCCGGTCGGCCTGGATCATCGCCCAACGCCCTCCGAGGGCGAGGGCCGATCCCCTTAAGCCCCAGGGGTTTTTCCTTGAGGAGGAGCGAGCCGCTTCGGGCCGGATCGTGAGTTCCGCCGCCATTCTCCTCACCAACCGAGAGTGCCCCTGGCGCTGCCTGATGTGCGATTTGTGGAAGCACACCCTTGCCCGCTCGGTGCCGCCCGGCGCGATCCCGCGGCAGATCGAGTACGCTCTCAGCCGCCTGCAAGCCCGCCCGCAACAGGTCAAGCTCTACAACAGCGGCAGCTTCTTCGACCCCGCCGCTGTCCCGGTGGCCGACTACCCCGCCATCGCCCAAAGGCTCTCCTTCGCGAGCCATCTGGTCGTGGAATCACACCCCCGGCTGGTCGGCCGGAACGTGCAGAAACTCACAGACGCCCTGCGTCCGCCGCTGGAGGTGGCGATGGGCCTTGAGACCGTGCATCCGGAGGTCCTGCCTCGTCTAAACAAGGGCCTGACCACGGGCGCCTTTGGCAAAGCGGCGGGCTTCCTGCGCGACCGCGGCATCGCGGTGCGGGCGTTCGTCCTGTTAAGGCCGCCTTTCTTGAGCGAGGACGAGGGTTTGGAGTGGGCGATTAAATCGGCTGAGTTCGCGTTTGCCTCCGGCGCCGGCGTGGTTTCCCTTATCCCCACCCGCGGCGGCAACGGCGCTTTGGAGCGCCTGCGCGAGGCGGGCGAGTTTGCGCCGCCGAGGCTTTCAACTCTCGAACGAGCCTTGGAAGCCGTCCTGGAGCTGCGCCAGGGGCGGGTCTTCGCGGACACCTGGGACCTTGAGGCGTTCCCGGCCTGCGCGGGTTGCTTTGAGCAGCGCCGGCAACGCTTATGCGAGATGAATCGCCGGCAAGTCGTCCTGCCCAGGGTCGGGTGTCAGACATGCGGAGACCCTTGAGTCTGGCCCGGGCGGTTCGCTTTCGAATAAGGCTCGTTCGCCCTCCTCGCTGACTACTTGAACGCCCATCGGAGCATTTCGAGGAGCCTGGGCGGCTGGCCGGTGCGGAGGATGCCGATGCGGAAGATGCGTCCGGCCATGCAAAGAGCGCCGATGGTGGTAGCCAGCAAGAGGACGAGGGTGCCGACGAGGTCGATGAGAGGCGGGTCCGCGGTGGCGCGGTTCATCATCGTAAAGGGGGTGTAGAGGGGTATCCAGGAGAGAACGCGGGCGAGGGGGCCGTTGGGGTCTTTGGGGATGAAGGTCATGGTCATGAGCGGGACCATCATGAGCAGGGTCATGGCGGCCATGTAGCTCTGGGCCTCCTTGAGAGTATTGCAGACGCTGCCGATGGAGAGGATGAACGCGGCGTACATCAGGTAGCCAAGGAGAAAATAGACGGCGAAGATCGGCACGAGGTTCGAGGTCCGGAGGACGACGAAGACCTGGCCCACGAGTTCGGAGGCGCCGGCGGATTTCCAGCTCAGGATGCCGAAGAGGGCGGCCATCCAGGCGCCGATCATTGTCAGGCCGATGGCGGCGATGCCGAAGAGCTTGCCCATCATCAATTCGCCGGGCGTGACGGAAGAGAGCAGGACTTCGATGATGCGGTTGGATTTTTCCTCGATGGTGTTGCTCAGGAGCATCTGCATGACGGAGAAAATGGCGACCCAGAGGAGATACACAAAGGCGCTGGGCGCCCATTGGCGGACCATGTCGGCTGTGCCGACGGCTTCGCGGCCCTTTTCTTTCTTGGGATTAAGGGTGGCGAAGGGGATATAGGTGCGCTCGACCTGCTGGATCACGGCGGCATCCATGCCGCGGGCGAGGTATTGGCAGCGGCGAATCTCGGCATTGACCGCGCGCTCGACCTCTTCCCGGAGCCGGGGGTCGGAGGTGTTGGCCGACCAAAACTGGATTTGTGGAGCCGGGGGCGATTGGCGGGGAGCAGGGACCGGAGACGAGGTTTGAGGGTGGACAAGCCGGTTCTCGAAATCGGGTGGGATCAAGATGGCCGCTGCGAGTTGGACGGGGACGCCCTCGGCGTCGAGGCGTTTGTCCTGGCGGAGATAGGGTTTCAAGTCGTCGGCAATCGAGGCCAGGTCCGCCTTGGGGTCGATAGTCGAGGGGAGTTTGACCTGCTGAAATGGCCGGCGCGGCTCCTGGAAGGGCGCGGCCCCGGGGCGCAGCCGGGGCGCAAGCTGCGCGAGAAAGAAACCGGTGCCGCCTTTTGCGACAAAGGTCTCGAGGGACTGGGCGTCCGCCTCGTTGAGGTCCTCCAGGGAGGGCGCCGGGCGCGGGGCGGCGGAGTTGGTCATCGGGGCGGCGTTCTTTCGGGCATATTCCTTGAGGGCGGCCAGCACCTGGCGCTGGTAGGATTTTTCGAGGGCGGCTTCGATGGCCGGAGCCAGGCCGCGCGATGGGTCCACGAGGACAAAATAGCGGACGGGAGTGGCTTGTCGTTCGAGCAAAACCGGCACCTGAACGCAGAGAAACAGGATCAGGGGGAACAGGAACAACCCGATCCAGAAGCCGCGGGTTTTTGCATTCTCGGCGTATTCGCGCCAGGCAACGAGGAACGCGTATTTCATCGGAACCCCACTTCTTTGGCCTCCGGCCCGACCAGCCTCATGAAGACTTCGTGGAGGGTCGGTTCGGATTGGTTGAAACTCTTGAGCCGGATTCCTTGGGCGAAACAGGTCTGCAAGATCACCTGCGGGTCCGAGTCCCCGCGCAACTCAAGTTCCCACGGCGCGGAGGCGTGGTCCGGGCCGTCGCCCTGGGCTGAGGCTCGAGGCCCCGGGCGCACGGCGCTCACTTCGGCCAAACCACGGAGCGGGGCGATGTCGTCCCCGGTCTCCAGGCGCACACGGCGGGGCATTGTTCGCTTCGCCTGCGCCATCGTGCCGTCGAAGATGAGGCGTCCACGGGCGATGAGGAGGATGCGTTCGCACAGACGCTCCGCCTGCTCCATGACGTGGGTCGAGAAGAGAACGGTGCGCCGGCGCCGGGCCAGGTCCCGGATGAGGTCCTCCATCACCTGCTGGTTCACAGGGTCCAGCCCCGAGAACGGCTCGTCCAGGATGACCAATTCCGGGTCGTGAGCGATGGAGGCCAGGATTTGCACCTTCTGGCCCATCCCCTTGGAGAGGGCATCGGTCGGTTTTTCGGCAAAGTCCTTCAGGCCGTAGCGTTCCAGCAACTCGAAGGCCCGACTCCTGGCGGCCCGGCGGGTCATCCCTTTCAACGTCGCGAAATAGGCAATGATGGCCCAAGCCTTCATTTTCTTGTAAAGCCCCTTCTCTTCGGGCAGGTAACCAATGCGATGACGCACCTCCAGCGCCGAGGGGCGGCCCAGGACCGTGATCGTGCCGCTGTTTGGCTTGAGAATCTCAAGCACCATCCGGATCGTCGTCGTCTTGCCGGCCCCGTTGGGGCCGAGGAAGCCACAGATCGAACCGGGGCCCAGGCTGAAGCTGACATCGTCCACGGCCTTGAACTGGCCGAAGAGTTTCGTGACGTGGCGCAATTCGAGCGCCGCCACGGCCATCTCGTTTTCGGATTTCATGCGATCAATGGCGTTCAAAGTCGCTTACGAGTTTCTGTTCAGCAAATCCCGCGCGGCGGAATTGCGAGGCACTGGCGGCGCTTATTGCTGGCCGAGCCTCGCCCTGAGTTGCAGCGGCGCGTCTTTGCCCAGGGGCAGCCGAATCGCCCCTTTCCGGGGATCAAAATCCGCCCAGGGTTTGCCATCGATTTCGACCGCTGCGAGTGACTTAGGCTCCGGCACCCGGAGGACCAGCCAGGCGCTCGCCGCCGGGTTGCGGGAAGGCAGCCCGACTCGGCAGAGGACTTCATCGTCCCGGGCGTCCAGTTCCAGGTCAACGGGGCCGAAGGTCGTGGGCATCTGGCGCAGGCTTATCTTCTGGCCGGCGGCCAGCCATCGCCGGGACACGCCGGCGGCGAGCCAGAGTTCCGTTCCCTCCTCGTGGACCAGCAAGTCGCGCACTCGGGTCACGAACCGCGCCTCGTCAGGGACCTTGTAAAACGGCCCGGAAGGGGACCGCCAGGCGTGGAATTCCTCGGTGAAGACGTTCACATCCGGGTAAAGGCAAGCCACAAAGTCATTGTAAAGATTGCGCAGGGCGGCCGGGATTTCGTGCCGGCGCAGGTAGGCCTGCACGGGGTTCTGGAGATTGGCCTGAAAGACGATGCCTCCTCGGCTGAACCAGTCTTGGTCCGCGACCCAGCCGTGGACGTTCAGGCCGAAGCTGGAGGACAGGGTGAGGTTGTCTTCCCAATCATCGAGCACCCAGCTCGCCAGTGGTTCCGAGCCCTCGAAAATGCCCAGATTCAGCAGGAGAAGCGGCCCGTACAACACTTCCCGGGTGGCGGATAGCCGGTATATGGGCAGGACGGGGTGGGGGTAGCGGCGATAATAATCCACCCTCAAAGGGCCGAAGAGCCGATAGCGCTGATGGGGCCGGACGGGGACGCAGGGAATGCAGGTGTTGTCCCGCAGCCGGGTAACCGGCGCCTCCTGGCTCGCGCGGATAACGGCCTGGCGCAAGTCGGCGCGGAAGGCCCCGGCCTCGCGGTTAATCCGGTCGGCCTCGGGGTGGCCGATTTCCCTGAGCGCCTCGCCGAGGCGCGACATCCCGGCGCTGGCATAGGCGTTGACGGCAAACCAGTGGCCCCAATCCGAGTTGTCCTCCAGGTGCCCAGCCGGCAAGAGGCCGTACTCGGCGGCGGGCTGGCCGTCGTCCAGCACCTTGGTTTGCCGGCGCTGCTCCGCAACCCAATCCGCCGCGCGGACCATGCCGGGGACGGCGTGAGCCAGCCAGCCTTTGTCACGGGTCATGAAGTAATGTTCCGCGAGCGTCCAGAGCACGGTGCCGTGGTCCAGGTTGTAGTCGGCGGCCGTGTAGTCGTACTCCGGGTCCACCCTGGCTCCGTGATAGACCGCGCGCTGGTCGCCCGTGTAGGTTCCAGGAAACGGCCGGGAGCCCTGCAACCGGATGAAGGTCTCGAGGTAATCGGCGGCCGTCTTAGGGTCTCCCAAGGCGTCCAGGGCCAGAATCTGGAAGCAGCTCTCGTTGGCAAAGACCTGGTAGCTGTAACTGGCGGCCGGCACCATGAAGAGGCCGCTTTTCGGGTCTTTGGTTGTGCTCAGATGCGTATGGAGGAGCATGGCCCGGCTGAAGCTGACAAACCGCGTCTCCGGGACGCTGAACCGCACGCCTGATTCCGCGATGGCCCGCCAATACGCGACCACTTTCGCCCGTTCCAGTTCGTAATCGAGCGCGCCTAACTCGCGCCGCTGCGACAGGCTTAGCCGCGGCACGAACGGCAAGGCAAATAACGTGGTTTCCTCGCTCCCCGAGGCCAGGGTGGTCTCCAGATGGATGCCCTGGATTTCGTCCTCCCCGTCGCGAAACGAGGCGAGAGTGGCCTTGGCGTTGGCGGAGGGGAGCACCCGCGCTCGCACGAGTTGACCCTCCGAGGCCAAGAGTTCGTTGCTCTCGAAGCGCAGCGCCTCCTTCGGAGCAAGCCCGAGCCACAGATGCGAGGCGCGAGGCTGAGATGCCGGGTTGCGGGCCGTGAGCTTTACCATAAGCACCGCCGGGGTTTGTTCATCGCGTCCGTCTATGCCGAGAGGGCCCTCCAGCGCAGTGGCAAAGGCCTCCTCCCGATACTCTATCTGCGCGTTGGTCCACGCGGCGATGGCCACCGGGAGAAAGTCCTCGAGCACGCTCAACCTGGAATCCCGAGCGCCGGGCCGGAACGTCGGCTCGGCCCCCGTCCCGAATCTCCACTCCAGCCGGTCGCCCTGCCATTCCAACCGCTTGAGCTCGGCGCCCTTGGCATTCAAGGCCCCTTTGGCCAGGAACACATTGCCGCCCCAGGCAACCGCGAACTTCTGCCAACTCGAATCGATCGCCAAAGGCAGATACAGACGCCCACCCTCCCGCTCCACCGGGTCCAGGGCGGGAATCTCACGGCTCGCCCGTTCGTAGGTCTGTTCCGGCTCCAGGGCCAGCCGCTCCCGGATGCGTTGGCCCGGCTTGACCAGGGACTGGGCAAAGGGCCGGGGGTCGGAGGCGAGGCTCACATACGCGTCGAAATCCGGCAGATAAAGCGGCCCCTGTTCCACATCCGGCAACGCGAAGGTGAAGGTCCGCTCCCCGGCGTGGAACGTAACGAGGGTCACATCGTGCGACCCGCTTGGCGCGGGGCTGGCGCCCTGCACGTCAAACACCAGACCTTTGCGATCCCCATTGCCCGCCGTGGCGATGCGAAATTCCGCGCCCGCCACCCTGTCTTCCGGTCCCGTTTGCCATCCGCGGACATCCTCGACGGTCCCGTTATACGCCGCCAGCCGGCCATCCCAAATCCAAGGACGCGCCCCCTGCATCCCCAGTTCCAGGCGCACGGTGATTTTTTTCCGGGTCGACTCGGAGAAGACCTCCAGACGTTGCAGAGCCGGGGGAGGCTCGTCGCAGACCAGCCGAATCTTGAGCGTCCGACGGTAGCAAAGGCCGGGGAAGTTCGCCGCGATGGGATTCTCCTCCGTCTTCAGAGGGAGGAAGGTCAGACGGCATTCGTCTCCGCGGCCGTCCGCTTGCGTTGCCGCCTCCAGCCAGCGGCCTTGCCAGGGGTCATTCACCGGGTCTTCCAAGGTGGGCATCGTTGGCGGCGGATATGGCCAATTCTGAAACCAATACTCCAACCGTATCGGCTTGCCGGCGTAGGCCGACGCAAACCGCAAGCGGACCTCCTGGACATCCCGTTCCTCGGCCCATTGCAGCGCGCAAACGTATCGGCCGCCGACCCGCTCGAACCGCGGCGAACCGCCGCGGCCAAGGCTGTAGTCGAAAGTGGTGGGGCGGCGATAGTCGTCGGCGCCTGAGCTGGGGCGCGCGAATGGAGCGATGTCAAAAAGCTCGGCCGAGCCGGGAAGCGGCGCCAGGCTAACCAGCCCCAAGAGCAGCGATATTATCAGCAATTTGCTTGTTTGCCGCACGGGCGCGGGAGAATTGGTTTCCTGTCTCACTGAGTCCGGTCGGACGCTGCATGAGGACGACCGGAGGGTCAAGCGGAATTTGCGAGTTTGAGAATCTCCGGAGACGATCGGATCGTTGTCGTTTTGCCCGCCCCAACAGACCGCTTGCGTCCGGGAAGCATTTCTGCCATGTAGGAATCATCGGGCGAGGCGCGGCGGAAGCAAGAGAAATGAGACAGCCTGAGCTATTGACAATAGACGAGGATAGAGCACCTGCCACGTCGGCAGGCCCGATGGATTTATGGGTCACGCTCGATCTGACCAGCGGCAGTTTCCGCTTTCAATGGCAAGCACCCGGGGCGGCGGTGTTGGCGGCATACGCCGAACTGGAGGCGGTGCCTCGTGGACCATTCTGGTGGTATTCGCTGAGCCTGAACCTGGACGTTGGGGGAGAGGTCTGGCGGGAGGAGTGCAGCAGCCGAGGCACCTCGGCTCATGCGTTGGTCGCCCGGCTGCGCAAGCGGTTACCGGTTCCGGACGACCGGGTGTGGGTGCGCGTGAAACGGGACCCCAGCAAGACCTCGCAGCAGGCGGAGACCGCTCTGCCGGTCCCCTTGCCGCCGGATATACCTGTCTGGAAGTGGCTGGGACGCCAGGTCCACGAATTCGCGCGATTGGTGGAAATGAGGACCGAAAGCGCCGGGCGGTGGGCGGCCCGCGCCCTGGCCCAGCAATGGCTCGGCGCCCGGCTGGAGGGTCCGGCGGGCGGGCAGGACCGGGATTTGCCTCCGGCGCCGGCCAAGCCTCGGCTCCAACTTCGTGCGACCCTTCAAATGGTGGAGGACCATATTCTCTTGGAGTGGTGCCAATCACCGGGCGGGCGTCCGGTGGCGAACGGCCGGGTGGAATGTACCGGGAGCGACCAACTGACGTGGACCCTCGACGCGGGCGTGGGGCAGCGGGAGAAAACGCTCACGACCCATGAGAGCCGAAAGATTCGCGCGGCCCTGGAACTCTGGATGGGCCGCTTTCCAAGCGAGGAGGGCCAGTTTGTTGCGTTTGCCGTCAAACCGCAGCCCCACGCGCCAAGACCGGTCCTGGTTGATTTGTCCCCTTTGGCCGCGAACGAATCGCCAGTGGAGTGGTTGACGGAGCGCATCGCGGAGATGGCGGAGGCCCTACGCCCCGATTTCGAGTCTCTCTCGGAGGGTCTCCCGCTGCCGGATGGGATGCCGGACCTGATGGAGCCTTGGATGCGCGCCGAGGCGGAGAGAGAAGAGAGGCGGGAGCAGCGCCGGGAGGAAAAGCGGGCGGAGGAAGAAGCGCGCCGCCGCCAGATTCTCCAGGGCTTGGCCGAGAAGCGCCGCCGGCGGGAAGAGCGCGAGAGAGAGCTCAGGGCGGCGGAGGCAAGAACCCAGGCCAAGACGCATGGCGCCGCCCGGGCCGACGCCAAGCCCGCGAATCCTCCGCCTGCGCGTCAGCCACTGCCTCCAGTGCCTCTGCGCATCGAGTTGCCGGGATTGGAGTTTCAGGAAACGACTTTCCCCTTGTCCGACCTCGGGCGCTACGCCTTGCGCGAGCGGGCGGCCTTGTGGTGGGTTTCCAACCAGTCCGACGATCTCCTCTGCCTGCCCCATTGCCGAATCAAGCACTTGGATTACCAGGAGCGCACCGCGTTGCGGGTCCTCGGTCCCTTGAGGGGCCGGGCGCTGCTCTCGGATGAGGTCGGGTTGGGCAAGACGATCGAGGCCGGCCTCGTCCTGAAGGAACTGCTGACCCGGGGCATGGTGAAGCGGTTCCTGGTGCTGACCGTGCCCTCGCTCGTGGACCAGTGGGAAGAGGAACTGAGCGACAAATTCGGCCTCACAACCGCCACGACCAACCAGGCAGCGGCGCGCGCGGACGGCCAGCGATTCTGGCGCGAGAACGGCGGCATCATCGCGAGCCTCCACACCCTCAAGCAGCCCGCCCAGCTCGAGATCGCGCGGCAGGAGCACTGGGACATGCTGATCGTGGACGAGGCGCACTACCTAAAGAACCGCGAATCGCAGGCCTGGCAGGCGGTCAACGCCCTGCCTCGCCATTTCCTGCTCCTGCTCACCGCAACCCCCGTCCAAAACTCGCTGGAAGAGCTCTACAACCTCGTCACCCTCCTGCAGCCGGGGCAATTGCCCAGTCCAAAGGAATTCCGGGCGCGCTTCATCGACCCGAAGCGGCCCCGGCAGCCGCGCGAACCGGAGGAGTTGCGCCGGCTCCTGGGCCAGGTCATGATTCGCAACACCCGGGCCAATGCCGGCCTCGATCTGCCGCCCCGCCGGGCCGAAACGGTCCTGTTCGAGCCGGAGCCGGACGAGCGTGGTTTTTGGGAGCAGTGGGAAGGCGAGTTTCGCGGGCGCCTGGCCGAACTCAGCCCCAGCCAGACGAGCCTGTGGGGGCGGCTCTTGTTGCAGGCGGCGGGCAGCAGCCCGATGGCCTGGCGGGAGGCGCTGAAGAAATTCCCGGATCGGGCGGCCGCCCAGGCCTGGGGCACGCAAGCGCCTCTGGAGAGCAGTTGGCGGCGCAAGTGCGAGCTGCTGGCCCCGCTGGCGCGCGTGGAAGGCGGGCTGGTCATCTTCACGCAGTTCCTGGAGACACAGGCCGCCCTAAGCGAAGAACTTCGCCGCGAGGGCATCGAGACATTCGTCATCAACGGCGCAACCCCCCCGGCCGAGCGGCAGCCCATCACCGAGCGGTTCCACAGCCGGGGCGGCGCCCTCCTTCTGACCCGCAGCGGCACCGAGGGCCGGAACCTCCAGTTCTGCCATCGCCTCGCCAATTTCGACCTGCCGTGGAACCCGATGGAAATCGAGCAGCGCATCGGCCGCCTCCACCGCATCGGCCAACTCCAGCCTGTGCGCATTTTCAACATCGTTCAGGCAGGCACCCTCCAGGAACATCTGCTGCATCTGCTCCAGGAAAAACTCAATCTGTTCGAACTGGTTGTCGGCGAAACCGGCCTGGTCCTCGGCGAACGGTTCAGCAGCGATGAATTCGCCGAGGAGGTGCTGCGCCGCTGGTGCGAAAGCGAGGGCCGCGTCGCCGAAGCCCTCGCGGGCCTGGGCGAGGAATTGGCCGCCGCCCGCGAGAGCTACGGCGAGGTGAAGAAACTCGATGAGACTCTCTTCGAGAAGGACTATGAAACTTGATCGGCTCCCCTACGATCCCGCCGCGCTGGTGAACTTCTACGAGGAAGGATTCACCGCCCTGGGGGCGCTCTACGAACGGACATGGCACGACCGTCTGGAGATTGTGGCCCAGGGCGAGCCCGCCAAGCTCTGGAACCCCGACGGCGCGCTCCATGAAGTCGAGTTGGTCTTCGCCCCCGCCGACGCCACCCTCGCGCGCGATGCGGCACGGGAAATCTTTCCGGGCTGCCCCTTGACGTTTCGGCTGGCCGAGGCGTTGCGGCCCACTCCCCTGCCGCTGGAACCGGTGGTGCTGGCCAACCAGGGACCCGGTCGGCCCCCCGATGCGGCGGTCGCCGAGAAGCTCTGGCGCGCGCAGTTCGAGAACGTGACGCGCTGGTGCCTGGCGGCTCCGTTCAA
>CAZZFF010000044.1:0-47432 GCA_964653485.1 uncultured Verrucomicrobiota bacterium | reverse complement strand
CGCCGCAACCCATCGAGGACCTGATATTGGCCGTCTCGTTGCAGACCAACCTTGAGGATGCTTTGCGAGAAACGGTGGCGGTCGCGGGTCACCCATGCGGCCAGGGTCCCGTCGCCTTCCCGGACGACGCCATTCATGGGTATGGCGGCCGACTCGACCGGGTCTTGAACTCGAATCACGAAGCTGGCGAGCATTCCGGGGCGCAGCTCGTCCTTGGGGTCTGTTATCTCACAGCGCACCATGACCCGGTGCGTGGTTGGGTCCACGGCCGTGCCGAGCCTCGAAATCCTGCCCTCGAAGACCTTGCCGGGATGGGCCATCACTCGGGCGTGGACCGGTTGACCCGCGCGGAACAGAGGACTGTCACTCTCGGTGACATTCGCCACCATCCACTTGGTCGAGAGATCGGCGACTGAGTATGGCGCCGGTGCGTTTCCGGGCTGGACCAGGAGGCCGGGTTGCGCGTTGCGCGCGGTCACCCGGCCGGTGAGCGGGCTTGGCACGACCAGAGTGGGGTCGATCTTGCGGGTGGCTGCAATCTGATCGATTTCGGCCTCGGACTTGCCGAACAGGCGGACAGCGTCCCGCGCCGCCTTGAGCGCACCTTCCGCTGTCTGTTGATCGGAGGTCGCCTGTTCGATCTCCCGTTCGGAAACTCCGTTGGCTCCGTGCAGGTCCTTGGCGCGCGCCAACTCCTTGCTGGTAAGAGAGAAGGCCGCCGCCGCCCCGATCAGGGTCGACTCGACCTGGACGAGGTCCGGGCTGTCGATCGTATAAAGTGGCTGGCCCTTTTGAACTTCATCGCCGAGCTTGGAGGAGGCCGCGATGATCTTCCCCTGGTACGGGGGGAAGACCTGCACGCAAAGGTCTTCATCGTAATCAATGCTGCCGAGCGCCTCCTTCTCAACCGCAAAGAGGCAGCTCGCCACCGGCTCGATCTTGATCGCGGTGAGCTGGCTTGGCAACAGCTCCACGGCCGCTTCGGGCGGCGCGGCGTTCGAGGCGGGACCTGCCCCTGGCGGCGCGTTCGCCTTCGCGGACTGGCTCGATCCGGATTTTAGAAGGACGATTGCTAACACGACAACCGCGGCCGTCCCTACCCCGGCGATTGCCCTTCTGCGAATGGACGATAGCTTTTTCATGACAGGATTAGAAATGATAGATCACGTCGAACTGGGCGCTGAACTGCTGCCTCCGTGTGCCGTTGTCAAAGGGCTTGGCCTCGTCCACGATGTCCGTGCTGGAGCCGTGCGTGCCGTAGGAGTGATCATATCGGACTTCGGGCCGGATCGTGATGAGCTTGCTGGGCCACCACGTGAGGCCGATGGAATGCTCCGAGTAAAGGGTGGCATAACCGGTGCGGTTGCCGTCGATGTCGTCGAAGAGTTCGTTGCGAATCGACAAGAAGGTGCTGGGACCCAGGCGGAACATCGTGTAGTTGAGCGTCGCCCATTCAGGGGCAAAACCGGGATGCACGGGTATCTGGGCGTCGGTGTAGCCGAAGCCGCCTGCCTGGCCCTTGGGTTCATCGGGGGCCGTGACTCCGTTGGGCGCTATCTTTGAGGGCTGCCCCGGACACCCCTCCTGATACATGTACCAGGTTTCGTGCGTGGTCCAAATCTTGTCACTGAACTTGTAGGTGAAGGTCCCGACGTACTGCTGAATGTTGTTGAAACCCCATTGGGCGTTGTTGACGGCGTTTGCGCCGCCGTAGAAGCTCCATTTCCCGCTGGGAGCTTGGTACTGAAGCATCACCGTGCCGGTGGGCTGTGTGCCAGGGTCCTGAAGCTCCCACGGCGTCACGTCATTTCCCGCGGCGATGCCGGCTTGCAGGGTCCACTCCTTGTTGAGCTTGACGGTGGCGAACAAACCCCATTGGCAGTAAGGGTCGAAGCCGTAAAGCAGGGAATGGCTGGACATGAGGTTGTTTGGCGCCAGTTGCGCTTCAATGTCCGCTTCCGAGATGATGCGCCCCAAGGTCAGGTTCAACCCGTCCGCCACCTGGGGGATATACAAGTTGGCGTACATCATGGGGTTGTCGCTGCCGTAGAAGTTGTTCTTCTGCGTCAACTGCCGGTCGTTCCAACCGCGCGAAATCATGTAGCGATAGTCGAGGCCATAGACCTCCGAAAGCCGGAAGCCCCAATCGATATGGTCCTTCTGGTTTTCATCCGGCGTGCGCTCCGCGTAGAGCACGAATTGGTTTTGCTCCAGCCGATCTGGCCGTTGATCATAGACCATCGGGAAGTTGGCGCCCTGCAGGGTCACCGGGTTGATGCCGTCTTTGGTGGAACTGCTGACGTTGCCCGAAAAATCCTCCCAACCGTAGAACTTGATCCGGGTGTCCGCCCAGGCCTGGCCATGAGCGCCCTGGTAGAGGGCCTGCATCAACGGATAATCCGGCGTCAGGTTCGCATCGCCGATGACTTCGGTTCCACCGATCTGCCATTCACCGTTCGGGTAGGGAGGAGAGTCGAAGGGCGCCGGCAAAGCCCGTCGCGTGGAAGGCGCTGGCGGCGCGCCGGGCGCCGGAGGCGTCGGTTCGGTATAGGCCGGCGTACCCAATTGCTCGCGCATGGCCTCGTCGAATCGTTTCCAAAAGCTCTTGTTGGCTTTGGCGCCGATAACCGTGCCCGAGTCGGTTGTCGGCGGTGTGCTCGTGCTCGCAACCGGCGCACTCGCGCCGGCGGCCTGCCCAACCTGGTTCGTCTTTGCCGGTCCCGAGTCTTGGGCTTCGGTTGCCGAAGCGAGGCTGACCATGCCGACCGCGGCGAGTGCCAGGGTCCATGGATTAAACTTCATTTGCTTCATTTGTTTCGTTTGGCTCCTCATGATTGTGTCGTTTGATTTCTATTTATTCACTAATGCACCCCTCTCCGCGCCGTGCCTAATTGAGAAATGGCTTGGCGGCGTTAAATAATTGTTAAAGCGGGAACTGGGTTGAGGCGGCACTCGAGTGGTCGAGGCGCCGATCGGAAGGGACGCTCAGGCCTCCTGGCTGCCGTTGCGGAAGCCCCGCCTATTTCGCGGAGCGGATAAGAGCCGGGAGGGGCACCATCGGAAGATGAGCCTCCCGGTTGGACGTCACCCCTGCGCCCGAGGGGCGCCCTGCCGGAAGAGCTTCCTGAAGAAAGGAGCGCGAGCCGCGAGGACGACGAGGATCACGACGGCGACGAGGATCAGCGCCCAGGCCTCCTTCGAGAGCGCCGCGGCCCAGGCCGGCAAACCCGGCTTCGCCGCCACGCCGACCACCAGCGCGCCTAATCCGTACTTGGCCACTTTGTCTCCGGCGCGATACTCGGCGTAGGTCTGGCCGGGTTGATAGGCGTAGCCGGCCAGGACTTTGCGGAAGACGGGCAGGGTCTGGGCCAGTCTCTCGGGCGCGACGACCAGGATCACCTCCATCACCCCGCTGCGCCCGAGCAGGCGGGTGTTGTAGTTCACCATGGGCTGGCCCTGGCAAATGCCCCGGATGGCCCATTCCAGGTTGTGCGCGGCGGGGTCGTACTTGGGGGGAAGTTCCCACCCGACCACCTCGACCGGCGGAGTGCCCCGGCGTTGCCGTTCTCTATTGCCCAGCGCCACGCCTTGCTTGATGGATTCCAGGAGTTTGGATGCGTCCAGTTTGTCCTTCTCGTCGTCCTTGACGTAGCCGCTCTGGTCGAAAATGAAAAGGACCGACCATGTCTGGTTGGTGTTGGTCAGAAAACCCACCTCCTGCCCGCTGACAAACTCGCCCCGGGCTTTGAGGAAGAGACGCGTGCTGTCGGCGTCCAGGAAAACGTACCCCGGCGGCACGGCGAGCCGCGCGGTGCTCCCCAGGCGGGCATCGCCCGGTCCCGCGAAGACCTGGAGCCCGGGACCGGGGCTGGGTTTCTGGGCGTTCAAGGGGCGCAAAGCCGCCAGCAGGAGGACGCAAACGACGAACGCGGGTGACCTCAAAAGGGACAGGATGGCTGCTTTAGGCGTCACGAAAAGATAACATGAACAATTATGGCGCAGGAGTTTTGGCCACCGGCAAGGCGCGAGCGAGGCGCATATCCAAGGCGATCTGCAACGAGCGAGCAACGCCGCCAGGGGCCAAAAGAACCAGCCAGAATTGTTCATGTTATTTTTTCGCGGCGCCTTACTCGATACCGGCATTGGGACCGGAGTATGGACTGGACGCGCGATGGATGCAACCTGGGAAACATTATCCCCGCCGCATCGGGCAGGGTGCAAGCCACAGCACTTCGCATTATGACTCTCCAGTTGCTCATTGACACCCCCATGAATGGGGGTGTCAATGGGATGTGGTGCATAAGTCATGCCCGGCGCCGAGATGAACAACTGCTGTGTGTCGAGCATGCCCACGAACGGCGTCGGAAATATCACCAACGCACCCCTTTTCGTGAACGCGGTGGCGGGCAATTACCGGCTCCAGCCCGGCTCCCCCTGCATTAACGCGGGCAACAACTCGTACGGGGTCGGCGCGACGGACCTTGATGGCGATCCGCGCATCGTCGGGGGCACGGTGGACATCGGGGCTTATGAGTTCCAGGACTTTCCCAGGCTGCTCGCGCCGGCGCTCGCGGGCGCGGACGTGCTTGTAACCTGGCAAAGCGTCGCTGGATTGAGCTATTTCGTGCAACGGGGCACGAATCTGAGTTCGCCCGTTTTCTTTACGACGCTGGCCTCATCGGCGTCCCCACTCCAACCCCAAAGGGGTTGTGTAGCAAAGCCCAGGGTTGGCGCGGCGCCAACCCTGGGTGGTGGCGAGGCAATGCCCATCAACCCCAAAGGGGTTGAGGCTCGGTGGCCGGAAAACCGGTCGCCCGCTTCGCCTATATCGCGCGCCGGCCACAACCCCTTTGGGGTTGACTGCCCCTCCGTGGCCGCTACCCAGGGTTGTCCCTTCGGTCCAACCCTGGGCTTTGAGACACAACCGCGTTGCGGTTGAAGGAGCGCACATTCCGCCCGGCTTCATTAGCCAATCGCAGTTTCTCAATTTTCAATTCCCGATCAGCCTCTTCCGAAAAGTCCGAGATACGCACGAAACGAGCGGACCGCGTAAAAAATCGATCATCCTGGCTTCTGCGCTTGCGCCGGAGGCGAACGTGTGGTTGAATCCCAATGCGAACACCATGCGGCGGAGCTGGATTTGTTTGAGTTTTGGCCGGACTGCGAAAGCGGTCACGGCGGCGCTCGCACTTTTGCTGATGTTCGCCCTGGGTCTCGTTGCCGCGAGTCCTTCGCTTCACCAGCAGTTCCAGACGGACAGCAATCATCCCGGTCACTTCTGCTTCATCTGTGCGTTTGCCGGCGGGCAAATGGCCCTGGGGGACAAAACCCCGGTCGTTGCCGCCGTGTGGGTCTTCCTGGTGTGCGGTCCCCTGGCCGCGGAGACCCCGCTGGCGTCTCTCTTCGATTATTCCTCTTCTCTGAGCCGGGCTCCACCGCGAGCGTAGCTTCCTGCCTCCGTTCGTTTTCCCGTGGGGCCGTCCTGCCGTTGCCGGCAGGGAGCCGTGTGAACCAATAAGCCGTTTGTGGCGAAGAGATGAGATTTTACAGAGCTGAGTTGTGCCCGATTAGCCTAAGCCCGATTAGCAAGTCCCGCGTTGCCAGTTGGGCGCTAATCCCGGGTTTGTCGCTTCTTGCCAGTTGCGCGGTGGGGCCGAACTTCAAGCCGCCTGCCGCGCCGACCGTCAGCGGCTATACCGCCCATCCGCTCAAGACCGCCCCCGGCACCCCGAACGTCGCCGGAGGGGAAGCGCAGCGGTTTGTCGAAGGGCTTGAGATTCCCGGAAAGTGGTGGGACTTGTTTCACTCAAAGCCGCTCAACGACTTGATTGAGCGTTCGATCACCAACAATCCCGACCTCAAGGCGGCGCAAGCGGCGCTGCAGGTGGCGCGCGAGAATGTCCTGGTTCAGCGGGGCGCATATTATCCCAGCATCGGCGGCGCTTTCTCGGCCAGCCGCCAGAAACAATCTCAGGTCATCGCGCCCACGCCCAACGCCAACGTGTTCCAGTATGATCTTTTTACCCCGCAGGTCAGCGTTTCCTACGTGCCCGATGTCTTTGGCCTGACCCGCCGGACGGTCGAGTCCTTCAAAGCGCAGGAGCAAGGAGTCCGTTACCAGATGATCGCGACGTATCTGACGTTGAGCGCCAATGTGGTCGTGGCGGCGGTCCAGGAGGCGTCATTGCGGGCGCAGGTTGAGACGACGCGCCAGCTCATCGACATCGGCTCCAACATGCTTTCAATCGTGCGATACCAACTGGCCGGCGGCTATGCCAGCGGGCTGGATGTCGCCGCCCAGGAGTCGCAACTGGCCCAGCTCACGGCCACGCTGCCGCCGCTGCTCAAGGAGTTGGCCCAGGAACGCGACCTTCTGGAGGTTCTGGCCGGCGAATTCCCGGGCCGCCCGCCGGGCGAGACCTTCGAGCTCGAGAGCCTCCATCTGCCGGAGCAACTGCCGGTGAGCCTTCCCTCCAAGCTCGTTGAGCAACGGCCGGATGTTCTTCAAGCGGAGGCGAACTTGCATGTGACGAGCGCCCAGATCGGAATCGCCATCGCCAACCGGCTGCCGAATATAACCCTGACGGCGGAGGCGGGGAGCACGGCACTGGCCCTCGACCGGGTGTTCTCGTCCGGCACAGGCTTTTGGGGGGTCGGCGGGACACTGACCCAGCCCATTTTCCAGGGTGGCGCGCTCCTCCACCAGGAGCGGGCCGCCAAGGCCGCCTACCTCGAGGCGGCCCAACAATACCGCAGCACCGTCCTCACCGCCTGCCAGAACGTCGCGGACACATTGAACGCGCTCGAACAAGACGCCGCCGCGCTCAAGACCGCGGCTGCCGCCGCCGATTCCGCCAAAACCACCCTGGACCTTTGCCGTCAACAATTGCGGGTCGGCTATGGCGGGTACCTTGCCCTGCTGAGCGCGGAACAGAATTATCAGCAAGCCCGGCTCAATCTCGTGCAAGCCCAGGCCAATCGTTTCGCCGACACCGCGGCGCTGTTCCAGGCCCTGGGCGGCGGCTGGTGGAACCGCGCGGAGCTAAAACCCAAATGATCATGAAAAACACACCTGGCCGGAACGGCCGCGCGCCGAGGCGATTTTGCGAAGCCTTCGGGCGAAGTTCGTCGGCGCTTATCTCCGCCGCCTTCGGGGCCTGCTTGCTGGCGGGCTGCTCGTCGCGAACGGACAGCCCCCCGGCGGCATCCTCCATCACGGCCAGCAACGTGACGCTGACCGCGGCCCAGCGCCAGAGCATCCATCTCTATACCGTTGAGCCTTCCAAGTTCCACAAAACCGTGGATACGACGGGCACGGTTGACTTCGACGAGGACCAGGCCACCACAATCCTGGCGCCGATGTCCGGCCCCGTGTCACGGCTGCTGGTCTCCCTGGGCGAGAAGGTTGAGGCTGGGCGGCCGCTGGCGGAGGTGGACTCGCCCGACTTTGCCTCGGCCGTCAGCGGCTACCGCAAGGCCCTGGCGACGGCCAAGATTACCCGCCAGCTCGCCGAGATGGACCAGCAACTGCTCGAACACCAGGGCATCACGCTGCGCGAGGCCGAACAGGCCAAGATCGACGCCGCCAACGCGGAGGCCGACAGCGAGGCCGCCCTCCAGGAGTTGGTTTCCCTCAAAGTGGCCCCTGAGACCATTAAGGCGATTCAGGACGGAAAGCCGATTTCGCACGTCCCGGGCCTCGTTCGCTCCCCGATCGCCGGGACCGTGGTGGATCGCCCCATCACCCCGGGAGAGCTCTTGGAGACCGGCACCACGCCATGTTTCACGGTCGCCGATCTTTCGCGGGTGTGGGTGATGGCGCACCTCTTCGGGCCGGACCTCGCGTCGGTGGCGCTCGGCGACTCGGCTGAGGTGCTCACCGGTATCGGTTCAGAACATTTCTCCGGGACGGTGGGCAACATCGGCGCCCTGGTGGACCCGGACACACGCTCCGTCGAGGTCCGCGTGGTGGTCGAGAATCCGGGCGAGGTCCTGAAGAAAGACACATACGTCCGCGTGCTGATTCATTCGCGCAAGGAGAGCGCAGGACTGCTGGTCCCGGTTTCGGGGATTCTGCGCGACGATGAAAACCTGCCGTTCGTTTATGTCGTGCAGCCCGACGGCAGTTTTGCGCGGCAGCGGGTGATGCTCGGCTACCGCGAAGGGGACCGGTATGACATCACCTCGGGTCTGAAGGCCGGCGACCGGATTGTCACGGAAGGCGCGCTCTTCGTTCAATTCCTGCAAAATCAATGAGCGACACCCTGCTCCCACCCGAATCAGAGCCGCGAACGGCCTCGGTGATCCACCGGATCGTGTCCTCCTCGCTGCGGCAGCGGTTCCTGGTCATCCTCATGACGCTTCTGCTGACCGGCGTCGGCACGTGGTCGTTGAACCGTCTGTCGGTGGATGCCTATCCCGATCTGTCGCCCCCCATGGTTGAGATTATCACCCAATGGCCGGGGCACGCCGCCGAGGAAGTGGAACGACTGATCACCGTGCCCGTGGAGGTGGAAATGAACGGCATCCCGCGCATGACGACGCTGCGCTCGATTTCGCTGTACGGGCTGTCCGATGTCATCCTCACCTTTCTCGACGGAACGGACAACTACTACGCCCGCGAGCGCGTGTTCAACCGCATTCCCGATCTGAATTTGCCCGGCGGCGTCACGCCGTCGGTGTCGCCGCTCTTTTCGCCTTCGGGCCTGATCTATCGATACGTGCTGCAAAGCCCCGACCGCTCGCCGATGGAACTGAAAACAATCGACGATTGGGTTATCGAACGCCAATACAAATCCGTTCCCGGCGTGGCCGACGATTCGGGGTTGGGCGGCGAAACCATGCAATACCAGGTGCTGCTCGATCCGGTGAAGATCGCCGCCGTGGGATTGTCGGTGTCCCAGGTGGAGAGCTCGCTGGCCGCCAACAACGGCAACGCGGGCGGCGGGTTCTACTCTCAGGGAGGCGAGTTCTATTACGTGCGCGGCCTGGGCCGGTTGGAGACACTGGAGGACATCGGCGACGTGGTGCTGGCGGTCCACGACGGCATCCCGATCCTGGTCAAGGACGTGGGGCGGGTCGTGATTGGCCGCGCGCCGCGCCTGGGCCAGTTCGGCTACCAGGACCAGGATGACACCGTCGAAGGCGTCATCCTGATGCGCACCGGAGAACAAACGCAGAATGTCCTCAAACAGGTCGAGGCCAAGACCAAAGAACTCAACGAGAAAATCCTGCCGAAGGATGTCAAAATCCTGCCGTTCTACGACCGCAGCGAGCTGATCGCGCTCACGACCGAGACCGTCGAGGGGAACCTGCTGCGCGGCATGCTGTTGGTCGTCGTGGTTCTCGTGTTCTTTCTGTACGATTTCCGCGCCGGGTTGATCGTCGCCACCGCCATCCCGCTTGCGTTGCTCTTCGCGTTCATCTGTCTGGACGTGCAACACGTTTCGGCCAACCTGCTCTCCATCGGCGCGGTCGATTTCGGGATACTGGTCGACGGCGCGGTGGTGATGGTGGAGAACATCTTTCGCCAGATAGCCGCGCGGCGCGGCGAGGCCCTCAAAATCCGGGAAGTCATCGCCGCGGCCGCCGCGGAAGTGGATCGCCCCATCTTCTACGCCGTCGCGGTGATCGTGACCGGGTTCCTGCCGATCTATGTTCTGTCCGGGCCTTCGGGCAAATTGTTCAAGCCGATGGCGGACACGATGATTTTTGCGTTGGTCGGCTCCTTGGTCGTCACGCTGACCTTGCTGCCGGTGCTCTGTTCCTGGGCCATGAGGAAGACCGTGCGCGAGCGGCGCAACGCCGCCTTTGAGGGCATCAAGTCTCTCTACGGCAAAGGCCTCGACTTTTCCCTCGCGCATCCGTGGTCCATAATCCTGGCCTCGACAATTCTCCTGTTGGGTTCACTGCTGTTGATTCCCCGCATCGGGGCCGAATTCATGCCGCATCTGGACGAGGGCGCCCTGTGGGTCCGCGCGACCATGCCGTACACCATTTCGTTTGACGAATCCCGGAAGATTTCGCCCAGGGTGCGCGAGATTCTCCGCTCGTTCCCCCAGGTCACGACCGTGGCCTCCGAGCATGGCCGGCCCGATGACGGCACCGATCCGACGGGATTCTTCAACGTCGAATTTTACGTCGGCCTCAAGCCGTATTCGCAGTGGACCGGCCCGTGCCGCACCAAGCAGCAACTGATCCAAGCCATCAACAAAAAGCTCGAGGTCTTTCCCGGCATCATCTTCAACTTCACCCAACCGGCGGAGGACGCCGTGGACGAAGCGGAAACGGGATTGAAAAGCGCGTTGGCCGTCAAAGTGTTCGGTTCGGACCTGGACACGCTCGAACAAAAGGGCAGGGCCATCAAACGCGTGCTCGAACAAGTGCGCGGCATCCGGGAGGTGACGCTGGTGCAGGAGCTTGGGCAGCCGAGCCTGACCATCAAAATCAACCGGGCCAGGATTGCCCGTTATGGGTTGAACGTCGCCGACATCAACACCCTGATCCAGGTTGCCGTCGGCGGCGATGCGGCGACCCAGGTGGTTCAGGGCGAAAAGCAGTTCGACCTGATCGTGCGCCTCGAACAGCAGTACCGGGATAATCCGGAGGAAATCCGAAACATCCTGGTGTCCACGCCGGGCGGCCAGCAGATTCCGCTCGGGGAATTTGCCGATATCCAGGTCGCCAACGGCGCCTCTTTCATTTACCGCCAGAACAACTCGCGTTACATCGGGGTTCAGTTCTCGGTGGAAGGACGCGACCTGGCGGGCGCCGTGGAGGACGCCATGCGACAGGTCGAGGCCAAAGTAAAGCTGTCGGAGGGCTACCGCGCCGATTGGGGGGGCGAATACACGGAATACACGGCGTCGCGGGACCAGCTTAAGATCGTCCTGCCATTGACCTTGTTCCTCATTTTCCTGATCCTGTTCGCTCTCTATAGCAACCTGAAATTCCCGTTCATCACCGTGCTGGGGGTTTTGCTCTCGGACCCGATTGGCGGGATTCTGGGCCTGTGGATTACCCACACGCCGTTTTCCGCTTCGTCCGGCATAGGGTTTCTCGCCCTGTTTGGCGTGTCGGTCCAGACAGCCATTCTCTATATCTCCTACGCGAACCAACTGCGCCGCGGCGGCACGAGCATCGCGCAAGCCGCGCGGGAGGGCGCGATGCTCCGACTGCGCCCGATTATGATGACCGCCCTCGTGGCCGCCCTGGGACTGCTCCCGGCCGCCCTGGCAGTCGGGGTGGGCACCGATTCGCAACGGCCTTTCGCGCTGGTCATCGTCAGCGGTTTGTTCTCGCGGCTCTTGATCAGCGTCTTCCTCATGCCTGCGCTATATATCCTGGTCGCGCGCTCCGGGGATCGCCTGGAAGTATAGAAGCGGACACGGATGTTGCGCGCGATGCCGTGGGTCATTCGTCCGTTGCGGTCAGGCGCGGCGGCGGCGCGGCGAGGTTCAAAAGCCGGTTTGAGGTGAAAACCTAGGGTCTGACCGCTCCGCCTCTCAGGCGGCGGGGCGGGAGAATGGACGCCGCCATCAACAACGTGGCGAACAGAAACAACGGCCAGTTGAATCGCGTCGGCAGCATCTGGCGCAGCGCGTCAACGCCTTGGCCGCGCGTGCGCAGGGCGTCGGCCATGAACACGTAGAGCGCCAGGGAGATGCCCAGGAAATTCAGCGCCCATGCCAGAAGCGAACCCCCGCGATGCAGCCGTTCGTGTTCAAAACGGCTCGCCAGAGTGCCCCACACGATCATCAGCAGGGCGATCAACACCGGCGCCAGAACAGGCCCCCACCAAGGCAAGGGAACCAGGAAGAGGATGTCCCAATCCAGCAGCGAATGAGGCCAGCCGCAGATAACTTTCAGAAACACATAATACCCGATGTCCCATACTCCGAAGCCCAGCGCCGCGTAGCCAAGCCGGCCCCGCCATGTCCGGCCGGCCAGGAGGCCGACCATGAGCAGCATGATCAACGTGGCCAGCTCGCGTGCCAACTCGACCGGGCCGATGCCGCCAACCATCGGCAGGGGATTGGGCTGATAAGGCTCAATTCGGCCGATCATCGTGCGCAGATAAAACACCGCGGCTGACTCCACCCAGGCCATGGCGGCGGCGAAGACGACGACAATGAGCCAGCGGACACGGAATTGGTTTCGGTCTGTGAGCATCAGTGGAAATGGTTGAGGTCCTGACAGTTCAAAGCACAGCCGCCTGAGTGGTCATCACCCCTAAGCGGCCTTCAACTGGCCCGGCGGCGTCAAGGCGGGGCCGGCGGCGTAATTGAGAAGCCACTGCTCGACCTCATCGATGACAGAATCGGGAGTGGAAGTGCCGGCGGTGATGCCAACCGTCTGCGCCTGCTCAAACCACTCGGGACGCAGGTCGCCGGCCGCCTGCACGTGATGGACGCGGGGGCAGTCCAGGCTGCACGTGCGCACCAGTTCGCGCGTATTATTGCTGTGCGCGCCGCCAATCACCACGACCACGTCGGATTGGCGGGCGAGTCCGAAAGCGGCGTTCTGGCGCTGCTTGGTCGGTTGGCAGACGGTGTCAATGAAACGGACCTCGGAACTCGGAAAGCGCAGGCGCAATAACTCCACCAACCCCCGCACCCGCTCGATGGGCTGCGTCGTCTGGGCCGCTACTCCAAAGCGCGCGCGCTCGCGCACCTCGAAGAGGTCCGCCTCGGAGAGCACCACGTCAAAGTCCGCCAGGTCCTCGGTCAGGCCCCGCACTTCCACGTGGTCGCGCTGGCCCACGATAACCGGGTGGTATCCCTCCCGGACCAGGCGGGCCACCGCCCGGTGGGCCACCCGCACCAGCGGACAGGTGGCCTCGGTCAAGGCAAGGCCCCGCTCGCGCGCGCGGTTCATCGCCTTCTCCGAAGCCCCGTGCGCCGTGACCATGGCCGCCGGCGTCTCGACCGCGGCGGCGTGCTGGGCGATCCGTATGCCCCGGGCGCGCAGTTCGGCCAGCACCCGGTCATTGTGGACCAGGTCGCCCAGAATGGTCAGAGGCCCCGTTTGGGCTCGATTCAAAGCCAGGGCTATGGCGTCGCGGACGCCGAAGCACATGCCGAGATGTTCCGCTCGAATGATTCTCATGCTTTGCAATACAAAGTCTTAAACCGCGCCGAAGCTCGCGAGGCCGCGTTCATTGTTCATTGGACCGGGTCTCCCGCACGATTTGCTCCAGCAGGTTGATGTAGTTGGCGAAGGCCTGCCGGCCGGCGCGCGTCAGCGAACAAGTGGTCAGCGAGCGATTGTTCTGAAAGGACTTCGTCACCGAAAGATACCCGGCCTCCTGGAGCGTGCGGATGTGCGTGGTCAGGTTGCCGTCGGTCATCCCCAGGGCATCGCGCAACTCCGTGAATGAGAGGTCCGCCGACGCGGCGAGCATGGACATGATGGCCATGCGGCCCTTTTCGTGGATGACACGATCGAGCTGGAAGAAAGGTTCCGGGTTCACGTTTCATTCCCGCTTTGCTCGGTGAAGTACAAATAGACGCCGTAAGCCAGGTGGGCCAGGCCGAACACCAGCCCCATGACGCCATTGCCAAAGAGCGGGGGTTCGGCCCAGTCAAAACGGCCAAACGCGCCCGCCGCTCCGATGACGCTGCTGGCCAGGACCAGGGCCCAGCCGAAAATCTTCATCCCCCGAGGCATGAAGAACCCCGCGGCGTGCAGCGCGCAGCCATACAGGGCAATCCACACCAAGGGCAGCCAAAACAGGCAGAGCGCCGGGCCGGGCGCGCCGCCGCCCAGACTGCCCCCTCGGACGACCAGCAGCAGCCCCAGCACAAAGCCAAAAAGCAAGGGCGGAAGCAGCGCCTGGGCGACCCTGCGCGTCGGCGGCGACCAGAACGGCTCGGCGTCCTTCAGCGCCTGGCGCCGCGCCAGCAAAAAGGAGCCGGCCACCCCCACCAATGCCACCGCCATCCAATACCCGATGAATGCTCGCGGCGCCTCGATCCGGGCCGCCAAGCCCACGGCCGCCGCCGCCGTCCCCAACACGCCGTTGGACGTCATCACCGGCGCCAGCGCGCGGCGATAAACGGCCGAGCGTTCCATGAGCGTGCGGATAACCTGCAAATGCCCGGTGGCCCAATTGGATTCCATAACTATACTTTGTATTACAAAGTGATGCCTCTGGCAAGTTTTTTTTTCCGCGCGGTCGGCGAAGGGCGGGGCGGTGGACAAAGTAGTATTCTGGAGTGCGCCGGCAGAGCGAAGCGTCCCGACGAGTCGGGATTTCGACCGCGCGGGGATTGAACACGCCAGACGCTGCCTGAGCCAAAGCGGTGTCGCGCTTCGCTTGCCACCGCACTCGAAAACGGCCTTCCCGGGAACCTGCCGACGGACTTTGTCACTGGCCCTGCAGGGCGGGCAGGGCTCCCTATGTCGTCTCCCGCGGCCGGGGAACGCGGCCCGGTCTTGCACGCGCTGTCAGTGAGTGAGGGCAAAGACCGCGATGTTGAGGGCGAGTTTCTGGCCGTCTTCGGGGCTGACGCCCTTGCCTTCGTTGCATGTGTTGTCGGCGCTGAACGCGCAGCACAGGCCGTCTTCGCACATCACGGCCACGAGGTTGCCCTCGCTGAAGAGTCCCTCGAGTTTGATGTCGCGCGCTTCGTTGAGGCAGCGGACGCGCTCGATCTTGTAAAAGGAACGGTAAATCAAATGGTCGTAAGGAATCGGCTTGACCGTCTCGTTCGGGAAGACGCGGCCAAACTCGCGCCGCCAGGCCTTGGGGAAGTTGGGGTTGCTGCAGCAGCCGGAGGCAAAAAGGAACCCTCCGTGCGCAAAGTACGTGCGCAGGTTGGCTATCTCGGCCTCGGTCAGGACAAAATCGTTGTGCCCGTTCATGAACAGGAACGGGGTCTCGAACAGCTCGGGGTCTATGAGCCGGACCTTGCGTTCTTCCTGGATTTTGAGCGTCGAGGCGCGGGAGACCAGGCGCATCAGTTGCTCGCCCACGCCGCCGCAATCGTTCCCGTCATTCACGCTGTACTTTACCCGGCCCATGAAAAACGTGGCTTGATTGTCGCCGCCGGTCTGGCCCAGGGCAGGCAGACAAGCCCCGCAAAGGAATGCCAGCAGCGCGATGTTCATCGCGATGTCCATGCGGCTTGTCCTTTCAGGACAGGGACCTGTGCCTATTCGCGTCATAAACCATTCCTCACGCCATCCCCCATCGTTTGCGCAGCAGCCATTCGGCGCCAAGGCAGCCGGCGACCAGGGCCAGCGTCACCGCGTTGACGCCGAAGGGTTGGCGGGTTTGTTTGCCCTGGCGAACTTGCTCGATCTTCGCCTTGATTTGCGCCACTAAGTCGCCCGCATCCGGGCAGTCTTCGACTTTGACCGCCAGGCCGTCGCTAACCGAGGCCCATTGCCGCAGGGTCTCCATGTCGCGGGCGGTGTTTTGAAACTCGATATTGATGTCGCGAATCTCGATGGGCCGCGTGGCTATGGGCACTTTCAGTGCGTCCGACACGGTCACGTTGTAGATGCCGGGGTTGCCGGCATGGAACTTGAACTGGACCGGTTTGAGCGGTTCCAGACCCACCCGCTCCTCGTGCAGCAGCGCCTTGGCGCTGTCCTCGACGCGGACAAAGAACAGGCGATTGGTTTCAGTGATGTTTTTCGGTGCGGGCTGTTTTTCGAGCACGACCTCGACGTCCATCTGCGGATGCAGGTCCTGGTCCGCGAGGTGGATCGAGACGTCCTGGGCGCCCGCTTCACTGAGAAAACGGAAGAGCTGGCGCCAGAACCGGTCGAAGAGACGAGGGTCGGAATCCTTGGCCAGGCGCCAGCGCCAGAAGTTCTGCACGCACAGCACCGCCGAGAGCCCCGCCCCGTAACGCTGCGAGGCCATGAGGATGCGCCGGCCTCGAGGTCCCTCGTCGCTCTGGTGCAAGGCCCACACCTGGGCCCCGGGCTTCGCGTCATCGACCCGCCCATATTGGGTGAAGCTCGGCAGATGAGCCCAGGCCTCCCGGGGGGAGCCGTCATCGGTGATTTGGAAGACCGGATGCTGCAGGGCCTCCTGGGTGAGCTGAATCCGGAAGGGCCGGTCCAGGCCCTCCACGCCCGCGTTGGCGGCAAAGACGACCGGCATCAACTGTTCGAGCCGGCTCCCTTGCCAGGAGGCGTCAAAGGTCCCCGGCCCGCCCACCAGGAGCAGCCCGCCCCCCAACTCCCCGCAGAAGCGCGCCAGGACTTCCTGCTGGGCCGGCGCGAGGTCGGCGGGGCGGAGATTGGAGAGCACGACAACCCGGAACGGGGCCAGTTCCTCGATCGAGGTCGGAAACCCGTTCAGCAACTCGCCCGCCCCCTCGACGTTCTGGCGGAAGATGGATTGCTTCGACGTGCGGATCAGCCCGGTGATCTTGATCGCCTGGTCGTCGCGCAGCGCCAGGTTGATGAACTTGTAGTCCCACGTCAACGCGCCCTGAATGTAAAGCACGCGCAGCTCGCTTTCGTCCGAGACGCGCACCGTCGTGCTGGCCAGCAGATTCACGCATTTCAAGTAGGGCAGGTTGGGCGGCAGCAATTGCACCGTGTAAGTGTGCAGGCCGGGTTTGTCTTCGATGACCTTGAAGCTCTCCAGCCACGCGCGCGAGCCCTTGCCCGGCTCGACGCTCTTCTTTTGCAAAACCTGTCCGTCCCGGAACAAGAGCAGGTCGAAGGCGGGCAGTTGCTCGGTGTTCATCGCCTCGAGTTGGGCTCCGACGCTGAAGGCCGTCTTTGTCGAGACCGCATTCGGCGCCTCCAGGTCGCGCAGCGAGAGCGTCCGGACCCCCTGGTCGCTCCCAACACCCACCCCGATGAAGGGCACCCCCGCCTCCGCCAATTCCCCCAGGGCGCTCGCATTGTCGGCGCTTTCATTGACGATGCCGTCGGTCAGCGCAATGACCGCCAGGGGCGGTTGAGCGGCACTCCGGAGCCCCTGGGCGATGGCGCCCCCCAGGTTGGTCCGCTTGCCTTTAGGCTACACCGACGCCAGTTTCAACCCGTCCGCCAACTCGGCGTCTTCATCGAACAGCATTGCTTGCACCGGGAGCCTGGCCGACTTCAGCGCCGGCAGCAGCCGCTCCCGCAGAAAGTCAAGGGCTTGCTCGTACCGCGTCCGGTCCCGTTCCCGCAAAGACATGCTCTCGCTGCGGTCCATCAAAAGGAGCACCGAGCGCGCGGCCGCCGCGCGCGGCTCCTTGGCCAGCCAGACCGGGCGCGCCGCCAGGAAGACCAGAAACAACAGCACACCCCCTCGCAGCGCGCCCAAGGCGACGATGCGCCCGGTTCCCAGCCCGCGCCGGCGCTGCCTCCAGGCCGTCCATGCCAGCAAGACCGCCGCCAGCGGCAGGCCAATCTGCCAGCCCGGCGGGAAGTCAAAGAGTATCGACACGGCGGCCATGAATCACTCGGAGAGTTTCTGGAAGTACTTTTGGATGCGCCCCCGGTAGGCCGGCGGCAGACGCGCGGCATCGATGGCCGACACCGCCGGTTTGTCTTCCTCCTTGGCCAATTGGCCCGACGCCTCGACGGAGAACCGCTGGAGTTCCTCCCTGAGCTTTTTCAGGCTCTCCGCGTCCAAAGGCGTTTGGAACTTGAGCAGTTGGTCGAGCTTCTCCATGAGTTGCCCCGTGCGGTTATCGTCGGCCTGGAAGCTGGGCAGGCCCTGTTGGAGGCCCCGGAGGGCCTGGCGCGTCTGCTTGCCCTGGTCGTCGGGAGACATCGGGCGGCTATTCTCCAGTTGGCCGATCAGGCTGTCCAACTCCGCCATCCCCTGGCTGAAGCTGTCCTCCGCGCTCGGCTTGAGAGAATCTTGCTTCCGCGCCGTTTGCAGCCCTTTGGGTTCGCTGGCATTGAAGGCCTGGCTGACCCTCCCCAGCGCGTCTCTGGCCTCCGCGGCCGCGCCTTCCCTCGGGTCGGGCCTGTCCGGGTCCAGGGACGGCGCCTGTTCGAGCCGGCTGAGCTTGGACTCGATGTCCGCCTTGTTTTCTTTGCTCAAGGCATCGCGCAAGGGCTGGTCAAAGGCCCGGCGGGTCGGGTCCTCCTCGGCAACCTTCTTGAGCTGGTTGATCGTCTGGCGCGCCTCGCTAACTGTGTCCTCGAGCTGCCGGTCGGAGACCTGGCTGCGCGGTTTTGCCCGCTGGTCCAGCGTCCGAATCTGCTGGTCGAGCATCTCCTTGAGCTTGTAGGCGTCGGCCAGTTGTTGCTTGGCCGCGCCGCCCTGCATGGCTTGACTGAGGGTTTCCAATCGCTGGCCGGCCTGGCGCGCGGCGCTTCCCGCTTCGTTGCTCTTGCTCTGCAACGATTTCGCCGCCTGGTCCAGCGCGCGCTCCGTCTGCTCGGCCTCGCTCCGCGCGTCCTTGAATGCCCTGGGATGCTGTTGTTGGAAATCCTCCAGGCTCCGTTTCGACTGTCTCTCCCGGTCCGCCAGCGCGGGGGAATCGCCGCGCATCGGCAACGCCTCGGTCTGCCGCTCGATTTCCTTTTGCTGCTCCAGCGCCTTTTTCACGAACTCCCGCGCGGCCTTGGCCTCGTCCCGAAACTCGGCCATCCGGCTGAGTTTCTTAGGCCCGTCGGCCGCAGGTCCCGCCTCATCCTGCCGCGCGTCCTCGAAGTCGCCCGGGTTGTCCGAGACGCTCTTTTGAAAGACCTTCCGGGCGGCCACGAGCTCGAGCAGGGCCTGGCGTTCGCGATTCCGGGCATCGCTCATCACGTTGCCCTGCAACGACGCGCTCGCGTCGCCCAACGTCTTCTCCGCCTTGGCTAAATTGTCCAGCGCCTCCCCGATCGGGGTGTTCTCCATCTGGCCGGCCATCTCCGCGTAGAGGTGCCCCGCGGACTTGCCCAGGTCGTCCTCGGCCTCGGACAGTTTCTTGCGGTCCTGCGCCGCAACCTTATCCGGTTCGGGCGGGTTTTGGACGTGCTGATGGGTTTGGCGGATGACGTGTTGCTGGCGCGAGATGAGCGAGGACATCTCATTCAAGGTCTTGTATGCCTGGCCGCCCTCGCCCCCGGGCAGCTTTTGCATCTCTTCCCGGAACGGGCGCACCTCGATGAAATAGATGCCCGAGGCGTAAGTGTTCCGCGTGTCGGTATCGGCCTTCGCGTAATAGGTCAGCACGTCCCAATCCGAGAGGTTCATCTCGTCCAGGTAAAGCGTCGGCTGATAAACCGCGTAGCGCGTGTCGGCGGGGGGCGGCAGGTCATGCGGTGTCTCCGCGGCTCCGTTGACGGCCGAAACCCAGGAGATTCGTTTCAGCGGCTGGTTGGCCGCCGCCTCAATCTGCAGCGGCACCACGTCCACCTTGGTCACCTGCAGATCGGCGCCCGGGTCCGTAATGCGGACTTCGCCCCAAGGCTGCTTCTGCTCGATGTTGTTGGCGGCGGGCAGCGCCAGCTCGGGCGGCTTGTCCGGGGCCTTGGCCGGCCCGTTCTCCCGGGCCCGCTGAGGCGCCGGCAGGTGGGTCCAGGGCGCATAGCCCTCGTAGAACATCACCGTCGCCGTCAGCACGGCCAGGAAAACCGCCATCAACCTCACCGTCCGGGCCGAGGAAAAAGGGGAGGGTGGTTTGCGCTCCTCAATCACCTCGCGCGCCTGGCTTGCGATTCTCGCGGCGAATGAGTCCGCGCGGGTCTGCGGTCGCTGTTCGAGGAACAGGAGGGTATTCAAGCGGTCGAGCAGGCGCCGATCCACGCGCTCGATGGCCGCCGCCAGCCAGGACTGGTCCGGGGCCTTGGCGGCCGCGCTCAAGAGGATCACAACCCAACCGGCAAAGCCCGCGGTCGCTATCACGACATAAAGGGCGATGGCCGCCGGTTTGCTCGCGATCCAGCCCAACACCAGCGCCGCGCCCGCCAACAGCAACAGCAGGCAAAGGCCGATGCCCCACCAGAACGTCCGCACAAGAAAATGCAGCCACTTCCAGCGGAATTCCGCCCGATTCAGACTCGTTTGAACGATCCAGTGTCTCGAGATCAAGCCCTCTCCTTTCTCATCTCAGCCAGAACCATTTCCAGCATCAGCGCAGCCAGGCCCGCCAAGACCATCCACCACCACCACCGTTGTTGCAAGATGCCCGAGACTGGAATCCTCGCCCCGGGGCCGGCCGCCGCGGTCCGCGCGGCGCTCGCCACAGAGGTCAGCCGCCATGCCCGCAGCGCCTCGGGCGACTCCACATACGCCAACTCCGACTCCTTGGGCGAGGGGTTGACGCTCAGTATCTCCTGAACTTGCGGCCGGTCGTCGTAGGTGAGCGCGTAAAGACCCGGCTGATCCGGCAGCCGCACTCGGGCGCGGCCCTGTTCCACCGAAAAGCGGGCCAGTTCCCGGGCTTCGTCCCGCAGCACCACCTCCCGTGCCGCCGCCCCTCCCGGCAATTGAATGAGGCTGACTTCCCCAGGCTCGAAACTCGTCGGAGTCGGGTCCTCCGCTCGAGCGGCCTGCAAAGTGAGGTCCAAAAAAGGAACAAAAGTCTGATGCACCGGCCAGGACGTGTGCTCACGGTCCAGGCCGAAGGCGGCCACAAAGAGTTTGCCCTGCGATTTCGTTCCCTGGAAGAACAGGCCCGCGCCGGTTTCAGAAAAAATGAGCGGCAGCGCCTGGGTGGACCGGAGCCGGATGAACTTATACACCTTCACTTCCATCAGGTTCCCGTAATCGGGCGAGAGGAACGGGTGGAAAACAGGATGGTTCGAGAGGACGAACTGGAACTTCTCCTCTCCTCGTTCGCTCGCATCGATGGACTCGTCGGCCTCGAAGCCCAACTCGCGCAGGGAACCCCGAATCGTCGGCGTCACGCGGTTGAGCAGGAGGATGACGCCGCGGCCGTTGCTGAGATAGCGCCAGAGCAGCGCGCGAGCCTCGCTCGATTGGAGGTAGTTGCTCTCCAGGCACAGCACGTCGGCGTCCTGGCCGGCCGCCACCTCCGCCTTGAGCCGGGACGGCTCCAGCACGCGCGTGGCCCATCGGCCCCGCATCACCTCCGGCGAGAGGGCCAGGCGCAGGTACGGAGACTGCGCCAGCAGCGCCACCTTGCCTTCGGTCACCGGCGCCAGTGAGAAAAAGACCCGGTTGTCCCCGGCCAACGCGTCCGGTTGACCCTCGACCACCGCCTCCCCCCGCAGCCACGAGGCCGGCTCAGCCTCCCACTGCGCCTGAAGCAGGATGCTCTCCGGCTGCCCTTCCAGTTCCACCTCGCGATTGGAAAGGACCTGGCCATTGGCGCGGAGGATGAAGTTGGCGCTCCTCGCCGCGCCGGTGTGGGTGAGTTTGATCGTCAAGTTGACCAGCGATTTGTCCCCCAGAAACAGCCGTTGCGCCCGCGCGTCGGACAGCGAGAGATTCGGCAAGCGGCCCGTGGCCGGTTTGGGCAGCTCAACCTGCACCCCGCCGAGGAACGGGGGGGTGTGGACGTTCTCGTTCCATTGATTGGCCTGGTTGTCACCCAGAAACACAATCCGCTTCTCCTGGCCCAGCGAGTTCGCCAGCAGGCCGTTGGCCTGCCGGAACGCCGCGAGGTAAGAACCGCGTTGGAACGAGGGCCGCAGCTCCCGAACCTTTCGCAGCGCCGTCTGGCGGTCGTCGCTGAAAGACACCACGACGCGCGGTGTGCCGGCCAGCTCTACCACGGCCACTTGAACATCGCCGCCCGCCCGGGCAATCCCGCCGAGCACCCGTTCGCGGTCCTGGCCGAAACCGTCATTCGCCTGATGACTCAGCGTATTATCCAGCACATAAACCCGGCTCTCGCGGATGGACGGCGCGTCCGTCCCTGGCGAGTAAGGCCAGCAAAAGGCCCCCACCACCAGCAGGAGGGCCAGCACGCGCAAAGCCAGCAAGACCAGGTGGCGCAGACGGAGCGGAGCCCGGCGCGGCGCGGGTTGGTCATCCAGAAAACGCAGGGTGGAAAACGGGACCACGTCGCTCTGCCGCTTGCGGCGCAGGTGCAGCCACACCGGCGCCGCCACCGCTCCCGCCGCCAGCCAGAACCAGGGATTGAAGAATGAAAAGGGCATGAACTATTTCAGCCGCTTCCTTTGGGCCAGAAACATGGCCAGCGCCTGCCACGGATTATCGTCGGTGCGCACGACGCAGTGCGGCATCTCCAGGCTGCGGAACAACTCGCGATACTCCGCCATGAACGCACCGAAACGCGCCAGGTAGCTGTTGCGGGCGGCCGCCGGGTCGACGGCGCGGCGAACTCCCGTCTCGAGGTCCTCGAACACTTTGGCGTCGCCGAAGGGGAACTCCAACTCATCCCTGTCCAGGACCTGGAACATCATGACCTCGTGGCCGTGGAAACGAAGCTGTTTGAACCCCAGCGCGACCTCTTCCGAGGGTTCGAGCAAATCCGAGAAGAACAGGATGACGCTCCGGCGGTGGACCAGGCGCGCCGTCTGCTCGAGCAACTGGCCCAGGCAGGCCCCGCCCCCCGGACGCAGCATGTCCAGCTCCCGCAGCATAAGCCCAAGTTGGTTGGGCCGCTGCGACGGCCGGATGAACTCCGGCGCCGCGTTCCGTCCGTTGAGGCTCACCATCCCGGCCGCGTCGTTTTGCCGCAGCAGAAACCAGGTCAAGGCCGCCGCCAGCACTTTGGCGCACTCCAGCTTCGAGCCCCAGGCCGCCGCGCCGCGGTACTGCATCGAGGCGCTGGTGTCGCAAACCACATAAAACCGCGCGTTGGTCTCCTGCATGTACCGCTTGATGCAGAGCCGGTCGCTCCGCGCAAACAGCCGCCAGTCCAGGTGCCGCAAGTCGTCGCCGGGTTGGTAGTTCCGATAGTCGCTGAACTCGACGCTGAAGCCGTGAAACGGGCTGTCATGCAGCCCGCTCAGGAAGCCCTCCATCACGTAACGCGCTTTGAAGTCCAGCCCTTCCAGCGCCGCCACCATCTTCGGGTCGAAGCGCTCGGAGAGTTTTTCAGTCGTGGTCGGCACGGAGAATTAAACGGCGACATCCTGGACCAGCCTGGCGATGATCTCATCCGTCGTCTTGCCTTCGGCGTCGGCCTGAAACGTCCGGATCAGCCGGTGCCGCAACACCAGCGGCGCGATGGCCGCCACGTCTTCGCAGGCCACGTTGAACCGGCCCTGGCAGGCCGCGCGGGCGCGCCCGGCCAGAATGAGATACTGGCTGGCGCGCGGGCTGGCGCCCCATCGAATCCACCGCTTGATATAGTCCGGGGCCTGCCCGTGGCTGCCCGGCCGTGTGGCGCGGACCAGGCGCACGGCGTAATCCACCACGTTCGGCGCCGCGGGAATTTGGGCTACGGCCTCGCGCAGGCCCAGAATCTCCGCCCGGCTCATCACCGCGCGCAGCTTCTCCAGCGGGGCAAAGGAGTGCTGCTCGACGACCCGCCTCTCTTCCTCCAGAGACGGATAATCGATGAGAAGCTCGAACAGAAACCGGTCAAGCTGCGCCTCAGGCAGCGGGTAAGTCCCCTCCTGCTCTATCGGGTTCTGCGTCGCCAGCACGATGAAAGGCTCCTCGAGCTGGTACATCTTGCCCGCCACCGTCACGGTCTTTTCCTGCATTGCCTCCAGCAAGGCGGCCTGCGTCTTGGGCGGCGTCCGGTTGATCTCGTCGGCCAGCAAGACCTGCGTGAACACCGGGCCGCGGTTGAACACGAAACGCCGATGTCCGCTCGCCGCGTCCTCCTCCAGAATTTCCGTGCCCGTGATGTCCGAAGGCATCAGGTCGGGCGTGAACTGGATGCGCGAAAAACTCAGCTCCAGCGAGCGCGCCAGCGTGTGGACCAGCAGCGTCTTGGCCAGCCCGGGCACCCCCACCAACAGGCAATGCCCCCGCGAAAACAGCGCGTAGAGCACCGCCGAGATGATCTCCTCCTGGCCGATGATGACCTTGGCCATCTCGGCCTGGAGGAGGCGTATCCGCGGCACAAGCTGGTCGAGCGTCTCGGCCGGGTCGGCCGCCGGCCCGCCGCGCTCGGTCTGAACCGCCGGAACTGCAAGTGTCGCTCTTTCGTCAGTCATAATTATTTGAAGGGTTGCTTTCTAGAATTCGGCATCGGCCGCAAGGGCGGCCAGGAGCCCCCTGAGTTGCTTCTGAACCAGGGCCGTCTCGCCCGGTTCCAGTTCGCCTCGCGCCAGCTCGACGCGAAGGTGTGCGGCCACCTGGTTCTCACCGCTCTTGTCCCATTGGACCTTCCAGCGCAGCGGTTCCTCGTCGTTCTCGCAGACCGCCGGGAGTGCGAGGGCTTGGGGATTCGAGGGCAACCGAATGGTAAAGACCTCCTCCAGTGTCAACGGATACCCCTGGTTCAGGAACAGCGCCGTCTTGCGCTCTTGCAGGGCCAGGTCCCATTCCTTGGGCAGCCAAAACGGGGCGCGCAACTGCCTCCGGCGGCCGGCGGACGAAAGGATGCCCACCTGGGCGCCCTCGGCTCGCCATCTGAAATTCTCATCGAGCGCGGAGACGGGTGAGGCCCTCTGGCTGGCCATGGCGAACGTCCCGGCAACGGGACGAAAGCTCGCGGTGAGCAACGGCAGGAGAGTGGCGAGTTCCTTGGCCTGGCGGGCGGCCTCCCGGAGTTCGTAATCAGGGTATCCCATCGCCACCGCCTCCAGCTTGAGCGGGAGGGCGTCGGCCGGCCCGGCCCCATCGAGTTGCCCCCGCAGCTCCAGCCGCTGCCGGCTCGGCGCCGGAGGCGGGAGTTGGACCAGCCCGGTGGGATGGCCGTCGATGACGAGCACCTTTCGGCCCGGGTCTCCGGGCGGGAGCAGGCCGAAGCGGCAAATGTCGTCGGTCGTGTCCAGCCATAGCGCCTCCCCGTCCAGCGAGACGCGCGAGATGGCATGGTTGAACGCCAGGCCGGGAATGGCCTCGTGGGCCTGGCTGAACCGCGGCACCAGGACGAGATGCGCCTCGATGTTCAGCGTCCGCAGCAGCGTGTTCAGAAGGTTGGCCTTGTCTTTGCAGTCGCCGTATTGGTTGCGCAGGACGTTGGCCGCGGCATGGGGACGGAACGAATTGACTCCCAGAGGCACGGCCACATAACGCAGGCCCGTCACGTAGTTGTAAAGCGCCAGGACCTTCTCGCGCGGAACCCGCGCCTCCCGCGTCAGCTCGGCCGCCTTGGCCTGAATCTCCGGCGTCACCACGTCGCTCATTTGGCTGATGCGGCTGTACCAATCCGCAAAAGCCCGCCAATCAACAAACGTCGAGAGCAGCAAACACGGCTGCTGATTCGGGGGCGCGAGGACCTCCCGGCTCCGGGCCGGCAGGTCCGCCAGCCGCCAGACGTAGCTCACCCCGTAACCCCCTTGCTCCACAGCCGGCTCCGCTGCCGCAAGGTGCTCGAACGCAAAGTGAAACGGCATCCCGGTGGGCACCCTTACCTCCACGGTCCCTTCCACCATCGGCAACTCAAGGTCAATCGGCAGCTCCAGCGAAACCCGCGGCAGCGGAAAAACCTTCCACTCCGTCCGGTAGCGGACGTGAACAATCGCGCCCGGCCCCACACCGGGCAGCGAGAAGACCTTCCGCCGCCCGGCCTGGTAATCCCCGAGCGGTTCCTCGCCCGCCTCATGCACCGTCTCCGCGTCCAGCCGCACCAGCTTGCCGTCCGGGCGCAGGACCTCGCAGTCCACGAAGTTGACCTCCTCGTAAGGCGGGGAGTAGGAAATGTCGAAGTCACCCAGCCGTTTCCCCTCCGGCGTTAGGACCTGGACAAAGTCCTCCCGGTCCGACGAAAGAGCCGGGCTGGTTCCCAGCGTGCAAATGAGGCGGCGGCGCAACGTCACCCCATCCGCGTCCGGGTAGTTGCCGGGCTGGACCCGCTTGATTTCTTTCCACGCGGCCGGCAAGTCGGCGCCGGTGGCCGCCGGTTCGGGCGCCAGCCCGGCTCGATCCGGTTCCGCCGATCCGGCAAGCCGGCGCGGCTCGCCCTTGGCTGCTTGCGGAGCGCCGCCTTCAGGCGGCAGCTTCGCTCCCGCCGCCAGAGGACGCGGCTCCTCCCTGGGCAGCCAGAGGGTCGGCTCTTCAGTGCGGGCCAAACGCCGCTCGTCGTACCAGTCCCTCGTGGCGCTCCCGAGGGCCTCCCCCAGCGAGGACAAGGAAAGGTCCGGATTCGCCTGGGCCAGCTTCAGCACCAGCGTCATCCCAACCGGGTCGCTCTGGAATGGGGTGTCGCATTCCGAAGAGAGGAGCCGGCGATGCTCTCCGGCCAATTGGCGGGCGAAGGCCCCGCTGCCGCGGAAGAACAGGACCCAGGTTGAGTCGGACGCCGGCGTCCCGGCGGCAAGCCCGGCCATGTCGTCGGGTGTCAGCCGCGGGCCCCGGACATGAAACACCGGAGTGTCCCCCTGTCTGCCGCCGTGGCCCCACGCAATCACAACCAGCGAATTACTCCGTCCCTCGACCATCGAGCCCAGGCCGAGAAATGCGGCCCGAGTGGCCGCGAGCACCTGCATCCGGCCGCCAGGAGGCAAAGCCACGGACCCAGGGTTATCGCACAGCACAAACACCTTGCCCGTGTGGCCTCCCGCGCGCAGCAGTTCGAGCCAGCCCTCGAGCACGCCGCGATAAGCCGTCTCGCTCTCGAGGTCCCCGGGCAACCCCTCCAGCACCACCACGGTTGCCTCCGGCGGAAGCATCGCCTTGCTCGATTCGGCCGCGTGCGACAAGCCGGCCAGCAATGCCGCGCACGCGCAAGCGGCCCACAGCCTCGGCTGTCGCCAGGCCGGGCGCCGAGACGGCCCAGGACAACACCCTGGGCAAGCAGGCCCCACCCCGCTCGCGTGCGGAATCCCCGCCCATGTCGCCCGGGTTGCTCCTGCGCCCGGCGGCTCGCGCCGTCTCAACGGCCTCCGCACTGTCTCCTCTGACTCCATCTGCAATTGCCTAACCCTCCTTCATGCCGGACATCCCCGCAACTAGGTTGATTGCCCCGTACAGTCCCCGCCGCCCTGGGGACGATGGGAATCGGCATTCAGTCTTTTCTTCCCCCGGCCTTTGTGCGACGGTCACGCCGATTTTGGCATGAACAAGATAATCGCTTCGGCAGCCGCGGGATTGATGTTGCTGGCCCTGGCGGGATGCGAGCCGCAAAGCTCTGTCCCGGAGGGCGTCCAGGTCTTCTTTTCACCCAGGGGCGGCGCCACCGAGGCAGTGGTCGAGGCGCTGGACCGCGCGACCAACACCGTCCTGGTCCAGGCATACAGCTTCACTTCCGCGCCGATCGCCCAGAGCCTGGTCGATGCCCGCCGGCGCGGCGTCAAAGTCGCGGCCATTCTGGACGAAAGCCAGCGCACGGAAAAGTACTCCGAGGCCGATTTCCTGGCGCACAACGATATCGTCACACTCATCGATGCCCAGCACGCCATCGCCCACAACAAGATCATCATCATCGATGAATACCTCATCCTGACCGGCTCCTTCAATTTCACCAAGGCGGCCGAAGAAAAAAACGCCGAGAACCTCCTGGTCATCAACGATCCCGTTCTCGCGCGGAAATACATCGCGAATTGGCACGCCCACGAGGAGCATTCCGAGCCTTACGCCCGCCAGGCCCCGGAGCGCCGGCAGGAGAGGCGAACGCCCGTCGAGAGAAGATAGCGTCCCCGGAAAGCTTCCTGGCATCCGAAGGTCCGTGGCCGGGGGTGTGGGCAGCGCCATTGACACTCGCGCCCCCTGCGCTCATCCTGGGTGCATGAGCGAAATCATCTATCCGAGAAGTCCGCGCGAGGTGATGTGCGGCTGGATGCATCTGCCGCGCTTCATTGATAAAACCCGTCTTCACCTGGCGGGCAAGCTCCATCCCGATTACCAGCCCAACTTCTGCAAAGGGTTCGACGCGTTGTGGCTCGAAACCGCGGGAGTGGACGCCGCCCAGTTCATCGAGGTCGTCCGCAACTCGATTACCGACGGCGAGGTCTGCGACTGGGTGCTCAAGAACGTCAAGAAACCCGAGTCCGTCAAAGCCGCCCATCGCGAACGCATGTTGAACCATCCCAAGGCCGACGATGCCGAACTCCAGGCGCGGCTCAGGAAACGCAAAGCGGAAGCCGGCCTCTCCCATCGAGACGACGTCCGGACCTTCGTCGATTTCATCGATGCGGACGAAAAACGCATTTAGTGCTTGATTGCAGAAATAAGCGGCACATTCGTTGGCCCTTTGGACGGCTCGTGGATCGCCAAGCCCCATCACCTCCACCAGACCGTCACCACGACCGGCGCCCAGGAGATGTGCTGGAGCACTTTTCGCAAGGGCCGTACCGAGTCGGGCGCTGGGAGCCGGGCGGTATTGACGACTCGGACTTCGGCCAGGGCGGGCCGCGCCTTGAGTTGGACCAAAAGCGGCTGGTAGCGCCGGTAATAATCGAACTGGGTCAGGATGAGCCTGGCCGGCTTGAGGGCCAGAAGTCCTTCCCAATCGTCGCTGGGCCGATGCCGCTGGGCCGGTTCCATCCAGTCGGAGTGGACCCAGCGGAGTTCCTTGTGCCGCGCCGCTTCGTAAAGATACGCTGAGGAGAGCACGACGGTGTTGCCGGGAGCGCAGCCGTCCAATTCATTGCGGACTTGCCGGAGGGCTGAGCCATAGCCGGCATCCGCCGCGCAGGCGACGCCCCAAGTGGTGATTCCAACCGCCCGAATGGACCCTATGGCCGCCAGCCCCACAAAGAGCCAGACCTGCGCCCGCGGCCAGGCGCGTCCCGGATGCCGTGCCGCCACCAGCGCCAGGCACCCCCCCACAATCAGTGGCTGAAGCGGCACGACAAACAGCGCCGAGTTCGGGCTAAGGAGGAATAGCGACGCTCCCACGATTGCCAGCGTCGCCAGCGTGGCCGCTGCGGTCACCAGCCCAAATCCCCACGCATCCCCAGCGGCACCCCCCTCCGCCGCCTGAGAGAGAGCGGCGTCGACCGGCGCGTCACCCGCCGTGCCGGTTTGCCTGGACGCCGGCGCGGACCGGCAGAGCCAACCCAGCAATGCCGCCGCCCCAAGGATGCCTGGCGCGTTGCGAACGACCTTGAGAACCTCATCCGGATGGGGCCATCGCCAGCCGGTGAGCGAAGGCGTCTGCCTCGCGTGCTCCATGAATCCCTCCCAGACGCGGGGAAACCCCAGCACAACCAGCCCCACCAATCCCGCCGGCACCGCCACCATGGCCGCCATGGGGGCCGCGGGAAATCCGCCCCGCCCCGAAATGGCCTGCGCCGCCACCCCAATCCAAAGCATCAGGCAATAGAGACCGCCAATTTGCACGCTCGTGGCCAGGCCCAGGATCGCGCACCCGGCCATGGCCCACGTCCAGCGCGCGGGCGCCGCCCAAGACCGGACCCAGGCATACACCGCCGCGATGCCGAACAGGTGCGCCAGCGAGTCCGGACGATCGTCGAATGTAATCACTAACAGGAATGCCCCCGCCACCGCGGCCGCCCATCCCGGCGTCCCCAACCGCCGGAAAATGGCCAGCAGGACCAGCATGTAGCCGCCAAACAAAACCAAGTGCAGCGCCATCGCCGAAACGGCCGAGGCGCCGAACAGCGCCATCCATCCCAGCAGCACGGCCTGGTACATCGGCGGGTACGCGCAGAACATCTCCGTGCCGGAAATCGGCAGCGCGGGCGTCAGGGCCGGATTGGCGTATTTGCCGTGCAACAAGAGGTTCACCACCGGACCGTCGTAAAAAAAGGAATCGTTCGACGGAACCGGCAGCGCCGCCAGGACCAGCAGGACCAGCCTCCACAGGAAAATGACCGCAAAAACAGAGCCCGGCCTGGCGAAAAAGCCTTTCACAGCGGCGGTGTTAACAAAACTGGCGGAGAGAGGGAGATTCGAACTCCCGGTGCTTTTTGGGCACTCACGCTTTCCAGGCGTGCGCATTAAACCACTCTGCCATCTCTCCAGCCATCGATTGCCAAGAAGTTACATTACGATTTTTATTCGCATGAATGCGCGTGAAGGGCAAGCTCATTCGGCGTTCCCTGCAGACGCGGGCGTTCTCCGCCGCAAAACTCCGGCCTGTTGATTTGGAAAAGCTCGAACTGAGCGGAGCCCATGCAGAGACCACGCGCCTGCACTTGCTTTACGGAGATGGCGTCATTGAACATCGAAAAGCCTGACCGCCACCGGTTCGCCCTCGCCTCGAATGGTGCCGATGGACGCACGGAAGGTCCGCCAGGCAGTCGCAACGTTCTGGTCAGTTTCGCCTGCGGCCCAAACGGTCACCACATAGGTCCCGCTCTTGAGGCCCTCCCGATCCGGGATGAAGTAATACCTCGAGCCGTTGCGCATAAACCGGCTCTGATGCCACACAGCCCGGCGAGAAATCACCTCTTCGACCCATACGGTTCCGACTCTCCCGCCCCACCCGCAATGTTCGGGCAGGTCCACCACAATCCCCGGCTGCTCCCCCGCCGCAAATGTGCTAATCTGCGGCGCCTCGGCCTCATCCATATCGGGAGCCCGAGTCGTGTAAAGTCTGACTGACTTGCACCCAGGCAACAACGCCAAGACCAACCCAAGCAACAGCGCCCGCACGCGATACGTTCTCATCATCGTTCAGCCCACCGCCCCGGGTGGCCCAACCTTAGCCGCTGCCGGGCCGGCCTGGCGCAACATCACCCACGGCGCGCAAAATGGCAAGCGCCCCTCACGGCCGGGAAGTGGGCAGTCGGCCAGCGGGGACCTTCTTCGGCGAATGAATGCATGATTATATTGCTTGCTAATGCGGGGACTTGAGATTACGCTCCCCGTTGGAGTGAATGAACAAACACCACGGTCCGGTTTCGAATTGTGCCCCATCTGCACCGCCAGGATTCCATTCTCCCTTGCGATGCACATGGTTGCGGCCCATTCTTCAAACAACCTCGAAAACAACGTGGATACCCGGAGCGTGATCTTCCGGGATATCCAGGCTTCGGCTCATCGACAATCCCAGTCCAAACATCCGTGGAAGTCGAGAAGGGTGAACCGTGGCCGAAGGGTCGAGTCGGGATGGGTGGGGAGCAAGGGAAAAAGCGGCCTTTAAAGCCGGAGGCAGGCTGCCGGGGCGTCTTCCTCCGCTCCGGTTGAACGGCAATCTCCGCCGGAGAGTCGGGGCGATGAGCGGCCAATTAAAAGTGACCAAATTGCTTGCTGTTCTCGGGGGCCGTGCTTATGTTTTTTATTAAAGTGAACGAACGAGCACCCCAATCCGATTTTAAGCTCTGCCCCATTTGCAGCGCGAAGATTCCATTTTCCCTCGCGATGCACATGGTCGCGGCCCATTCCCCCAACGCCATAGAAAGCGGCGCGGATACCCGGAGCGTGAGCTTCCGCGATGTCCAGGCCTCGGCCCATCGCCAGTCGCAGTCGAACCGTCCCTCGAACTCGAAACGGCCAAACCGCTCCCGCAGAAACAAATCCGGCTACGCGCGCAGAAATGGAAAAGGCGGAGGAACTCAGTCCTCCGCCCAATCAAACTATCCCAGACCCTGGAATCAGTAACGGTCCCGGCCGCCGCCACCGCCGCGGCCACGGCCACCGTAACCTCCGCGGCCACCGCCGCCGCCGCCGCCAGCCGGCCGCTCTTCGCGGGGCCTGGCGATGTTGACCGTCAAGGCCCGGCCGTCCAGCTCTTTGCCGTTCAGGGCATCGATGGCCTTCTGCGCCTCTTCCGGCGTGCTCATGGTTACGAAGGCAAATCCCCGAGGACGGCCCGTGTCACGGTCCATCATCAGGTTGGCTTCCTCGACCGTGCCGTGCGCCGCAAAGGCGTCACGCAGGTCGTTTTCAGTCGTGTTGAACGAAAGGTTCCCCACAAACAACTTTGCACTCATCTGTTTTCTATATGTTTGGCCCTGGCCGGCTTTGCTCTCCCCATACTGTTCCCGCGAATCGGGTCTCAAATCATCACTGAACCGGGTTCACCTAACGATTCCCATGTCTTGGGAGTGACAACCTGTCAGGGTCGCAGTGACTTTGACCGATTTCTCAGAAAAGGCAAGCACTATTCGCAACGTTGACAATTTGTTTGGCTCGTCCATGATTCATTAGAATGATTCGGCGAGAATGAACCCGTTAGAATTTCCGAGCCTGGGACAGACATGGATTAACCTGGTTTATCAGACGGTTCAAACCGGGACGGCCATGGGCACTGAGGGGCGCGAGTTGCTCGCCGTGTCCGTCGGTTTCCCCGCGGCGGGCGAGGCCGAGCCCATCCTCGATCAATTCGGCGACCCGGAGATGATTGCCGAGATGAAAAGGGTCTTTTTCGCCCAAGGCCCGAATGCCCTTGGGCACAGCTACGCCGGCTCGAGCCGGGGTCCGGGCGGCCGCTCCGACCTGGAGGACGTCATCTCGATGCTGCGCGCCGAGCCTTGGACCAAGCGCGCGGTCCTGTCATTGTGCGGCCCCCCCGGCGGCCATGTGCCCTGCGTCAATTCAATCCAGTTCCTGGTCCGCAACGCCGAGGTCCGGACCTTTTACTTTGCCCGGGGCCAGGACGCCTTTCGGAAGTTCTACGCCGACGGCCTCTGCCTCGGCCTCATGGGCCAGAAAGTGGCGGGCAAGCTGGGGCTTCGGCCGGGCGCTGTGACCGGCTTCATCGCTTCAAGCCACGTGTACGACGGCGACCTGCCTGCCATTGGCCGGATGCTGGAGCGCGCGCAAGATGCCTTGGCCGACGGCGCCCTGGCGGGGAGGCCCTGATGCGCGTTTTTTTTGCCGTCCCCCGCTCCCATAACCCCAAACAGATGTACCGCGAGTACCCCCTGGGCGTCGGGTACTTGGGCACCATTCTTGAACAGCAAGGCCACGCGGTCGCCATCTTCGATCAAAACGTCGAAGGGCCGGAGGATTCCCTGTTGTTCGACCGGGTCGCCCGATTTCAGCCGGGCGCCGTTGGTTTCTCCGTCATCACACCCAATTATCCCGTCGCCCGCCGGCAAATCCGGCGGCTCAAGGAAGAACATCCCGGCATCCGCATTATAGCGGGCGGCATCCACGCGAACCTGTTTCCAGAAGACCTTCTGGCTGACGGCGCGGATGCCGTGGTGCTCGGGGAAGGGGAGCCGGTGATTGCGGAGTTGGTGTGCCGCCTCCAGGAAGGACGCCCCCTTGACGCGCTGCCGGGCCTGGTCTTTCGCGGCCCGGCGGGCCAGGCGGTTCGGACGCCGGGCGGCCCGCTGGTCGCCCGCCTCGACCAGGTGCCTGTCGTCAAGCGCAGCCTTTATAACCTGCCCCTCTACGCCCATCACTCCATGATGGCCTCGCGCGGCTGCCCCTACCATTGCGCCTTCTGCTGCAATTACACCGGCACCGTCCGCAACAACGGCGTGGGCGTGCGCGGCCCCGAGCCGGTGCTCGCCGAGATGATCCACCTGCGCGACGAATACGGAGCGCGCGAGATATTCTTCGCCGACGATTTGTTCCTGTTGTGCAAGAAAGACATCCTGGAGTTCTGCCGCGCCTGCGCGGTCTGCAAACCCGGCATCGAATGGATCGGCCAGATGCGCGCAAACCAGGTGGACCAGGCGGTCGGCGAGGCCATGGCCCGGGCCGGGTGCCGGCGCGTCTATTTCGGGGTCGAATCCGGCTCCGACACTATCCTGGCCAACGCGAGGAAGGGCATCACCCGCGCCCAGATCAGCCTGGGGGTGCTCGCCGCCAAGCAGGCCGGCTTGCGCGTCAAAACCGGATGGATTTACGGCCTGCCCGGGTCCCTCGATGACCAATACGCATCCATCCCCTTCATGCTCGACTTGCGCCCGCCCGAGATATCGATCCCCCAACTCATCCCCTTCCCGGGTACCGTCTATTACCGCGACTCCGCCCGCTTCGGCATCCGCATCGCCGACCCCAAGGCATTCGAGAGCTTCTGCTACGGCGGGTTGGACGGCAATATCCGCTTTGATTATCTCAGCCATTCGCAACTGGTCCGGCTGCTCGAAGACACCTCCAAGGCGCTCGAAGGCGCCGGCTACGTCAGCAGCGACAACGCCCGGCCGGACTCGGAGTTCATCTACACCACCCCGCTCAACCAATACTCCATGAACGTCTTTCGGCCTCGCGAGGAGAAGTATGGACCTTGACCGCTCGCGGTATCGGCTGGCCCTGGACCGGCTCGCCTTGCCTCAGTTCGCTGCCGGGCAAGCCGCGCCTCCGTTTGTGGTCGCCCTGGAAGGCCCGAACGGGGCGGGCAAGTCCACGTTGTGCCGGTCTCTGTGCGGCGCCCTCAATGCCTCCGCATGTTTGGGGACCGATGCCCTCTGGGCCGCCGAACCGCTCAAAACGCGCATGGTTCGCGACGCGGACTGGTTCGCCTCCGCCATGTTCTTTCTCAGCGGCTGCTTCGAGCAAATGCGTCTGCTCCGTGGCTCCGCCGCCCCGCTCGTCATCATGGACCGTTCCCTGTGGTCCACTCTCGCCGTCCATGCGGCCGAGAGTCCCGAGCGCCTCGATGCCTTGCTCGCGATGCTCCGGCCCGTCGCCGCGCAGGTCCGGGTCCCGAATCTGACTTTGGTGCTGGAGGCATCCCTCGCCGCCTGCGAGTCGCGGATCGCCCAAAAGACCGGGGCGGCGCGCGCCCTGGATGCGTTGACGGCCACCGCCGCGTTTCACGGTCGCGAGGAGGACTTCTATCGTTGGCTGTCGCGCCAGGTTCCGACGCTCGAATTCCTGGACGTCGAGCGGGCCTCGCCCTCCGAGGTCCTGGACAAGGCGGCGGCCCTGATTCGCCGGAAAGTCCTATGTTGACGCTTTTGACTGGCAACCCGGCCAAATACGCCCCTTTTGCCTCAATGCTCGAAGGGTGGCGCATCGCCCTGGAGCGCCCAAAGCAGACGTTGGTCGAAGTCCAGAGCGCGGACTTTGGTGAAGCCCTTGGCGCCAAGGCCCGCGCCGCGGCGGCAATGTGCGGCCGGCCGGTGCTGGTGGATGACGCCGGCCTGGTCCTCGAGGCCTGCCGTCCCTTCCCGGGGCCTCTCACTTCTTCGGTCCTCTCGGCCCTCGGCCCGGCTGGGCTGGAGCGGCTCCTGGCCGGGGTTTCGGACCGCGCGTGGATGGAGTGCCACATCGGCTGCTGGGTCGACGGCGCGTTGCGGCGCTGGAGCGGCGCCGTCCAAGGGCGGCTCGATTTCTCACGCCGGCCCCGCGACCCGCGCATGATCCTCTCGGATTTGTTCGTGCCCGACTCCGCCGCCGCGGACCAGGGGAGATTGCTCCATCGCGCCCGGGCTCTGGATGCCATGGCAAAGGACATTTTCGACCTCCACCTCGATGTCGAATCCATCCCCGGGACCGGCCCGGACGGGACCTCCGCCCTTTGTGCCCCGCGCTCCGACTGCCCCTTTTGCGCCGAGTTCGAGGCGGACGGCCTGAGCATCTTTGCCCGGATGATGGGAGACCGTCTGGCCAATCGGGTTGTGTACGAAGACGAGCACTTCGTGGTGATGCCCCCGCTGGGTCAGTTCATCGAAGGCGGCCTCCTGCTGCTGACCCGCCGGCATATCCTGTCGCTGGCGTGCTTGCCTCCGGCGCTCTTCGAGCATCTCGAGAGATTGCTGAAAGCCGTCAGCCGGGCGCTCATCCAACAGTGGGGGGCGCCCCCGCTGGTCTTCGAGCACGGCCCCGCCCCTCAGCGTGGCAAAGGCGTTTGCTGCGTGGACCATGCCCACTTCAACATCTTTCCCGCCAAAGTCCAGGTTCACCCGCACCTGGCCAAACGCATGCATGTCCCGGTAGGCTCGCTTTCCGAGCTGGCCCGGCTGCGGCGGGCGGAGTTTGGCTACCTCTTCGTCCAGGAAAATGACGGCGCCCGCCATGCCTACGACGGCGAGAATGTCCCTACGCAGTTGGTGCGGCGAATTATCTGCTCTCAACTGGGCCTGCCCGACCGCTGGCATTGGCGCGATTACCCGGGCCTCGACGAGTTGGCCGCCACCTGGAAAGCCTTGAAAGGACAAATCCGCCTGTGAATCCTGTCCGGCGGCGCTCTCAGCCCGTCGACAGCCGGGCTCTCTATGAAGGCCGGCGACTCACCGCCCTGGCGGCCCGCTGGGATGCCAAAGCCTCCGCCTGGGACCGCGAACTCCAAGACCCGGCCTGTCACCTGAACGAGGACGGCGCCTATGCCCGCTTCCTCGCCCAAGCCCGCCGGTTGATCGGCCAATCCCGTGAGTTCTGCGCCCGGCAACCCGTGATCGACGCTGGATGCGGCACCGGGTTGGTTCTCGCCCAAATCATCGGCGATTTTGCCTGCGGCCTCGGGGTGGACATCAGCCCCGAGATGATCCGCCTGGCCCGGGCCAAGCAGATTCCACAAGCGAAGTTCATCGTCGGCGATTGTTTCGAGCTTGCGGCACTGTGCCCCAAAGCCGGGGCGGTCTTTTCACGGGGCGTCCTTCTCTCGCATTACGGCGTGGAGCAAGGGGAAGCCCTCTTGCGGGCGGCGCGCGCCTCGCTTGTGCCGGGGGGCTTCGTTGCCTTTGACTTTCTGAACCAGGCGGCTCGAGCCCTCCATTCTCACGCGCCTGAAAACAAGACCTGGTTTACCCGGGCGCAGGCCTGCTCCCTGGCCCGGCGCGCCGGTTTCGAGACTGCCTCCGCCCTGGGCGGCGAATCCAGACGGGTGCTGCTCCTGGTCGCGTGGCGCTGAGCCTGGATGGCCGCGGGTTTATTTTGCATCCGCCAATGTCCGCGCTTGACGCCTCTTTGCGGAATCGTTACGGTCGCAACGTATCTGGCCGAAAACTGTCGGCCCGCGGTCATTTTTTTTATTAGACAGTGAACTGTCAGTCCGAGTCAGAAAAGCAGGAACCACCATCCTGGGAAGTGCCGGAAGTGATGGCCACGGTCGGGCCGACGCTGGAAAAGCCGGACGACCTGCGCCGAGCTATCGAGGAGGGCGCACGCTGGTTCCGGTTCCCGTGCGGATACCGGCAACGGCCTCACGTGCAAAACGCGCGCGCGGTCCGCGCGGCGGCAATCAAAGCGGGCGTGTCCATCCAATTGCTCCTGGATTTGCCATCCTCACGACCGCGGACCGGACCCATGGAGGAATTGCGCCTGGCCGTGGGGGATCGCGTCATCATCTGGGATTCTGAGACTTCGAGCCATCCGCCCATCTCCCGGAATGGCTGCGCCCCGGTCCCCCTTCCGGGACTGGACCAGTTGCACGCTAAGCTGGCGCCCAAGCACGGCATGTGGTTCTGCGACGGCCGGCTCAGGTTTGTGGTCGAGGAGGTGACCAGCTTGTTCGTCGTGGCGCGCATGATCGAAGCGACCGCTCCCCTCAAGTCCTCCAACTCTCTTTTCTTGCCGGACTGCCCGAGCCCTTTCTCCCCCATCACGCCGCCTGATGTGGCCTTGCTCGAGGCATTTGCCGCCGCGGACTTGCGGCCGGAGTGGATCGCGCTCTCGCTGATTGCCTGCCCGGAGGATGTGCGGCTGGCCCGCCAGCAGGCCCGCAAGATACTGGGCCGGAACTTCCGGGTCATGGCCAAGTTCGAGACCATGGCGGCCGTGGACTGCGCGGACGCCATTATCCGCGAGTCCGACGGCCTCATGGTGGCCCGAGGTGACCTGGCCCTGGCGGTCGGCTACATCCGCGTTCCCGAGGTCCAGGAATGCCTGGTGGCTGCGGCCCGCAAGGCGGGCAAAGTTTCGGTCGTCGCGACGCAAGTCCTTGAGGGCTTCGCCGAGACCGGCCTGCCCCAGCGCCCCGAGCTTTCCGACCTCTCCCTCATCGCGCGGCAGCGGGCGGGGGCCGTGATGCTCGGCAAAGAGACCGTTTACAGTCCGCGGCCCATCGAGTGCATTCGGCTGGCCGTCGAAGTTCTCACCCATGAAACGAGGCGGTTCGAGGCTGAGTCACGACTCTCTCGCGGCCGGGGTCCAGGGCGCGCCTGCGCGGGGCCGTAGCATTCTTCAGTGACCTTATGGCCCATAGCGCGCGGTATGAACTGAAGTACGTTATCCGGGAGCCGCGCGCCGTGGCCGTGGCGGATTTCGTCAGTACCTATCTCCGTCCCTCCGTGCATAACGGCTCCGGTCCCATCCGAGGCCATCCCGTCATCAGCCTCTATCTCGATTCCCCAGGTTTTTTCTTCTTCCGCCAGGCCTTCACGGGCCACAAAAACCGGATGAAGCTCCGCATCCGCTTCTACGACGGCGACTGGGAGCACTATGCCTTTCTGGAAATCAAGAGGCGCGTGAGCGAGGTCATCTGCAAAGACCGCGCCATGATCTCGCGAGAGGGGGTGCGGCAGATTCTCTCGCAGGGCTGGCCGATTCGACCTTTCTTCTCGGAATGCACCCATCTCAAACATGGCCGCCGCCGGCAGGACGTGGCCGATGACTTCTGGGGCTTTGCCAACACCATCGAGGCCAAGGGCCTCATCTACGTGTCCTACTATCGCGAGATATTTGAATCCACCACCGATGAGGAGTTGCGCGTCACGATGGACCGGCGCATTTACGGCAGCCGTTATGACCAGAGCGGCCGCCTCGAACTCCCCAAGCGCGGGTGGCGTCCCTACCTGCCGCCTTACCTGGCGCCGTTCCCCAAGGACGGCGTGATTCTGGAACTGAAGTTCGACGAGCGGCCGCCCCGGTGGATGGTCGACCTGGTCCGCATCTTTAATCTCCAGCAGACCCCGGTCTGCAAGTACTCCGCCTGCGTCTATGCCCAGCGGCTCCACTGCGGTCAATCCGCCCTCGCGGAACGGGAAGAAGACTTGATTTTATGAATGACCTCCTCAACAGCCTCACCCGGTCCGATCTGGCCGGCACCGCGGACCCGATGACCGTGGTGTTTGTCCTCGTCGCCGCGTTCGTTGCCGGCATGGTTATCGGCTTCGTGTATATGTGGACCCACGAAGCCCTCTCTTATTCCCGCAACTTCGTGGGGTCCCTTGCGATACTGCCCATCCTCGTCGCCATGACCATGCTGGCCATGGCCAACAGCATCGCCGTGGCCTTCGGCATGTTGGGTGTCTTCGGCGTCATCCGCTTCCGCAATGTGCTCAAGGACACGCGCGACACCAGTTTCATCCTCTGGGCCGTCATGGAAGGCATGGCCCTGGGCACGATGCGCTTTTCGACGGCCCTCATGGCCTTGATAGGCGTCAGCGTCGCGTACTTCTGCCTCCGCCTCATGGCCTTTGGCCTGCGCCGCCGCTACGATGCCGTGCTCACCTTGCGCCTCAGCGGCGATGTCCCCACCCGCCTCCAGACCCTGTCCCAAATCCTCAAGCGCCATGCGCGCCGCCTGGACCTGGCCAGTGACCGCCGCACCATCAAGGAAGGCACCGACCTCAGCTACCGCCTCCTCCTCCGCAACCCCGCCCGCTCCACCGAACTCCAAACCGAACTCGTCGGAACCGAAGGCTTCGAGAACGTCTCCATCTACCTCCACGACGACGAGGCGGAAATCTGAGGCTCAATCACACTTGCATTATGAGATTCATCCACGAAGATTTCCTCCTCTCGACCCGGACTGCGCGGCGCCTTTATCACGAGTTCGCGGAGCCTGAACCGATTTTCGACTACCACTGCCACCTCTCTCCTCGGGACATCGCCGAAAACCGCCAATTCAAGAACCTGTTCGAGATTTGGCTGGAGGGCGACCATTACAAATGGCGGGCGATGCGCTCTAATGGTGTGCCGGAGCGGTGCTGCGCCGGCGAGGCCGACCCGTTCGAGAAATTCATGGCCTGGGCGGGCACCGTGCCTCACACCCTCCGCAACCCGCTCTACCACTGGACACATCTGGAACTGAAGCGGTATTTCGGCATCGAGGAACTCCTGGACCCGGAAAGCGCCCCGCGAATCTGGAAGAAGGCCAACGAGCGGCTGGCCGGCCCCGAACTGACCACGCAAGGCATCCTCAAAAAGTTCAACGTCACCACTCTCTGCACGACCGACGACCCGGTCGATGACCTCAAGCACCACGAAACCATCGCAGCGTCGGACCTGGCCACGGCGGTCTTGCCGGCCTTCCGTCCTGACAAGGCGCTCGCGGTCCACCTGCCCGAGCCGTTCAATGCCTGGGTCAAGCGTCTCGAACAGGCGGCCAACACGGACATCCCAAACCTGGCGGCCTTCCTCGATGCCCTCCGCCGCCGGCACGACTTCTTCCACCAGCATGGCTGCCGGCTCTCCGACCACGGGCTGGACCGATGCCACGCGGAGATTTGCCCCGAAACCACCGCCTCCGCCATTTTTGAGAGGGCGAGAGGCGGGCAGCCGGTTTCGGCGCTCGAACACCAGCAATTCACAAGCTTCATGATGCTGTTCTTTGGGCGGCTCGACGCCGAAAAGGGCTGGACCCAGCAACTGCACCTCGGCCCCTTGCGCAACAACAATACCCGCCTCCTGCGCCTCCTTGGCCCGGACACCGGTTTCGATTCCATCGGCGACCTTCCCCAGGCGGCCGCCCTCGCCGCCTACATGGATGCCCTGGACCGGGAGCAAGCCCTGCCGCGCACCATCCTCTATAACGTCAATCCCGCCGATAATTACGTCTTCGCCACCATGCTGGGCAACTTCCAGGACGGCGTCATTCCGGGCAAAATCCAGTGGGGTTCCGGCTGGTGGTTTTTGGACCAGAAAGAAGGCATGGAATGGCAGCTCAACGCGCTCTCGAACCTGGCCCTGCTCTCCCGATTCGTCGGAATGGTCACCGATTCCCGCTCGTTCATGTCCTATCCCCGCCACGAGTATTTCCGCCGCGTCCTCTGCAACCTCATCGGCCGCGATGTCGAACAGGGCGAAATCCCCAACCAGCCCGGGATGCTCGGCCCCATGATTCGCAACATCTGCTACCAAAACGCCCGCCAGTACTTCGGCCTTCCTGCTGCCCCCGCGGGCGCTCCGCCCGCTCTGGAAACGGCTGCCCGTTCCCAGGGCAAGCCCCGGCCCAGGCGCTCGGCCCGCGGAAGATTGTGACGAGGCTGGAATTGCGGAGGGGACGGCTGCAAATTCTCGATCGCAAACCACCAGTTGTCGACTTGCGACGGCGCCGCTTGGTTGCGTGTCACTTCGGACGCAGGGGCCGCCAGGTATCGCGGGGAAGTTCGGTTTACTCAGCCGGCGTCCCCGCCTTCAGGTCATGCAGGGGATGCTCGCGTTCATCCGTGTTCCGCTTCACGCTCGACTTCGGGCAAATGGGTCCCTCACGGAGCCTGCACCGCGTCAGGAGCCGCTCGCCGCGGCCGCGCCGAAGCGTTCGCTCAAGATCGCATACCGGACACGGTGGCTTTCTGAATCGTCCGTGCTGCGGTTGAATCTGTCGTATTTAGTGAGTTCAGGATCGATCTTCGAAGACGCCGGCTGTTGTGCGATGAGTTGACGATTTTCTCGTCGGCTCTCCTCAAACCTAACCAAAAACTCGCGGAGACGGTGGCGGCGATCCTCCTTCGTATTGCGGGTCAACCAATAGTAAACGGGGAAAACTCCCGCCGAGCCAAGCAAGAGGTCTTTCGGAAGGAATATCTCCGTCATGCTCTCGAGGTTGTCGACGACGCGCCTGCCTGCCAACTCAAGGAGGGAAGTGGACTTGCTCTGCATTTCACGCACGAATTCGTCGAGGTTGCGTTTCTTCGTTTCGCATAGCTCGCCGGAGTACTCGAATAGCAGGATCTTAGCAGCGGCGTTGAGGTTCTGGCCCCGTTTCGAGGGAAACCGGATGTTTTCCGCGAAAAGTTCGTGCTGGGCGATCTCCCTGATGACTTCGGGTGCTGGCCCGGCCATGGCGTTCCGGATTTCGGCACCGGTGAGGGATTTGCTGCGGTTCAAGCGCACAAAGAGCTCGTGAATCGGCTTTTCGTTCTGCGCGGCGACGCTCATGACCGTAAGGTTGTAGTTGTCGAATTCCTCGGCCACCTCGGGATAGCCCTTTTGAAGGTCTTGGTAGCTCAGGCCTGCGATGTGGAGCGACGGGTTATCCAGGTAGGCAAAATCCTCGTTAAGCACTATCTTGCCGTCAAAGAAATCAAATATGGCCTCGAAACGTTGCTTGCCGTCAATGATAGCGTAAGGAAGCTTGCGTGTGTTTAGGGCGGAGTTGCCCCACGTGAAGTCAGCAACGTACAATTTGGGGATGTCGTAACCGTTTAGAATGGAGTCGATGAGATATGCCTTATCGGTGTCGGACCAGAGGCGAGCTCGGCGCTGATATGCGGGGTCCATGTCGATTTTGGCGCGGCGGGTCCGCCACCAACTAAGGGTCTTCGCCTCAAACTGAGTGACGCGGAATTCCTTGTTTGTCATGCTTGACATATTACACCTCGAAACCGAAACTGCGTCGGATCTCTTTTGCGAGCCCATCCAGGTCAGGGAAGACCACAGACTCGCAGACTCCGTAATTAAGGACGGAACGGCGGAAGCGATTGATCCGGGCTCGCTTGAGCACGACCTTCAGTAGGCAGCCCGCCGGAAACCGCTCCGAGTCGTATAGCCGTTCCATCGGCTCCGTATTTTGCCCGAAGATGGCAAAAACGCCCCGTTGCGCCACAATTCGTGGGCTGTTATGGGCGCCGTAGAGCGCAACCGGATGATTGAACATGCCTGTGAACGTGGGGGCTGGTCTGAACCCTTTCAAGGCGTCGTCGCCTGGGGTCAGCACCCCACCATCGTAGCTCTGGTGGCTCAAGGAGTGCCGGTTCCATGCGACTGGATCGAGTACCCACACTGCCGCGTCGTCCTTAAACTCAGGTTCGCCAGTTCGGCCACATCGAATGGGCGTTGACATGACCGCAAAGTACAGCCCGATGAACGGGCTCTCCGTCCAGTCCAGGAGCCGGGTTGGAACCCCGTAATGCTGCATAAAGAACAGGGCGTCCCAATCATCAACGAGAGGGCGCGAGTGGAGAGGGATGCTGCGTTGGCGAAATCGCGTCATTAGCTGGTTCTCCAGCCGAGCGAGGTCGTTTATGCGTTTGCATGTCCGATGCCGGTATAGGGACGGCAGCAGTTGATAGAGCGCCCGACCGGACCCACGGTACCAAAGCGGAGAGTCGTGATTCGTCTGCAGATCTTCAACAAGCTTAACGTAGTCAGCGAATGTTTGCGGTTCTTCCTCTCGAGCTTTAGCCATGGCTTTATTCTCGATTTCGATGGCCGCCAGGGGAGGGGAGAGCCTCCATGCGCGCACGGAGCTCAGAGGTCCCATTAGAGGTGGGGTTAGCGATCATGGCGACATTCTTAAGGTTCCCCTGTGTGCAGCGCAAGTCCGAACCGAGGGATGGAGCTGGGCCACGGATCCTTGGGGACAACGAGCAGTTGCGCCAAGGCCGGGATTTGTCACGGATCCTCAAGATCGCGAAGCTTAGTTGAGGCGCGGGCTCTCTGCCGGCGCGTATACAGGGGAGCGGGCGCAGGGGTCGAAAGAGCCCGGAGGCGAAAACCAAGGCTTTCCTAGGCGGGTGCGGGGCGGCTATTGTACGCGCCATGCCTTCGCGCTACGGCATTGGTGAACTGTACGGCCTTGATTTCAGCACGCTCACGGCGGGGCGGATTCGTGAGTTGTCCTCGGCTCCCTACAGGAGCCTGGACTGCCCGTTCAAGCCGGTGCAGACCGGGAAGCCGGCGCCAAGGTGCAACAAGAAGGGCGGCGTGTGCTCGCTGAGGCTGTTTGCGAAGGACGAGCAGGGGAGGGTGGTGGGGAAAGGCGAGCCGGTGACAACGTGCCCGAAGCGGTTTTTGGAGGGGAACATGGTCGCAGAGTGGGTTGGGGAGACTCTGCTGGGGACTTCCAAGCCGGTCGTAATTTCCGAACTGCCGTTCCTTATGGGTGACATCCAGGCTGAGGAGGAAGCCGATCAGGACGCGGTCGGGAAGATTGACGAAGTGCTCGTCAACACGGATGGTGGGACGCTTCGATGGTGTGCGTTGGAGATACAGGCCGTGTATTTCTCCGGCGGCAGCATGGAGCACGATTTCGAGGTCATGCGCGGCTGGACGGGGCCGGGCGTGCCTTTTCCCAAGGCTCAGCGGCGGCCGGATTTCCGTTCGTCCGGCCCGAAGCGACTGATGCCGCAACTGCAAATCAAGGTGCCCACAATCAGCCGGTGGGGAAAGAAGATGGCGGTCGTGGTGGATCGGGCGTTCTGGGACTCGCTTGGTGAGATGCGCGAGGTGAGAGATTTGTCCAACTGCGAGATTGTCTGGTTCGTTGTGTCGTTCAGCCCGGCGGATGGTGGGCATTTTTCCCTGAAGCCGGGTGCGACACACTTCACGACCCTTGGCAGCGCGGTTGAGGGGCTTACTGGTGGAACGCCAATGTCGCTTGAGCGTTTCGAGGGCCAGATTCGCGACCGGTTGCCGCGTTCCTGAGCCAGGACAAGTCTCTGCCGATCACAAGCTCGGTCATCCTGGCGTGGTGGGTGTTCTTCATGGCGATGGCCTGGGTCTCGAATCGGAATTCAGATGCAAGCGAGGCGATCTCGCGCGTGTTGTCGTAGGTGAGGAGTGCGTCGCCTTTCACGGTTGCCAGCAGGCCGAATAAGCTGCGGTGGTCAACTTGCCAGTGGGGATAGAGGCGCTTTGACGCGACGGTGTACGGCGGGTCCGCGAAAAAGGCGGCGCCTTCGTCGTCGGCATAGCGGCGGATAACGTCGAAGGCATCGCCCTCGATGAACGAGAACCGCTCGCGCACGCCGGCGATTTCTTGGATGCGGCGGGCAAGAGTCTCCGGATACCAGCGCGAGTTGAGACCTCGGCCATTTTCGCCTGCCTTCACGAGTCCCGCGCCTTCGGCCATGATGCCACCTCTCTGGACGCGGTTCCTCAGGATGACCGCAAAGGCGCGTTCACGCTGGGTGGTGGCTTCCTTATGTAAAACAGCGGTCACATTCTCACGGGTTAGGTCGAAGTTCAGGATTTCGTCCGCCAGCCACTTGGCTTGGCCACCTAAGATCGTGTGCCAGACGGCGGACACGTTTGGGTCGCGCTCGACCAGCACAACATGTTCAGCGAGCCCTTCGAAACCCGCCGTCAGGCCGACAATGCCGCCACCGGCAAATGGCTCGACCAGGACGCCGACAGGGGTTGGCTTGTCGGCAAGCCAGGAGCGGATGTAGGGAACAAGCCAGGTCTTGCCACCAGGATACCGGAACGGCGAGCGATGGGGAACGGAAGCGACATTGACCGGCTCTGTCGTTTCAACGTCCTCAGCCGTGCGGTAGGCAACCGTGGGTTCGTTGAGTTCAAGCGGCTCCGCTCTCTCGTCCAGGTCATGGGCGTATCGGAGCACCTCTGAGGCGAGGGCGTAGGGCACTCGAATCACGGTCGTATTTCCAAGCTTCCACTTGGGGCGATAGGTTGTTGACGAGCGAGCCATGATGACACCCTTGTAACACGGGTCTCATTTCGCGGCAAGAGAATTGTTACACGGGTCGGCACGGGGCTGTGCATCCCAACTCTGCCCCCAGAACATCGCAGTTATGCGGTAGCGGGCTGGGGGATGCTAAACCTTCTTGCATTTGGCTCTCGAACCTCAGGAGATACAACTTGAAATGCCCGCCCCAGGGGGCGTACATTGGGTTTGGCAGTGGACACGAAAGGAAACCAATGAAAAAGTGGTTCATTCTGGCTGCAACTCTTCTGGGCGCCGGCTCCGTTTTCGCCCAGGCTCGGGCCCAGGCTCAACCGACCAACGCCCCCCCCACCACCAACGCGCAACCGGTCCGCGCCAATCAATCCCTCCAGGCTAAAGGAGCTGGCACGGGCACATTTTACCTGCCGTCCCTCGAGGTGACCAAACCGAACGAGATCGTGGTGGGCAAGCTCACCTACAGCGGCATTGTCATCCAGGCGGTGAAGGCGAAGAACCCGTTCCAACTGTTCAATCCGGCCGCGCCCGCCCGCTTCGGCTCGGGCCAGGACAACGTCGTGAGCTTCCCGTTCAGCGGCACGGGTCCTTTGCTGAAGTTTCTTTCGATCGATTTTTAGGCGTGTTCGAGGTTGACAACGGCGTCCTTTCCTCTAACGTTCCCTGCTCTGTAACTATTGACAAGATTGATCTATGCCGAATACCAAGTCAGCCGAACGCCGCATGCGCAACAGCGCGACCAAGCACGTGCGCAACCGCAGCGCCAAGTCGCGCCTCCATACATTGGAAAAGAGTTACTTGGAAATCCTGAGCGCGGGCAAGGCGGATGAGGCGGCCACGGCCTTCCGCGCAATCAGCTCCGCGTTCGATAAAGCCGCCAAAGCCGGGACCATCCACCGCGCCACCGCTAACCGCAAGAAATCCCGCCTCGCAGTGCGGTTGGTCGGACTCAAGCCCGCCGCCGCCCCGGTCGCGGCCGCCCAGCCTGCCCCCCAACCGGCAAGCCCGCCGCCCAGCCAGCCCACCGCCCACTAAGGCGGTTGAAATAAATAAGGGTGGCAAAAAGCCGCTGAGATTTTGCCGCCCAGCGCCGCGTGAACGAGGCGCATGTCCTCAGCAATCTACAGCGAGTGAGTAACGAAGCATGGGAGAATGCCGGACCCCTGCTTAACCCCCCGTTTCCAGACGGTTACCGGCAGCATTAGACCGCGGCCAAGCGCAGGCCAGACTCGCGGCCGAAATGCTCGCGGTTAAAGGTAAGGAGCGTCGCGCCGTCCTCCAGAGCAGTGGCAGCGACCTGGCAGTCGTTTTAGCGGACTTCCACCACAGAGTTGAGCGTGCCGAAAGGGTTAAACACGTTCTGCTTTGCCTGCGGGTCGGGCATCCACTCCCCGTCGATGACGAATTTGTATTGATACCGCCCCGGGTTCAGCCTCAGGACTGCCTGCCAATGGCCATCTCCTTGGAGCTCCATCGGACTCGCCTCCAGTGACCAGCCGTTGAAATCGCCGCACACTGAGACCTGCTTGGCGCGCGGGTGAGCGAGGAGGAAAACGACGGTCACCTTTTCAGGCGCGACTGGGGCGGCGGTCTCCTTCGGAGCCGGCTGAGGAGTCGGGGCTGTCGGGAGGATGGGCATGGCGGGCGGTTTGGCAAGCGCCGGGGCCGTAGGGCGGGCATCCTGCGCGTCAAGTCGTGGGACGGTCCTTACCGCGGGCGGTTCAACGGGAGCCGGGACGCTGCTTCGGGCATCCGACCCGTGAAATCGCGAGGAGATTTGGCCCGTAGGCTGTTCCGCGGAGGCTGGGGGCGCCATGGGCGTCTTCGATGCTCTTTTCCTTGTTTTCATTTTGCCGGTAGGTCCTTTTAATCCGTTTTCCCGTGTTTTCATAAGGCAACAATTCATAATCTAAAGAAAAAGCTCTGCGTCAAGCTTCCAGGAGCAAGACTCTTTGTAATCGTCTGGAGGCCAAAGAGAAACAAGTCCGTCGGAAGGTCCCGGTCCACTGCCTTGGCGGCAGGCCGGCGGAGGGCGGGCCGCATTTGACGCCCCAGCCCCATCTGAGGCAGATTGAGCGGCCATGAACTGGATTAGCCTGACTTCCCCAGGAGTCTAATGAAAATGCCTGAAAAACCGCACTTTTG